>JAIBAN010000053.1 GCA_019695185.1 Blastocatellia bacterium | reverse complement strand
AAAATGCATTTTCCAAATTTCCAAACACTCTCTCAGCAATGAAAACAGCCTCAGTCCTCAGTCCTCAGTCCTCAGTCCTGTTTTCATGTTAGTCGGGTAAAGCAAAAGGTCCTTTGAAGTGGGATTCAAACCGAAATCCCATATTTCTCAAACCGCCGATAGAGCGCCGCCCGGCTGAGGCCAAGGGCTTCGGCGACTTTGCTGATGTTGCCGCCGTGCTGTTCCAGGCTTTTGACAATCATCGCTTTTTCCATTTCATCCAGGGTCATTGAACCCAGTGCCGGGGCCGGTTCGGGCCGGGCTTTTTCGTGCTGTCCCATTTCAAAAGCGAGCGTGAAATCCTCAATGTCAAGCTGGTCGCGGGTACTCATCAAGACCGTCCGTTCAATCACCTGCCGGAGTTGCCGGATGTTTCCCGGCCAGGGCAGGTTTTGCAGCCAGGCATAGGCTTTGGGAGAAATGTTCAACCCCGGACGGCGATAGATGTTTCCCATGGCCTGGGCAAAATGAGCCGCCAGACGGGGAATATCGCCTGGACGTTCGCGCAGAGCGGGCAGATGAACGGCAATCAGATTGAGCCGATAGAGCAGGTCTTCACGGAAGGTTCCCTGCTCGACCATTTCCGCCAGATTGCGGTTGGTCGCGGAAATCACCCGCACATCCACGGTGCGCGTGCTGCTGTTGCCCAACACCTCATAGGTCCGGTCCTGCAACACCCGCAGCATTTTGACCTGCGAATTGGTATCGAGGTCACCGATTTCATCCAGAAAAATCGTGCCCCCATGCGCGATTTCAAAACGTCCTTTGCGGTCCTGCCGGGCGTCGGTAAAGGCTCCCCGGACGTGCCCGAACATTTCGCTTTCAAAAAGTGCGGCGGCAATCCCGCCCAGGTTGACCTTGACGAACGGGGCCTCTTTGCGATGGCTGTTGCGGTGGATGGCTTCGGCAATCAGTTCCTTGCCGGTGCCGCTCTCGCCGGTAATCAGCACCGAAGCATCAGTGGCACTGACCCGCCCAATCAGTTCCAGAATACGCAGCAGTTTGGGGTCTTCGCCAATCAGATGGCCGAAATCGTAACGGGAATCGAGTTCCGTGCGGGTGCCCGGCGCTTCATTCGAACGGGGAGCCACCGCCGCCAGCCCCGTCGCGGTTTTGACTGCCTGCAAAATCTGCTGATGGGTCCAGGGTTTGGTGATGAAATCCGCCGCGCCGCAACGAATGCCTTCCACGGCAAGCTGAATCGAGCCCCAGGCGGTAATCAGGATTACCGGCAGCTTGGGATGGCTGCTTTTGATGGCTTTGAGCAGTTCGATGCCTTCGTCGCCCGTGGTCGAGCGGGAAAAATTCATATCCTGAATGACCACCTCAAACCGCTGACTGGCCAATTTTTCCAGTCCTTGCGCCGGCGACTGAGCCGTTTGCGACCGGTAACCCGCCTGCTTGAGCAGCAATGCCAGCGAGGTCGTCACCGAAGGGTCGTCATCAATAATCAGGATATGTTCGGTTTTGGGCATTTTGCCTACCTTACAAGGTTGTGTTTGGAGTCCCTACCCTGCTTGGAGCCGGTTTCTCATCAGATGAATTCAGGCTGCGCAGTTTTTTTTCCACTTCAACACCAATCGCAATGACCACATTATGATGATTTTTGCAAATCAGCCAATCCAGTTCAGGGGAAATCAGATGGTATTCAAATCCCAACGCGGTGGATTGAAGCTGATGTGGCTGGTCATGCAGTTCTCAGTCAAGTGGGGAGCTTCCGATAAAGGTCCTAAACCGAAGCAATTTCCAACCAACTCAACCCTGAGAAACCTGCTTTTGCCGGATTTAGAGAATATTGGGCTGAAAAACAATCTCAAAACGGGTGACATCCGACAGACGTTCCAGGGAAAATCCGCAATCGTGGGCCTCCAGAATTTCGCGCACCAGCGTCAGCCCAATGCCCTGGCCATGGTCTTTGGTGGTGAAAAAAGGAGTGAAGAGCTGGAGTTGGGTTCCGCTGTCAAAGCCGCTGCCACTGTCTTCGATGGCCAATACCGGACGTTGTTCCCGCAGACTGGCCACACACCGGATGCGCCCCTTGGATCCAATGGCCTCACAGGCGTTTTTGAAAATATTGATGAGGGCCTGTTCCATCAAAATCCGGTCCAGCGCAATGGCTGGCACTCCGGTTTCGAATTCCAGGGAAAGCGTGATTTCCCGCCGTTCGCACTCCGCCCGCAGCAGGTCGGCCACCGAGTTCACCAGTTCCGGCAGGTCACAGGGAGACTTTTTCGGCTTGGGAACCCGCACCACATCGGCAAACCGTTTCATAAACGCGCTTAACTGTTCGGTGCGGGTAATCACCACCCGGAGCGCGTTTTCAAAGTCGTCGCGGTCATCGGCGGCGATATGTTCCTTGTACAGCAGGCAGGAATTCAGCAATGAATTGGCGGCCCCAATGGAATTGTTGACCTCGTGGCTCATCATCCGAATCAGCTTTTCATAAGCGGCTTTTTCCGACTGGCGGAGTTCTTCCGTCAGTTCTTCCAAGAGCAAAAACGTGCGTGGGAATCCCCGGTCCAGAAATTCCGATTTGAAGCACTTGACCCGCCGCCCGCCGGGCAGAGCCGTGACGCAGGATTCACCAGGGTGCAGACCTTTCAGCGGGGCTGCCAACGGACTTTGTAACTCGTCCAGATGATGCGCCAGCAAGTCCGTCTGGGAGAGAGCCAAGAGCCGTTCGGCAGCCGGATTGACACCCGAAATCCGCTCGTCAAAGTCAAACGTGACGATTCCCGAAGGTGATGCCGTAATGATTTTGTCGAGCAAATAATGCTGTTCCTGCAACTTCAGCCGTTCTTCGCGGAGGTTGTCAATCATCTGGTTGTAAATGGCTACCAGTTGGTCCATTTCAGGTTGGCCGACCTCCAGAAACCGGGCGGAGAAATCCCGTTCCTTGATAAACTCCGCTCCGGTACCGAGCAGGTCCAAGGTCCCGAAAACCTGCCCGACCAGTCGAACTCCGATGACTGCCGAACACACAACCGCCAGTTCCACCACCAACAGCCACCAGCGATGATGCGCAATCAGGAACGCACCCACCGCTGCCAGGAGCAGGTGCATGGCAAACAGGTAGGCCAGGAATTTTAGGCGCAGTGACATAGCGAGGGTTCAGGGTTCAGGGTTCAGGGTTCAGGGTTTTCGATGGCCAGGAAATTTGAAGTTCTGTAAGGGGTTTAATTGTCCATTGCCCATTGTCCATTTCAAAGACCCTGGACCCTGAACCCTGGACCCTAAATCATCCCTTCAACTTCCGAAAGATTTGGTGTTTGGGGAAGATGAATCACTTTTGGCGGCTTCCAGTCAATGTCCGCCACAATTTTTTTGCTGCCGGAGAGGCTCCGGGGTCTGCTGTCAGCGAAAAGGAATCATCTGAGGCTTTTTCCAGCCGTAACCCCACGGAGGCAAATCCGGTTGCCAAGGGGAGAGGCGTGGTTCCCTGGATATATTGCTGGAAGAAAGTTTCCCAATCGTCAGCCGCCACCACACTCAATGCGGTTTTGATGTCGTTCCATTCATAAGGCTCCCGGCCCTGTCCGGTCTGCTTCCACAGCACCCGCAGAAAGTCTCCCAGATTTTTTTGCCCTTGGGTGGCCTCCCGGATTTTGACATCCCACAAAAAAGCCACCAGTGCGCCACCGCTGTACAGTGGCGGTCCTTTGCGGGTGCCTCCTGCTACCATTGAGGTGGTCAGTTTGTGATAGTTTTGCACGTGCCGGGCCAGCTTCTTCCGAAATTCCTCCGGGGTGAGAAACCCGCCTGCCATCATCGTGTTGTTCGCCACATACTCGGTAAACCCTTCCTGGAACCATTGGGAAGAACCGTAATCCTTGCCGCGCAACCGCCAACCATTCCAGTAATGAAAAATTTCATGGGCGATGATGTTGCCCCACGCTGAGCTGTCGGCC
This sequence comes from Blastocatellia bacterium, assembly GCA_019695185.1. Lineage (GTDB taxonomy): Bacteria > Acidobacteriota > Blastocatellia > Chloracidobacteriales > Chloracidobacteriaceae > JAIBAN01. Next base: position 52,780 of record JAIBAN010000053.1, on the reverse strand, counting down.
AAGGTTGGCGCTTTTTCGACGGTCAGTGCGAAACTGTGACGAAAAGCCTCCCCTCCTCCATCCAACATTGGCAGCAGAACCACCAGGTACTGTTGCCGTCCGGTAAATTTCATCAATGAAACCAAATGCCGCATCGCACTCCCCAATACCTGACGGACTTCACGGCGAACCGGCTGCCAATGCCCCATGCAGGCAATCTGGAGGCTGAACCCACCACTGGTGACGACTTCCGGAGCTTCTTTGGTCAGCACAATCAGGTTTTCCGCCAAATCTGCCTGCGAGGCAACCGAGAAGCGGTTGACCTTCCCTGCCTGCGGATTCCAGGGTGCAACAACCCGCCAGCCTGACGGCAGTTCAAATGTCACCTGAATCGGGCCTGATTCCTGGGCGGTCACAAACAGGGACCGTCCTACACACACCAACGTAGTCTCTTGCGCAAAGGCGGCTTCACGCGGAGCCGGCCAGTCATGCGCGGCCAAAAGTGAAAAATCGACGTCGTACCTGAGATTTAACGGGCCAGTGGCAGCCTCTTTCAATTTCCAACCAGCCGGGCCAGCTTCGGACACCTCAACCGGGTTACCCGCTGCATCCGTGACCTGAAATTTCGAAACAAGGACGGGCCAGCCTTTGGAGTTAAGTTCCTCCAGGTCGCCCGGTCGGGTCGTGTCCATTGTCAGTTTCGTTCCAGTACCGGGAACGGTGGCTTTTATGGTTGCTTGCAACGGAATCAATTGCCTTACCTGCACTTCATAGCGGGTTTGGGCCTGGGTGCAAACCGGCAATGCCAGCAACACCACCAGCCACAGGCAAAAGCTGAACAAAGTTGAGCCATTCACGGAGCCAACCTGTTTTCGGGCCATAGCACATCCTTTCAGTTGAAAGATTTGATAAATTGTATACAATTTCTGAAAATCGTATACAAAATTTATTGTGAGGGATTATGACCAGCTTTGCCCCCCTACTGCAACGAGTGTCAACGGATAACATTCGTGCTGCCAGCACGGCGATTGATCCGGTTTTTCTCAATACGCCCCAATTTCTGGCCGAAACAATTTCCCTTCGCCTGGGAATGCGACTGGTCTGTAAAATCGAAACCGTCAACCCGATTCGGTCTTTCAAAGGCCGGGGAGCCGATTATTTCCTCCACACACTAAACCCGTTGCCGCATCGGCTGGTCTGTGCCTCGGCAGGCAATTTCGGCCAGGGCTTGGCTTTCGCCAGCCGCAAACGCGGTGTGGCTGTTGATGTTTTTGTGGCGGAAACTGCCAATCAAATCAAACTGGAAGGGCTGCGCCGCTTTGGGGCCGAATTGCATGTGGCAGGCCAGGATTTTGATGAAGCCAAGCAGGCTGCCCGGCAGTTTGCCGAGGCAAAACGGCTGCGCTTTGTTGAGGATGGGGCCGAACCGGCCATCGCTGAAGGTGCCGGAACCATTGCCCTGGAACTGTGCCGCTGGCCTGAACCGTTGGATGCCATTCTGGTGCCGGTGGGCAACGGAGCCCTCATCAATGGAATTGGGGCCTGGATGAAAGCCTATTCCCCGCAAACCAAGGTCATTGGCGTCTGTGCCAGCGGAGCACCGGCCATGGAACTTTCCTGGAGAGCCGGCAGGCCGGTTTCGACCCCCACAACCAATACCATTGCCGATGGCATTGCCGTGCGGGTGCCGGTGCCGGAAGCACTGGACGATTTCCGCGAAGTGGTGGATGACATCCTGCTGGTGGATGACAAAACACTCCTGCACGCCATCCGGCTGCTTTTCCGGGAACTTGGTTTGGTGATTGAACCAGCCGGGGCTGCCGGAGTGGCGGCTGCCATGGCTTATCATGAACGATTTCAAGGGCAATGTGTGGCGGTTCCGCTCTGCGGCGGGAACTTGTCAGAAGCCAAACTCAATCTGCTTGTCTGTTAGAAAAAACTGAGGACTGAGAACTGAGGACTGAATTTTTGTACCAGAGACTTTCCTGAAGACACAGAATTATGCCGAAAACAAACCAGAAAATAGAACGGTTCCCGCTTCGGGACGATGTGTATGAGGCCATCCGGGAGCGAATTTTACATGGTCAGCTCGCTGCCGGTGAGCGTATTGTCGAGGCCCAACTGGCTGCCGAACTGGGTGTCAGCCGCACACCGATTCGGGAAGCCCTGTTTCGCCTGGAACGGGAGGGATTTACCATTTCAAATCTGGCTCGCGGATTTTCGGTTCAACCTTTAACCATTCAGGAAGTGCGCGAAGTGTATCCGATTTTGTGGACTCTCGAAGGGCTGGCCCTCCAAACCAGCGGCCTGTTGGCCGGCACCAACCTGCCGCTCCTCAAGCAAATCAACCAACAGTTTGCCGCTCCGGGAATCTCGGCGGAAGCAGCCCTGGCCTGTGACACCCGGTTTCATGAGACCTTGATTGCGGGGTGCTCCAACCAAAGAGTCCTTGAAATGTTGGGGAGCCTCCGCAAAGTGATTGAACGTTACGAACGGGTGTATATGCGGGATGTCAATCTGGTGGCCACCTCCGTGCAACAACATCAGGCGATATTGACAGCTTTGGCCGAACGGAACCTGGAGCAGGCAGTGGCGGCAATTGAAACCAACTGGAGATTTGGAATGGAGTCGCTGCTACTGCAAATCACAACCTGAATCTTTCCGGATTTTTCAATTGACAGCTATACCGTCCAGTCGGTACAGTAAAACTATACTGACTGGACGGTATAGTTTTTTATGGTCAAATCCGAATCAACTCTTTCCACCCGCGAACAAATTCTGGCCGCTGCCGAGCGAATCGTGATGCGTGACGGCGTGGGCTCTCTCACAATTGAAGCCGTTGCCCGCGAAGCCGGTTTCAGCAAAGGCGGCGTGCTGTACCATTTTGACAGCAAAGACAAACTGGTCGCCGCAATGATTGAACGCCTGATTTCCCTTTTTGAAGGTGACCTGGAACATCATCGCAACGAAGACAAACGCCGTCCCGGCAGTTGGACGCGGGCATACGTGCAGGCCACGTTTGCTCCGGGAGCTTCGCTCGAAGACCCGGCCAGAGCCGCCAACTGCACCGAGGTCAGTGCTGCGATGGTGGCGGCTATTACCAACAATCCCAAGCTGCTCGACCCATTGAAAGAGCGCTTTGAAGCCTGGCAACAGGCAGTCGAACAGGACGGGATTGACCCCACGCTGGCCACAATTGTCCGACTGGCAGCCGATGGGCTGTGGTTTTCAGAACTCTTCGGTTTTTTCCCGCCCAATCAGGAACTGCGGGACCGAATTCAGGCCACGTTGGTCAAAATGTCCGAAGAAAAAAACCAGTAGTCAAAAAAATTATGAGTTCCCCATCAAACACACGAAAGCGAATCATCTGGACCGGGCTGGTGACAGCCCTGATTTTGCAGGGTTTTTTTGTTGTCCGCTATCTGCAACCGCAGTTTGCCGTGGCGGAAACTCCGGAAGCAGTCCAGCCAACAACCTCAACATCCGGTGCCGTGAGCGCCTTGGGGCGCTTTGAACCAACCCATAAAGTCATCAAGCTGGCTCCGCCGACGGGCAACGAAGTCGCCCGCATTGAAAAACTCTTTGTTGAGGAAGGCGATTATGTCAAAGCCGGACAGGTGATTGCGGTCCTCGACAGCCAGTCCCGCAGCCGGGCGGCGCTCCTCGAAGCACAGAAACAGGTTCTGACGGCTCAGGCGCGGTTGGCCAAAGTCGAAGCCGGAGCCAAACGGGCCGACCTGACCGCGCAGGAAGCCGAATGCGCCCGCATCGAAACCCGGCTCGCACAGGCCAGGATTGACCTGGGCCGGTATCAATCGCTGCACAAAGACGGAATTGTTTCCAAATTTGACCTGGACCAGCGCCAATTGGAAGTTGACACCCTGCAACGCGAACTGGCGCGGGCACAATCCACCTTGACCAGCATTGGCGAAGTCCGCCCGGTTGATGTGTCGGTGTCCAAAGCCGAAATCGCTGCCGGAGAAGCCGCCGTGGCCAAAGCCAACGAACAATTGGAAACCGCCTATGTGCGGGCCTCGGCTTCGGGGAGGGTTCTCAAAATCCACACCCGTGCGGGCGAAACCGTCAGTTCAAAAGGCATTCTGGAGATTGGCGAAACCGACCGGATGTATGTCGTGGCGGAAGTCTTCGAAAGCGACATCAAAAGGGTCAAAATCGGTCAGCGCGCCCAGATTTCCGCCCGTGCTTTGGGTGAAATCCTGAACGGCACGGTTGAGCAGACCGGTTTGCTGATTGGCAAACGTGACATTCTTGATGCCGACCCGGTGGCCGACGTGGATGCCCGTGTGATTGAAGTCCGCATCCGGCTTGACGAAGCCGACAGCAAACGCGTCGAAGGATTGACGAACATGCGGGTGGATGTCCGCATTGAAAAATAGTCTGGGGAGTCTGGGGAGTCTGGGGAGTCTGGGGAGTCTGAAGAAGTAAACAGTGACAAGTAAACAGTGACAGGATTGTTTCTTGTCACCTGTCACTTGGCTTTGACTCCCCAGACTCCCCAGACTCCCCAGACTCCCCAGACTCAAAGACTGGCCTTTATGTTTGGTTTTATTTCCCTGGCTTGGTTGCAATTGACACACGAGAAAACGCGGCTCCTGACGGCTTTGGCCGGCGTGGCATTTGCCTGCATTCTCATGTTTTTACAGTTTGGGTTTCAGGATGCGCTTTTTGACAGCGCCACTCTGGTCGAGCGCAAGATGAATGCCGATTTGGTGCTCATCAGCAAAAAATCCGAAGCCTTTTTTGCCATGAAAAGCTTTGCCCGGCGGAGCCTCTATCAAACCCTGCAACACAAGGAAGTGGCTCAGGTCATGCCTATGTACGTGGGGCTGGGGCCATGGAAAAACCCCTGGAATGGCCGCACCCGGTCCCTGCTCGTGATGGGGTTCAATCCGGAAGTTTCCGTGCTGGACTTGCCCGGCATTGCCGAAAACCTGGATTTCCTCAAGCAAAGCGATACGGTGCTCTTTGACCGGAATTCGAGAGCCGAGTTTGGCGATGTTCCGGCTGCACTCGGAAAAGGAACGGCGGTGTCTGCCGAAGTCAACCAGCGGCGGGTGGATGTCAAAGGGCTGTTCACCCTGGGCGCATCATTTGCCGCCGATGGCACGATTGTGACGAGCGACCTCAACTTCCTGCGGATTTTCAAGGACCACCGCCAGGAAGCCATCCATGTGGGAATCATCAAGCTCCAGCCCGGAACAAATCCGCTTGTCATCAAAAACCTGCTCCAGCGGGAAATGCCGGAGGATGTGCGGGTGCTGACCCAGGCCGAATTTGTGCAATTTGAAAAGGAATATTGGGAAACCGGCACAGCCATCGGGTTTATTTTCAGCCTTGGCGTGGCCATGGGGTTTGTCGTGGGCATGGTGATTGCCTATCAGATTCTGCACTCGGACGTGGCCAACCATTTGGCCGAATATGCAACGTTGAAAGCGATGGGCTATACGGACCGCTTTTTGATTGGGGTCGTGGCACAGGAATCTTTTTTGCTGTCGGCCATCGGTTATGTGCCGGGCATCCTGATTTCGTGGGGCTTGTATGAGCTGACCAAACAGGCGACTTTTCTGCCCATGGAGATAACTTTCGGGCGGGCTGCGCTGGTCCTGTTTTTGACTTTTGGCATGTGCCTCGCATCGGGAGTACTAGCCATGCGCAAGCTGCGGCAGGCCGACCCCGCTGATATTTTTTAAGGACTGAGGACTGAGGACTGAGGACTGAGGACTGTGTGAAATCATGTTCGGTAGTGAAGTTTTTTTGAGAACCGCTTCTCGATAGAAAAACCCGTTAAAAGAACTACACCTCGTTCTTGAAAGAAAATCTCAGTCCTCAGTCCTCAGTCCTCAGTCCTCAGTCCTTTGTTATGATGAATGCTTCGGTTTCAATCCAAAATCTTGACTTTGCCTTTGGTGAAGGCGAGTTGCAAAAACAAATCCTCTTTGACGTGTCGCTGGAAATCCAGGCCGGGGAAATCGTGCTGCTGACCGGGCCTTCGGGTTCGGGGAAAACAACGCTTCTGACCTTGATTGGAGCGTTGCGGTCAGCCCAATCAGGCAGCCTTTCCGTTTTGGGGCATGAACTGGCTGGGGCCACCACCGAGCAGTTGGTCGCGGCCCGGCGCAAGATTGGCTACATTTTCCAGGCGCATAACCTGCTCAAGTTCCTCACGGCGCAGCAGAATGTGGAAATGTCGCTCGAATTGCATCCGGATTTGACCAAAGCCGAGCGGTCCCGCCGCGCGGCTGAAATTCTGGACGCGGTGGGCCTCGACGACCGCAAACATTATTTTCCCGACAGTCTTTCCGGCGGCCAGAAACAGCGGGTGGCGATTGCCCGCGCGTTGGCGGCCCGTCCACAACTGATACTGGCGGACGAACCAACCGCTGCACTGGACGGAAAAACCGGTCGGACCATTGTGGATATGCTCAAAACTCTGGCCAAGGAACAAGGCTGCCCGATTCTCATGGTAACCCACGACAACCGGGTGCTCGACATCGCCGACCGGATTGTTCACATGGAAGACGGGCGGTTGGTCAGGAGCTAGGGTTCAGGGTTCAGGGTTCAGGGTCCAGGGTTCAGGGTTTTCAAAGACCGGGACTGTAAGAATCTAATCCGGTTTCAAAACTCAAAATTCAAAGCCCAAGATTCAAAAGCCACGACAGATACTCTGAACCCTGAACCCTGAACCCTGGACCCTGGACCCTCAACCCTGGACCCTGAACCCTGAGCCTCAAGCCGGACGCTTTTCAATGCCTTTGGTCTTTAAGAGTGGTTTCCAGAAACTTGACGGCTGCTTCCACTACCTCATCGCGGTTTTCCCGGATTCCCTGTGGTGTCGGTTCAACTTTAATCTGAGGCTGAATTCCTATTCGCTGCAATTGTCGCCCATCGGCATGACGCACATCATTCCCTGAGAACCTGACCGAAATCCCACCCGGCAACGAAAAATAGGTCACATCTCCGTTGGCTCCCATGGTTGGGCTCCCGATAAACGTCACCTGGGCTGCACTCTCCAACATAAGGCAGAAGTGTTCAGAGGCACTGATGGCGTTTTCATCAATCAACACCACCACTTTCCCACGATAGGCAGGTTCTTTTGAACCGGATATTTTTTGTTCAAAGGAGTAAAACGAAAATGAATCACCAAAATCCTCATCTCCCAGGTCGCGTGCCACCAAAAGCGGGTGCCGGAATTGGGCGACGGTAAGATTTTTCCGATTGGTGAGGTGGGTGACAAATTCCAATGGCGCATTACTGACCGGATAGCCCCGCATATCAAAAATTATCCCTGGCGCGGCAAAAGCCAGTTTCAGAGCCGCCTGAAAGTCATTATCCGTCAAGCGGGCCAAATCAACATACCCAAAGCCGCTGGGCAGGATTTGGAAAACCGGTGTTTCTCGGGGAGGCGGATAGGAAATATCGCCAATCAGGCTGGTCCGGGTCAGCTCAACTTCGCGTTGACCACCTTCAATACTTTGTATCTGAAGGCGGACTTTGCTGTCTTTGGCTCCTCGCAGAAGCTTGGGATAAATATACCGATAGGCGGACGCCTGATTGGACAAAGCCATAAACCGGCTGAAGTATGCCGCACGGGTTTCAATTGATTCTCCATCAATTGCCGTAATCACATCTCCAATCTGAATCCCTTGGACCTCGCCTTGGTTTGCTTCCGGTATCCGGCTCACAACGAGCTTCCCTCCGGGGGCTTTGAGCCCAAGCGGCGGGGCAAACAAACCCAGGTGATTGTCAAGCTGCTTGAACCCGGCAGCACTTCCATGGGTGTCCTGAAGGCGGGCCAGCATTTCAGCCACGGTCAATTCATATTCAAGTTGATTTTGATTGTTTTCAAAACGTGGGATGAATTCCGTCAAAACCGTATCCCAAGGCTGGTCGGTCAGGTCTTTGTAAGGAAAAAAATAATGAACGGCATTCCAAAACCGGAAAAGCGCCAAGAGGCGGTAGGGTTCGGCGGGAAACGCCATTTCCGGAAAGGCGCTTTCTTTCAGGCTCTGTACCGGCGGCACCGTCAAACGGGGTCCTGTTTCGGGCCGGGCGGAACTGCTCTTGAGAGACTGCACAGCAGCCGCCACAATCACCTCGCGGGATGCCTGAGGTACGGTCACATCAGGCTGGAAGCCGGTGCTGCCGTTCTGATTGATAAACTCAGCCGTCCGCATTCGGACTGTCACATTGTCAGCCAATGTCATTTGAAAAGTCGGAACGTTGGTTTCTTTCCGGCTCGCACCAACCTGAACAATTTTGACGCCGGCTGCCTGTAACCCGCTCAAAAGGGGAACGGCTCCGGGAGTCGTTTCGTCAATCAACAATGCCAATGGCTTGGAGGCGGCAGCCCGCCCTGAAATCATGACCGGAACCTGTGTCATCAAACCTGACGAAAAGCTGCCACTGCTTCCCCGCTGTGAGAAAAGCCCGTTGTGGATGCGATAACGGTGCGTACCGAGGGGAACCGTTCCCTGCAGAAACGTTGGTACCATGTCAGTCAGAAAATTGGTGAAGGCAAAGTCCGGAACTGCCTGAGGTGAAACACGGCCATACCGGAAATCCAGCACAACACGTTTCGCCTTGGCGATTTCCGCCTGCAATTCCTTGACCTTGGGGTAAATATTGATTCCTTGGAATTGGGCCTGAACAAGCTCCGCCACCAGGATGACCACTGTTTCATCAACCACCTGGTAATAGGTTGGAGGATTGGCGGGAGGAGGAGTGGTTGGCACCTCCGTGACGGTCGAATCAGAAATGACCGTTGTGACCGGGTCCTGCAGGGTTGCCAGCAAACCGGACAGGGCTTGTTGATATTCAGATCGAGAGCGGGCGGCTTTCACCTGTGGAATGGCTTTGACGAGTGCTTCATCCCAATCAAGGTTTTGATAGGCCAGATATGGGTGAAAATATTTAACTGTGCCCCACAGGCGAGCCAGGTCTGCCAAACGCTTGGTGGTTTCCGTTTCGCTGTCGGGCTGGAGGGGTTGCGCACTTTTGGCTGGAAGGCCAGTCGGTTGGGGTTCCGTTGTTTTGCGGTGCGGAGCGAGCGGTGCGCGGGAGGCCGGTGACGTGACAGGTTCCTCTGCCAAAGCGACCCCACCCCCGAAAACGCATACCACTGTCAATACTTTCAGGAACAGCCAGAGCTTGTTCATAGATGGATTTTTCTCCAATTTTCATGAATGTGTTCAGGGTGGGAGCACGACCCGTTCCGATGTGCTTTGGGTAAACAAAGCCAGCAGACCGAGGTCGCGCACGTGGTCTCACCCCAACTGAATCAAGAGTCGGAGATTGGTAAAAAAATCCATCAAAAATTATTTCGGGAACTTCGTGAAATGGTTTCTTATTTCCGTAAACACTCATCCATCCGGCAGATAAAGCCCCAGCCGCCAAAATAGTCAGCCACCGCCAGAACCAGCTCATTCCGGCCTTTTTTCAGGTGGAGGTACACGGCATCATCTTCAACATCCATAATTCCCAAAAAGCCGGGGTCCCGAAACCGAAAGGCACTTTTGCCGGTAAAAACGGGTTCCAGGTTGAGGAAAACAGCCACTTCGTCACTATATCCAAGGGACATTTTTTTGATCTGGTCCCGGTCGGATTCAATGACGGTGCGGGCCAGCACCAGTTTCCGGCCTTCCCGTTTGCCTGTCCGCTCCGCCGGAGTGGCAAAAAACCGGACGACATCGGGGCTGCGCCGATAACGGTCAATGACCACCATGCCGGGCGCTTCGGCTTCGACCGCCTGCCATTTCATGGCTTTCAGTTCAGCCGATGAAAGCGGTGTCTCCAGGTCGCGTACCGCCACGTCAAAGGCTTCCGAAAGCTCCCACTTGGTCAGAATTCCCTGAGCCGGAGGGTTGGGCCTGCGTTCCGGACGGCTGGCCACCGGGTCTATCCGGTAGGTGAAATTGGAGAAATACCCACCGTTGGCCGAACCCCAAATTCCCAGAGTGCCGTGGCTGTAGCCGTGTTTCAGGTCTTCAATTTCCAACACCGGTTTTTCCGAGTGGTTGAAATAGACCTTGCCACTGAGTCCCGTAATTTCCAGCCGCACGTGAATCCATTGCCCTTTGGGAATCTCGGCGGCGGCGGTAAATCCTTTGCCGCTGAAAAGCTGCCACGCCGTCGAACCGTTGAACGAAGGGGCATATTGCACCGCGTCTTCCAGGCCGCTTTTGTGCGGGCGGAAATAAACGGTTTCAAAATCAGCTTCGGATTGGCCCCGGAAGGAAATTCCAATAAACGACCGTGGACTCGGCGCGGCAATGTCCACTTCGATGACGCCGTTTTCAAAATCAACCTCTTTCAGAACCGCAAACCCCGAAGTCAGATAGAGGCTTTTGCGACCCAGGAATTCCTCGGTTTTGGCTTTCTGGTCTTTGATGACCCATTGGGTGGAATCAACTGCGACCTGAACCGGTTCCGCCGCCTGGACCGCAACCCCGCCGGCGCACCACAAGAGGGAAAAAAACACAGGAGTCAAAAAAAACTTTGCCAAAGCACGCATGACGTTACCTCGAATTGATAATGTTCCGCGTTCCTCACCGCCACAGACACAACGTCTCGGCAGCGGGTTCCGCCGGATGGCTCTGCCCAGCCTCTGTGGTTGTGAAAAATCTGACCGGAAGCTTAAAAGGCTGTTCCCGGCACGTCTTGTATGTTCTTGCTGTTTTGCAGGTATTGCCCCGGAGGAATGCCAACCAGTCGCTTGAAATGCCGGGTCAGGTGACTTTGGTCCACAAAACCGGTCTGAAGCGCCACCTGGGAAACGGGCCATCCCTGCCGCAACAGTTTTTTAGCCTGCAACATTCGCAACTGGGTCTGGCAGGCATGCGGCGGCATGCCAAACCTCCGGGCAAATACCCGGTTGAAGTGAAAAGGGCTTAAATTGGCGATTCCGGCCAATTGCTCCAGAGAAATATTTTCCGCACAATGCTCCGCCAAATAGTCATAGGCACGGGCCGCCGCCGGATGGTCCGGGCAGGCTGCCTGAGGCACCGGAGGCCGTTCGGCAAAGCGCGTCAGCAGTCCGGTCAGCAGATTCAACAACAGGTTTTGCCGTTCCAGGCGGGAGGCCGGTTCTTCCAGTGCTCGGTACAGGTCCAGGTACTGGGCAATCACGTCGCCGTCAAACACCACTGCAGTTGAGAAAAACGGAAGCGGAGCCTTGTGTTCCTGCATTTGAGTCAAAACCTGCCGGACCAGTTCGGGTTCAACGTAGAGTGAGCGATAGCTGCATCCTGCGCTGGCAAAAGCCCGGTTGGAATGAACTTCCCCCGGATGCACCAGAAACAGGCTGGCAGGCGGGGTCGGATGATGGTCGCGGCGGTAAATCAGTTCGCCAGAACCCGATTGGATGAGGCAAAGTTGGTATTCTTCGTGCCAGTGACGCGGCACCGGGCGGGCCACGGCAAACCCGCGCCGCAGTTCAAGCTGGGTCAGGTCCGCCGGACGCCAGACTTCAATCACGTCGGAAGCAATCGGCTGCATCATGTCATTTTGATTCCAGTTTTTTGGGGTGAGAAAGGTGGCGAAGCAGGCGCTTGCCGAAGGAACGAAAAAACCGCCATTATGGTTGCACAACCAGAATGCTGCTAAGGAATCCTTTGCCCATGACACGTTTCATCGCTTATACCGGACTGTTGCTTGTGACCCTCGCACTGGAGCCGGCTGTTTTCTGCCAGACTCAACCAGCCGCCGCGCAGTCAGACAACGAACCCACCGCAATCAACCGTTTGCAAGCCCAGGCGGAAAATCTGCTTCGGGAAGGAAAATATGACGAGGCACTCCAGCTTGCCAACCAGGCGCTCAAGCTGGCAGAACAGGCTGCCAGTCCCGATGACACGGTGACCGCCGACAGTTTGTTCCTGGTGGGACGGCTGCACCGAATCACCGGCGACTATGGAAAAGCCATGACGTTTTCCGAACGGGCGCTGACCCTCCGGGAAAAAATGCTGGAGGCCAATCATCCGAAGCTGGCCGACAGTCTGAACGAAATGGGTATCTTGTGGGACCGCAAAGGCGAGTACGCCAAAGGGATTGGATATTTGGAAAGAGCCTTGCCCATCTATGAAAAAACCTTCGGGCCGGACCATCCCAAAGTGGCGGCCTGTCTGAATACCTACGGCGCGGTGCTGCGCAATAACGGGGCCTTTGACAGGGCGGAGTCAATTCAACTGCGTGCCCTGGCCATTTATGAAAAAAACAATCTGTTGGAAAGCCGGGAAGCGGCGACGTTGTTGAGCAACCTGGGAAACCTTTATTTTCAGAAAGGGGATTACGCCCAGGCCGAGGCTTTTTTGGGGCGCGGCCTGAAGGTCATTGAGACAACGCTGGGCAAAGACCATCCGGAAGTAAGCCAAATACTAGGACGGTTGGCTCTGGTCGCCCGTGCCAAAGGCAATAATTCACAAGCCGAACCGTTGTACCTGCGGGCGTTGGAAATCCGGGAAAAAAATCTGGGGCCGGAGCATCCGGACGTGGCCACCAGTCTCAACAATCTGGCCACCTTTTATTCCTTCACCGGAGCGCACGCGAAAGCCGAACCGCTCTACCTGCGGGCGCTGGCCATCCGCGAAAAAACCTTGGGACCGGAACATCGGGACTTGGCCGGCATTCTCAATAATCTTGGCATTTTCTATTCCATCATTGGCAACTATACGCGGGCCGAACCGCTGTTTCTGCGCTCGGTTGCCATCCTTGAAAAATCACTGGGGCCGGAGCACCCCACTCTGGCTTTGTCACTCAGCAATCTCGGGGCTTGGTACCTGTTCAAAGGGGATTATGGAAAAGCCGAACAATATTTGCAGCGGGCTCTTGGGGTTCGCCAGAAAGTCCTTGGACCCAATCATCATCTGGTAGGGACGGACTGTTTTAAGCTCTCCCGCTGCTATCAGGCTTTTGGCGACGAAGCCAAAGCGATTTCCTTTGCCCAGCAGTCGGTGGACATCTGCGAAAAGGCGCTGGGCCCCAATCACCCGGAAGTTGCCGTCAATCTGGGCCAACTGGCTTCGCTCTATCTACTCAAAGGGGATTTCACCAAAGCGGAACCATTGTTTGAGCGGGCGCTGGCCATCAGTGAAAAAGCGCTGGGGCCGGACCACACGGATACCAGCTTTGCGCTCGACAATCTGGCCAATCTGTACCGGGCCAAAGGTGAATTCGCCAAAGCCGAACCTTTGTTTCGCCGGTCGTTAAGCATCCAGGAACAGGTTTTTGGCGGGGACCATCCGGATTCGGTGACAGTGCTTGACCATTTCACCCGGATGTTTGAGGAAAACGGTGATTTCAAACAGGCGTTGGAGCTTCGGATTCGAACCAACGAAGCTGCCGAACGCGATTTGGTTCGCAACCTGCTGACCGGCTCCGAACGGCAAAAAGTCCTGTACCTCAAGAAAACCGCTGATTTTCCGGACCGGACCATTTCGCTCCATCTGCAAGCCAACCCGACCAACCCGGTTGCCGCCCAGGCAGCCTTGACCATGATTTTACGCCGCAAAGGCCGGGCGCTTGATGCCATGACCAATGCCGTAGCCACGCTGCGTCTGACGGCCACCGGGGAAACGGAAAAACTGCTGGATGACTATACGACCGTGGCCAATCAGCTTTCGGATGTGGTGCTGCGTGGCCCGCAAAAGAAAAAACCGGCTGAACATCAGGCCGAGGTGCGCCGCCTGGAAGAGCAAAAGGAAAAACTGGAAACCGAAATCAGCCGCCGGAGCCAGCAGTTCAAAGTGCAGACCGCTCCCATTTCGCTCGCAGCCGTGCAAAAGGCCATCCCGGCAGGCGGGGTGTTGGTTGAATTTGCCTCCTATGTTCCCTGGAATCCGCAAACCCGCCAAACCGCAGACCCACGCTATGCGGTGTATGTGCTGGCACCCAACGGCGACCTGAAATGGGCGGACCTCGGTCCGGCCAGTGTGATTGAGCAGGCCGTGACCGCCTTTCGCACCGTCGTCACCAATCCGGGCAACAAGGTCGCCCGGCAGGTCAAACCGGCAGCCCAGGCACTTGACCGGCTGGTCATGAAACCGGTGCGGGCTTTGGTGGGAACAACCCGGCATGTGCTGCTTTCACCCGACGGGGTACTGAACCTGATTCCTTTCGCCGCGCTGATGGATGAAAAAGGAAAATATCTGGTGGAGCGCTACAATCTGACCTATCTCACCAGCGGGCGCGATTTGCTCCGGCTCCAGGCCAAAATCCCCAGTCAGTCGCCGCCGCTGGTTATCGCCGACCCGGATTATGCCAGTGGCACCGGCCCCCGGTTGCTTGGCCAGTCCTACCAGCCGCTGGCACGGCTGACCGCAACCCATCAGGAAGGCGAACAAATCAAAAACATCCTGCCCGACGCCCGGCTGGAGATGGAGCGTACGGCCACTGAAACGACCCTCAAACAGGTTCGCCGACCCCGGTTTCTCCATATCGCCACGCACGGATATTTCCTGGCCGATGCGCCCGCCAATCCGGTTATCGGGGCTGTTTCAACGCGGATTCTGGAACGTGACGACGAACAACCGGTGGATGTTGAAAAAATCCGTCAATCCAACGGCCTGCTCCGCTCCTGGCTCTTTTTCGCCGGAGCCAACCACGGCGGCGACCAGGAAAACGACGGCACGCTGACAGCGCTGGAGGCCGCGCAACTGGACCTTTGGGGAACCCGACTGGTGGTGCTGTCCGCCTGTGAAACCGGGGTGGGTGAAGCCAAAACCGGTGAAGGCGTGTACGGCTTGCGGCGGGCGCTGGTGCTGGCCGGCAGCGAAGCCCAGATGATGAGCCTCTGGTCGGTTTCGGATGAAGGCACCCGCGAATTGATGGTTGATTATTATCGCCGCCTGAAAGCCGGTACCGGACGCAGCGAAGCCCTGCGGCAGGTCCAAATGGAATTTCTCAAAAATCCGAAACGGCAGCATCCCTACTACTGGGCCAGCTTCATTCAATCGGGAGCCTGGACCGGTTTGGAAGAAACGCCATGAGCCATCAGATTCTCACGTCCGCTGCCCATCATCTTTCCCCGGACGATGCGTTGCTGCGCCGGCTGGTCGAAGTTACGGCCACGGCGGTCGGCGAACAGTTTTTCCGCGCCCTCGTCAAGCAATTGGCGCTGGCGCTTCCGGTCGGCTATGCCTTTGTCGCCGAATTTGCCGAAACCAACACCAGAGTCCGGACTCTGGCTTATTGGGGCAAAGAGGATTTCCGCGCCAATGTCGAATTCAATCTGCC
The DNA here is from genome assembly GCA_019695185.1 of Blastocatellia bacterium. Classification (GTDB taxonomy): domain Bacteria; phylum Acidobacteriota; class Blastocatellia; order Chloracidobacteriales; family Chloracidobacteriaceae; genus JAIBAN01. Next base: position 37,555 of record JAIBAN010000053.1, on the reverse strand, counting down.
CGGCACGCCCTGCGAGTTTGTGTTGCAGGGAAATTTCTGCCATATCCCGACCGGCACCGCCGGGCGCTACCCGCAGGATTTGGGGCTGGTCCGGCTGAATGCCGACGGTTATCTGGGGGTTCCGCTGGTGGCGGAAGACGGGCAGGTTTTGGGCCATCTGGTTGTGTTTGACGACCAACCCATGCCGGATGAACCCCGGTTCCTCTCAATCTTCCAGATTTTTGCCGGACGGGCACGGGTCGAACTGGAACGCATCCGGGCGGAAAAAGCCCTGCTTGAAAGCGAAAACCGGTTGGCGCAAATCCTGGATTCGGCCCTGGATGCAATCGTCACCTTTGACGAAACCCAGCATATCCGGCTCTTTAACCAGGCAGCCGAAAAAGTCTTTCGCATGGCGGCAGCCGATGCCATTGGTAAACCGGTCGGACTGTTTCTTTCTGCCGGACTCAATCAGGTGGTCACGGAGTTTGTTGCCTCCTGCCTGGAATCCCAAAAGGAAGCCACCAGTTTGTGGCTGCCGGACGGGCTGACGGCCCTGCGCGAAAGCATGGAGGAATTTCCGCTGGAAGGGTCGCTCTCGGTGGTCCGCATGGCCAAACAACGCCTCTTCACCATTATTTTGCGCGATATTGACGAGCGGAAACGGGCTGAGGCGGAAATCCGCAAATTGCAGATGGAAAACCTTTATCTGCAAGAAGAACTCAAGGCCGAATATAACTTCGAGGAAATTGTCGGGGCCTCTCCCGCAATGGAAAAAATTTTCCAACGCATCAAGCAGGTGGCCGGAACCGATGCCACCGTCCTGGTGATTGGCGAAACCGGAACCGGCAAGGAACTGATTGCCCGCGCCATTCATAACCGCAGCAAGCGCAAAAACCGCCCGCTCATCAAAGTCAATTGCGCGGCTCTTTCCGCCGGCCTGATTGAAAGCGAGTTTTTCGGGCATGAGAAAGGGGCTTTTACCGGAGCCATTTCCCAACGCATCGGACGTTTTGAACTGGCCAACGGAGGCACCATTTTTCTGGACGAAATCGGCGAGATTTCCCTGGAGGTTCAAGCCAAACTGCTGCGGGTCTTGCAGGAACAGGAATTTGAACGGGTGGGCGGGTCAAAAACCCTGCGGGTGGACGTGCGGGTGATTGCCGCCACCAACCGCGATTTGAAAAAAGCGGTTGAGGAAAACCGGTTCCGGGCCGACCTCTATTACCGGCTGAACGTGTTTCCGCTCAATCTGCCGCCGTTGCGCGAACGCACGGAGGATATTTCCCTGCTGGTGCGCTATTTCGTGGGAAAACTGTCCTCCCGTATCGGCAAACGCATTACCCGGATTGACCCCCGTACCATGGAAGGCTTTCTGGCCTACGCTTGGCCGGGCAATATCCGCGAACTGGAAAACGTGGTGGAACGGGCGGTAATTCTGGCGGATGGCCCCGTGCTGGAGTATGAGGATGATGCGGCGATTGTTCCGCACGCCGCCGGGCACAAGGAAATGCCGCTCGTGCCGCTGGAGGAAATGGAAAAATCCTACATTGTGCGGGTTTTGGAAAAAACCGACTGGGTGATTGAAGGTTCCAAGGGAGCCGCCACCATTCTCGACATGAAACCCAATACGCTCCGCAGCCGAATGCAAAAACTCAACATTGCCCGGCCCAAATGACCGGCCCCCGATTCCCCCGGTTGCGCTGCGCTCCACCGGGGGCTACAGTCTGCGACCTGCTTCGCAGGCCGTGTGTTTTGTCTTGCCAAAATCAAACACTCAGTCCTCAATCCTCAGTCCTGTCTCGTCCTCAGTCCTCAGTCCTCAGTCCTGGGTTTGCCCTCAGCCCTGTACAAGATGTCTTTACAACCTGCCGCAAATTTGCCATAAGCAGACTTTCCCCAACCACAACACCCATGAGGATTTCATGCATATTCGAGAATTGTTTGACCTGACTGGAAAAGTTGCGCTTGTGACCGGTGGTTCGCGCGGTCTGGGCAAGGAAATGGCCGAAGGATTGGCCGAAGCCGGAGCCCGAATTGCCATCACTGCCCGCCGTGAAAAATGGCTTGGCCCGACGGCTGAGGAGTTTGCCCAACGGAATTTTGAATGTCTGGCTCTGGAATGCGACGTTTCCAACCCGGACCATGTTTCCGCCACGGTCAATCAGGTGTTGGAGCGTTTTGGCCGGATTGACATCCTGGTCAACAACGCCGGAGTGTCCTGGGCCTCGCCGCCGGAACGCATGTCACTCGAAAAATGGAATGAAGTCATGGCCATCAACGTCACCGGCGCATTTTTGATGGCGCGGGCGGTTGGCCCCCACATGATGGAGCTGGGCGGCGGCAAAATCATCAATATCGCTTCGGTCGCCGGTTTGACCGGTTCACCTTCCAATGCGCTCGACGCCATTGGCTACAGCACCAGCAAGGGGGCCTTGATTAGTTTTTCCCGTGATTTGGCGGTCAAATGGGCTCCCCACAACATTTGCGTGAACACGATTGCGCCGGGATTTTTTCCCACCCGCATGACCGAAGCGGTACTCAGCCGCGCTCAGGAACATATCGAAGCCGCCACGCCGATGGGCCGGGTCGGACGCGAAGGCGAACTCAAAGGGGCAGCCGTGTTTCTTGCCTCGCGGGCGGCTGATTACGTCACCGGACAGATTCTGGTGGTGGATGGCGGCGCAACCGCCTGGTAGGGCAAAACCAGGACTGAGGACTGAGGACTGAGGACTGAGGAAGAAACCAGGACTGAGGACTGAGGACTGAGGACTGAGGAAGAAACCAGGACTGAGGACTGAGGACTGAGGACTGAGGAAGAAACCAGGACTGAGGACTGAGGACTGAGGCGGCAAGACAATGGTGAGTCTTCCTTCACACACAAGGCAAAGGGTAAAGAGCTTATGATTTTTTCGGAATCTCCGCGTGTCAAAGAATTGCGCGAGCGGTTGCTTGCGTTTATGGATGAACATATCTACCCGAACGAGCCGGCCATCTGGGCTGAAATCAATACGGGCGACCGCTGGCAGCCGATTTCAATCCTCGAAGGCTTGAAAGAAAAAGCCAAAGCCGCAGGGCTGTGGAACCTGTTTCTGCCCGAAAGCGAGTATGGGGCCGGGCTGACCAACCTGGAATATGCTCCGCTCTGTGAAATCATGGGGCGCTCGCCCTGGGCTCCGGAGGTTTTCAATTGTTCCGCGCCGGACACGGGCAATATGGAAGTGTTGGTCCGGTATGGCTCGGCAGAGCAAAAGGAAACCTGGCTGGTGCCGTTGCTGGAGGGAAAAATCCGCTCCTGTTTTGCCATGACCGAACCGGAGGTCGCTTCGTCGGATGCCACCAACATCCAGGCATCAATTGTCCGCGACGGTGACGAATATGTCCTGAACGGGCGCAAGTGGTGGACGTCCGGAGCCGGTGACCCGCGCTGCAAAGTGGCGATTTTCATGGGAAAGAGCAATCCCGACGCCCCCAAACACCGGCAACAGTCCATGATTCTGGTCCCGCTGGATGCGCCGGGCGTTCACATCAAACGGATGCTGACGGTTTTCGGCTATGACGATGCTCCGCATGGACATGGCGAGGTGCTCTTTGAAAATGTCCGGGTTCCGGCCAACCATATGCTGCTGGGCGAAGGGCGCGGCTTTGAAATTGCCCAGGGACGGCTTGGACCGGGCCGGATTCACCATTGTATGCGGTTGATTGGTTTGGCGGAACGTTCGCTCCAGTCCATGTGCCGCCGGGTCAAATCCCGGATTGCCTTTGGCAAAGCGCTGGCTGAACAAGGGACGGTGCGGGCCGACATTGCCAATTCACGGATGGAAATCGAACAGGCGCGGCTGCTCACGCTCAAGGCCGCCTACCTGATGGATGCGGCTGGAAACAAAGAAGCCAAGGCCGAAATCGCCATGATTAAGGTGGTGGCTCCGAATATGGCATTGAATGTGATTGACCGGGCCATCCAGGCGCATGGCGGCGGCGGGGTGAGCGATGATTTTGGCCTGGCCTATGCCTGGATTGCCGCCCGTTCGCTCCGGCTGGCCGACGGCCCGGACGAAGTTCACCGCGAATCCATCGCCAAAATGGAATTAAGCCATTACAAAGACTGAGGACTCTTTTTGGAGTGCGGTGACTTGTCACCGCCACCTGACCAAGCCTAAATCCACTATTTGGGCGACAAGTCGCCCAAAACCAAAGCGGCGACAAGTCGCCGCACTCCAAATTTCCCAATCCCTGTTCGGTAAGGAATCTATGACCGCCACCAAAAATATTCCGGTGGGAGCCACGGCCACCCAAACCACCGAGGTCACCAGAGAGTTGACCGTTGCCCATTTTCACGATGACATGCCGGAAGTTTACGGCACGCCCATGATGATTTACCTGATGGAGGTTGCGGCGGCGGCGGCCATCCAGCCTTTTTTGCCGCCCGGCTGGGTTTCGGTGGGAGCCGTGGTCAATGTCAGGCATCTGGCGGCAACCCCGGTGGGACACCAGGTCACCGCCTCCGCCAAAGTCACCGATGTCAATGAAAACCTCATTTCCTTTTGGGTTGAAGCCTTTGACGAACAGGAAAAAATTGGCGAAGGCGAGCATGTCCGGGCGGCAATTGACCTGCAACGCTTCCAAAAACGCATGATGACCAAAAAGTCCAAGTGAAGTGACAACGTGAAATCCGGTGTTTCAAGGGGAACGGCAATGGCCCACTTCAAGCATGATTCCATTACCCCTGAAAAGGGCCTGTTCCGGATTGATTCCTGGGACCGGTACCAGTTTTTGACCAAGCTGGGGCAGGGTGGGATGGGAGTTGTGTATAAAGTTTGGGATGCCCAGGCCAACCGGATTGCGGCGCTGAAATTCCTTCGTTCGGAAGGAGGTCGCCACCCGCAACGGCTGTTGCAGGAAGCCGAAGCCCAAAGCCGGATTGACCATCCGGGGGTCTGTCGGGTGTTTGAAGTGGGTGAAATCCAGCGCATGCCCTACATTGCCATGCAGTTCATTGACGGCCCTTCGTTGCAAGCCTTTACGGATGAGGTTTCCCTGGAAACCAAGGTCATCCTGGTTTTGCAAATGTGCCAGGCCCTGATTGCAGCCCACCGGCAAGGAATCGTTCACCGCGACCTCAAGCCGTCAAACGTTCTGGTGGAGCGCAAAGAAGGCGGTGCATTCTGGTCTTACCTGTTGGATTTTGGTCTGGCACAGGAATTGTGCTCTGAACCGGAACCCTCCATGCGCAAAGTAATTCGGGGAACTCCGGCCTATATGTCGCCGGAACAGGCAGGCGGGCACGAAGACCGGGTTACGGAACGGACCGATGTCTATGGGCTGGGCGCGGTTCTGTACCGGCTTTTGACCGGTCATCCGCCGTTTCTGGGGGCTTCGGCGAAATACATTCTCTCCTCTGTCCGACGCAAACGGCCCACGGCCCCACGAGCCTGGGTTCCGGCCCTCCCTGAAGCCCTTGAATCCATCACCCTCAAATGTCTGGAAAAAGACCCGGACCGGCGTTACCAGAGCATGCAGGCACTGGCCGAGGATTTGCAGCGATTTTTGCAGGGGGAACCCGTCACGGCTCCGCGCCGCAGCCGGGCCAATCAGATTTTGGACCGTTTGCGACAGTTTTGAGTTCCGCGTTTACGCGGCTGGATTTTTCTTTTTTTCAGGATAACAACCTGAAGGTTGTCATCGAACCTGCCGCCTGAAGGCGGAACTCAAAACTCAAAACTCAAAACTCAAAACTCAAAACTCAAAACCCATTTCCTCACCAGGACTGGACAACCCCGGCACCTTCCGTGTGATAATGGGGTACTTCCTGGCATCAATTCTCGATTGCTCCCCGATTCAGGTTCAAAAGCAACTATGGCAGTTACCTATAAGTTGTTGGCAGCGTGCAGGGCACCTCACAGCCAACGGGTTTTGGAATCTTTCGCCGAAGACCCGCAGTGGCATTTTCTGATATTGGAGAATCCCTGCCTTTCGGATTTGCAGGTGTGGCTGCAAAAGATGACTTTCGACTGCCTGCTGCTCAGTTTGCAAACCGGTGAAACCGACGTTCCGACGCTGCTCAGTCACCTTCAGGAGGTCCCCGGATTTGCCTCTCTGCCGGTGGTGCTGATGGTTTCCTCCGCCGAACAGACCGAACTGGGAATCTGTGCCGGAAATGGAATTCATGATGTCCTGGTGCTGGACGAAAACAACCCGACCCAACCCCGGCAGGTCGTGACCCAGGCAGTTCGGTTCAAGGCGGGCAGCCATTGAACCAGGACTTGAAGGGGAGAACCGGGTTGAGTTCCGGTTCCTGAATGTGCGAAAAAGTGCTGCATGTCGCCCCGTCAGGCCGTTTATCAAGTTGTGAATTGCCTTTCCGCCTCTTGGTCCAAAGCGGAAACTGCGGCAATATTCACAAAGTCATCCAAACCTTACTTCCCCTGACTTGTCGTTTCTTTGGAAAGGATTCCCATGCCGGCCCCAACGCCGTTGACCAAATTCTTTTCGACCATGCGCAATCAGTTACGGACCCCGTTGTGTTCCATCATCGGGTATGCCGAAATTTTGATCGAGGATGTTGAAGCAAACGATTTGGCGGCTTTTGGGGCGGACCTCCAAACCATCCATGCAGCAGCAGTCCGGATGTTGGGGAATGTGGATACGATACTGGATGTCACGGTGCTTGAGTTGCCGGAACATCATCTTGATTTGGAAAAGGTGGCGCGGACCATCCGGCAGGAATTGCGCTCACCCTTGAGTGTGATTTTCGGCTATTCCGACCTTTTGATTGAAAAAGCCGCCGCTGAAGCGCAGAAAGCCCTGATTCCGGACCTCCAGCAAATCCGGGCAGCGGTTGAGGACCTCATCAACCTCACCAACAGTATCATCAACCTCTCGCAACTGGCGGACGAGCCGCCGCCAGCCCCGCCAGCGACGGCACCGGACGAACATCTTTTCGAATCCATCCAGACCCTTCCCATCCCGACCAGTGGTTCGATTTTGATTGCCGATGACAACCTGTTCAACCGGGTCCTGCTGGAACGTTTTCTGAAAAATCAGGGGCATCAGGTCCACACGGCGGAAACGGGTCGCCAGGCGCTGGAAATTCTGGAACAGGAATCCGCCGACCTGCTCCTGCTCGACATCAACATTCCGGAAATGAACGGGTTTGAAGTGCTCGAATTCATGCGCCAGCATGATGTTTTTCAGAATGTGCCGGTGATTGTGATTTCCGCCCTGAACGATGTCGAACTGATTGCCCGCAGTATTGAACTCGGAGCCACCGATTATTTGCCGCTGCCGCTCAATCGAGTGTTGCTCCAGGCTCGCATCAATGCCTCAATGGAGCGGAAACGGCTACGCGACCTCGAAGCCTCTCACATGCAGGAACTGGCTGAAACGGTGGCACAGTTGCAGGTTTCACAAAAACAGGCCACCGAGGCCAACCGGGCCAAAAGTGCCTTTCTGACCAATATGAGTCACGAACTGCGGACCCCGCTCAATGCCGTGATTGGGTTTTCGCAAATGATGGCCCGCGACTTCACCCTGCCGCCGCAACACCGCGAAACCGCCAACATCATTACCCGCAGCGGCGAACATTTGCTCGGCCTCATCAATGATGTGCTCTCGATTTCAAAAATCGAAGCCGGAAAACTGACCCTGTCCGAAGCTCCCTTTGATTTGGCCCAACTGGTCAACGGGATTGCCGAAATGTTCCGGTTTCAGGCCGAAGCCAAAACCCTGGAACTGGTGGTTGAGCTGGACAACCGCCTGCCCCACTATGTCACCGGGGACGAAGGCAAACTGCGGCAGGTTCTCATCAACCTCTTGGGAAACGCATTCAAATTCACCGACACGGGGCGGATTACCGTGCGGGTCAAACCCCTCAACAACGAGCTGTGTCATTTTGAAATTGAGGACACTGGCTGCGGCATTCCCGAAGAAGCCCTGGAACAGCTTTTCGAACCCTTTGTCCAGCTTTCCCACCGCCAGCGCAAACCCCAGGAGGGAACCGGACTGGGCCTGACGATTTCCCGGAGCTACGCCCGGCTGATGGGTGGTGACATTACCGTGCGCAGCCGCCTCAACCAGGGTACCAGCTTTAGTTTCTGGATTCCCCTGCCCACCCTTCCCAGCGGTGAGTTTGGTTTTCAGCCACAGCAAACGGTGATTGGCATGGAAGAGGGCCAGCCCCGCTATCGCCTGCTGGTGGTGGACGACCAGGATGACAACCGGGCCCTGTTATGCCGGCTGTTGAAATCCGCCGGTTTTGAGGTTTTCGAAGCCGTGGATGGCAAACGTGCGCTGGAAGCCTGGGCGCGCCACCGGCCCCACCTGATTTTGATGGATTTGGTCATGAGCGGGCTGGATGGCTATGAAGCCATGCGGCTCATCCGGGCGCTGGAAGCCGGTGCGGGAGTGGACGTTCTGCCCACCAGCGTTGAAGTCGTACTGTCTGAGCATCACGAGCCAACCAAAATTATCGCCGTTTCAGCCGATACCTTTGGCGTCAACCGGGCGCGCATCCGCCAATGCGGCGGCGATGATTTCCTGGCCAAGCCCTATCAGTTCGAAACCCTTTTTGAAAAAGTCCGCGACCTGCTGGGCGTCCGGTTTGTCCGAGTCAACCGGGTCACGGGCAAACCAATGCCGGAGCCCGAAGCCCTGCCAATGATTTCCTCTGAACGGCTCAACGCGCTGCCGCCGGGTTTGCTCCGCCGCCTGTTTGAGGCGCTCCAGGTCGGCGACCTGATGGAAGCCGGTGCGGTCGCCCAGGCACTGGAGCCTTTTGACGGAGAGGTTGCCACCGAACTCAAAACCCGGTTCCGGAATTATGACCTGGAGGAGCTGACCAATGTGCTGGAAACGATTTTTGAGAATTGAGAATTGAGAATTGAGAATTGAGAGACATATCTCCTATCGGTTCTGTCGGGCAACAAGGCTGGATTCGGAATTGACAACAACAAGAAGGCAAAGAGGTGACTCGGCAATCCTCAATCCTCAATCCTCAATCCTCAATCCTCAATCCTCAATTCTCAATTCTCAATTCCCAGTTGTTGACATGAAGCTGCACACCAAAACCACCCTCCTCACCTCGGCTATTACGATTGCCGTGCTGGTGTTTTCATTGATTGTCATCAGTCAACAGACCGCCGAGTTGTTGCGACGGGAGCAACGGGTACGGTCAGAGTTGCAGGCTGTCAATTTTGCCGAACAGATTTCACGCCTCAAAATGCCACATGACCCGGACCAACTGGCACAGGCAGCCAAATACGTCCAGCGGGTCCGGGTGGGCGTGATTTCAGTGGCAGTCTGGGAACGGGTGGGAGGCACGTTTGTGCGCGTCGCCGTGGCCGGTGACGCTCCCTCCGAAACCATTCCGGAAGAAACGGTTCAGGCTCTGCGCGGAGGGCTGCCTTCCCGGACAGTCCAGCCTCGTCCTCCGGGAACCAATGCCTCCATCTATCGGGTGTTTGCTCCGGTGGTTTCCAACGGACGGTTAAGCGGTGCCGTCGAACTGGTGGACCAACTGGAGGACGCACCTTCCGTTGCCGTCCAGCTTGAGAAAATGGCGGTGCTCATGGCGGCTATCGCTGTTTTGTTGATTACCCTGGCCACCTATCAACTGTTTCGCCAACTGGTCTACCAGCCGATTGAACGGCTGCTCGACGCCACCGCCTCAGTCAAAGCCGGCAATTTCAACCTCGAAGTCGCCGCCCGCAACGATGATGAACTGGGTGTCCTGACCTATGATTTCAACCAGATGATTAAACGGTTGAAGGTCATGACCGAAGAACGGGAAAAGCAAAAACTCATTTTGCAGGAACAAGTCCGCGAGGCAACGCTCGAATTGCAGGACCGGAACCGGCAACTGGAATTTGCCAACCTGGAATTGTGGAACACCACCCGCCGCCTGTCGGAACTGGAACGGCTGGCGGCCACGGGCCAGATGGCGGCCCAATTCGCCCATGAAGTCGGGACGCCACTCAATCTGATTAGCGGACACGTCCAACTCTTGCGGGCCACGCCGAGCAGTGACCCCAAAACCAAACAACGGCTGGAAACCATCAGCGTGCAGATTGAGCGGATTGAACGCATCGTCCGACAGATGCTGGACCGGACCCGGACCGATTTCGGAACCTTCACCCCGCTTGATATGAATGCCTTGCTCCTGCGGATTTTTGAGGTGATTGCCCCGACGTTGGAATCCCACAATGTCAAACTGGAAACGACGTTGGCCTCAGACCTGCCGGAAATTCACGGGAATGCCGACCGGTTGCAGCAGGTTTTTTTCAACCTGATTAACAACGCCCTGGACGCCATGCCCCACAGCGGAACCCTGCAAATCACCACTTCGGTTTCGCAGACAAGTGACGGAACCACCCCCATGGTCCGGATTTCCATCCATGACAGCGGGGTAGGAATGACGGAAGAAGTCCGCTCGCGGATTTTTGACCCGCTCTATACAACCAAGGAAATCGGACGCGGAACCGGCCTTGGCCTGGTGATTGTGCGGCAGGTCATCCGCGAACATCAGGGTGAGATTGAAGTCGAAAGCGTTCCCGGAGCCGGAACCCGGTTTATCCTGTGGCTGCCAATTCCACCAAAGGACTGAGGACTGAGGACTGAGTTTTTATGTTTGGATACCGTCAAAAGCATTCATGGGGTTTTCAACCACTGGAAAGTCCTTTTCTGAGTTTACCTAAATCCAGTTTACGTGTTTTACTCAGTCCTCAGTCTTCAGTCCTCAGTCCTTCTTAAATCCTATGTCCCGAATTCTGGTTATTGACGACGATGCCGCCTCATGCGAACTGCTCAAGGAAATTCTGGCCGACCAGGACTGGCGGGTGGAAACCGCCCAAAATCCGCAGCGGGCATTGGAATTGGCCAAAAGAACCAAATTTGACCTGGTGATTTCCGACCTTAACCTGGAGTCCAAAACCACGGGGCTCGACCTCCTCCAGGAATTCCGGGATATCTGCCCGGTGATTCTGGTAACCGGCTTTGGCACGCTGGAAACCGCCGTTGAAGCCTCGCGCGAGGGAGCCTGGGATTTTATTTCCAAACCGTTCAAGGTGGACGAGGTGGTGGCCTCCGCCCGGCGCGCGCTGGAGCAATCCAAACGGTCATCGGGTCCGCTTGAAGCAACCCCACCCGAAGAATTCCCGGCCAGTTATGAAGGTTCGGGCTTTGTCGGACGCTCGGCAGTGATGATTGGGCTGTACAAGGAAATTGCGCGGGTGGCTCCGGCCCGTTCTACCGTCCTCATCGTCGGGGAATCAGGCACAGGCAAGGAACTGGTGGCACGAGCCATTCACAAACACAGCCCGCGTGCCCAATTTCCCTTTGTGGCGGTCAATTGCGGTGCGCTGACCGAGACACTGCTGGAAGCCGAGTTGTTTGGCCATGTGCGCGGCTCCTTTACCGGTGCGGTCAGCGACCGCAAAGGACTGTGGGAGGAAGCCCAGCATGGCACGTTGTTTCTGGATGAAATCGGCGAAACCAGTCCGGCCATGCAGGTAAAACTGCTGCGGGTCCTGCAGGAAGGTGAAATCCGCCGGGTGGGTGCTGCCAAGTCAACGCAGGTGGATGCTCGTGTGCTGGCCGCCACCAATCGGGACCTGGAAAAGGAAGTCAAAGCCGGAACCTTTCGGGAAGACCTCTATTACCGGCTGAGTGTGGTTACGCTCCAGGTTCCGCCCCTGCGCGAGCGCCGCAGTGACATTCCGCTGCTGGTTGAGCGGTTTCTGCAACTGGCTTCAAAAAACGTCGGGAAGCGGCTTAAAATCTCAGAACCGGCCCTGGCCATCCTGGTTTCTTTTGACTGGCCCGGCAATGTGCGGGAACTCGAAGCCTCGGTTGAATATGCCGCCCTTCATGCGCGGGGAACGGAAATTCAACCTGATGATTTGTCACCAAAGCTGCAAACCCCGGAACTCCGGGCCCGCGCCAGCCGCACACCGTCGCCGCTGGTCGCCCTGTATGCCGATTTGCCTTCGCTCGACGAGTTGGAACGCCGCTATCTGCTGCATGTCCTGGAAGCGGTCAACCATAACCGGACCAGAGCGGCGGAAATTCTGGGAGTTGACCGGCGGACGCTCTACCGCATGGCCGAACGCTTTGGGTTGAAGCTGGACGAATAACATTAGGTTTGGTCCAACCCGATTTTGATGCTTGGTTCTTGCTTGTTTCAGTTAATCTCAAATTTATGAAGCTGCTTATCTTTCCTCATCGCAGAGGCGCAGAGAGCCGCAAAGGTGTCGCAGAGACCATCCGGGAAAAACTCTGCGCTGGCTCTGCGGTCCTCTGCGCCTCTGCGGTGAGGAAGAGTTTTGCCTCTGCCTGTTTATTGCTGGTGGCCCAGATTGTCTTTCTTCTCTGGTTTTCCCTGCCGGGCTGGGCGCTTGACCCCACCCGACAATTGTTGCAGGACGTTTGGCAAATCGAGCAGGGACTGCCGCAAAACACGATTAACACCCTGCTTCAGACCCGTGACGGGTATTTGTGGTTCGGGACGTTTGAAGGTGTGGTTCGGTTTGACGGGGTTCGGTTTCAGGTGTTTGACAAACAAACGGTTCCTGAAATTCTCAACAACGGCATCTGGTCCCTCTGTGAAGGGAAAGACGGCAGCCTGTGGGCCGGTACCAACGGCGGCGGGCTCATCCATTTTAACCAAGGACGGGTGGAAACCCTGACCACTGCCCAAGGGCTGCCCAACAACACGGTCGTGGCAGTTTATCTGGACAGCCGCAATGACCTCTGGGTGGGCACCAACGGCGGCGGACTGGCGTGCTATCGGGAAGGAAAGTTTCAAACGTTCCGGGTCAAAGACGGGCTGGCGGATGATTCCGTCACCTCCATTTGCGAAGACCTTTCCGGCACGCTCTGGATTGGCACCAACAACCGGGGCGTCTCAACCTTCAAGGATGGCCGGTTTCGGACCTACACCACGGCGGACGGTCTTTCCCACAATTCAATTCGGACGCTCTACCGCGACACCAAGGGAACCGTCTGGATTGGGACCAATGGCGGCGGATTGACCTGGTTCCGGGACGGGACCTTTGGCAGGTTCACCACCAAAGACGGGTTGTCCAATGATTTTGCCTTTGGCATTCACGAAGACCGCGACGGAAATCTCTGGATTGGAACCTACGGGGGCGGCATCAACTGGTTGCGCGATGGACGGCTGACCTCGTTCACCTCCAAGGAGGGGCTTTCCAACGACTCGGTGATTTGTATCGCTGAAGACCACGAAGGCAGTATCTGGCTGGGCACCAACGGCGGGCTGATTCGTTTCAAAAAAGGAAAATTTTCGGGCTATTCCACCAGTCAGGGATTAACCGACAACCTGACCCGCACCATTCTGGAGGATTCGCAGGGTAACGTCTGGATTGGCACGGCCAACGGGCTCAACTGTCTCCGCGACGGCAAAATCACGGGCTACACGACGAAAGAAGGATTGCCGCACAATCTGGTGCTGTCACTGTGCGAAGACCGGGCGGGCGACCTCTGGGTAGGCACCGGCGGCGGCGGGATTTGCCGCTTTCACAACGGCACGTTTCAGACCTTTACCGACAAAAACGGGCTGGCCAACAATCTGGTCCGGGCCATTTATGCCGACCGCCAGGGAACACTTTGGATTGGCACCAATGGCGGCGGGTTCAGTCTGTACAAAGATGGTGTCTTTACGACGTACAGCACCAAGGACGGACTTTCCAACAACATCGTCAAAGCCTTTCACGAAGACCGGTCCGGCCAGATGTGGATTGGCACCGACAGCGGGTTGAACTGTTTCCGAAACGGCAAATTCACCGTTTTTCACACAACCGAAGGGCTTTCCAACGACAATGTGTTTACCATCTATGAAGACGCCGAGGGCTGTCTCTGGGTGGGAACTTCAGCCGGGCTGAACCGCATCGAAAATGGCCGGTTTGCGGTTTTGACCATCCGGGACGGGCTCTTTCATGATGCCATTTTTCACATCCTGGAAGACGATACAGGCCGCTTCTGGCTGACCTGCAACAAAGGTGTGTTCAGTATCCCGCGCCAGATGTGCAACGATGTTGTGCAACACCGGGTGAAAAGTCTGACCTGTACCCTGTATGGCCCAGGTGACGGGCTCAAAAGCCGGCAATGCAGCGGCAATACCCAACCGGCTGGGTGGAAAAGCCGCGACGGCAGACTGTGGTTCCCAACCGTCAAAGGGGTGTCAGTGTTTGACCCCAGGGAAGGCGAAGACCTCAACCGGAAAATCCCGCCCGTCGCCATTGAGCGGTTGGTGGTTGACGGACAGCCAGCCGAACCGCAGGCGAACATTTCCCTGCCCTCCGGTTCGGACAAAATTGAAATTCACTATGCCGGGCTCAGTTTTCTGATTCCTGAAAAAGTTCAATTCCGCTATTGGCTCGAAGGTTACGACAAAACCTGGGGAGGGTTGACCACCCGGCGGTCAGCCTATTACACCAACCTTCCGCCCAAAACCTATCGGTTTCATGTCAAAGCCTGCAACAATGACGGCATTTGGAATGAAACCGGGCAAATTCTGACCTTTACCATTCAGCCCCGCTTTTACCAGACCGGCTGGTTTGCCGCATTGGTGGCTGTCAGCGCCGTGGGGGCAATTCTGAGCGGACTCCGCTTTCAGGCCCATCGCTTACGGGTCCAGGCCAGTTTGCAGGAAGCCCGTCTGCAAACCGAAGCTGCCGAAGCCAAAGCGCTGGCGGCGGAAATCCAGGCCCAGGCCATTGAGGCGGAAAACCGCCAGCGGGCTGAAGCCGAAGCCGCCATCAAAAAGAAAAACGAGGAACTGGCTGAAGCGCTGGAACGGACCCGCCGGTTACAGGCTGAAACGGAGCGGCAGAACCGCGAGTTGATTGCCTCGCAACAACAGGCGGACCGGATTTTCTCGGCCCTGGCCGAAGCCCTTCCGGGCACAGTATTGGATGGCAAATACCGGTTGGAGGAAAAAATCGGCAGCGGCGGGTTCGGGGCAGTCTTTCGGGCCTGCCATCTGGTGCTCAATATTCCCGTGGCGGTAAAAGTTTTTCGCCCGGCTCCCGGCAACGATTCGGCGGATGCCGTGGAGCGGTTCCGCCTGGAGGGAATTTCCGCCGCCCGTATCAAACATCCGAATGCGATTTCCGTGCTGGATTCGGGCATTTCGACTGAAGGCATCGCCTATCTGGTGATGGAACTCCTCCAGGGACACTCGCTCAGTGAAGAATTGCAGCACTGTTACCGACTTTCCCTGCGCCGCGTTGTCACGATTACCGAAGCCGTCTGTCTGGCCTTGGCCGAAGCCCACCGGCTGGGAATTGTTCACCGGGACATCAAACCGGCGAATATTTTTCTCAACCAGACTCCGGAAGGGGAAACGGTCAAAGTCGTGGATTTTGGGATTGCCAAATTTCTGGGCGAAGACACACCCAGCCAGCGGAATCTGACGGCCACCGGCGGAATTATCGGGACGCCGACCTACATGGCCCCCGAACGACTGCGAAACGAGCCTTATGACGGTCGGTCGGATGTTTACAGTCTGGGTGTGATGGTGTTTGAAATGCTCGCCGGAAGAACCCCGTTTCCGGCACCCGAAGGCGATGTGATTGCGATTGTCCTGGACCACCTCAACCAGATTCCCCCCAGTGTGTGCGACTTTGCTCCGGAAGTCCCCGAAACCGTGGCAGCCATCCTGGCCCGAACTCTGGCCAAAAAACCGGATGAACGCCCCACCGCCAGGGAATTTGCCGAACAGTTGGAGGAAGCCGCCCGCCCATTTATGGGAGCGGAACCCGAACCCGCCTTTGTCAAACCAAGTCAGCCGGTTGACACGTCAAACCTTCCCACCGGCATCATTACCCCCCGCACACCCAGTTCCACCCCCGCCATTTCCACCCAATCCGAGGTGGAAACCGCAGCCACTGTGGTCATTTCACGCCCGCCCATCACCACCAGTTTGAAGGAAGAAGAGAAAAATTGACAGCAGAGATATTCTCTTTTCCCCAAAGTGTAAGACTTCCGCAACATCCCGGTTATGCTGGCGCAATCCTTGTTTGGCAGCCTGTGGTGAATATCCGCAACCTGAAGGCGGTTTGACAAACCACAGGAAATCAAGAAAAGGAAATAAAAATATGACGATGGATGTGATGACTCCGGTGGAAGGCATCGAGCGTTTTTTTTCCCAGGCCAAACGCAGCTACCCGGCTCCGTTTTGGGATGAAAGCGAAAACCTCTGGCAATTGGTTGAAGCCTTTGAATATTCGGGCTGCAATCCGGCTTTTGAATTCGATTTGATTTTACAGCAGTACGACGTGCAGCAGCGCCGCCATTACAATCACTGGACCTGCCGGGTGGACATCTCCGAAGTTTCCCTGACCAGTTCACAAACCAATTAAAGACTGAGGATTGAAACTCAACAACTGCAAACTGAGTTGCTCCGACAGCTTGCAAATACAAAAGTGTTGGAGTTCCAACACTTCAACCAACCTCTTATCTTGGAATTGGTTACAAGGAAAAGTTTCTCAGTTTCAGGGATGCCCGGTTTGACCAAAAAGTGGCGCGATTTGTTTCATCGCGCCGTTGGTTTCTATTCCTGTGGCGTGGCGTAGCTCCTGGCAATCGAAAGCAGGTTGAGCAAGGATTTCCGTTCTTCGTCCGCCAGGGAAATCCGGTGCAGGTGCTCGGTCAAAATACGCTCCAGGTGTTGATGGGCTGAATTGTTTTCAATGCCTTCCGCCGAAAAAACGGAACTGCGGGTCAGTTCCTGACAATCTGCCGGTCCCGTGGCAGGTGCGGGGCAGACGGTCACCACATAAAAAGCGGATTCCCCTTCCAGTATCAGATACAATTCGGCTTCGTTGTAATTCCCGACAAAGATGATTTTATCCGCTTTCCGGACACTGAATTCCGGTTCCGCAGGAGAACCTGGAACGATTGTCTGGAGCCGGGCAACCAGCTTTGAATTCCGAAAAGAAGCTGTCTGGTTACGGGTTTGTTCGGGTCGGGACAGTTTGCCAAAGATTTCGAAAAGCTGGGTATGAAGCTGGACACAGTCATAGTAAGCCCGGTGCAACGCCGGATACTGTGAGTCGGTGGGGGCATTTTTGTACATCCACTCCAGTTGGGAATATACGGTTGCCAGCTTTTCCTGTGACTGCTTCAGTTTCTGGGAAAGTTCTGTGTATAGGGCTGAATACTCCGCATACGGTTGGCGAATCCGGTCCAGACCCGGCGCGGAATTCCCATCGGCTGGCATCAGCCGTGCCTGCCAGACAGTCAATTCCTGAAGCAGGGTTCGCAACTCCTCCTGGAGTTTGCCGGTTCCATTTGCATCAAGAGTTATGACGGCAGTTGCCTGGGGGCCATCCTGTCCCGTTGGCGGAGCAGCCCAGGTGATGTCAGACCTGCTTTCCATCAGGCAGAACAGGACCAGACTCAGTATTTTTTTTCTTCTTTCGGATTTTCTCATAGCACCTCTGTGTTGAATTCGGATTCAGCAGCTTTGAAAAGCAACTGACCATTCGGAGACACAAAGGATAGGCTGGAAACCCTTCATCAAGGTTACTGACAGGTTGCGGAAGTCTAACGGGAGGCGGGAACGTGTAAGCAGGAGGTTACAAAGCAGGGTTCAGGGTTCAGGGTTCAGGGTTCAGGGTTCAGGGTTTATGTGTTTCAAAACCCCAGACCCTAGACCCTAGACCCTAGACCCTAGACCCTAGGCCCTAGGCCCTAGAAGATAATCTTCAGCCCAAACTGGATGCCGCGCGGGCGACCAGAATAGATTCGGGCATTGTTAAAGGTCGGGCTGGCGACGTTGGCATAAGACAGATTGGTGGCGTTGGTCTGGCCAATGCTGTCCGGGTCAATCACGCTGCCGTTGCCGACGGTGAGTTGTTCATGGTTGAAAGCGTTGAACATTTCAGTCCGGAATTGAATCCGGATGCCTTCGCGGATGACGAAATCCTTGAAAATTGAAATGTCAAAGTTGTTGATTCCCGGCGAACGCAGGGTATTGGCACCGGCGGTGGCAATCACGCCGCGACCGGCCTGGATGTATTGGGCATTGCCGTTGATGGCCAGGTAGCCGACGGTTTGCCCTTTGGAATTCCGCACTGGCGTAACACCACTTCCCGTTCCCTTCACCCCGCTGGCATTGAAAACGGTCCGGTCACCGGCGGTGTCAAAGTTGAGGTTGCTGTCGGTGGCACTCAACGGCGTAAAGGGCTGACCACTTTCAGCCGTGTAAATCACGTTGAGCTGGAACCCGCCCAACAGGGCTTTGCGCCAGCGATTGGAATCGTTGCGGAACCAGGGCAGTTCCCAAATGGCCGAGGTCACAAACCGATGTGGACGGTCCAGGGCCGAAAGTCCGCGCATGTCGCCCAGATGGAAGCCATCTTGTGCGCGGCGCGGGTTGATGAAGCTGGTGAAGAGGTCGTTCGTTCCAAAGTCAATCGTCTTGCTGAAGGTGTAGGCGGCACTCATCGTGTAGCCACGTGAAAACCGCTTGTTGAGTTCCACCGAGCCGGCATGATAAGTCGAACTGCCCACCGGCAGGAACGTGGTTACGGTTCCTTGGAATTCATCACCCAAATTGGTCCGTTGGAACGCCTGCAATTCGTTGAGCGTGTGCATGCCGTCACGGGTCTTGAGGTCCGGCACCTGCGAGGCATTGAGGTAGGTCGGCAGGCTGAAACCCGCCGCCTGGAACGGAACAATCCCGCCATTCAGGCGAACCTGAGCGATTTGTTTGACTCCACGGGTACCTAAATACCGCACCGTCAGGCCGAAATCCTTGTTCAACTGCCGTTGCAGTTCAAGGGACCAGCTCATGGTGTAAGGCAACACCCGGTCCGGAATAAAGGAAGAGGTGGCTCCACGGGCATCGGCCACCGTGTTGGGCGGCAACGGCGTATTGCCGATTCCACCGTTTTGGAGGAAGTTTTTCGCCGTTCCATAGACACCGCCATCGGCGGCGCTGGCGTCAATTTCCTGCTGGAATTGCGGTGGCAACTGGAGGGTACCCAGGTTTCCATACGCAATATCATAGGAAACGCCAAACCCGCCCCGGAGCGCGGCTTTGTTATTTCCATCGCCAAAGATGAGTTTGCCGACGCGGTTTTCAAAGGTCGGCGACCAGGCAAAGCCCAGGCGCGGAGCAAAGTTGTTTTTGTCCGTCTTGGGCACGCCAAAATTGATGACGCCCGGCACGCTGGCAATGCTGTTGAGCGCTTGCAGTTTTTCATCCCGGAAAATCGAATAGTATTCGTACCGCAATCCCAGGTTGAGCGTGAAGCTGGAGGACACCCGGATGTCATCCTGTACAAACCAGTACAGGTTCTTCCGGTTGGCCGCAAAAGCCGCCGTGCCAACGCCCTTGAGCGCGCCGTTGAATCCGGTTGGTTTCTGGTCAAAGAGGAATTCTTCCAGCGTCGAATAGTCGTATTCGCCCCGTCCGCGTGGCAGGAAGGAATTGGCCGAAATCACGTTCCCGAATTCCACCCCGAACTTGAACTGATGGCGACCTTTAATCCAGGTCAGGTTGTCCACGTACTGATAGGAATTCGTGACTTCACCCTGCGGCGATTCACCCTGCGGGCCGAAGGTATAGCCCAGGTCGTCAAAGTTGAGGTTGGGGAAATTGGCAAACTGGCTGGGAACGCCGAAGAAGTTGTTTTTCCGGCGGTAGGCGATGCGAAATTCATTCACCAGCCCCGGAGTCAGGCTCTTGATGTAGGACACCGAGGCCAATTGGTTCAGTTGCGTGAACGAACCGTTAAAGAGCGGATTGCCGTCGCCGTTGTTGGGTTTGGTGCTCTTGGCGTAGTTATAGCGATACCGGAGCTGGTCTGAGCCAAGTGCCTGGTCAACGTTGATGTTGAACGTATGATTGGCTTTGAAATCCGGGTTGAGGAAGTTGACGGTTCCCACCGGTATGGCTGCGCCACCCACCATTACTGTATCGGAGGCAACTGAAGCAGGAATTGTGAATTGGCGCAAAATTCCAAGGGTATAGGGACTGACACCCTTGACCCCGGCCAAACGGGAAAAGCCGTCCGCTGTCGGCGTGAGAAAGCTCGAAGCCGTCCCGGCGGTGCCGGTCGTGTCATACTGATAGGCACCGAAAAAGAACAGTTTGTTCTTGATAATCGGTCCACCCAGATAGCCTGCCAGCCGGTTGTAGTCAAACCGGGGGCGACGGTCCGGCAGGTCACCCCGCGAAATGGCTTCTTTCGTGAGATGGCTCAGAGCGTTGAAATTTTTGTTGTTGTTAATCCAGGTGGCACCACCGTGGAATTCGTTTGAGCCTGATTTGGTGATGGTGTTGAACTGACCGGCTGATGAATGTCCGAATTCTGCCGTGTATTGATTGGTCAACAGTGTAAACTCCGCCACCGCTTCAGGAATCACGTCAATCACGTGCCCGGTCTGAATCGTGTCGTTGTTGTCCACCCCGTCCAGATTAAAGCTGTTGTTGCGAGGCCGGTTTCCACCGACCGAACCACCTTCACCCGCCGTGCCGCCTGCCTGCGAGGTGATGTTCGGGGCGAGCAACGCCAGTTCCAGTTGGGAATTATTGAAACTCGGAAGTTCGACCACCTTCCTTGCTTCAAAGGTATTGGCCAGCGTGGAGTGGGTGGTGTCCACCAGCACGTCACCACCTTCGACGGTGACGACCTCACTGACTTCACCGGGTTTGAGTGTGACCGCGACATCAATCACCTGATTGAGTGAAACGGCGATGTCATCAGCTTCGGTGGTTTTGAAACCGCTGGCTTCAACTTTCACCTTGTAGCGTCCGACGGGCAGATAATTTAACCGAAACTGGCCTTGGCCGTCGGTTGTGGCGTTAAACGACTGGCCGGTGTCCCTGCTGGTCACTTTGACCGAGGCACCGGCAATCGTTGCGCCTGAATCGTCTGTGATCTTTCCGTTCATTCCGCCGTCTGTGGTCTGGGCCACCGCTGAAACGGCTGAAACAAGCAGAAACACAGCGACCAACCAAACATACTGAATCGGTTTGCGCATGGTTTGCCTCCTTCATGATTTTGGTTTGTTTGAAAAATTGTCGGTTTCCGTTATGGAGTGCAGGTCTGGCTGCAACCCGTGGATGGTGCTTCCAGGCAGTGAGTTCCAGTTTCAAATGCGCTCCGAAAAAACGAAAATTTCTTGTAAAAAATAAGCAAAAAATATGCCAAAAATTACATGAATAAATACCCAAAAATATCAATTAAAATTCTATTTTTTGAACAATCTTCAAAAAAATAAAACAATTGATTTTTTTCTCCGGATTTTTAGAGCAATGGAAATTTGGGTAAAAAGGCAGGGTGGAGGAGTGCGGAGATCAACTGTAAACCATTGAAAATGAAGGTACAGCCAGGCAAGAAAAACCTTGAAGAACAAAAAAAGCCCTCTTGGCGGAAGGAAAACCGCCAAGAGGGCACCCACTTACAAGGTCCAATGAAAAGAAATTGAAAGCAACTATAAGCTGCGTTGGCAGTAAAATAAATACATTAGAAATTAAAAAATAACAAAACAATGTGATGAAACGGACAGAAAAAGTGACAGGAGGTGCGGAAACGGGGGTGAAGACCATTTTTCAGGATTGAGGACAAAACCAGGGACTGAGAACTGAAACTCAAGGACGGAAGACGGAGGACGGAGGACGGAGTTTTTACCTTGTGGGAAATGAAGCATTCCGTTCAACACCTTCAGCCTGACAACAAAATCAATCAAAACCAGACTGCAAAACCATGATTCGCAGAGGCTTTCTTTCAGCCCTCAGTCCTTGAGTCTCAGTCCTCAGGCCTCAGTCCTCAGTCCTGGAAAGATGTTGAAGCCTTCGCCCCTTCCGGGCATAATGGGCGCACCTTCTCAAATCATTTGCCATTTGCCATTTGCGGTTTGCCATTTGCGGTTTGTCAGATTGAAAAGATTGGTGGCGAGCATGGGGTTCTGTCCAAATGGTGGATTTTGGAGAGCGTCATGCTTTTTTCGGGTTCCAAAATGGCCAAGCGCACATTGCACATGACCGATGAATCATTGGTTACGATCCCAAGATTGTGTCAGTAGCAAACCGAATGCCTGTCAATCACGAGGTTTTCTCCGGAACCGAACGTTTTGAAATTCGCCGCAAGCTCGGAGGCGGCGCATTTGGCGTCGTGTACGAAGCCTATGACCGGGAACGGGAAAGCGTTGTGGCCCTCAAGGTATTGCGGCAGGCGGAATCCTCTCCGCTCTATTTGTTCAAGCAGGAATTCCGCAATCTGACCAATCTGGTGCATCCCAATCTGGTGACGCTGTATGAACTGCAAGCCGACGGGGAGCAATGGTTTTTCACCATGGAGATGGTGGAAGGCATGGATTTTCAAAAATTCGTGGTCGGCTCACCTTCCGGACCAGACGCAGACACGACCACCATTCTGGTCGCCCCCACCGCCGGCAAATCGGCAGCGGACCTCCCCACCGTACCGCTGCCCAAAGCTTATTCAATGTTTCCCCAGGATGAACTGAGCGAGCAGCCGACCAGCGACATTCAGATGTTCATCCGGTCTTCCGGCAGCTCCTCCACTGATTCATCGGAAGACCCCACGGTGGACCCGGCCACCTTCGAACGCTCCCTGGGGTCAGATGGAAAATCCGGCTTCTTCCCTTCTGTTTCAGTCAATCTCAACCATTCATTTGATGAAACCCGCCTGCGGGATTCGTTGCGGCAGTTGACCGCAGGTGTCAAAGCCCTGCACGACCTGGGGAAGCTGCACCGCGATTTGAAGCCCTCAAATGTATTGGTCACCCATGACGGGCGGGTGGTGATTTTGGATTTTGGATTGGTGGCGGAGTTGAAAGAACATGCCGAAACCGGCGGGCAGGAAATCGTCGGAACCCCTGCCTACATGTCACCCGAACAGGCCACCGGTGAAGAACTGACCCCAGCCAGCGATATGTACAGCATTGGTGTCATGCTCTATGAAGCCCTGACCGGGCATGTTGTTTTTCGGGGTGATTTATATTCGATTATCCGCCAGAAACACCTGGGGGATTTTACCCCGCCCAAGCGACTGGCTCCGCAGATTCCCGACGACCTCAATGACCTGTGCTGCAACCTGCTCCAGCGCAATCCAGCCCAGCGACTGACCGCCATGCAGGTGCTGGAGCAGTTGACGCTTTCCGATGGCAGCCAGCGTTCCCGCAGCCGCGCTGAAGCTGAACATGCCATTCCCTTGGTAGGCCGCAGCCGCCAGCTCAAGGATTTGTTGGAAAGCTATGAAGCAGCTCAAAACCAACCGGGCATTGCGCTGGTTCATGGGAATTCCGGGATGGGAAAAAGCGTGTTGGTTGATTGTTTTCTAAGTGAAATCAAAAGCCGCACACCCCAGCCAATGGTACTTTCGGGGCGGTGCTACGAACAGGAGTCAGTGCCTTATAAAGCGTTTGACAGCATTGTTGACGTGCTCAGTCGCCGTTTGAAAACCATGCTGGCCAAAGAGGTTCCACTCAATCTGCCGCCGGATTTGCCCTATTTGGCCAAGCTGTTCCCGGTATTGCAGCAAGTGGCCATGACCGTGGCCGGTGACACGCCGCTGGAGCTGCCGGATTCGCAGGAACTCCGGCGACGGGCGTTTGGGGCCTTGCGCCAGCTCCTGACCGAACTGGCCACCCATGCGCCGCTGGTGATTCATATTGACGATTTGCAATGGGGCGACGTGGACAGCGCGGCGCTCCTGATGGAAATCAGCCGTCCGCCGGACCCGCCGCCGCTCTTGCTGGTGGCCGGGTACCGTACCGATGAAGCGGCCACCAGCCAGTTTCTCACCATTTTTTTGGCCAAGCTGCAAGACAAAACTCTGGTTGCCGCACCGGTCCGTGAAGTTCAGGTGGGCGAGCTTTCCACCGAAGACGCCCGCAAACTGGTTTTTGCCATTTTGGGTGATATCCCCGGTACCGCCGAGCGGGCCGAGGCCATCGTCCGCGAAGCTGCCGGCAGCCCCTTTTTCCTTAACGAACTGGCCCGCCATGCCCAAACCCATGACATGAGCACTGGCGGCGGTGCCCGTGAAACCCTTGACGCCATCATCCGCGAACGGGTGGCGGAACTGCCCGAAACCGCCCGCCGATTACTGGAAATTGCCGCTGTCGCAGGTCAGCCCGTAGGACGCCTGGTGGTCAAACGGGCAGCGGAAATCGGCAGCGACGAACAGGCAGCCGTGACCCTGCTGCGCTCGCAGCATTTGATTCGGGTCCGGCGCTCCAACCAGACCGAAGAAGTCGAACCCTATCACGACCGCATCCGCGAAGCCGTGGAAAATGGCCTTGCGCCGGAACGGCTGGAACACCATCACCTGCGGTTGGCGGTGGAACTGGAAGCCTATGGCGGGACGGATCCCGAAACGCTGGCAATTCACTATCGGGATGGCCGCCATCCCGTAAAAGCCTTTGAGTATGCGCTGATTGCCGCCGACCAGTCGGTCGAAGCCACCGCCTTTGACCGGGCGGTTCGCCTCTATCGCATGGCACTCGAATTAAGCCCGGCTGGCACTGACCGCCGCCCGCTACTGGTGAAGCTGGGCGAGGCCCAGGCCAATGCCGGACGCGGTGCCGAATCCGCCGAAACCTATCTCAAAGCCGCAGCCTTGCCGGAATCGGCTGAAACCAAAGCCACGGCGCTGGAATTGCGCCGCCGGGCTGCCGAGCAGTATCTCACCAGTGGTCATATTGACGAAGGATTGCGGTTGACTGACCAGGTGCTGCATTCCGTTGGATTGCGACTGGCTCCGACCCCGACCCGTGCCATGATTTCATTGCTGCTGCGCCGCCTCTGGATTCGTCTGCGTGGCCTGGGTTTTGTTGAACGCAAGGAATCCGAAGTGCCACCGGAGAAACTGGTCCGGCTCGACATTTGCTGGTCGGTGGCCGCCGGGCTGGTGTTTGTGGACAACATCCGTTCGGCGGAATTTCAAACCCGTTATCTGCTGGCGGCGCTGAAACTGGGTGAACCCTTCCGGATTTCACGAGGGGTGAACCTGTTTGCCGGAGGTTCCTCTGTGACGGGCGGGCGGAGTCTGGCCCGGACCAAAAAACTGCTCGAAGCCTCCGAGGCAATGGCCCAACATGTGAATCATCCGTATTCGCTGGGCATGGTCAAAGTCACAGCCGGATTGATTGCCTTCTACAATGGAAGGTGGCGGGAATCCATCAGTCTGTTTGATGCCGGGGAAGACATTTTGCGTCCCAAATGCAGAGGGGTCACCTGGGAACTGAACACATCCCGCTACTATGCCCTCCGGGCAATGTTTTTCCTGGGTGATTTGCGCCAGATGACCCGCGATGCAGCCACCCTCATCCAGGACGCCCGCGAACGGGGTGATGTGCATGCCCTGGCCGGACTGCGTTTGCGGAGCAGTTATGTGACCTATCTGGCAGCCGACAATATGGAACAGGCACGGCAGGAAACCGAAGACGGGATCCGCCAGTGGACCAGCCACGGCCATCACATCCAGCATTTCTTCTACCTGGCGGCCCAGATTGAAATTGAATTGTATGCCGGCAACGGGCAAAGAGCCTGGGAACAGCTTTCGGTCCGCTGGAAGGAATTTTCCAAATCGCTCCTGTTCCGAGTCCAGACGCTGCTGATTGAATTTCATTACCTCCACGCCCGCAGCGGGCTTTCCGCCTGGGCCACCGAAACCGACCCGGCCAAAAAACACCTGTATGTGAAGGAAGCCGAGCGGGACGCCATCCGGATTGAAAAGGAACGAATGGAATGGTGTCGCGGCATTCCTGAAGTTATTCGGGCCGGTATCGCCCTGACTCAGGGGCAACCCAGTCGCGCCATCGAGTTGCTGGAAGCTGCCGAAATCCATTTTCAGGCGGCTGATATGAAGCTCCACGCCACCGCCGCCCAGTATCGGCGGGGCCAACTGTTGGGTGGCAGTGCCGGTCAGGTTCTGCTTGAACGGGCTCAAGACTGGATGCAGCGCCAGGAAATTGAAAATCCCAAACGCATGGTGGACATGCTCGTGCCGATGGCAGTCTGACGTGAAAACAGGACTGCGGACTTTGGAGTGCGGGGACTTGTCACCGCTTTGTTTCTCGGCGACTTGTCGCCGAATGCAGTTTTTGATGTTTCTGACCGGAAAATAGGACTGAGGACTGAGGAGAAAATCCAGGACTGAGGACTGAGGACTGAGGACTGAGCCGGTTTTCATGGCTGGTGGTGCGCCGCCGCCGCATGAAGTCTGACCGGAAAATAGGACTGAGAACTGAGGAGAAAATCCAGGACTGAGGACTGAGGACTGAGGACTGAGCCTGTTTTCATTGCTGGCGGTGTGCCAATGACGGATGAAGTCTGACCCGCATTTCAACATGCGAAACGGGAACCCCCTTCTGGGTTCTCAATTCTCAACTCTCAATTCTTAACCCGCCAGTTACCGGAAGGTATCAACCACATTTTCTGCATCAGGATTTGATTGCCAAAATAGACCCAGGCCGTCTGCCGACTGGCCAGACGGACAATCCGGCGCTGGTACAAAAACGGGTGGTCTTCCAGAGCATCAAGCGCTGCTAAAACAGCCTCGGTCACAAGGTACGTCTCCCCGCTCGTCACCCCATAGCCCCGCCGGATGGCCGGATAGCGGCCATTCGTGCAAAGCCAGGTTTTCGGCAGGGCATCGCATCCCAGAAACTCAGCCTCCGCCAATAAATGGTGGTTTGACTCGCCTCGGAGCAACGTTCCATAGACAAAAATAACCAGTGCTGTGTTACGTTCGCTCATCATCCAACCCTCAAAATGGGTTTGAATATACGTTAAAATCCGAACCGTGACTGCCTGTCACCGCCTTCGGATTTGCCAATCCTTTGTCGGAAATTCCCCTTTTAAGGAGCCTTTCGCATGTCTCATTGGTACACCCGTTTATTGTTGGGGGTCCTGCTCTGCAGTTGTTCCCTGACCCTCCTGGCCCAGCCGGTTTCGGGTCAGGAAAAAACCCTGGTGGCGGATGAAACCGCCAAAACCAAACTTTTGGGCAAACACCGCTTTTCCGTTCAATGGATTAGCTGGGACCGGTTTGGCAGTGCCCTCATCACGGAAAAAAATGGATTGCTTTCCATCAAAGGGGAACAACGACTGCCGAACTCCAGCGATTTTCTGACAATGGATGGAATCATCACCAAAGTTGAAAGCCGCCGGTTTACCTTCAAAGGGAAAATCGTTATCCAGTGCAAGGAAATCTATGACACGCCCTGCGTCCGCGAAGGGGAAATGACCTTTATCATCACGGGCAACCGGAAATACTGGCGGTTGCAGCAAATGCAAACCTGCAACGACACCACCGACTACGTTGATATTTTCTTTTGAGGCCGGGTTAGGAACAGAATCCGCCGGATTTGGTTTGGTTGAGCAGGGATTCCATATGTTGCCGTGCTTTCCAGGCCCCGGTCCGGTTGGCGGTCTCAATCCCTTCCTGCCAAATTCGGACGGCTTCCGCCTCATCGCCCAGATTCTGCAAGGCCGAACCGAGCATCTGATAGGCTGCCGTATAGTCCGGATTGAGCCGGAGGGTTTGGCGCAGGGCTTCCACGGCTTCGGCAAACTGTTCCTGTTTCAAATACTCATTTGCCAACCCGTACCAAACCATCACGTCGTTGGGATTCTTTTCAACCATGGTGCGGAAAACTTCAATTCGACTTTTTGACATAGGTGATTTCTGCTCAGGAAAAAAATTGCGTGTCGGTCTTTTAGTTCCGATTGGGTGATTGCACAACCGTTTTTTCCAGGCGGGTTCAAGTGGCGGGTGTGTTCCATCCCGTGCATACATCAAATTTTTCGAAAAGGTGGTTTGAGCTCTCATGAAAAGCTTTTACTTGCTTGAACTTTCAGTTCTGCCCGGCGGTGCCCGCAAAGGTCTCTTTTTTGTTTACCCCAGGCTGGACCTTATCAGGCAAATTCTGGACCTGGACCTCATGATTGATTTTGAAGAAGGGTTGGGATTGCTTTACGGTTATGGACAGGCTGTCAACCTCATCACCTTTATCAATGGCCAGGAGGCGCAACGCCTCAATTTGCTGCCGTTTATCACGGTCAGCGGCCCTGGTAGTATTTCTTTTTCACTGGATGAGGAGGCTAACCCCGTAGGCGTGGACCGGGAGGTGGTGTGTACTGAAAAATTTACCCTCTCTGCCCAGGTACAGGTGAACTGGGAGGCCATACCGGTGCTGCCCCTGACCGGTGAACTGGTTCGACGGGGCGATAAGGTCACGGCCAGTCATATTTATGGCAGCGATGAGGTTGAACTGGAATATGGGTACAATGATTTGGAATGTGGCGAAGGTGGTGACGGATATTTTGCCTACCTGGAAGGAAAAGGCATTGCAACGGCTGACTTCTGACATCAGTTGTGAATGGTCGGGCAAAACAGGCAGGCCACCGAAAGGATGAAGGATGAAGCAGGCAGCGACAAATCCCCCGGACCTGTCTTTGCCGGAGAGAAACCAGACGTTCAGGCTGGCTTCGGGGCGACGGCTGGGCTGGGCTGAATTTGGCGACCCGGCTGGGTTTCCGGTTTTTTACTTTCACGGTTTGCCCGGCTCCCGCCTCGAAGCCGCCTTGACTCACACCAGCGCGCTCCGCCGGCGGGTGCGGGTGCTTGCCGTGGACCGGCCCGGCTTTGGGTTATCCGAGTTTGAACCCAACCGGCGCATGCTGGACTGGCCGGAACGGGTTGCAGAACTGGCTGACCGGTTGGAACTGGACCGTTTCTCGATTATTGGAGTTTCGGGCGGTGCGCCTTATGCTTCCGTTTGCGCCTTGCGCCTGGCTGACCGGTTGCAAGCTGTCGGACTGGTGTGTGGCATGGCTCCGCTGGAGCAGGCCCGGTACCTCAAAGGCATCAAAGCGTTGCCCCGGTTCTTTCTGACCCTGCACCGACAGTTTCCGGGCCTGGGCGAGGTTATCTGCCGCCAGACCGCACGGGTGCTGGTCCGGCATCCGGATAAAGCCTTTTCGGTGATTGCCCGCACCTCTTCCCCACCGGACCAGGAGGTTTTGGCCCAGCCCCAGGTTTTTGCCACCATGACCGAATCGCTGCGCGAAGCCGTGCGGCAGGGCGGCCAAGGCGCAGCCCGCGATTTGATTCTGTTTGGAAACGATTGGGGATTTTCCCTGGAGGAAATTCAGACCCAGGTTTTCCTCTGGCATGGAGAACGTGATTTCACCCTGCCCGCCGATTTCAGTCGCCGGGTGGCTGCCCGGATTCCGCACAGCCGGATTACCATTCTGCCCGACCAGGGCCATTTCTCGTTGCCTATCAATTTTGTTGACGATTTTATTCAGGCGGTGTCCGGGTAAGTTCTGCCTCGTGGGCGGCCAGAAAGGTTTGAGCCCCTTCCCTGCCCATGTAGCGTTCCAGAACCGGGCGTTCGGTATGGGTCAAATCCACATAAATCAAGGCATCCAGCGCATCGTTGAAATGAGTATCCACATTAAACGCCAGAATTTTCCCGCCCAGTTTAAGATATTGTTTCAGCAAAACCGGAATGCCTTTCCGGTCCGATTCAAGTTCCGTAATCAGAGCCGACAGGTCTTCCAGACTGGTGACGCTACGGCAGGCCCGAACCAGGTCGAAATGTGTCCCACCTGGAGTGCGAAAGGGTGTTTTGGATTGAACCAATGGAGCCAGTTCCATATCCAGCCGGTTCATTCTGAGAAATGAAACCAGCAATTGTTGGGAATGAGCGGAGTAATCGCGGCTGATACTGACCGGTCCAAAAAGGGTTTTGTATTTGGGCTCACGGGCCACCAATGACCCAATGCCCTTCCACAACAGGAGCAACGGCGCGAATGTTTTCTGATATTCGCCGCGCACAAAGGACCGTCCCAGTTCCAGAGCCGGGTTCATCCGGTCAAAAAAGGGATGTTTGAAGCGGAACAGAGAATTGGTGTAGAGCCCATTTTTGCCATGCTGCGCCAGCAGTTCATCGGTTTTGCCCACCCGATAGGCTCCCACCACCTGCCGTTCGGCCTGATTCCAGATGAATAAATGAAGGTAATATTGGTCGTACCAGTCCAGGTCGGTGGCCTTGCCGGTGCCTTCGCCGGTGGCCCGGAAGGTGATTTCACGCAACCGCCCGATTTCCTGAAGGACTGTTGGAATCCGGCGGGCCGGTGCAGCAAAAGCCATGAATTCCCCCTGCTCGGCCAGCAGCGTCGTGGCCGGGAGCTGTTCAATCTCAGCCTGCAACACCTGCGGCGGTTGTGCATCCAACACCGGCTTTTGGCTTCGTTTCCGAAATCGGGTCAAATCCCAGGTGGCCGGAGCCGTTTTTTCCGCCGCTTCACAACCCAGCACGTAGGTCCGCGAACGCAAATACTCGGTCAGTTCAACCGGGTTTGGAAAGGTGGCAACCCGTTTTGGCGAAACCGGCCTGCCAATCGTGAAGGTCAGGAATGAGTTGGTTTTTTTAACAAATTCACGGGCCAGCAAGGCCGTGCGGAGGCGTGGGTGCAGCAAACCCAGTACATGAAACATACTGCTGTTCTGGCCTTCGATAAAAATCGGCAGGACCGAGGCCTTCGAACGCTGGGCAATCCGGGCGGCAGCCGTGTTCCATTCAGGGTCAGTAATGAGTCCCCGGTTAAAGGTAAAATGCGAAACCTCCCCGGCTGGAAACATAATCAGCGCCCCGCCCTGCCGAACCCATTCGAGGCTGGCCCGTAACGGAGTCAGATTGGTGCGGGAGGATTCCGGCTGGTCAAACGGGTCCACAAAAATGAAATAGGGATGCAGTTCGGGAATTCCCCGCAACAGGAAATTGGCCATCACCTTGACGTCCGGACGACGTTTGAGCAGGGTTGCCGCCAGTCCGATTCCTTCAACGCCGCCGAACGGATGGTTGGCGGTCACCACCAGCGGCCCGGATTCCGGAATCTGCTCCAGTGCTTCGGGCTGGTAGGAGCAGGTGATGTTCATGACCTCCAAAATCACGTCAAAGATGTTGGTCCCTGTGACAGCCCGGCGACTGACTTCCCTGTACACCTGCTGAATCCGGTCAAGCGCCAGGGTTTTCAGAAAAGCCGATTGAATCAAGGACGGCAGGGACGGGGAAAAGGAAAGCTCACGAAGCACATCAGCAGGGGGGACTTGGGCTGGGTTCACTGGGTACCTCCAGGCGGTGGTTACGTTGGATTTCAGCAAAATGAACCCTAGCGACCGGGTCTTTCCGCCTTATGACGAAGGTTTTTCGCCAATGTTGAAACCATGTGTCAGGCCCCTCAAACCATTCAAACAGCAGGGCCGTGAACTTGCCGGAGAAACCGGAATCGGGCACACTATGCCTCACAAATCCAAACCCAAGGAACCACTTTATGGGACTGACCAAGCCAAAACCCTATCTCAGCGTGGCCGAATATCTGGCCGGTGAACGGGAAAGCCCGGTCCGCTACGAGTATGTGTTGGGACAGGTGTATGCGATGGCCGGTGCGAGCGACCGGCATAACCGGATTGCCGGGAACCTCTACACCCGGTTTTCGCTTCATTTGGACGGCAAACGCTGTGAAGCCTTTATCTCGGATATGAAAGTCCGCGTGGCGGAGGACGTGTTTTACTACCCGGACGTGGTGGTGGCCTGCGACCCACCCGGTGGGGATGCCTATTACCGGAGCCAGCCGGTCGTGATTGTCGAGGTGCTTTCACCAACAACCGAACGAATTGACCGAAATGAAAAGCTGGCGGCCTACCGGCGGGTGCCAACCCTGCGGGAATATGTGCTGCTCAGTCAGGATGGGCTGGCGGCAGAATTCCACCACCGGACTGTCGAGGGAGAATGGACCTCTGTCCGGCTGGACCAACCGGAAGAGGAACTCCCGTTTGCTTCCATTGGATTGACGCTGACGCTGGCTGATGTCTATCGCAACGTGCGGTTTCCCGAAATTGACGCTCCAGCCACAAACTGACAGGGTTGAAAGCATAGAAACTCCTCCCTGTAACCACATATGTTCAAAGGCTTTAGTTCAAGTGTTGGAACTCCAACACTTTGCTTTTTCAACACTCAGTCCTCAGTCCTCAGTCCTCAGTCCTCAGTCCTCAGTCCTCAGTCCTGTTTTTTGGCCAGTTCCTGTTCCACATGTTCCAGGCAGCGGGCCAGGGCGTCCCGCACGTGGTTGAGGTCATAATCCTTGCGGCGGAAATTCAGGCGGATGGAAAAGGTTGATTTGTCACCCGTTTTGGCCCGGAAGGCAAAGGCTTGCCGGTGAGGAGCAGGAAGGCTGCGACTCGGCCTGGGGGTGGTTTCGGCAGTTCCATTGCGGAGCGTTTTCAGATACGCAGCCCGGCGCGATGCAGGCAGTTCAACCAGTTCGCGGAGTTTCAGTTCGCTCAGGTCCGCAATCTGGGCGCATTCGTTCAGAAGGTCTTCACCAAGCGTCAGCGCCCGCAGTTTCCCGGCCAGGGTTGAACGGGAAAGCCCCAATACTTTGGCGGCGGCGGTTTGGGTTTCATGCTGGTTGACAAAATCACCCAGCGCCCGGACTTCGTCCACCGGATGCAGGTCGCGGCGCTGCATGTTTTCAATCAGGGCCACCGCCAGCAAATCGGCATCGCTGCATTCGCGCACAATCACGGGAACGGATTCGAGGTTGGCCAGCATGGCCGCCCGCAGACGGCGTTCCCCGGCAATCAGCGTATAGGTCCCGTCTTTTTCATCACGGGCCACCAATGGCTCCAGAATTCCCTGCGCCTGGATGCTGGAGGCCAAATCCTCCAGTGCCGTCTGGTCAAACTGGCGGCGCGGCTGTTTCGGATTGGGATGGATTTTCGAGAGGGGAACCCGGACCAGCCGTTCCCCCTGTTCAATGGCACGGGACGTATCAATGAGTTTGGTTACCCAGGCTCCGGCAAACTCATCCTTAAACTTTTTCGGCATTCGCTGCTCCTGCGGTCGTCCGGACTGCGTGATTCCGGCCCGGTGAGGTCAATTGGTCGGCAAGCTGCCGGATGTCTTCCGTCACGATACAGGCAGGGTCGTAACGCTGCACCGGCAGGCGGGCATTGCAGGCTTCCATGACGGCAATCCGGTCATGCACCGGCGGAAACATCGGGCACCCGCGCCGCTCGCTGATTTCGTGGATTTTCTCCAGATAATGTTTATGCGCCGCCCGGTTGGCGTTGAACAGAGTCGGAACCACCCCTGCCAGCCGCAAGGGGGGCCGGTTGATGGAGCGCCGCCGTTCGTTCGCTTCGTTGATTTCCCGCTGCACGTTGACAAACCCGGCCACCGCTTTTGATTCGGTCTGGACCGGAATCAGAATTTCATCCACCGCGAGCAGGGTCTGAATGGTGATTTCGGAAATGCTGGGGGCGCAATCCACCAGAATGAAATCGTAGCCGGACCGAAGCGACTCGAAAATCGAAAGCAGCCGGGCCGTGTCACGCTGGTCGGCCAGACTCCGTTCAAACTCGACCAACAGGTAATTGGAAAGCCCGACATCAACACCGAAATCGGTTTTGATGATGTGCGGTGTGCGGACATCCCGCGCCAGCACATCCCCGTTGCGGTCCAACCGTGTGCGCGGACGGCGGCAGACTTCAGTCCAAAAGAGTTCCGCTTCGTCCCGCTCAAACGGCCCGGTCCCAAAAAAGTCGCTTAACGTTCCCTGTGAATCGGCATCAATCGCCAAAACCGAATGGCTGCGCTGCGCCAGCTCGTAGCTCAGGTCGCGGGTGGTGGTGGTTTTGGCCACGCCACCGGCAGCATTATAAACGGCAATCACTCGCCCCATAGCTTGTTCCCTTGATTGAAGTTCGAATTGAGATTTGAGAAGTTCGAATTGAGAAGTTCGAATTGAGAATTGAGAAATCCATTTATGAGAGTGGTCGGGAACCTGCGCATTTCAGCCTGTACTTCGTTTTCATTCTCAATTCGAACTTCTCAATCCTCAATTCATTCCCAACCCTATGCGAAATCACAGTCTCACACAACCATTCATCGGGCGACAAGCCTCTTGCAGAGGGAGCCTTTTCCTCACTCCTCAGCCCTCAGTCCTCAGTCATGAAACCCCTCATTCCTTTGAATTATTTTCCAAGGAAAAAAATAAACTTCAAAGAATAAAATTGTCCCGAACCTTTCCCCAACCGGCTCGTTCTCGCCCGCAAATCATCCAAAAAAATCACTTTTCATTTGCCATTCAATCGCAAATGAGCACTTGACAGCTTCAATAAAAACAATCCTGTTGGCTGCGCACTTGGCAAAAAAACTTCCGTCACAAACGCACTTTTATTTCCTAAAAAGTCGGAGGTATTGCTATGGGGTTGCGGCGAAATCGGCTTCCTTTGTTGGTGGTCTGGTGCCTGGCGGTGCCGGTCCTGGTCTGGGCGCAGGAAAATGCCGGAGAACAACTCCGGCTGGCTGGAGCACGGGCCTTAACGGCCAACAATCTGGCGGAGGCGGAAAAACTCTTTTCCGATGCCTGTGAACTGGCCAAAAAGCAGAATGGGGCGGACGGCACAGCGGCTTTCAATCTGCTGAAAGTGGGCAATGCCTATCGCCAGCGGGCACAGTACCGCGAGGCCGAGCGGTCGTATCGCACGGCGCTGGCTGAATTCGAACGCAATCCTGCATCCTCGTCGGATGAACTGGCGGCTGGGTTCAGCAATCTGGGCTCGCTGCAATCCCTGACCGGCAAATACAGCGAAGCAGAGGTTTCCTTGCAGCGGGCGCTGGCCATCCGGGAGAAAAACGAAGGTCCGGAAAGCCCGAAAATGGTTCGCACCGTCAACAATCTGGCCGAACTTTACCGGCTGGAACACAAACTGGACCGGGCGCTGGAATTACAGCAACGGGCAGTCCGGCTGTGGGAAAAAACGGTGGGCGTCAATCATTCCGATTATGCCTATGGCCTCAACAACCTGGCCTTGATTTACGCTGAAATGGACAATGTTGAGGAAGCCCAGTCCCTGCTCAAACAGGCGCTTGAAATCAGGCAAAAAACGCTTGGCCCGGACCATCCGGATGTGGCCGTGACGCTCAACAATCTGGCCGGACTCTATAAAATGCGGGCCAAATATTCCCTGGCCGAAGACTATTACAAACAGGCGTTGGCCATTTGGGAAAAAGCCGTTGGCCCGGACCATCCGAGCGTTGCCAAAACCCTCAACAATCTGGCTGTGGTCTATGCCTCGACCAAACGCTTTTCCGAAGCCAAACAAGCCAACCAGCGGGCGGTTGCCATCTGGACCAAAACCCTGGGCCCCAATCATCCGGAAACCGCCGCCGGTTTGACCAATCTGGGGTTCACCCTGGCGGCTGAAGGGAAATACGGCGAAGCCGAAACCGCCTACAAGTCAGCCATTGCCACGCTGGAAAAACACGAATCCGCCAAGCGAACCGAGTTGCCCAATGCCCTCAGCTCGTTGGCGGAACTCTATCGGGTGGAACACAAATACAACGATTCGATTCTTACCTTCCGGCGGGCGGTGGGCCTGCTGGAAAATGAATTGGGAGCCGCCCACCCAACCGTGGCCAATACCCTGGAGCAATATGTTTTGGTGCTCAAACAGGCCAAAAACCTGAATGAAGCGGCCAAAATCGAAGAGCGGTTGCAATCCATCCGGGCGGCCCAGCCAACCCTGCCGTAACAAACCTTTCCGCTACCTCACCCCGGAAACTCTCTGGGGTGAGACACTCATGGCTATCCTTTCGGTTTGTCCGGAATCACATTTTCCACATCCAACACCAGTTTCCATTGACCATCCGCCTGTTTCTTCCAGATATGAAGGAACATGCTCCGGGTTGTTTTGGAAGGTTGGGCGGCTTCCGCCTTTTGGGTTCCGACTGAAACTTCAGGACTGGCTTCTGAAATGCCGTAGGTATAGCCCATGTCACCGGCCTGCGACACGTCGGCCCTTTCGGGTTTCCAGGTCACCTTGGTATCAGGACCAAGGGAAGCCTGTCGCAGTTTATCCCTTCCCACAAAAGGCAGATTCGGTTCCCGGTACAGGCGGATGTCCTGGGCTGCGACCGAGAGATAGGCGGGCAACCAGCCTTTATCCTGGCTGAGTTTGGAAAAGGCTTCGTCCACTTTCAAAAGGTCGGCAGTCTCTTTGACCACATCCGCTTTCTTGCCGGTTCCGGCATTGGCGACGGCTGGCGGCGTCTGGACAATCGGCTCGATTTTCACCTTCGGTTCCGTATGTTTGATTCCGTTGTCCAACACCACTTTGAAGCTGCCGTCAGGCTGCTTTTTCCAGATGGAAATAAAGTGACCAAACGCCACGGCCTTTTCATCAGTGACTTTCGGGCGGTAATCCCACGGTCCGGTGGTATATCCCATATCACCGCTTTGCGCGGCATCAACAAAAACCGGATACCAGTTCAGCCAATCCTGCTGGGAAGGAGTGGCCTCCACCCACTTTTTGCCCGGAACCGGTGTCGGGCGGAATAACACAGCGTCATCCGCCAGAAATTCCAGAAACGCCGCGCGGGTCCCTTTGGCTTTGGCAGTACGGGTAAAGTCATATTCACCTTGCACAAAAGGCGCAACCGCCGCCGGTACGCGGGGCATCTGCTGTGCCCATCCCGGAAGCCAAATCAATGCCAGTGCCAACACCATCAGGAATCGTTTCATAACCAAACCTCGAAAGAAATTTATGAGTGAAGAAACCATCCTACGGGTATATGCTGCGTTTGCACAATGATTTGGGATAAGGGAAATGAAAACGGTATGAGCCGCGAAAATTGCGGGATGAATCGCTTCCGATTCCAGCGTTGGCACTCTTGGCCGGTATTGTTCGCAGTTTTGCTGGTCGGCCTGGGAGGAATGGCCTGTCAAGGCGACCCCTATGCTCCGCAGTATACGCGCACCGAACCCGCTGCCGCTGACATTGTGGGCGAATATGTGTTGCAGCAAGAGACTTTGACCAAAACTCCCTACAGCGCGGTGCAATCCTCCGAAGGAACCACCTCAACCGAATTACATCTGACCCTGCGCGCCAATGGGACTTTTGTGGTCAAACAGTTTCCCGATTGGGAATATCTGACCAATCCGAAAACCAAGGATCCTTTTATTGTCCGCAAATTTGTTGATTTCGAGGGCACCTGGGAAATCACCAAACTTGGTTTCATCAATGACGGGGACAAATTCAATCCCATATGGGGCATCGTCTGGAAAACCAAATCACCGGAAGTTTTGCCCCAGGCTTCACTTTTGGGAAAGGCAACTCCTTACCGGATTGGGTTTCAGTATGAAGACCCGGATTCCGGCTATGTCATGATTTTTTCAAAAAACCGGTAGCAAAGGAAGAAAAGACAGGGTTCAGGGTTCAGGGTCCAGGGTTCAGGGTTCAGGGTTCAGGGTCCAGGGTCCAGGGTTCAGGGTTCAGGGTTCAGGGTTCAGGGTTCAGGGGCTTTTTAATTGAGAATTGAGAATTGAGAATTGAGAATTGAAAGCCAATTCAAAACCTCGATTTTTGTGGTATTCGAAAACCCTGGACCCTGAACCCTGAACCCTGAACCCTGAACCCTGGACCCTGGACCCTGTTTTTTAGAGCTGAATGCTGCGGGCCGACAGGACATCCGGAATTTCGGTGAGAATTGTCAAAATTTCGCT
>JAIBAN010000052.1 GCA_019695185.1 Blastocatellia bacterium | reverse complement strand
ACGGTTGCGGGCGGTAAAATAGCCCAAGTAACTGGAGAAAACAACCGGAAAGAAAAGCTGGCTCAATGACAGTGAATTTAGGGTCCAGGGTCCAGGGGCCAGGGTTCAGGGTTCAGGGTTCAGGGTTCAGGATTCAGGGTCCAGGGTCCAGGGTTCAGGGTTCAGGGTTCAGGGTTCAGGGTTTTCGAATAGCGGAAATCTAGGGTTTTGGTTTGGGGTTTAGTTTTCAACTCTCAACTCTCAACTCTCAATTCTCAATTCTCAATTCAAAAGACCCTGGCCCCTGAACCCTGAGCCCTTGACTGGGGATTGCTTTTTTTCAGCGGGTCTCGACTGAACCTGAAAGAACGAGTCAGGACCGCCTGCGGCAACCTTGTCTTTTGTCATCAGAAGTTCATTGACCGGCACGGCACGCCTTCCACGCATTCCGGAGGAATGCCACCTGCTCCGGCAGGAGCAGATTCAGATAGCCAGGGTGTGAAGCGGAGCGAAACCCCTGGAAAACAGTTCCAGCCTGATTCCGCGCTCCGGCCGGAGCGCCATCTCTCCGTGGGAAACGCACTCCTCCCGGAGTGCGGGTGGATTGGGCATCCCAGTCCAAGGGTTGCGCTCCGCTTCACACCCTGGCTACCAGATGGCCTTCCTCCGGAAGACTCCAAGGTATGGTCAAGCCGGTTCGAGTTCAATCGCTGGTTGGCCGAAAAAAGCAATCCCCAGTCAACCCTGGACCCTAAAAGGGCAGTCCTCAGTTTTTTTGAGGGTTGTCTTTCATGACAAAGCAAATCCAGGAGCCCCAGGCAATCGAAACCGCCAGCACCAGAAAGGCCAGAACCCGTACCCCGATGGCCAGTTTCGTGTCAAACCGCAACAGTCCAAACTGGGAAAGGAGGTAAGTCCAATCATGTTGCGGGTCGTCGCCCAGACCAAAGAGCGGCAACTGTTGCCGCCGGGCATCGGCCAGATAGGTGCCGACGCTGCACAGGCTGGCGGAAAGCCAGCTTCCCCCGACAGCCATGCCAAAATACTCCCGTTGCCGAAGAAACAGCAGTATCGTGAGCAACGGGGCGGCCAATTGAGCAATCGTTCCGCCTGCCACCATCAAAAAGTGACCCAGGAAGCCGAAAATCACATGGCCCAGTTCGTGAATGCCAAAGGTAATGCCGCCAAAAACCGTCCAATATTCTTCATCAATAATCAGATTGAATCCGGCATAGCAGCAATAGCACAGCACCAACATACGCCAGTGCCAGGCACGACCCGCGCACCATTCGACTACATCCTGACGGAAGCGGTTGACGGAATCGGAAAACGGCATACATCCCTTTCTGATACCTCGAAAGAAAACCGGCAGTGTCATGACTGCCAACGGCACGAAAGGAAGCCGTGGCATTTTGAGCGGGTTTTGGGTATCGTTCACCCTCGCCGTTCAACCATACCACACATCGCGGGGAAGCGTTGAGCCACTGCTTCTTCAAAAAATCAGACTTTACCGATTGGGAACCTTATGACAAAGCCATCCAAAGAAGTGATACCGCCCATGGAAATCGCGCCAGTCTCGATTTTTGAACAGACTGCCAATCATTTTGTCAGTTCATCGCACCTGTTTTTCAACCGGGAACTGAGCTGGCTCGAATTCAATCGCCGCGTTCTCGAAGAAGCCCAGGACCCGACCAATCCGCTGTTGGAGCGATTGAAATTTCTGGCCATTTTTTCCACCAACCTCGACGAGTTTTTTATGATTCGGGTTTCCGGTTTGATGGAAAAAATGGAAGACGAGGTGATGGAACTGTCTCCGGACGGGATGACCCCGGCGGATGAACTGCGGGAGGTCAGCCTCCGGGTGCGTCCGATGTTGGAAGCCCAGATACGCTGCCTTTTGGATGAAGTCCTGCCCGGGCTGGCCCAGCATGGAGTGACGCTGCTTCAGTTTCACGACTTGAATGCCTCTGAGAAAAAACGCGCCAACCAGTATTTTCGAGACAAGGTGTTTCCCATGGTGACACCCCAGGCGGTGGACCCCAGCCACCCCTTTCCATTTATCTCCAACCTGAGTCTCAACCTGGGGGTTCACGTTGAGCCAGACCATAAGGAGGATAGCTCCATCCAAGGGAAGAACGGGCTCCGGTTTGCACGGGTCAAGCTGCCTCCGACCGTTCCCCGCTTGATTCCAGTGGATGAAGCCGGAACCAAGTTCACTTTTCTGGGCAGCCTGATTGCCGCCAACGCCGACGCGCTCTTTCCCAATATGAAATGCGGCAAGTTTTATAACTTTCGGGTTACCCGCGATGCTGACATTGAAATCCGCGAAGACGAGGCCGGCGACCTGCTCCATACGCTCAAGCAGCATTTGCGTGGACGGCGGCGGTTTGGGTGGCCGGTGCGGCTCGAAGTGGCTGAAACCATGCCGGCGGAAATGGTCGAATATTTAATGAAATCCTTTGACCTGTCTGCCGAAGATGTCTATCGCATCAATGGCCCGCTCAATATTCCCGACCTGATGAGCCTTTACTCGCTCGACAAGCCGGAACTCAAGGACCCGCCACTTCAAGTCTCGGTGCCCGTGCCGTTGCGTCAGAAGAAGAACATTTTCGACATCATCCGGCAGCAGGATATTTTGTTGCATCATCCCTACACGTCATTTTCAACTGTGGTTGATTTCATTCAGAAAGCGGCGAGCGACCCGCAAGTGGTGGCGATTAAAACCTGCCTTTATCGCACGGGGCGGCATTCACCGATTGTGCAGTCCTTGATGGAAGCCAGCGAGCAGGGGAAACAGGTGGCGGTGCTGGTGGAACTCAAAGCCCGGTTTGACGAGGAAAACAATATCGAGTGGGCGCGCCAGCTTGAAAAAGCCGGGGTCCATGTGGTCTACGGTCTGATGGGACTCAAGACACATTGCAAATTGGCCCTGGTCATCCGCCGCGAAGGGGAGGTGCTGAAACGGTACGTCCATATTTCCACGGGCAATTACAACCCGGCGACTTCCAAAATCTACACGGACATCGGGTTATTTACGGCCAACGAGGAAATCAGTGCTGATGCCACGCACCTGTTCAATTATCTGACCGGTTATTCCCGGTTTTCCAATTATCAGCGGCTGCTGGTGGCTCCCATCAATCTGCGGGAAAGCCTGATGCGCATGATTGAACGCGAAGCCGCCAACGCCAGGGCTGGAAAAGCCGCCCGCATTGTGGCCAAGTTCAACAGCCTGACCGACACCGACATCATCGAAACGCTGTATGCCGCTTCCCAGTCCGGGGTTGAAATTGACCTGATTGTGCGGGGTGTATGCATTCTCAAACCGGGACTTCCAGGCGTTTCCGACAATATCCGGGTCCGCAGCATTGTTGGACGCTTTTTAGAGCACAGCCGGATTTTCTATTTTGCCAATGATGGAAACGAGGAGTTGTATATTGGCAGCGCCGACTGGATGGGCCGCAATCTGGACCGCCGGGTGGAAGTGGTCACGCCGGTGCTCGACCCAAACTTGAAAAAGCACCTCAAGGATGTGGTGCTGGCGGCTTACATGCAGGACAACATCAAAGCCCGCGAACTGCAAAACGACGGCTCGTATGCCCGTGCTCCCCGGACGGAAGCCGACCCGCGCCGGGACAGCCAGCTTTTGTTTCAGAACCTTTGATTGAGGCAAGGGCAAAGGGCAATATCTGCCCTTTGCCGGCACGCTCCTTACTTTATTTGATGGTCAGGTTTCCGCCGCCGACAGCCTCGCCTGTGTTACCGGCACCGTCAAGCGCCACCACTTTGATCGCTCCGGTCTTGGTTTTGGGAACCTCATTGGGAACCGTCCATTTGAAGACGCGGGTGGTTCCAGGCAGTCCGGTTGTGATCAATGTGGGCGTTGAAAAAGTGAGGGTTGGCGAAAAGAACAACGTGTGCCCGATGACGCCCAGGTTATCCTCCGAGCGCCAGGCAATCTCGATGGTGGGGTCTTTCTTTCGATCCACTTTTTTCTTTGAAAAGATCACATTTGATACTTTGGGGCTTTCCCCGTCGGCAGCGACAGTAAACGAACCCGAAACACCGGTACCTGTATTTCCGGCATTGTCTTTGGCTGCAACCGTGATGGTGGCATTGGTGACGGCATCATCCTTGGGCACGCTGATGGAAAAACTTTGCACCGTGCCGGGTAAGCCGGAAACAACACTGGTGGAAAAAGGGGTGTCCTTCCGGATGCCGTTATACGTGAGTGAATGGCTGGCCACGCCTTGATTGTCCAGGGAGGTCCAGGCTACATCAATTTTGGTATCGGTTTTGGAATTGATGACCTGACCGGCACGGGGGCTGGTAACGGATACTTTCGGATTTTCTTCGTCGGGTGGCAGGACCGAAGTGTTGTACCGCAGCGTGCCCCGCAAGGCAAGCGGGGAAAACTCGCAAAACTGGGTAAAGGAAACCCCAAAACTGAGGCAGACAGGTTTTTGTGGGTCGCGCAAGTCAAACTTCGAATCAAAGATAGTAAAGCGTCCGCCCAACATATTGCATCCGCGTCCGTTACCACCCACGTCGAGTCCCGGATTTCCATCCGGGGCAAAAGCAGCACGGCGGGCGTTTTCATATACTCCGACTTCGAGGTTTTTTCCAATTTTATTCGTTCCAACGTCAACACCCCAAAAATCACTCTTGAACTGGCCTTCCCCAAGATAATAAAAGGTAATGAAATCGGGTTTTCCATCCCGATTCAAGTCGAGTACAGTAATAAACCATTTGCCATCGGCAAAGGTGTACTTATACGACTGCCCGGCACCAATATAATCGCGGTCACGATCACCCACCTGGTCACTCGTCATAACCAACTCGATTTGAGTGCCAGGCGGCAACGTGCCTTGGGCAGCCGCCTGGGCGGTTTTCGTAGCCGGCGAAAACACCGTTGGGAGTAAACTGGTCAGTCCAAACAAAATCAGAATTAGGCCGATTCGCTTCATAATCAACATTCTCTTGTAGGGGGTAAATTGGGGGGGAGTGCTTCCTTTGTTTGATGAAAGCCCTCCTTCTTTCCAATACTTTGAAATTTTTGTCAAGCCAAGTGACAGGGTAACAAGGCGACAGGGTGACAGGGTGACAGATATGTTTTGACTCCCCCGGCTCCCGGCTCCTCAACCTTCATAAAGCAAGAAACCCTTCAAATTCCCTGTGATTGGCAATGAATTTCTTGAATGCCGGTTCGATTTCAGCCGCATCTTTGCCGACAATGACATACAGCACCGATTGCGGTGACCGACGAACGGCA
Organism: Blastocatellia bacterium; assembly: GCA_019695185.1. Lineage (GTDB taxonomy): Bacteria > Acidobacteriota > Blastocatellia > Chloracidobacteriales > Chloracidobacteriaceae > JAIBAN01. Next base: position 52,602 of record JAIBAN010000052.1, on the reverse strand, counting down.
TAAACCACTGCCGGTTGTTTTTTGGCAGCCTGCCTGATGGCTTGCAAGGGCTTGGCTCCCAGGATTTTCTGCCATGCGGCCAGTTTGGGCAGGTCGGCTGTTTTGACCACCAGCAACCCGTTTGCAGCGGGAAACCGTTCAAAATGTTTGCGTCCGTTGACCCAGCCTTCATTTCCAACATAGGTGCTGGTGTAGCCCCCACGAATTCCCTGTCCGAGCAAGCGGGCAAGCGGAAAAAAAGAGTCGTCAGTAAAAACGGCGGTCCGGACAAACAGTCGCAAATGCGGGTCACCGATGGAATCACCCAGAGCGGCGGCGGCGCTTTGCACATATTCCGGCACAAAACCGTCAAACAGGTTTTTTCCTGCTTCCAGCCGCTTGGCCAGAATGGGCATGAGCGCCTTGGCCACTTTGTCAATGAACGGGTCATTGTAGAAAGACTGCTCAATGGATTGATACTTGGTAAACCGTTGCGGAGACATCACTTTTTGCGCCACCAGCCCATTGCCGAACCCGGTTGCCAGGGCTTCATCCAGAATATTGTAGGTGGCTAGGGCATTGACATTCCCTGAGCGGGCGAAATCCTGAATCAGCTCGAAGCGTTTTTCTTCCGGCGAAAGGCTCAGGAGGTGATGGAACACCTCGTGCAGCACCACGTCAATCCGTTGTTCGACTTTCTCGCCCGCGACGACTTCGACCGTTGAGAAATTTTCAAACACTTCTGCCGAAGTGTAAGGGGTTTTTGATTGCGGGCGGGCAATCAAAAAGAGGTTGATGCTATATCCATCGGCAATTGTGGAGCCGTAAAACCGGGTTACCCTATCGCAAAACTCGTAGAGGCCGGTTCGTTTCATGAGGTCGGGAAACTCGGTGGTTTTGGACTCCACAATCTGCCGGCCTTCCGTTTCCCACCAGCTTTGAAACCGGGGTTGGAAATGACGAACGACGGCAACCACGGGGTCCACATCGGGCGGCAACATGACCGTGGCCAGCAGTTTCCGGTATTCATCCGGTGTGGTGGCCAGCAACCCGGCAATCCGCATCTTTTTATCAAGTTCAATGTGGGCCACGGCAGGCGGATTGGCCGGATAGGGAAACTCAGGCGGATAATCCGAAAAATTAAGATTCTGGCGGTATTTCCCGCGCAGGTTCTCCCAGGTTTTGAGCTGTCGCTCGTCTTCATCACCCCAGTTGAGCTTGGTTTTCCATAACTCGCGGTAAGCTTCCGCCGAAGCCGGTATCAATCCGGCCATGGCATCCAACTGGTAACATAAATTGGAAAAAGGTTGTGCCTGAAAACGAAAGTCCAGCCGTTGCCCGGCAGTCCCTTGGGCCTGGACGGAAAGTGAAGCAATGGTCAACCCAAAGGCCAGCAACAGCCCGATTCTGCGGAAGGAAGCAAGCATCGTCCGGAACTCCTTGAAAGTGGGATTGTTCGAAAAAGAGAAAGCTCAAACGCCGGAAGCGTGTCCAGGTTGCAAAAAGTGTTGTTGCCGGCCACATGGAAAAACTATTTCAACTTCATGGAGGTGATGCAATAGGCACTTGACCCTTTGGTTTTTTGTTTGAGTGTGACTTCATACACCGCCAGACCAATTTTGACCGTGTGGGTGCATTCTTCCGCTGTTCCGTTGATGGTGGTTGACTCAATCGCAGTCGTCCGGTCAAAAAACGGTAGTTTTACTGATTGGTCACACAAAAACGGGTCGCGGTCAATTGGTGTTGCATCACACAGTCGTTCCAGTGTGGCCTCCTGGTTAATGCGCCATTGTGGCTTTTCGGTTGATTGCGCCCCCCCGGCACAACCAATCAGAAGCAGTCCGAACCCGATTACAAACAGGGATTTATAGTTTTTCATGGGAAAACCTTATTCGGTAGTGGGCTGAGATAATTCAGCCGGTTGAAAATCAGAGCGTCGAGGTCTCATCTCTTTCCAAATCGAGAAATTTGGAGGAACAGTGATGGAACCCTGAACAGCGGTGGTCAGTTTGGACTTGTGCCTTCCTAGATATTTGGAAAAAAACATCAAAACATTACAGATTTTTTCTTGCTCAGGTGCCGGTTCACAATCCTCACCTTGAAGTTCCGGCCTGAAAGAACAGACGCTGTCTGGTTCCACCTGAGCAGAAAGAAAACTCTCTGTCGTCACATTGCTCTCTGTGCCTCTGGGAGAGAAAATGTAGGTGTCTCCGGTGGTTTGCTTGAGCAAACCACACCTTTTTTTCTTGTTTTCAGGCCTGGAAAAAAGAATGGAAACGAAGAATACCGGTAGCACAGGTTGAATCGCTTGGTATACTTTGAGAAATCCAATCAAACTGAACGAACAGACTACGGGGTCATTATGAAAGGAATCATCCTGGCCGGCGGCTCAGGTACGCGCCTGCACCCGCTCACTCACGTTGTAAGTAAACAATTGCTGCCGGTTTACGACAAACCGATGATTTACTATCCTTTGTCGGTTTTGATGTTGGCCGGAATCCGCGATATTCTGATTATTTCCACCCCGGAAGACGTACCGAAATTCCGGCATTTGTTTGGCGACGGTTCCACCATTGGGCTTCGGATTGGCTATGCCGCGCAACCACGCCCCGAAGGGTTGGCTCAGGCTTTTGTCATCGGGGCGGATTTTATCGGGACTGACACAGCCTGTCTGATTCTGGGTGACAATATTTTCTATGGACATGGGTTGCCGGACATCCTGCAACGGGCGGCAGGACTGACCACCGGCGGCCTTGTGTTTGGGTATCCGGTCCGGGACCCGGAACGCTATGGCGTGGTTGAGTTTGACGAAACCGGAAAAGCCATCAGCATCGAAGAAAAGCCAGCCCGGCCCAGATCAAAGTTTGCCGTGCCGGGACTGTACTTTTATGACAATTCGGTCCTGGAAATCGCCCGCAATCTCAAGCCTTCCGCCCGCGGCGAGCTTGAAATTACGGATGTCAACGTTGAATATCTGAAACGCGGTCAGTTGCGGGTGGAAATCCTGGGGCGTGGTTTTTCCTGGCTGGACACCGGTACCTTTGAGGCTCTGCAACAGGCTTCGTCCTATGTGCAGGCTGTGCAGGACCGGCAGGGGTTGAAAATCTCCTGTATTGAAGAAATCGCCTATCGGCTGGGTTTTATCTCGGCTGACCAATTGCGCACCTTGGCAACCCCGCTCCTCAAAAGCGGATATGGTCAATATTTAATGGAAATGCTGGAAAATCCAGACTGAAAAGTTCAGAGTTCTGTGTGTACGCAGCAGTTTTGAGTTTCGCCTTCAGGCGGCAAAAAGAAAGGTAAAAGGCATTAAGGTGCTTGTTTGGGTTCCTTTTTCCTTTTTCCTTGCAGGAAGCCGCCTGAAGGCGGAACTCAAAGCTGCCGCCTAAAGGCGGAACTCAAAACCGCCGCCTGAAGGCGGAACTCAAAACTATGAAGACACTTCTTGTTACCGGCGGCTGTGGTTTTATTGGTTGTAACTTTATTCGCTATGTGTTTGAGGAAACGGATTTTTCCGGAACGGTCGTCAACGTGGATGCGCTGACCTATGCCGGCAATCCGGAAAGTCTGGCCGATTTGGCTCAGGCTCATCCAGGACGCTACGTCTTTGTCAAAGCCGACATTTGCGACAAGGCAGCGATGGCAGAGGTTTTTGACCGGTTCGAAGTGGATGCCGTCTGTCACTTCGCCGCCGAGTCTCACGTGGACCGTTCAATTGTGGGACCGGGTGCTTTCATTCAGACAAACATCATCGGAACCTACATCCTGCTTGAAGAAGCCCGGAAACGGCTGGGCAAAATCAAGCGGTTTCACCATATCAGCACTGACGAAGTATATGGCAGTCTGGGCCCGGATGGGTATTTTGTCGAAACCACGCCTTACGACCCCAGCAGCCCGTATTCAGCTTCGAAAGCCAGTTCGGACCACTTGGTAAACGCCTATCATCGCACCTACGGATTGCCGACCACGATTTCAAACTGCTCGAACAACTATGGTCCCTATCAATTTCCGGAAAAACTGATTCCGCTCATGATTTTGAAAGCTGTGGAGGAAATGCCGTTGCCGGTTTACGGGGATGGGTTGAACGTGCGCGACTGGCTGTATGTGCGGGACCATTGCACGGCAGTCTGGCGGATTTTGAATGAGGGAAGGGAAGGGGAAACCTACAATATCGGCGGCCACAATGAGATTGAAAACATTCGGGTGGTCCAGACTGTCTGCGACATTCTGGACGAAATCCTCGGAACCACTCCCAATGGGACCCGCAAACGGCTGGTGACGTTCGTCAAGGACCGCCCTGGTCATGACCGCCGCTATGCGATTGACGCCACCAAACTTTTTAACGAATTAGGCTGGCGTCCGGAGGAATCATTTGATTCGGGAATTCGCAAAACCGTCCAATGGTTTCTGGACCATGAGGAATGGACCAATCACGTCAAAAGCGGCGAGTATCAGACGTGGGTTGAAAAACACTATGGTGGGTAAAACCAGGACTGAGGACTGTAAACCAAGGACTGAGGACTGAGGACTGAGGACCAAAAAGCCAAGGACTGAGGACTGAGGACTGAGGACTGAGTGAAGAAAACCAAGCGGAAACTTTTACAGTTTACCTTGGGGCTGAAAAGCCAGTTATACAAAGCTGAAAGATGCTCAGTCCTCAGTCCTCAGTCCTCAGTCCTGGTTTTATGGTCCTCAGTCCTGGTTTTTAGCTGTGTGATTGGGAAAGGATTCCCAGCACAACCGGGCGCAGGCCATCAATAATAAACTGAACTCCAATCGTCCCGACAATCATCCCGATAATCCGCGTGACGACCTCAACCCCTGATTTTCCAATCACTTTGACAATATTCGGAGCCAGAATCAGAACCGTGGCGGTCAACACAATCACCGTCACCAGGGCAGTGAAAAAGACCCCGACGTGAAGGAGCGATTTTTGCTGCCCCATGAGAACCATCACCGTGCTGATGGCACCGGGACCACAAATCATCGGCATTCCAATCGGCACAATCGCCGGGTCGGTGCCCGGTTTTTCGGGTCCGCCATGGGCGGTATGCCCCAGCCCGGTCAGCATTTGCAGAGAGGTGATGAAAAACAGCACCCCTCCGGCAATCCGCAAGGCATCAATCGTGATGCCGAACATCTTGAAAATAAACGAGCCGCAAATCGAAAACACCACCAGAATGGACAGGGCGACGACACACGCCTTAATCGCGGTTTTCCGCCGCCGCTCTTTTTCATAGGTGTCCGTCATGGCCACAAACATCGGAGCAGCGGCAATCGGGTCAATAATGGTGAACAGGGAAGTAAAACTCAGCAGCCCAAACGAAAGTACGTCCGTCATTTTTTGGTTTCTCCTTCGGCGGAAGCCTCAACCGGAATGGCCGTGACCATCTTGGGCGAAGACATGACAAAGGTCGTTTTCACTCTGGCAATTCCTTTGATTTGCGTCAGCCGGTTGAGCAGAAAATACTCGTATTCCCGCATATCCTTGGCCACCACCCGTAACAGGTAATCCTCTTCGCCCGAAATGTGGTGGCATTCCAACACTTCTTCAAAACCCAGGACCGCCTCAACAAACCGCGCATGGGTTTCCTGCTTATGCTCGGCCATCTGGACCGCCACATAGGCCAGCAGGCCCCGTCCCATGACCAGCGGATCCAAAATCGCCGTGTAAGCCCGAATCACGCCCCGTTGCTCCAGTTTCTTAATCCTTTGCAGCATGGGGGTTGGCGTCAGCCCGACGGCCTCAGCCAAAGCCGCATTGGTCATGCGGCCATCCTGCTGGAGGAGGCGCAATATCTTGCGGTCAATTTCATCCAGTTCGAAATCAGGTTGAGTTGGTCGTTTAGTGTTTTGTTGCATGAAAATAGCGTATCAGTGAGTTTTTACGCTGTCAAGAGTTATTTATTGTAGAATTTTATGCTTTATTTTTATGAATAGCAGCATAATATTTTTTTAACCACAGAGGCGCACAGAGGATTTTCGACTTCCATGAATTCCTCTGTGCGCCTCTGTGGTTATCAATAAAAAATGTTCATTATCGAACACTCATCTGTTCAAGGTCGCACAGGGCATGTTTCAGAACTTCCGGCAGATGCTTGATTTACAAGGGTAATACTTGGTTGTGGGGGAATCCGAACCGTTTGGCAAGGTATTTGCAGAAATCCAGACCTGAAGGAGATTCAACCGCATGGACCGAGAGATACAGCCGAATGTTCGACGCAAAAAACTGATGTGGCAAGGGCTGGTGATACTGCTGGTGACGGGTGCTCTGACGTTGGTTGGCTGGAGTAGCGCGGGGTTGCTCAAGCCCACGCTTTCCCGCGACCGGGTACGCACTGCAAAGGCCGAACTGGGGCCGATTGAAGCAACCATTTCAGCCGCCGGAAAGGTGGTGCCGGAGTTTGAACAGGTTTTGTCCGCTCCGGTCCAAACACGGGTGCTGAAAATTTTGAAACGGCCCGGCGATGTGCTGCGGGCGGGTGAGCCAATTCTGGTCTTGGATGTCAATGAAACCAAGCTCCAGCTTGAAAAACTGGCCCAGCAAATCGAACTCAAGCGCAATCAGCAGGCCAAGGCCAGACTAGATTTGCAGACTTCATTGAACTCGCTCCAAAGCCAGTTCGACCTCAAAAAACTGGACCACAAGGCGGCGCACGCGGCAACCGCCCGCAACCAGGAACTGCACCGCTCAGGGCTGCTTTCCGAGGAACTGCTCAAACAGGCCGAACTCCAGGAGGAAAAAATCGGGGTCGAACTGACCCAATTGGATGCCGCCAAACGAACCGCCCAGGAAACCACCGTCACGCAACTGGCCGGACTCGAACTGGAGATGAAGTCTTTTGACGATGAACGGCACGAATTGCAACGGCAATTGGAACTGGCCACCACCAAAGCCGACCGGCCCGGCGTGCTGACCTGGGTGGTGACCGAAGAAGGGGCAAGTTTGCAGAAAGGTGCGGTGCTGGCCCGGATTGCCGACCTTTCCACGTTTCGTGTGGAGGCCACGATTTCCGACATCCATGCCCGGACGCTGGCAAGCGGCATGGTTGCCCGCATCAAAGTCAATGACGATACGCTCAGTGGGCAAATCGCCGAAATTAACCCGACCATCAAGGATGGAATTATGACCGTGGGAGTCGCCCTGGATGAAAAATCAAACCGGTTGCTGCGGTCCAATTTACGGGTTGATGTCTATTTTGTGACCGCCGCCAAAAGCCGTACGCTACGGTTGAAAAGCGGCCCTTCCGTCAGCGGGGAAGGAGCCCATGACGTGTTTGTGATACGCGGAAATCAGGCCCTCCGCATTCCGGTCAAAGTCGGAATTTCAAGCTTTGAACAGGTCGAAATCCTCGACGGTCTGAGCGAAGGCGACGAGGTTATTTTGTCGGATATGAACGATTATCGCGGGCTGCGGGAAATTGCCCTGAAACAATAGAGTTTGGGGTTCGGAGTCTTTTTAATTGAGAATTGAGAATTGAGAATTGACAATTAAAACCCATCCAGAACTTCAAATTTCCTGATATTCGAAAACCCTGAACCCTGAACCCTAAAAAAGGAACTGCCATGATACATCTTTCAAATGTCGAAAAAGTCTATCGCACGGACCGGATTGAGACCGTTGCCCTTTCAAACATCAATGTTCGGGTCGAGCAAGGTGAATTCATTTCAATCATGGGACCGTCGGGTTCCGGTAAAAGCACATTGCTTAATGTGATAGGGCTGCTGGATGTTCCGACCGGGGGCGAAGTCACGCTCAATGGACGGTTGATTACCAGTTATGGCGACCGTTCGCTGGCGCGGGTGCGGAACGAGGAAATCGGGTTCATTTTTCAAACCTTCCATCTCATCAATGATTTATCAGTGGTGGACAATGTTGAAATACCACTGCTCTATCGCAAGATGTCAGGGGCGGAACGCCGGAAACGGGCGCTCAAAGCCCTGGAGCAGGTCGGTTTGTCCGCCCGCGTCCATCATTTTCCTTCACAGCTTTCAGGCGGTCAGCAACAACGGGTCGCCATTGCCCGCGCCATCGTCGGCGGGCCGCGCATTTTGCTGGCTGACGAACCAACGGGAAATCTGGATTCCCAAATGGGGGACGAAGTGATGTCCATCCTCAAAGCGCTCAACAGCCTGGAGCAAACCACGGTTGTCATGGTCACGCACGACCAGCGACAGGCTGAGAAAACCGCCCGCATCGTGCGGTTGTTTGACGGCAGACAGGTCAATTAGGGAAGTCTTGGGAGTCTTGGGAGTCAAAGACAGTCAACCGTGACAGGTAAACAGTAACAAGATTTTTTCTTGTCACTTGTCACTTGTCACCTGTCACTACTTGGGAGTCTTGGGGCTGGGAAAAAAAGTTATGCTCAAAAACTATGTCAAAATTGCCTTCAAAGTCCTTTTGCGGCGCAAGTTTTTCACTTTTATCAGTTTGTTTGCCATCAGCTTTACGCTGGTCGTCCTGATGGTGGCAGCCGCGCTGCTGGACCACATGTTTGCGACGTTTCCACCCGAAACACGCAATGACCGGACCATCACCATTCCGTATGTCCGGGCCAGTGGCGAACATTTTGAAAGTACGGGAAACCCCGGCTACGGCTTGCTGGACGGCTATTGCCGCAATCTGCCCGGAGCGGAAAAGTTTTCGATTTTCTGTAGCCACGCTCCGGTTACCTCGTATGTGAACGGGCAAAAAACGGTTTCCTATCTGAAACGGACCGACGGGGTGTTTTGGGAGATTCTCGATTTTCAGTTTCTCGAAGGTGCCCCGTATACCAATGAGAACGAGAAAAACGCCGATTTTGTCGCCGTCATCAATCAGGCGACGCGGCAAAAGTTTTTCGGTTCGGGGGAAGCCATTGGAAAAAACATTGAGTTGGCCGGAGAGCGTTTCCGGGTTGTGGGTGTCGTCAAAAATGTGCCCGACTATCGCCAGATACCGTTTGCCGATGTCTGGGTGCCCATCTCAACCTCCAAAAGCAAAGTCTATCGAACCGCCCTGCGCGGAGGATTTGTCGGACTGGTGCTGGCCCACAGCCCGGCTGATTTTCCGGCCATCAAAGCCGAACTCGTCAGCCGCATGAAACATGTCCAAATGAATGAAACCGGATTTAACAAGGTGGAGGCGATGGCGGAAACGGTACTTGAAACGACAGCGCGGGAAGTGTCTCCCCGCCGTCGGGAAGGCAACGCCTTTGAACTGCTGGCCGCCGGGCTGGTAATGGCACTCCTCTTTATGCTGCTGCCAACCATCAACCTCATCAACATCAATGTCAGCCGCATTCTGGAACGCTCCAGCGAAATCGGGGTGCGCAAAGCCTTTGGGGCATCGTCGTGGTCCCTGGTGGGCCAGTTTGTGGTTGAAAACATCATTCTGACTCTGGTTGGCGGGACGCTGGCCGTGGCTCTGACCTATCCGGCGTTGGCGTTCATCGGACAGAGCCGCTTGTTTCTCTATGCCGACTTACACATGAACTGGCGTATTTTCTGCTACGGATTTGGGCTGGCCCTGTTTTTCGGTTTGCTTTCGGGGGTGTTTCCCGCCTGGAAAATGTCCCGTCTGCATCCGGTGCAGGCTTTGAAGGGAGGTGTCCGATGATGCGCCATATTTGGAAACTGGTCTGGAACCGCAAACGGGCCAATGCACTGATTGTGATTGAAATTCTGGCTTCGTTTCTGGTGCTCTATGCCGTGACGCTGGTGGGGGTCTATTTTGCCCATAACTACCGGCAGCCGCTCGGTTTTTCCTACGACCGGGTCTGGCTGGTGGAAATTGATTGGCAACGCGAATCCATTGAGCTTCAACCGGAACTGGAAGAGGAAAAAGAGGCGGCCATGATGCGGCAACTGCTGACCGCCGTCAAAGAATTTCCCGAAGTGGAAAGTGCTGCCGCCATGAGTGTGGTTCCCTATTCGAACAGCACCTATTCCTCCGGCTTTACCTGGAAAGGGCGGCAGGTTGAGTTTATGTTCAATCGGGGCACGACCGATACAGCCCAGGTTCTGGATATGCACCTGACGGCAGGGCGCTGGTTTACCGAAGCAGATGCCGCCGGCAGCAGTTTTCGTCCGGTGGTCATTAACCGACGGCTGGCCAGGGAATTGTTCGGCACTGAAAACCCGCTGGGCCAAGTGGTGAAAGAAGAACAGGACAAAGTTGAACGGCGGGTGATTGGCGTTCTGGAGGATTTTCGCAAAGACGGTGAGTTTTCCGGGCTTCAATCCTATATGTTTGAGCACGCCACACTGGGCAAATCCAAAGGCGGGCAACCAAACAACTTTGTTCTGCGGGTACGTCCCGGCGTCACCGCTGCCTTTGAAGAAAAACTGACTGGCAAACTGCGTTCCATGGCTCCAACCTGGGGCTTTGAAGTCAAACCCATTGAACAAATGCGTGAATCCACCTTGTTGTGGCAGTTGATACCACTCACGATTTTCGGTGTGATTGTTGGTTTTCTGCTGATTATGGTGAGTTTGGGGTTGTTGGGCGTCCTTTGGCAAAACGTCACCCAGCGGACCAAGGAAATCGGTTTGCGGCGGGCCCTAGGGGCCACCGCCGGTGAAGTCTATGCCCAAATTGTGAGCGAATTGCTGGTGGTTTCCACCTTTGGGCTTTCGCTGGGAATTCTGGCTGTGATTCAGTTTCCGCTGTTGAAGGTCGTGGACTTCATTTCCCCGACTGTCTATTTCACCAGTCTGGTCATCTCGCTGGGAATCGTCTATGGGTTGACGGTGTTGTGCGGTTTGTATCCGGGTTGGCTGGCGACGCGGGTCCAGCCTTCGGAAGCACTTCACTATGAATAGGACTGAGGACTGAGGACTGAGGGCTAAGGACTGAGGACTAAGGACTGAGGACTGAGGACTGAGGACTGAGAAAATTCAACTTGAGGGCTTTGATTTTTGATCCAGATATTTGGTCGCGTCAGCGACCGCTGATTGTAGCCGTGGATTTCAATCCACGGAAAAAAGGTGATGCCCCGCTTCCATCGTCAACGGTCATCAAATTGAATTTCCAACCCCCCTTTTACGTTACCGGAGGGCACTGCCAAAGATAAGAAACTTTTCCTTGTAAACCCTCGATAAGAAAGATTTTAATTGAAGTGTTGGAACTCCAACACTTTTACTTTCCGGCATATTTGATGCCGATGCGGGAAAGGAATTCCCTGGGTGGAATGCTGCCAATCATGGCAAAAACAAGATGATTCGGCACGCGGGCAATCTCCTTTTTGTCCCGCACCGACTCAATCACCACCTCGACTTCACCGATTTCCCGGACCTGCGCCCCGAAATAAGCTTTGATGAGCCCCTTGTCAATGCAGTCGTAAATCCACATTTTATTTTCCAGGGTAAGGTCTTTGGGGAAGTCCGACCGAATGACAATGGTCACCGCATTGCCGCCCGATTCCGGATAGACGACGGTTCCGTTGGACTGTCGTTCGCCCGCCAGGTCAACCGCTGCTTCGACGGCAGAGTTTCCGGCTCCGACCACCAGGACATGCTTGCTTTGGATTTCTTTCGGGTCACGCAACCGGTACAGCACCCGGTCTTCCTGTTCCCCCGGCACCCCCAGCTTGCGTGGTTCCCCTGAATTTCCAATGGCAACCACCACTTTGCGCACCAGATAGCCGGTGGGGTTTTTGGCTGTCACCACGCGGAACAGCGGACCTTCCTGAATAATGTCCTTGCAGCCCTCAAATTCGTTGATGGTCAGACCCAGCCCGGCCACAGCCTCCTCCCACCAGGCAATCATGGTTTCCTTGACCTCGCCGGGGCCTTCGAGGCGGATGGAGCCCAGGGTCGGTTCGCCGACCACGAATGGGTTGAAGGCCACATATTTTCCTGCCGGGTATTTTTCGGCAATGGTGGCGTATTTGCGCCCTTGCTCCAGAGCCAGATAGGACAACCGGCGTTCAGCCGCACGGGCTGTGGCTGCAATGCCCGCCGGACCAATGCCGATGATGGCAACATCATAGTGGGCACCAGGTGCGCGGCCTTCCCGCTGGAAGGATTCCATTATCCGGTCAATGGCAATCCGGCCTTCCTTGATGGCATTGCGAATCAGCGGCACGCCCGAAACATCACCAATCAGGTGGATGCCGGGAATGTTTTCCGTTTCAAAGCCGGTTCCGGCCCCTTTGCGCAAAGGTTTGGGCGGCTCGGTAATGGTCCGTTTGGTATTGATAAGGACACAGGATTGCGGCACCGTGGGACATGCCTGCTGGCAACCGGTGTCTTCCATGCACTGCTCGTAATTGACCACCACGGCGTGGTGTTCCTGGTCGTCAAAGCCCAGCACGTCCTGCGGGCAGGCCAGAATGCAGGCATGGCAGCCAATACAGGTTTCGTAATTGATTACCGGATGAGGGAAAGGAAATGCTTCGGCAGAATCCCGCGCCCGATGCCGCTGGGTCAGAGACTCCCATTTTTCAGCATAGTGCGTATCGGTAAACCGCCTCCGGTTGGCCTCTTCCGTGATGACGGAGCCGGTCAGCCGGCCCAGTATTTTCAATCGGCGAAACGCATCCCACCCAAAGAATCCGGTGACGACAATGGGCGCAAGCAATAAAAAGAGCCCCCAGCCAGCAAAGGAAAGCCCGCCGAAATGAGCGGCAAACGAGGTCCATTCCCAGTCGGTGCCGCCCCGGTACACCCCGTCCGGAATATAAATCATGGGTTCTTTTTGATTGTTTTGCGGCAGGTGGAAAGCGAGCAGCGCTTCATCCTCGCCATGCTGGGGATGACACGAGGCACAGTCCATTCTGGTTTCCGCTGCGGTTGCATCAAGCTGGCGATTGGAGGGGGCAGCGAACGAGACACTGTGGCAAATGGCACAGCCGGCGGTGGATATTTTTTTGGTTTCCGCCGCACTGGCAAAGGAGGTATGACAGCCGGAGCATTTCCAAGGCTGTCCGCCTGCACCAATGGCATGGACCAAGTGGAATTTTTCTTTGGGGGAAAGAGAATCCGGCAATTTCAAATGGGAATTGAGTGGTTTGGTCCATTTCCATTCGCCATCCACAATCGGATAACCGATGGTGCCGCCATGCGGTGCGCCCAAGGGTTTTCCATCCGGTTTCAATGCTTTGGGGTGGCGGGGCTCATTCGAGTGGCAATCCATGCATTGACTGCGGGAAACGTGTCCGGGACGGATATAAACCCCTTTGTGTTCCGTGTGGCAGTCAATGCAGCCGACATCAGCTTTTTGGTGAGGTGGGATAATGGTTGGATTAAAATGGCTGGTCCGATGACAGTCAGCGCATTGGGTTTGCATGGAGCCGCCAGCCTGATGGCATTTCGAACAGGAATTTTCCACCAGTTCGCGCGCTACCACCTGATGGTTCAATCGCTGGATGACCTGCGGAAACTGCCGGTCCAAATCAGGAGCGGTCAGCGCGTGCGGAGCCGAAGTCGGCCCCGGTACCAGGGATTCCTGCCACAAAAACGCCAGCCCGGTCAGAAAAATGCCCAGCCCCACCAGGAGCCAGGTCAGAAACCCGCGCGGCCAGGGCCAGACCAAGTCGTTGGTCGGAAGCCAGTTATAGCGTTTTTTCCCCAGGTGCAGGTTATGGTCCATCAGCTCCGGTGCCGGTTTTTGAGGCCGGACCAGGGATTCTTCATGGTGTGACTGACGGTCAATCTGGGCTTGTTTGCGCCGCTCCCAAAAGACATTCATGGATTGCTGGAATTCAGCCCGTTCGGATTCGGGCAGTTCCATAATGGAAGTCAGCAACCCGGTCATGCCGCGTTGCATCCGGGCCCGCCGCATCACGCCCTGGGAATCGTCGGAATCCAGTTTGACGTCCTTGAGCGGTACCAGCAGGGGCTGGCCTCCGCTGGGAATCTGCGCCTTTTTGTTTTTGCGCGAGATAAATTTCCGTAATTCCGAAACAGAGATAGCCGTTTTTTTGGAATGGGAAAGCAGCGCATCCCGGTCTTTACTGATTTGTTCCGACTCACGACTGGAGAGCGAATCGAAATTGGCTTCAATTTCCTGGGTGAAACCCGAAAAGAACGACTTGGGGGATTCCGTTGTCGGGCGGCTGTCGTCAATTACTTGGGTTGCCTTGGGAGTTTTTCGTTTGGGTTCCGGCGGTGCATCAAACAACCCCCGAATGTCATGCACCATGAGCGTCATGCGGCCTTCCGCCGTGGCCTGGAGCGGGTCGCCCAGAATCTGCGACATCCGGTTGCCGGCGGCAAACGCATCGAAACATCGTTCGATATAGAGGTTCAGGATGCGCCCTTCGATGACTGCTGCCAGCACAAAGATGCCGATTTGAATCGAATCACCCGACTGTAACTGCACAATGTCGCATAACCCGCCGTTGACCAGGGTTCCATTGGCCTGTGACAGATTAATCAACCAGAAATTGCCTTTGACTTCGCGGATTCCGGCATGCAGCCGGGAAACCGTCGGGTGATTGAGAACCAGGTCGTTGTTCAGGTCCGCCCCAATGGACAACCCGTCCCGTTCAACCACTAACAGGTCGCTGGCAAAATCACGGCGATGAATGATGAACGAAGAGACTGGGTCAAACATACTTTTTTCAGGACTGAGGACCCAGCGAGGACTGAGGACTGAGGACTGAGCATATTTCAGCTTTGTATGACTGGCTTTTCTGCCCCAAAGCAAACCCCAGAAGTTTCTGTCCGATTGTCTTTTACTCAGTCCTCAGTCCTCAGTCCTCAGTCCTGAATTTCCTACCTCCACACAAAATACACAACCTGCACGATATGGATCAAAAGCAGTGCCAGCATCAGCGAGGTTGTCAAAACATGTGGGGTCAGCCAGATTTTAAGTGCCTGATGAATGTACATCAGGGCGTCAATCCGCCGGGCCACCACCGCAGCTTGAATGAGTTCCCGAAAGAGGCGTTTTTCTTCCGGATCCTTGAGCGTTTTGGTTTCTTCCCGAAAAAGCCATTGGGTGGCGTTGATCAGCTCATCCAGTGGCTCGCGTTTGAGATATTGACGAAAGAGGAAATTGAGCGAAGTGGTGGTTTTCAGCACTGCATCACGGGCAGTCAGAAACGTCTCTTCAAATTCCGTCTCGCGTTGGTAGAGTTTGGCTTTTTCGCTGGCTGTGGTCACCAGGTCGGCGATTTGCTGAAAGAGTTCTTCCCGGCGTTGCGCCAAATCTTCAGCCAGGAGCGGCTCACCTTCGATTTTGGTAAGCAGGCGCGGACCCATTTGGTAAACCAGCAATCCCCACAGGCCGGTCAGAATCACCCCGTCAAAGGAAATCATCAACGCTGAAGTCAGCCAGCCACCTGTGTCGGTCCCGCCATGCAACAGGAGCAGAATGCCGGCAATCACTCCGGCATAGGCATGTAGCAGCATCCAATAGCGCAATTGCCCTGCCCGCCGCTTCCAGATTTGGCGGCGAACCGGATAGGTCATGACCACTGCAATGCCCAACAATCCGACAATGCCGGTAATCCAGCGAAAATTCACCCAGGTCAGACCCGGAGTGGAAAACAGCGGCACGCCCAGGCCGTTGGTGACAATCCCCCAGGTGGTCAGCACGGTACACAGCACCGTCAAGGCCAAGCCAAGGTAATGAGACCGGAACAGTTTCGGGTCTGTGTTGCCAAACGACCGGCCTGTCCAGAGCGAGCCTTCGCGGCGGAACACGTGTCCCGTAATGGCTGAAACTTCATTGAAATAGGATTGCGGATGAATCCGGATGAGAGCCCCGGTCGGGCAGTTTTCTTCACAACTGTAGGCGGGCTCGGAATGGATAGGCCGTCCTTTTTCATCGGTCGGATTCAAACCCGTGTTGGTGCAGAGGTTGCACTTGATGGCGACCAGGTCCAGGTCTTCGGTCACCGGGGCGGGACGTTCATCAAATGCGAGCCCGCTCTTTTTCAGAAGCAACGGCAATGAAAAAGCCGGTTTGGCGGCTGCCTGCGGTGAATCCGGTCTGGTCCGGGAAACCAGGGTAATGGCGTGATAGGGACACTGGGTCGCACAATCGCCGCATCCGATACAGAGATTGGGCAGGATATCCACTTCACCGCCACCGAAACGGGCAATGGCACCGGTTGGGCAACCCGTCAGGCATTCCGGGTCTTTGCAATGCAGGCAAACTGAGGGAGCCAAAAGATTTTGGAAAAGTTCCTGGCGAGGTTGGACCAGACTCCGGGTCAGATGAATGCCGCGGCGCACCAGCCGGGTATGACCATGCACCTCATGGCAGGCCCGTGAGCAATTGCCACAGCGGATACATAAATCCATATCCATCAGCAGCAGGTTGTTGGTGTCGGCCAGACCGGTGTCAAGCACCTGCTCCTGCGCAATTTTGACATTGGGGGTGAAATCAAGCCGGTCTTCGGGCTCCAGAGGGGTGCCGACCGCACCGTGGCGGCCAAATTCGCGCTTGAAATTCTCGGCCAGCGTAGGGTTGGCCAAAATTGAAACCGCTGGAATTTCAACCACTTCCAAGCGGCTGATGGCCGTGATGCGATAGGGCCAGCGAGCTTCCGGATAGGTAAAGACATTCAAACCCAAAAGAAAACCAGGGCCGATGATATCGGTTACTTCCACCCCTTTGGCATTGTGACCAATTCGTTTGATCCAGCCGTCTTTGACCATGACAAAATGAGTGATTGGGGTCCCTTCACGGCACACCACATGACCCCGTGCCATGACCCTGTATTCCATCAGGTCGGAGATTTCTTGTTTAAGCGATTCACTGATTACAAGTGCCTGGGCCGCAAAGTACCGCCCGTTGTTGCGATAGGACAAATCCAGTGCGGCTGCAAATTTCTGCAACTTGCGCAGCATGCGGATGGCCGGGCGCTGGATTTCAAGCACCATCAGACCGGTTTCATGATGGGCCCGGACGGTGAAAATTCGGCGTACTCCCGCCAGCACCGCCCATTCCCCAAAGGGACGACCTTTGGCAAAAACAGCCACTGAGGCCAGGTTTCCCTCATTGAAGACCTCGGCCATGCCATCCACGACAATGTAGAGGGTGTTCGTATCCCAGTCCCCCTGTCGAATCACCGTCATACAGGGAGGGTAGGTATAAAGCCTGATGTAAGGCCCGACTTTTTTTCCCGGACCGTAGTTCCGGCCATAGACACACACGTCCAGGTCCACGCCAAACTTAAAACCCTGATTGGGTTCATATTCGACGAGTTCCTCAAGCGCGCCAACGCTGCGAATGGCACTGAGAATAGCCTGATGGTCCGTAATTTCCCGGCGTGAGTGGGAACCGACGGTCATGCTGACCTCATTAGGGTTCGATTTATTGTTTTTGGATTGTTTGAGCAGCCAAGCAGGTAAACCAGGAAAAGTTCGCGGCAGTATACACAATTTTCCCTTCAGCCGGGTACGAAGTGATGAAAAATCCGCTTTTTACGATGGAAAATTTTGAACTGCGGTTCAATTGAGGCCAGGTTGCCGGGGCAATTGAAAAAGGCACGCCCAAAATGAACGTGCCTTTTGTTTTGAGTCATAGCGTGTGGTGGTGTCACACACTTATCCCCCGCAGTTTAGCCGTGCGGGGCGTAAACTACAATCTGATTTCCGCCTTGACTGTGGGCATGATTGAGGGTGGCGTCCAAAGCTGCGACCACTGCCATAATCGCTGCCTGGCTGGGAATGGCGGTCACGATGGCGAAGCTGGCGGTAATCCATTCAAGCAGTTCGGATTCGGGATGGGGGAGCCAGAGGGATTCAACCCTGGCCCGCATCCCCTCCGCCAAAATGGCGGCGTCCTCGGTTTCGGCCTGCGGGATAAGGCAGAGAAATTCCGAATTGCCTACATAGGCGATGTGGTAATTGGGATTCTTCAGTTCATCCTCGATAATTTCAGAGATGGGCAGCAGATAACTTTGGCGGACCTGGAAATTTTTCACATGATCATCGCCAAAATTATCCACTCCCACTTTGATGACCGAGAACAGCGAATTGGAAAACATCGGGCGCAACCACGACTTGCCCACAAACTGTTGGAACTGCTGGGGGGAAGTGATTTCCACGATTTTCCCGCCAAATCCCATGATGCCAGCCTGTTCAACAATGGCAGCCTGGACGGTGGCCATCGGGATTTCCACTGAAAAATCATCCGGCAAAGTGAACCCCATGGACAGTTCGCCGCTCGGTCCGTCATCGGGCAGGGGCGGGACGGCACTTTCGGGAACGCCCGTGTCAGGAATCTCAAATCCGTATGGCAATTCCGGCAACGGGGCACTCATCCGGAGGGCCGGGTTGAGCGAATGGGCTTCCTCGCGGGCAGCTTGGGAAGCTGCGTCGTTTCCCCGGTTTTGCTGAATGCTGGCGATTTCCAGGCACATCTGGGCGGCTTTTTCAAGCTGGCCGCTTTCCACGTAGTTTTGTTTCAATTGCTGGCGCACTTCGATGTAATCCGGCTGCGAAGCCACCATGTCTTCGAGCATCTTGATGCGCATCTGGAGGAACATCGGGTTTTGCTGAACCATGCTTTCCAGCAGTTCGGTGCTGTAATTGTATTGGTCAAGCACATCTTCCGTTTCGTCCTCTTCCGTTTCGGCTGTGGGAGCCACTTCCACTCCCAGCCGCGCCAGTTGTTCCTGGTAGTTTTTGTTTTTGGGTGAGAGTTCAACCAATTTTTGCAGGGCTTTGCGGGCTTCCTCCGGCTGGCCTTGCTGGTTGGCGACCTGCACAATCAGATTGAGGGTGCTGGCCAGATTCCGTTTCTCACTGACGCGCGCATAAATTTCAGCCAGCATTTGCAGGGCCGGCATTTTGTCAGTGGTGTTTTGCACAACCTCTTTCAAAATAGCGGTCAGTTTTTTCTTCTGGCCCCGGTTGAGCACATAGTCAAAGCAGGTTTCCACGATGGCGGTGGGCCGTTCATAATTGCCCTGTTGGAGAAACTTCTTGCCGACTTCCAGCAGATAGTCGAACCGAACCGGGTCAATCTCAAAGAGGCGGGAAAAAGCGGATTCGGCATCGTCCAAAAGGTTGGCCTGGAGGCAGGTTCGACCCAGCAGAATCAACAAATCACCGTCCTTGGGGTTGGTTTGGAGCAACTGGTTGAGCATCCGCACGGCACCTTTGACATCACCCGATTGCAGGGAAAAATCGGTGATGGCCTTGAGGGCCGGTTTCGAGCCGGGTTTGACCACAATAGCTCGGCGATAGCATTCCAGCGCCTCGGCGTTTTGGCCTTTTTGCAGAAATTCCTGCCCTGCCGAAATATAAATTTCGTGGGATTCGTCCACCATTCCTGTCAGGTGATACATCTGGGCCAGTTCCACCCTGGCTTTGGTGAATTTGGGGTCCAGGTCAATCGCTTCCTTGATCATTTTAATCGCTGTCGGAAGCTGGTTGTTGCGGCGGCTGGCGCTGCCGGCACTTAAATAAAATTGGACCGCATCCGCTGTCTGGCCCTGGGATTTGCACAAATCGGCGGCGGAAACCGCCACGGCAAAGTTGGTCGGGTCCATTTTGTAAACCCGCCGGTACATGGCAATGGCCTGGGGCATCTGGCCGGTTTTCCGGTAATGGTCGGCAATTTTCTGAAAGAGCGGAATCGCATCCCGATTCTGGTTGTTGCGGGAGAGCAGTTCAGCCTGAGCACTCACAGTTTTAAGGTCGTTCGGCTCTTCTTTAAGTATTTTTTCATATTCCTTAATTGCCAAGTCCAGCCTTCCCTGGGCAATGAACTTTTCGGCGGCTTTCTGACATTTTTCCTTGCTGTAGCCGGAACTGAAAAACGACATAGCGATTTCCTCTCTTTTTAGGACTGAGGACTGAGGACTGAGCGTGGAAACCAAAGCGCACGATATTTATTTGATTGATTCTTCAGTCTTTTATCAGGCTGGAAGAATCGCGCAGTCCGCAGTCCTCAGTCCTGTTTTTCCCTTACACAACCCGGATTCCAATCACACTCAAGTCGTCGCGTTGCACCTCCGTGCCTTGATGCCGGTCAAGTTCGCTCACGAGGGTGTCAAATTGCTCGCGGGCGGGAAGATGGGCAAACGAACTGAGCAGTTCTTTGAGTCTGCGGGTGCCGTATTTGGCCCCTTCAGGGCTGGGTTGGTCGCCAAACCCGTCTGACGTGAGATAGAGCATGAGCCCGGAACCAACCGCGATGGTCTGATTGGTAAAGGTTCTCCGGGCTTCTTTTTGCATCCCGCCCACCGAGCGTTTGTCACCCTTGATTTCTTCCAGGGTAAGAGGCGACCCGTTCAGGGGAACGCAGTACAGTGGCCGTTTGGCTCCGGCAAACGTGACCTGACCTGGTTCAATCCGGCACAGGCAAACATCCATGCCGTCCTGTGATTCACTGTCTGCCTGAGTTTGGCGCAAGGCTTCGCGGACTCCGTTATGGAGGTTTTCCAAAATCAGGGCGGGGTCCAGGATATGCTTTTCAATCACAATTTGATTGAGCAGCGTGTTGCCAATCATGGACATGAAGGCTCCCGGCACGCCATGTCCAGTGCAGTCCGCCACGGCGGCAATCACCACACCGTTGACTTCGTGGAACCAGTAAAAATCTCCGGAAACAATATCCTTCGGGCGAAAGAGCACGAAGTTGTCCTGAATCATCTGGTCCACCCGCTGCTGGGTCGGCAAAATAGCCTGCTGAATCCGTTCAGCATAGCGGATGCTGTCCATGACGTGAGTGTTGATGCGCTGGATTTCATCCCGCTGGGCGACGACTTCGGCAGTCCGCTCGGCTACCATTGCCTCCAGATGGCCAACCAATTGGAGGTTTTCCAGTACGAGCCCGGCTTCGCGTGCGGTTGCCATGAGAAACTCCAGGTCTTCGGAGTTGAACTGCGCCACCGCCCGGCTGTTAAAAAGATAACAGACTCCCCAAACCCGCAAGTTGGAGCTGATGGGGGCCGACAGGACCGACCGGATGTTTTGAATCATGACACTTTGGCGTGAGGCGAACCGTTCGTCATTGCGGGCATCGCGCGAGAGTGTAGCCAGGTTTTCCCGGTAGGTCTGCTCGACAATTGTGCTGCTCACCTCAATCGGGTCGGGTCGGCCTTTCGTGTCACGACTCATAAATTGCTCCAACTCACCCGTTTGCGGGTTGTAGAGCATAATCGCGCCTTTTTCGACCGGGAGGCAGCTAAAGAGTGCATCCAGCCATTTTTGACCCATTTCCCTGACACTTTTAGCGGGCAGCAGGGCATGGGTGATCTCATAGAGTTTGGTCAGCCGCTGCAATGTCTGGTCGGTGCTTGGTTTGGATGCAACCTTCAACTGTTCGCGCAGCAACTCCAGATTGAGGAACTTGGTTTGCCGGTCGTTGATTTTCATTTCGACCGACGGTTCACCCGGATTTCCGGGCGGTAGTGAAAGCCCGGCCAGTCCGGCCAGTTCCGGAGCCATCCCTGACTTTAACGGAACGGTGGGATGCTGCCCTGAGGTTGGGGCAAAAGGCTCGGTCCGTTTGGTGGGAATGGTTTCCGACGACTCTCCAAAGCCAGCCAGCGTGCCGGAACCGGTCCGCAAGGTTGGCGTTGATTCATCAAACTGACTCACCGGCTCGGCTGGCATGACCACAAATTGCAGATTGGCAACTGAAAGGTCGGCCAGGACAAACCGGTCGCCCGGTCGGAGCAGATATTCCCCAATGCGAGTGTTGTTGACAAAGGTTCCCGATGTGCTGCCCCGGTCACGCAGCAGGTATTCACCTTGCGGGGTGCGTTGAATTTCGGCATGGCGGCGGGAAATTTGCGGGTCCAGAATCTGTAAATCATTGTCCCCGCCCCGCCCGATGGTAAACACCTCTTTGGTAATCACAACCTGGCTTGCAGGCGTGTCTTTACAGCTATAAATCAGAATGGGTGTTCCCTTGATTTGAGTGACAGGCATGGGGGGCTTCCATTTGCGATTTGCGATTTGCGATTTGCGATTTTGTCCGTTGTGGGTTGCAGATTTGGACTTGGTTGGTTCTGTCCCTGCGGTGGATTGTGACAGGGGACCGTCGCCACCGATGCACAACCCTTCAAACAAAAAGGCAAAAGGCAAAAGGCAAAGACTTTATTTTTTCTTTTTCGTTGGGATGTATTTTCCCAACTCTTCGCCAAACTCCTTGGCAGTGGGCCGTTTACTTGGAATCTTTGCCAGCGTTCGCAGGACAAATGTTTCCAGTTCTTCCGGTATTTCTGGTCGGTTTTCACGAATGGGTGGCGGCTGCTGCAACAGATGGGCCGTCACCAACGCACCAATATTGCCTTTTTTCAGGATAAAGGGCGGCTTGCCGGTCAGCATCTGATAGAGCACAATCCCAAGGCTGTAAATATCCGCCCGCCCGTCATAAGGCAGATTACTCAGGCGCTCCGGGGGCAGATAGGTGGGGGTTCCCACAATGACGCCACGGGTCAGGTCAGCCATGTCGTTCATCTGAGTTTCATTGCCCATCAACTTGGCCAGCCCGAAATCAAGTACCTTAACGATTTCACCGGTTGGCCCCTGGTGTAGAAAAATGTTGTCGGGTTTGATATCCCGATGCACGATACCGGCGGAATGGGCCTCATCCAAAGCATTGCACACAGGAATCAGGATTTCGGCAGCACGGGTCGGGGTCATGATTCCTGCTTCCTGTAATTCCTCGGTAATGGTCCGACCATACAGCAGTTCCATGACCAGATAGGCAATCCCGGTTGAGGAAATGCCAAAATCAGAAACCGCCACTGCATTGGGATGAGTGATACGGCAGGCGGAAATTCCTTCGCGGCGAAAACGCTCCAGGTCATTGGGCGTCACCGGGCCGGATTTGGGTTGCAGCACCTTGATGGCGACTTCGCGGTTGAGGGTCAGGTGGGTGGATTTGAAAACCGCTCCATAACCGCCTGACCCAATTTTGGTATCGAGCCGATACTTGTTGTCGAGCACCGTGCCGGGCAGGGCTTCGGTCAGGGCTGAAAAGATGGATTCGGCTTTTTGTTGTGATTGCAGCAGGGCTTCGTGCGCCCGGACCAGAGCGTCATTTTTCTCATTCAGGGTCTGATTTTTCTTTTCCAGTTCCTCATACTGCTGGTCAAGCTGCTGTTGCGTTTTAATCAGCTTGCTTTGGGTGGAATCGCCGATGGAGGTGATTTTAATCGCCTGCTTGAGCAGGCTTTTGTACTTTTTGGTGAGCAGCTTGAACTGTTCGCGGAATTCTTCCGCAGACAGGTCGGGATTGGCGAGGGCGGCTTCGGCTTCGGCGGCAACCCGGTGCTCGTCTTCAAAAATCTCCTGAATTTTTGTTTTTCGCTCGCTATCGCTGGCCACAGGCACCCCTTTCAGCAGTAAGGGTCTAGGGTTCAGGGTCTAGGGTTCAGGGTCTAGGGTTTTGAATCCAAAGCAGATATAATTCCGAACCACAAAACCATCCAAAATTTCGAAACCCTAGACCCTAGACCTTAGACCCTAATAGGAAATGTAATTAAAGGGCAAGGTCATATCCTCGCCAAACTCCTGCCCGCTTTCGAGCATATCCTCATCATCTTCCTGGTAGTACCAGTTGAGTGTGACTGTTTTCCCGCCATTATTGGCATCTTCCAGAATTTCCAGAATGTTGAGAATACACTTTGAGGAGCTGGTGTTGAAATATTGCAGTTTGAAATTAAAGACACAGCCCCCGCTTGCCTGTTCAAAAAACTCGGTCAGCCACTTGAAGACCGGCTGGTAAAACTGCATCGAATTTTCCGGGTACGACTCCCCGGCGATTTCCATTTCTCCGCTTACCGCATTGAAATTGATGCTGGGCGTCACTTTGGTTTTTTCAATGACCAGGTTTTCCATAGTGCTGTTTAGTTCCCTTTCTCTATCGTCACCGTCAGGGTGAGGAAAACAAATTTTTCATCAATCGGATGAAGTGCATATTCAAGTGGCCGGTCGGACTTGCGCCGCATATCAATAAAACCCAGTCCGGCACCTTTGCTGCCATCGGCGGGAAAGCCGCGCCGCTGCTCGGAAAAAAGCCGTTTCAACTCTTCTTCCGAAGCCTGATTGATGGTATCGCAATGGGCTTTGATTTTCTCGGCCTGCTGGATTTCAGCCTTGTTGCAGGAAATCACCAGATAATTGTCGGCAGTCTCCGTGACCATCACCAGCCCGACTCCCACCTCAATCCCGGTGTCTCCGATTTCTTCGCGTTCGACGGAATAATGAAGGACGTTTTGGGCCATCTCGATAAAAATGTGAAAGACCTTCTTCACCTTTTTATCAACAATCAGTTTGGTTTTCAGGAAATCGCCAAGTTCAACCAGGATTTCCTGCGAAAGCGGACCTTTGAAGGCAAGAAAAACCTTTTGATTGCAGTACCTTTGATACAGAGCGAAGATGTCCTGGGTCATCAAGGAACTCCTGGAGGCAGATGGCTTCAAAATTTCTGAAGTTCGTGAAGCAAAACCGCTGAGATCAAACTGACTGGCTGGCGGGCATCCCAATCAGCAAATGCTGGTTGGGAGGACTTTTGTGAAATTGATGCCGGGAAAAATACCAAAGAATCAGCGCGCCTCAAACATTTTTTTGAAGAAGTTGAGGAAAGCTGGGGAAGAAAGTCTGGGGAGTCTGGGGAGTCTGGGGAGTCTGGGGAGTCTGGGGAGTCTGGAGCAGAAAACAGTAACAGCTATCCAGCAGCAGGATTTTTTCTTGTCACTTGTCACCTGTCACTTGTCACTTGGCTTTGACTTCCCAGACCCTCCAGACTCCCCAGACTTGGTTTGGTTAGAGGCCGAATGACTCTTTTCGGTAGTTGCGACTCAGGGTCAATTGGGTACCGTCCCGAAGCAGCACCCGATAATCGCCGTGGAAAAGCGGCTGCATTTCCGAAATGGTGTCAATGTTGACGATGGCCGAGCGGTGAATCCGCAGGAACTTGCGCGGGTCCAGTTGCCGCTCAAGATTGCTGATGGTTTCGCGTAAGAGGTAGGACTCTTTCCCGACATGCAGCCGGATATAGTTTCCTTCGGCCTCGACCCATTCCAGCCGGTCGGTTTTGACAAAAAAGACGCGCCCGTCGTTTTTGACCACAATCCGGTCCAGGAACCGCGAATTTCCCCGCAAGTCCTCCAGCATTTCGAGCATTTTATTGTTCAGGTTGTCCTGTTGTTCGCGGCGAATGTGCTGTTTGGCCCGCCGCAGGGCGCGTTCAAAGCGGTCCCGGTCAAATGGCTTGAGAATGTAGTCAATTGCATAGACCTCAAACGCCTGCAACGCATAGTGGTCAAAGGCCGTGACAAAGATGACATGGGGAATTTTCTCGGTTCCCAGCGAAGCCAGTGCCGTAAATCCATCCATTTCCGGCATGTTCACGTCCAGAAAGAGCAGGTCCGGCTCGTTTTCCTGAACGGCTTTGACCACGCCTCGCCCGGTCGAACATTCGCCGACGATTTCAAAATCAGGGTCTTCGTTAATCATCGCCCGCAGGCCCACACGGGCCAACGGTTCATCATCAACAATAATGGTTCGGATTTGCGTCATACAGTTACCTCGTTGGGCCAGTCTTGGGAGTCTTGGGAGTCTGGGGAGTCCTGGGAGTCTGGGGAGTCCTGGGAGTCTGGGGAGTCAGAAAACCTTGGTCACTTTGCCACTTTGTCATTCCGACACTTCTTTGGTTTGGGGGCTTCCAAGGTTCTCAGAACTCCCAAGACTCCCAGGACTCCCAAACCTCCCCAGACTCCCCAGACTCCCAAGACTCCCCAGACTCCTAGGACTCCCAGGACTTTCCATTGGTAATTCAAACCGGACGCGCAATCCATGCGGAGTCAGGTTTTGCATAGTGAAGGTAAATTGATTGCCATATAAATGCTGAAGCCGCGAACGGGTGTTGGAAAGACCAATGCCTTCGGAGAGCCCGGCGGGCGGCAATCCCGGCCCGTCGTCGTAGACCTGAACCTCCAGGCGGTCGGTGCCACAGGTGGCGGAAATCACAATGCAACCGGAATCCGCCCGTGAACCCAAGGCATGTTTGAGTGCATTTTCAACAATCGGCTGTAAAAAAAGGTTGGGCACCTGACATCCCAGGGCCAAGGGGTCAATGTCATATTCAACAGTGAGACGGTCCTGAAACCGGGTCTGCTCGATTTCCAGATAGCATTTGAGAAATTCAAGCTCCTGTTGAAGCGAAACCAGGTTGGTCCCGGAATTTTTGAGTGTGAGACGGAGAAAATCACCTAGCCGGGCCACCATAGTGTGAGCGGTTTTGGCGTCGAAAAGCAGCAAGGTTGAGATGGAATTGAGTGTGTTGAACAGAAAATGCGGGTTGAGTTGCATTTTGAGGGCGTCAAGCTGGGCTTGCGCAAGCTGGGTTTGAAGCTGGGACGCTTGCAACTTTTCTTTGTGGTACTTGAGGGAATATTGCCACGTATGGTCAAGCAGCAGGATAACCCAGTAGATGAGAATCCCCAGATGGCAATTGACCAGGATAAAATAAAGTTCCCGTGAAACGGAAAAGTCGGCCATCAGCCGGATGACGGTCAGGCTGTGGATAAAGTGCATGAAACAGGACAGCAAAAAGCTCCCCAGCGCATGAATTGTGATGTTGCGGACCATGCGTTCGTGGGACAGGGGAAACCGTTTCCCCAGCCACAGCACAATTTTGGTGCCGATAATCCAGGCGTAGCAGTAAGTGAATTGCGAAACAACCGACTCATACCAGGGGAACGTCGAAGTGGGATGTCGTTCCTTGAGGCTGGAGTACATGACATACACCTGGGCCATGAAGAACAGTGCGACGACTGTCCAGCCAGCCCAAATGCGAAGCCATGATTTCCAGTCATTCTGACTCATAAAGATTCTGAGGAGCTGTTTCGGAAAACGTTGCCGGGCTTCCAAATACATTATGCCAAGGGGAGTCAGGTGATTGGGTGAAGGTTGCAGTTTTCGAATTCAAAAACCCGAAACAGGTTTCAAAATCCTGGATTTACTGCTGCTACAGGCTGGAAAACCGGGGGAATTTCCCCGGTTTGGGTGTTTGCCTGCAAGGGAGGTCCATTCGTCACAACGAACTTGCCCTTTGTCCCCCAACCGTCCGTTTCATCCCGTATTCAATTGTTGTGGATGGTTGCCCGCTGTACGTCACAATTGTGGGATTTGATCAAACTTTTTTTACAATTTTCAAAAAAATCAACTTTAAACCCCTAAAAATCTCATCATCAAAACCATGATTTTTTTGAAAAAATTGGTTTCTTTTCAAAGAATTTGATTTTTATAAATGATTGATAGTTTTGATAAAAAACTGAATCAAAAGCGAATTTGAGAAAATTGCAATTAACCTAGAATAGGTTTTTTTACATGATTTTACAGGGTTTTTTGTTGGTTGTTAGGGCAGCACAAAAGAGTTTGAAACTATTTTCAAAATATTGAATTTTTATTGATTCAACTTGATTTTTTCCAATTTATTCGTGGCATATCAATTGCAAATCGAAGGGAAAATCATTCCAAGCTGATTTCCGCTCCAAAGAAGTCTGCGGAAGGAAGAAAGAGAGAGAAAAAGTATGAAATCGCTTCGATTGCGAATGTTCGCACAGGTTTTCGCCGTGCTGGCGGTCCTGTTCGGAGTTCCCGTCTTTGCGCCCCGGATTGACCCTGTCTGTGCGCAAAGTACCAACGGGCGGCTGGTCATTACAGCCAAAGATACGACAGGAGCCTTGGTGGCCGGGGCCACCGTGACGGTTACCAACGAGGGTACCAGCACCTCCGTGACGGCCACGACCAACGAAAACGGGCTGGCTGTCTTTCCCCAGTTGGCCATTGGCCGCTATACCGTGACGGTTGAAGTTGAAGGCTTCAAAAAGGCTGTTTCTGAAGGCGTCAAAATTGACATTGGTCAGGAATACGGACTGGCAATTCCGCTGGAAGCCGGGGGCGGAAATGACATTATTACCGTTGCCGCCGGTGAGGAACTGGTCCAAACCACCAACTCCGAAGTCAAAAACACGGTCAACCAGAAACAGGTGCAGGATTTGCCACTCAATGGACGCAGTCCGTTGCAACTGATTCAGCTCCAGGCCGGGGTGGCCGGCGGTGGCAACAGCGCCCGCGCCAACGTCACCACGACCATCAACGGGATGCGGGCTTCGACCGCTTCGCTCACGCAGGACGGCATCAACGTTCAGGACAACCTGTTCCGGGAAAACTCGCTCGACCTGGCGGTCAACCGCCCGACCGTGGCGCAGGTGGCCGAATTCAGCGTGGTGGCCCAGAATGCAGGAGCTGAAGTTTCCGGCGGCTCATCCGCCATCCGGACGGTGACCCCGACCGGCACCAACGAGTTTCACGGTTCGGCTTTTGAATTTCACCGGAACAGTGCGCTCGGTGCGAACGACTTTTTCAACAACCTGCAAGGTGTGGCCAAACCCCAGTTGATTCGCAACCAGTTTGGCGGCACGCTGTCAGGGCCGATTATCAAAAACAAATTGTTTTTCTTCGGCGTGTACGAAGGGTTCCGTCAACGCACGGCCAACCCGACCACCAACACCATTCTGCTGCCCAACGCCCGGCGGGGTGTTTTCACCTATCGGGACACGGCAGGCGGTATTCGCACGCTCGATATTCTGGGCCTCAAGAAATTGGGCATTGACCCGTTGGTGGCCAGCAATGTGCTCAACCAGTTGCCGCAGGCCGCCAATGCCAACACGGCAGGCGACGGGCTCAACACTTCGGGCTATTCGTTCAACAAATCAGCCAACAACGACCGGAACACGCTGACGGCGCGCCTCGACTACACGATGAACGCCCGGCACCGGTTTGAAGGCGTGTTCAACCGTTCCAGCGAAAACGTCCAACGTGGTGACGCCGATACGACGTTTGCCGTCAACCCCGGTGTGGTCAACACCAATGTCACCTACTTTGGCGTCGGAGCCTGGAACTGGATTATCAACGACCGGATGACCAACGAGCTGCGGATTGGCGGTACGCGGAGCCAGCCGTTGTTCACTTCAAGCGCCGACAAGCCGGGGTTCTTCTTTGGGACGCCGCTTGTCACCAATCCGGTGAACCAGTTCCTGGACCAGGGCCGGACTTCGGGTATTGTCTCCTTTATTGATTCGGCTTCCTACAGCCGGGGCGCGCATTTCTTCCGCTTCGGCGGTCAGTATGACCGGATTCGGACCTCGCCGTTTATTTTCCCGGCAGGGTCGGTTCCGACTTTTGGATTGGGCTTTGGCGTGGGTGCCCCCGCTGGCTCGGCTTTGGTGGCAAAGGATTTTCCAGGCGGCATTGACGCCACCCAGTTGGCCACTGCCAATGGGTTGCTGGCACTGCTGGCCGGTGTGATTGCCAATGGAAACGCCCAGTATGAAGCCACGTCCCAGGACTCCGGTTTTGTCAAAGGGGCTCCGAACAAACGGGATTTCCAGACCAACCAATATTCGTTTTACTTCACTGATTCATGGCGGATGCGGCCACGCCTGACCTTGAATCTGGGGTTGCGCTACGATTACCTGGGACCGCTCACCGAACGCAACAATCTGGCCCTGCTGCCTGTGGCCAATGGCCGCAGCGGCAAGGATACCGTGTTGGATCCAAACGGAACGGTTGATTTCGTCGATGGCGGTTTCAACAAAGCGGACCGGAACAATTTCGCGCCGAACATCAGTTTTGCGTGGGATATTCCGAAACTTGGCCGCCAGACCGTGCTGCGCGGCGGATACTCGATTGCCTACGTCAACGACCAGGCGATTGCGGCTCCGCGCAATGCCGCCGGTGGAAACGACGGGTTGAGCACGACGGTCACCCGGAATAACCTCTTCGGCCTCCTCAATCGGGATGGCGCGGGACTGGTTTCTTCAGCCTTTGCCCAACCGACGTTCAAAGTTCCCCGTTCCTTTGCTGACAACTTCCGGATTAACCCGGCAGCCGCAGCTTTTACGGTGGACCCGAACCTGCGGACGCCGTATTTCCACCAATGGAACCTGAGCATTGACCGCGAAATCACAAAAGACACAGTGTTGACGGTGCGGTACGTCGGCAACATGAGCAACAACCTGATTCGCGGAATTGACTACAACCAGGTGGACATCTTCAGCAACGGTTTTGCGGCGGATGTGCTGCGCGCACAGCAAAACGGCTTCCTGGCCCAGGCCCGGACCGGCGTTTTTGACCCGCGCTACAATCCGGCGATTCCCGGCAGCCAGGTGCTGACCGTGTTTCCGAAACTGGCCAGCGGCGGCCTCCTGACCAACACCGGCACGATTCGTCCGTTGATTCAACGAGGTGAAGCCGGTTCGCTGGCGCAGGTGTACTTCCAGAACGGCTTGGCCGGCAGCGTCAATTTCGTGGCCAATCCGAACATTTTCGTGGCCGACGTGCTGACGAATCTGTCGGAATCCAACTATCACTCGCTGCAAGTGGAATTGCGGCGGCGGTTCTCCAATGGACTGACGTTCCAAACCAACTACAGCTACAGCAAAAACCTGTCGAACTCGCCGGGGACGAGCACCCAGGTGATTTTCGAACCATTCCTCGACAACAACCAACAGGGCGTCGAATATTCCCGTTCGCAGCTTGATGTGCCGCACATCTTCAAAGCCAACGGCGTGTATGAACTGCCCTTCGGACCGGGCAAACGCTTCAATCCGGACAACCGGATTCTCAAGAAAGTGATTGGCGGCTGGTCCGTGGCCTCAATTCTGGTCTGGCAAACGGGCAACCCGTTCTCGATTACCTCGACACGCGGCACGCTCAACCGGGGCGGACGTTCGGGCAACAACACGGCCAATTCGTCCCTCACCAACGACCAGATTCGTGACCTGCTGGGCATCCGCTTTACGCCCAACGGGGTGTATTTCATTGACCCGCGTGTGATTGGACGCGATGGTCGGGCCGTGGCTCCGGACGGCCAGGCGGCTTTCAGCGGCCAGGCGTTCTTCAACCCCGGTGCCGGCACGATTGGCACCCTGTCACGGCTGTCCTTCAACGGACCGCAGTTCTTCAACTGGGATTTCAGCGTGCTCAAGCGGACTGCCATTACGGAACGCATCAACACCGAATTCCGGGCTGAGTTCTTCAACTTCCCGAATCACCCGATTTTCGGCGTGGTTGACCAAAACGTCAACGCGACCACCTTCGGTCAGTCTGGGTTCCAGTTGAACAGCCCCCGTATTTTCCAAGTGGCGTTGAAGATTGTGTTCTAAACCAAGAACCGAGGACTGAGGACTGAAATTTTTCCTTCCTGGTTCGGGAAAAAATGGTGAATGGGAACGGTGCTCAACCGGACCCGTTCACCATTTTCTTTTGCCCGCAAACCAATCTGATTTTCCCTGATTTGCCAAACCAGGTTCCTTCCTTCAAATACTGTATTCCCCTGAGAGAGCAAATTTGCCGGGAATTTTCTATCCAATGTTTGGCAAATGAAGGCATAATGGCGGCTTTCGGTTTCTCACCTGCCGAAAAATCCTTCATTCAAGCCAAACATTCATGAATTTACTCAGCCTTCATCAGCTTTCCAAAACCTATGACATCAAGCCGATTTTGCAGGATGTCACGCTGGCCGTGGACGACACCGAACGGGTTGGCATCATCGGCTCCAACGGTTCCGGCAAGACTACGTTGTTTCGCCTCATCGAAGGAACCGTGACACCGGATGCGGGCACAATCTCCGTCCGGCGCGGCATTTCGCTGGGATTGCTCGCCCAGGAACCACATTTGACGCCCAATCGCACCGTGCAGGAAGTGATTGACGCCTCGCTGGTCGAAGTCCGACAGGTGGCCGCTGCCTTTGAACAGCTTTCCGAAAAAATGGCCGCCGCGCAAAACGAAACCGAATTGTCCCAACTCCATGAGGAGTACGAAGCCGTCGAACATCGCATGGAACAGTTGGGCGGCTGGAATTACCAGCACCGGATTGATGCAATTTTAGGACATCTCGACATCCGGCGCTCGGCGCAGGCGGTTGAAAGTCTGAGCGGTGGGGAACGGAAGCGGGTCGCGCTGGCCTGCACCTTTATTCGCAATCCGGAACTGTTGATTCTGGATGAACCGACCAACCACCTGGACGTGCAGACGATTGCGTGGCTTGAAGCCTACCTGGACGAATACAAGGGCGCGCTGCTGCTGATTACCCACGACCGTTATTTTCTCGACAACATCGTGGACCGGATGGTGGAAATCGCAGACGGCACGGCCACGACCTATCGCGGCGGATATTCCGATTACCTGGAAGCCCGTGCAGAGCGCGAGGAAATCGAGGACCGCACGCATTCACGGCTGCTGGGACTGCTCCGGCGCGAGGAAGCCTGGCTGCGGCGGGGCGTCCGCGCCCGTGGAACGAAATCCAAGCACCGGATTCGAACCGTCCTCGAAATGCGCGAGCAGGCCCGCCGCGAACAGGAAGAATTCATGCGCGGCGGCATTACTTCGGCCCAACGGCTGGGGAATACGATTCTGGAAACCAAAGACCTCAAGGTTGAGTGCGCCGGCATACGGCTGGTCGAAAACCTGGAATTCATTCTGAACAAAGGCGACCGGATTGCCCTGGTGGGCCCCAACGGGAGCGGCAAAACCACGCTGCTGCGGACGCTCATCGGGCAGATTCCACCCACTGCCGGCACCGTTACGCAAGGCAAAAACACGAGCTTCGCCTATTTCGCCCAAAACCGGCTTGATTTGGACCAGGAATTGACCGTCTGGGATTACATCAACGGCAATGCCGAAATGGTCAATGTGCGGGGCGAGTTTCGCACCATCCGGTCCTATCTGCGCGATTTCAAATTCGGTAACGACCACCTTCATTCCAAAATCAAACTGCTGTCAGGCGGCGAAAAAAACCGACTGGTACTGGCCAAAATCCTGCTGACGGATGCCAACGTGCTGGTTCTGGACGAACCGACCAACGACCTCGACATCGAAACCCTGCAATGGATTGAAGCCACCCTCAACGATTTCCAAGGCTGTGTGCTGTTTGTCACTCACGACCGGTTTTTCCTCGACAAAGTGGCAACGGGGCTGCTGGTCTTTGAAGGGAACGGTCAGGTCACGAAACATGCCGGGAATTTCAGCCTCTATCAACAGCTCAAAGCGATTGCCGACGAGGAAGCCAAAGCGCAGTCGGCTCCACCTCCGGCCCTGAAAACCCAGGCACCCGAAGTGAAAAAGCAACGGACTGGGCTTTCCTACAAGGAAAAACAGGAACTGGAACAGCTTGAGGTCAAACTGGCTGAACTGGAAGCGGAAAAGAAATCGCTCGAAGAACAACTGAGCAATCCGGAGCTTTCCGGCATTGGTTCAAACTATCAAAAACTGGCGGAAATCGGATTGACCCTTGATGCGCTCCACGCCGAAATTGACCGTTGTTCCGAACGCTGGCTGGAACTGGAAGAACGCAATCAGTAACCAACAAATTTGGAGTGCGGCGACTTGTCGCCGCTTTTGCTGGTGCCGACTTGTCGGCACCACCTGACCAAACCCACACCAACCCGAATTTGGCGACAAGTCGCCGAAAACCAAAGCGGTGACAAGTCACCGCACTCCAAAAAGAAGCCCCATCAGGAGAAATTACCCATGAAACTCACGTCCATGACACGGGACGACATCCGCCGGATGGCTGACAGCACGGAGATTTTCCGGCGCGGAGCCGACTATGCCAACCAAGGTTTGGTGGAGCCGACAGCCGCCACGCCGACCTCGCTTTCTGCACGGGTGGAAGGAAATTACGGCGAATATCGGGTGACCGTCCGCGAATCGGGCAATGACCTCAAGGCCGCCTGCGATTGTCCGTATGACGGGCTGGTCTGCAAACACATCGTGGCAGTGCTGCTTTGCTATCTGGACGGAGAATTTGCCGACGTGCAAACGGAAGCGCCTTCAACTTCAGTTCTGCAACAGACGCTGACAGCCATGCCGCACAAGGATTTGGTGGCACTCATCACCGGACTGGCCGAAGACAATCCGGATTTTCTGCAAATTCTGTTGAGTCGGGTGACCTTGGCTCCGGCAGTGCTCCGGCAGCAGCCACGCGATGCCGGACGGGTGAAAACCCTGAAAAGCCGAATTGCCAAAGAACTCAACGAAGACCGGCTCTATCGCTATTATGACGATGGCGGTTATGACGATGCAGCAGTGGAAGTCACCGCGATTGAGCCAATTTTGACCGAAATCCAGACGCTCAACCCAGCCGACCAGATTGACCTGTCCTGGCACATCGTCAAAACCATGAACAAGATGGTGGAGAGCCACAACCTCAGCACCACGCAAATTGAAATGGCGATTGAGATTTACGCCAAAGCCGTCAATGCTTTGCAACTGCCTTCTGCTGAAAAGAAACCGTATTTTGATACGGTGTTGACGGCTTTATCCTGGGACATGTGCGGGTACGGCGGAGCCGACGGAACCTTGAAAAAGGCACTCGATACGATGTGCACTGCGCCGGACGATTACCGCTATCTCATTCAAAAACTCAAAAAAGACACCGACATTGATGAAGCTGCGGATTGGATTGCCGGTTATTACCTGAAACTGGGCGACGAAGCCAATTACCTCAAAACCCGCCGCGAGAACCTGCACACCGAAGCCCAGTTTCTTGACTTGGCCGGATATTGGGAGCAAAAGGGCAATCAGAAGGAATACCTCGCCACACTGGAATCATACGTGACCGACTTGGCCAAACGTCCGGCCAACACTGATTATGGCTGGTATGCTCCACCCTTGGGTGATGGTGTGTTCCCCCGTCTGATACAGCATTACGAACAACAAGACGATTTGGAAAACCTGTACCGGATTTTACTGACCCAGGTCAAGACGAACTACCTTAACCTGGAACGCTATCAACGGTTGCGTACCGTGGCACGAGCCATCAACAAATGGGAAGCCTGCCAGCCAGTTTTAATGGAAGCCGCCAAACGCCGTCCGGAGGTTCTGGCGCAGGTCTATCTGTTTGAAAAACAATGGGATGATGCCGTCAAACTGGCGACTGCCAAAGGTCAGTCTGACAATGTCAAAATCACAGTGGCGGATGGCGTCAAAGAGGTGAAGCCACAGGTTTCGCTGGAAATCTACCGCGAATTGATGGAAGCCAACATTGCCGAACGTTCCCGTAACGGGTACAACCGGGGGGCCAAACACGCGGCAGCCATCAAAGACATTTACTGCACGATTCTGAAAGACAAACTGACGTGGGCGAACTTCATTCAGGGGGTTCGCACACACTACAAACGGCTTCCGGCTTTGCAGGACGAATTTCGGAACCTGTGACCCGTTTTCAACTCTCCAACCAAAGAGAACACATCCATGAAACTGCCTTCGATTTCACTGACGTGGAAAATCATGATTGGCCTGGTGCTCGGTATTGTGCTGGGCTATGTGAGTCCGGAATGGGGCATTGCTGTTCGCCCGCTTTCCATCCTTTTTCTGAATCTCATCAAATCCATCATCGCCCCACTGATTTTTTCGACGCTGGTGATTGGCATTGCCGGAACCGGCGACCTGAAACAGGTCGGACGGATTGGCTTCAAGTCATTGGTGTACTTTGAAATCGTGACCACCCTGGCGCTCTTTATCGGATTGGCGGCGGTCAACCTCACCAAACCGGGAGTTGGGGTGTCGTTGGCCGGAATCACCAGGCCGGATGATAAAGGCGTATTGGCGCAACGGGCCAAGGATTTGGCCAAAGAAGCGGCTGAGGCTTCGGCACGAGCCAAGCAAATGGCAACAGGAACCGACGCTGAAGCCGCGAAGAACGCCGCCGCCGAAGCCTCACTGGCAGCCCAAAAAGCTTCGGATGCAGCAGCAGCAGTGGCCAAAGGTCTGACTGCGCCGGAGCCACCACCGAAACCCCAGGCTTTTGGCGACATCATCGCCCACCTGTCACCGACTTCGATTATCAAGGCAATGGCTGAAGGCGATGTGCTGCAAATCGTGATTTTCTCGGTGCTGTTTGCGCTGGCTGTAACGAGCATCGGACACAAAGCCGAACCCATGGTGAAATGGTGCGAATCGCTGGCCGATGTCATGTTCCGCTTTACGGAATTCGTGATGAAATTCGCCCCGGTCGGAGTCGGCGCGGCAATGGCCAACACCGTGGGTCACAGCGGGTTGGGCGTGCTGAAAAACCTGGGCATGCTGGTGGGGACGCTTTACGGTGCGCTGTTTTTCTTTCTGACCTGCGTGCTGTTGCCGGTGGCCATTCTCTTTCGGGTTCCGCTCAAGGATTTTTGGCACGCAGTGCGGACCCCGGCAACGATTGCTTTTGCCACCACTTCTTCGGAATCCGCCTTGCCCCGCGCCATGGAAAACATGGAACGGCTGGGCGTTCCGCGCCGGATTGTCGGGTTTGTGCTTCCCACCGGCTACAGTTTCAACCTGGACGGCACGACGCTCTATCTTTCCCTGGCTTCGATTTTCGTCGCTCAGGCTGCCGGTGTGCAGATGTCCCTCTGGCAACAACTGACCATGCTGGCCACGCTCATGCTGACTTCAAAAGGTGTCGCCGGGGTGCCCCGTGCTTCGCTGGTCATTCTCTTAGGAACTCTCAATTCCTTTAACCTTCCCGCCGAGGGCGTCATTCTCATCCTTGGGGTGGACGAACTGATGGACATGGCCCGCACTGCCGTCAACGTCATCGGCAACTGTCTGGCCACGGTTGTGATTGCCAAATGGGAAGGTGCCTTCCGGACCGAAGAATGGCAAATCGAGGAAATGGAACTCGAAGAAGTCACCGGCACCCACGCCATTGTCACCAAAGAATAAACGTTCGGAGTTCCGCCTTCAGGCGGCTGTTTTGAGTTCCGCGTTTACGCGGCTGCTTTTTCTTTTTCTGTTCCGGAAAACAATCTACCAAATCGCCGCCTAAAGGCGGAACTCAAAACAGCCGCCTGAAGGCGGAACTCCAAACCGCCGCCTGAAGGCGGAACTCCAAACCGCCGCCTAAAGGCGGAACTCAAAACACTCCAGGCAACTTTTTGCTTGACTTATGCATAAAATTGCATATTCTCTGCATAAATATGAAAAAGCTCCAAGACAAAGCTGAACGTCAGAAAACGATACTCAAGCTCATCAAGGAGGCGGCGCTCGCAACGCAAGGTGATTTGCGGGACGCATTGAAAACCTACGGCATTGAATGTGATCAGGCGACTATCTCCCGCGACATCAAGGAGTTAAGCCTGGTTCGCGTCACCGATGGTGACGGTCATTACCGCTATGCGATGCTTGAAGAAGCACATGCATCGCCCCTGCGAGCCAAACGGCTGGATGTGCTCCGGCGGTTTTTGCAGGGGGTGGAATGGTCCGGCAACATGTTGGTGGTTCGGACGGACACAGCCAATGCCCATCCGGTTGCCGAAGCCCTGGACCATCTTGGATTCGAAGGACTTCTGGGCACGGTCGCCGGCGATAACACCATCATTGCGGTGGTGAAAGAAAATTTCAGTGCCAAAGATGTGGCGCTGGCCATCTTAAAAGAAGCAGGTAAAGAGCAGTGAACAAGATTCTGTTGGCCTACAGTGGGGGACTCGACACCAGCGTCATCCTCACGTGGCTGAAGGAAACCTACAACGTGCCGGTGATTGCCTATGTGGGCGATGTCGGCCAGAACGACGACTTGAAGGCGGTTGAGGCGAAAGCCTACAAAACCGGCGCGGAATCGGTTGTCATCTACGATTTGAAAGACGAATTCGTCGCTGAATACGTGTTTCCGGCGATTGCCGCCAATGCCGTTTACGAAGGCCATTACCTGATGGGCACGTCGCTGGCCCGCCCGGTGATTGCCAAGGGGATGGTGGACGCCGCCAAACAAGCCGGCGTGAGCGCGATTTCCCACGGCGCAACCGGCAAAGGCAACGACCAGGTCCGGTTTGAACTGACCGTCAAGGCGCTGGCTCCGCAGTTGCAAATTATTGCACCGTGGCGCGAATGGTCGTTTGTGGGCCGCAAGGATTTGCTTGCCTACGCTGAACAACACGGGATTCCGGTTCCGGTGACGGCGGAAAAACCCTACTCGATGGACGCCAACCTGATGCACATCAGCTACGAAGGCGGCATCCTCGAAGACCCCTGGGCTGCGCCTCCGGCGGACATGTTCCAATGGACCGTTTCGCCCGAAGCCGCGCCCAACAAACCGGAAACGGTCGAAGTTGAGTTTGTGAACGGTGTTCCGACGGCCATCAACGGCGAAAGCTACGGCCCGGCCAAACTGCTCGCGGTGGCCAACGACATCGCCGCCACGCACGGCATTGGGCGGGTGGACGTAGTGGAAAACCGCTTTATCGGCATCAAATCGCGGGGTGTGTATGAAACTCCGGGTGTGACCATCCTCCACATGGCACACCGGGCGGTTGAGTCGTTGACGCTCGACCGGGAAGTGGCGCATTTCAAAGATTCGCTGATTCCGAAATATGCCGAACTGATTTACAACGGCTTCTGGTTTTCGCCGGAAATGGAACTGTTGCAATCCACCATTGCCAAGACCCAGCAGAACGTGACGGGTACGGTGCGGTTAAAACTCTACAAGGGCACGGTTTCGGTCACGGGCCGGAAATCGCCGTTTTCGCTCTACAATCCGGAAGTGGCCAGCTTTGAAAGCAAGTTCGTCGTGGACCCGAAGGACTCCGGCGGCTTTATCAACATCAACGGTTTGCGATTGACGACCTGGGCCAGCCGTCGCCGTTAATATTTCATCGAAGCGCTCTTAATTCCTGAGACGTGTTGTAAAGGATTATGGGCGCTTCTCTCTTTTTGGGTCGCTGACGCGACGGCAACCAAACATTATTTTATGAAGCAAGTTCTCAGAAGCGCCTTTACCAAACCCGTTGACGACGTGATTTTCAAGTATGTCGCCTCGATTGACTGTGACCGGCATCTGGTCGAATGCGACGTGCGCGGGTCATTGGCCCATGCGGCAATGCTTGAAAAAATTGGTGTCCTCACGGTCAAACAGGCGGCGAACATCAAACGGGGGCTGGAACAGATTCTGGCCGAAGGGCTGATGCTCAGGCTGGAACACGAAGACGTTCACATGAACGTCGAAAAACGGCTGGAGGAAATCATCGGAGCCGATGCCAAACTGCTCCACACGG
Source organism: Blastocatellia bacterium (assembly GCA_019695185.1). Taxonomy (GTDB): domain Bacteria; phylum Acidobacteriota; class Blastocatellia; order Chloracidobacteriales; family Chloracidobacteriaceae; genus JAIBAN01. The sequence goes on along the minus strand of JAIBAN010000052.1, from coordinate 13,672 downwards.
CGCGAAGCCGGAACGACCAGGTGGCGCTCGATTTGCGGCTCTTTGTGGCGCAGGAACAGGCGCACATGGTGGAAGCCCTCAAAAAGCTCTGCACGGTGCTGACGGACAAAGCCGCCGCCCATGCGGACGTGGTGATGCCGGGCTACACGCATTTGCAGCGGGCGCAGGTGGTCCTCTTTGCCCAGGTCATGCTGGCGTTTCACGAAGCTTTTGCACGGGATATGGCCCGGCTGGCTCCGCGCCTGATTTCGCCGCTCGGAGCCGGTGCGCTGGCCGGGAGCGCGATTCCGGTGGACCCGGCCTTCACCGCGGAAAAACTGGGCGCGCAAGGATTTTTCACCAATTCGATTGATGCGGTTTCGGACCGGGACTTCGCAGCGGAATTCATTTTTGCCTGTTCACTGGTTGCGATTCATCTTTCGCAACTGGCCGAAAACCTGATTTTGTGGTGTACGGCGGAGTTCAACTTCGTCAAGCTGCCGGACGAAATCACCACCGGTTCAAGCATCATGCCGCAGAAGAAAAATCCCGACTGCCTGGAACTGGTGCGGGGCAAAACCGGGCAATCCATTGGCGAACTGGTCAACCTGCTGACGACCTTGAAGGCGCTCCCGTTTGGTTACAACCGGGATTTGCAGGAAACCAAGCCGCCGGTTGTGCGGGTGGCGGAAACCGTGCGGGATTCGGTCGAAGTCTGCACGATTGCCATTTCCAAAATGGAACTGAACCGCGAGGTCATGCGGGCGGCTTCGCTCGATGAATATCTGTTTGCCACTGACATTGTGGAATATCTGGTGGCGCAGGGAATGCCCTTTCGGGATGCCCATTCAAAGGTTGGCGAACTGGTTAAAACCGGCAAAAAGTTTTCCGAAATTCCGCTTGAAACCTGGAAGCAAGTCGGAATTAACCCGGATGTTGTGCAACTTGTGAATCCTGAGAAATCGGTGGAGTTTCGCCAATCGCCGGGCGGAACCTCGCCGGCAAGTGTGTTGTCCCAATTGGGGAAAAGCAAAATTGAAAATTGAGAATTGAGAATTGAGAATTGGGAAAAGAACAAACGCCGGATGCGGATTCCAAACCTGGCTGCTTGGAAAACTACAAGACTCAATCAACGCTCAATTCTCAATTCTCAATTCTCAATTCTCAATTACAAAAAAAGGAGATAAGGCAGTGAAATTCGGATCCGCAACTTTCAAACTCGGCCTGACGGGAACGCTCAAATATGAACCGCTTCCGGTGGGCAATGTTGGCGACGTGGTGGTCTGCGAAGTGATGAGCGAAAACGCTTCGTACCCCTACCTGGAACAAGCTGACGGCACCATGACCAAGGTCAATATCGGCGACCGCATCGTCGGAGTTCTTGGTTCACGTCAGGCCCTGCGCGGATTTGTCGGTCAGGCTCCCGCCAGCCTGTGCAAGTATATGCGTCTTTCACTGCTGAACATGGGCGGCGTCATCGGTCATTACATTGATGCCGTGACTTCTTTGGGCGAACCGGCCCAGGTGCGTTACCTCGGCACGGTGGTGGACGAACAGGGGCCGGTTTCCCTGAAACGGAGCGCCCTGCCCGAAGCCCAGCAGATTTTGAAATGGCGGCCTTTGATTCTGGTTTTGGGAACCTGCATGCACGTGGGCAAGACTGCCACGGTTGCCAAGCTGATTGAAACTGCCACCAAAAACGGTTTTCAGGTTGGTGCGGCCAAGGTTTCCGGCGTGGGAGCCATCAAAGACCTGAAAAACTTTTGGGAAGCCGGGGCGGTTGACGTCAAGAGCTTCATTGACTGCGGGCTGCCTTCGACAGTGGACGCTGAAAATCTGGCCCCGATTGTGAAAACCGTCGTGAATGCAGTCGAAGGTGATTTGGTGATTGTGGAATTTGGCGACGGCATCATGGGGCACTACAAAGTGGAAACCGTGTTGAGCGACCCCGATATCATGAACCACGTTTCCGCCATTGTGGTGTGTGCCGGTGATTTGATGGGTGCCTATGGCGCGAAAATTTACCTCGACCAGTTGGGCGTGAAATTTGCGGCGTACAGCGGTTTGGCCACGGAAAATGTGTCTGGCTCCGATTACATCGAGGAAAAATTCAATATCCCGGCCATCAATGCTTTGAAACACCCCAAGAAGCTGTTTGACACCCTGGGCATCAACAAAGGCTTTGGCAAATCAGCAGCCCAAGCCAGTCTTGGGAGTCTTGGGAGTCTTGGGAGTCTTGGGAGTCTTGGGAGTCTTGGGAGTCTTGGGAGTCCGGAAACCAGTGTGGCCGGACTGACAAACGGCATTTTGCAACATTGAAGACCGGAACCAGAGAGGAACCCCTTTCGTGTCAGAACATGATTTTTTGACTCCCAAGACTCCCAAGACTCCCAGGGCCCCCAAGACTCTTGTGAAGTGTGCTGTCGTTGGGGCCTCAGGGTATATCGGCGGCGAACTGGCCCGGTTGCTGCTTGGTCATCCGAATGTGGAACTGGTTGCGGTGACAGGCAGGGAATCCGCTGGGAAAATGCTCGGTGACGTGCATCCCAATCTGGCGGGTGTACCGTTGAAACTGCGCGACCTGACCGACATTGGCCCGGCGGAAGTCGTCTTTCTTTCCCTGCCCAACGGGGAGACCATGAAAGTGCTGGCGGATAACCCGACGGCATTTTCAAATGCTCCGACCGTAATTGACACCTCGGCAGACTTCCGGTTGCACAATCAGGCGGAATACACCCGGTTTTACCGGACGGAACACCCGTGTTTCGAATTGGCGGCCCAGTTCACCTACGGACAGCCGGAACTGTTTGCCGGGCAGATTTGCGAAAGCCGGACCATTGCTGCACCCGGATGTTTTGCCACGGCCACAATCCTGGCGCTCTATCCGCTGGTGGCTGCAGGGTTGGCCGAACATATCGTGGTCAATGCGGTCACGGGTTCGTCGGGTTCGGGGGCCAAGGTCAAGGAAAAAACCCACCATCCCTTCCGGGCGGACAGTTTTTATGCTTACGAATCCTTGAAGCACCGGCATATTCCAGAAATCCGGCAGGCACTGAAGACGAAAACCGGGCGTGAGGTCGAGTTTATTTTCCAACCGCATTCCGGGCCGTTTGTGCGGGGAATCTTTGTGACGGCGGCAGCGAGCCTGAATCGTTCGGTTTCAGGTGCGGAATTGCATCAAATCTACGCTGATGCTTATGAAAAAAGTCATTTTGTCCGCATGGTGAAAGGTTCGCCCAACATCAAATATGTGCAAGGCACCAACTTTTGCGACATCGGCGTGGAGGCTGACGGTCAGAGTGCGGTCGTAATGGCTGCGATTGACAATCTCATCAAAGGCGGAGCCGGACAGGCAGTCCAGTGTTTCAACCTGATTCACGGCTTTCCTGAAACCGCCGGACTGAATGCTTTTAGCCTCAATCCCTAAGTTCTGAGTTCCGCCTTCAGGCGGCTGTTTGGTGAACAACCTTCAGGTTGTTTTAGGAAAAGTCAAAAGAAACCGCCGCGTAAACGCAGAACTCAAAACCGCCGCGTAAACGCGGAACTCAAAACTATGTTCGTTAAAACCTATAAAACACTTCCCATCACCATCACGCACGGCGCGGGTTGCACCGTCTGGGACACAACCGGCAAGGCATATCTCGACCTGTACGCCGGGCACGCCGTCGCCTCAACCGGACATGCCCACCCGCACGTGGCGCAGGCGATTGCCGGACAGGCACAAAACCTCATTTTTTATTCGACCATGATTGACCTGGAAATCCGGCATACGGCGGCCAAAAAGCTGCTCGACTGTGCGCCTGCCGGAATTTCCCACGTCCTGTTTGCCAATTCCGGGGCGGAAGCCAATGAAAACGCGCTCAAAATGGCTACGTTGCAAACCGGGCGCAAAAAAATCATCTGCTTCGAAGGCGGTTTTCACGGACGGACGCTGCTTGCGCTGAATGTCACGGCTTCGGGGAAATACCGCCAACAGGCATCGTTTCTGGTGCCGGACATTGTGACCATCCCGTTTGGCGAGATTGACGCCCTTCGCCGCACAATTGACGCCACCACGGCTGCGGTGATTGTCGAACCGATTCAATCCATGGCCGGTTGCCGGATGGCCGCGCCGGAGTTTTACCAGGAACTCCGCGAACTGACCCAACAGCACGGGGCCTACCTGATTTTCGACGAAGTGCAAACCGGAATTGGCCGGACAGGCAGCATGTTTTTTTCAGGTCGTTACCACGTGGTTCCCGACATTCTGACTTTGGCCAAAGGAATTGCCTCCGGAGTGCCGCTTTCGGCGGTGCTTGTGTCGGATGCGGTGGCGGAAAAGGTTCAATACGGAGAATTCGGCGCAACTTACGGTGCCGGGCCAATTGCAATGGCAGCGATGCAGGCCACGTTGGAAGTTATTGAATCCGAACAGTTGCTGGAAAATGTCAAGCAGGTCAGTTCGTTTTTGCGCTCGGAGTTGGGCAAACTGCCGTTTGTCGAGGAAGTTCGTGGGTTGGGCTTGCTTGTCGGAGTCAAAACCATCTTTCCAGCCGGCAAAGTGCAGGCCAGCCTGCTGGAACAGGGTGTGATTGTGGGAACTTCGGACGACCCGCAGACCATCCGCCTGCTGCCACCACTCACCTTGCAACAAAGCGAGGTTGAGCGGTTCCTGGAGCTATTCGCAAACGTTCGGTCATAAAAATCTTTCACCGCAGAGGCGCAGAGGATTCGCAGAGAACTCGCAGAGAAATCCAAGAAAAACTCTGCGTAACCTCTGCGTAACCTCTGCGCCTCTGCGGTGAAAAAAACAAAATCAGCCAATGAAACACTTTATCCATACCGGTGAATTTTCCCGCTCCGAGCTTGAAACCCTGCTCCACAACGCCATTGCCAACAAGGGCTTGCGTTCCAATGTGCTGGCGGGAAAATCAATCGGGCTCCTGTTTTTCAACAGTTCGCTCCGAACCCGTTCCAGTTTTGAAGTGGCGATTGCCCAATTGGGAGGCCATCCGGTCACGCTCGAAGTCGGCAGCGGCGTCTGGAACCTGGAATTCCGTGAAGGCGCAGTGATGAACGCCGACAAGTCGGAGCACATCAAGGACGCCGCCCGCGTTCTGTCACGTTACTTTGATGCCTTGTGCGTCCGGTCCTTTCCGGGACTGAAAAATCTGGCCGAAGACATGCAGGACCCGATTGTTGAGGCGTTCCGGAAATATGCTTCGATTCCCGTCATCAATATGGAATCGGCGCTCTATCATCCCTGTCAGGCAATGGCGGATATGCTCACCATCCGGGAACGCTTCGGCAAGACCGAAGGCGTCAAGGTGGCGCTCTCGTGGGCCTATCACATCAAGGCGTTGCCCACATCGGTGGCAAATTCGTTTGCCGTGGCGGCGCATCAATTCGGCTGTGATGTAACGATTGTGGCACCAGAGGGCTACGTGTTGCCCGCAGCGGTGATGAACCAGCTTGGCAACGTCAAACTCTCGCACGACCTGAACGAACTCAAAAAACAGGATGTGGTGTATGCGAAATCATGGGGTTCGCTCGAAAACTATGGTGTGCCGGCTCCGGAATCACTGAAGTCCTGGATGATTGACCTGGACAAACTGGGTCCGGCGACGTTTATGCACTGCATGCCGCTCCGCAGAAATGTGGAAATTGCCGACGATGTGATGGATTCAGGCCAAAACGCCTGTTACGACCAGGCCGAAAACCGGCTGCATGTGCAGAAAGAAATAATTCGAATGGTGATGGGATAGGGTTCAGAGTTCCGCCTTCAGGCGGCAGTTCGGAGTTCCGCCTTCAGGCGGCAGTTTGGAGTTCCGCCTTTAGGCGGCGGATTTTGGATTTGAGATTTCTTTTTCTTTTCCTTCATTCCAAAACAGCCTGAAGGCTGCTTTCAAACAGCCGCGTAAACGCGGAACTCCAAACTGCCGCCTGAAGGCGGAACTCTGAACGGAAACATATGACCAACATTGCACTTCTGCGGGAAGCCCTTCCCTATATCAATCAATTCAAAGGAAAAACCTTTGTCATCAAATTCGGCGGGGAAATTGCCGACGATGAAGCCCGCCTGGATTCATTTTGCGAAGAACTCGCCCTCTGCGCCCAGGTTGGCATCCGGATGGTTGTCATTCACGGCGGCGGCAAACAGGCCAATGAACTGAGCGAGCAACTCGGCATCGAGCCCCGCAAAATCAATGGCCGCCGCATCACGGACGAGCAAACGCTGGACGTGGTGAAAATGGTCTTTGCCGGCAAAATCAATACGGAAATCCTGGGTTCGCTCAGAAAGTCAGGCATCCACGCAGTCGGGTTGACCGGCGTCGACGGCCAGTTGCTGACCGCGCACAAACGGCCCCCGCAGGTTTTGGTGGATGCTGCCACCGGGGAACAGAAAACCGTGGATTTCGGCTTTGTCGGCGACATTCTGGATGTTGAAACAAAGTTGATTGAAACCTTGCTCGCCGGCGATTTCGTGCCGGTCATTGCATCGCTTGCAGCCAATGACGAAGGGGAGATTTTCAACGTCAACGCCGATACGGTGGCTTCGGTGATTGCCTGCGCCCTGAAAGCTGAAAAGCTGATTGTCGCTACCAATGTGGATGGCGTGTTGGACCACAACAAGCAGGTGCTGAACCGTCTCAACGCCGCCACGATTGACCAGCTTAAACGGGATAAGGTCATCACCGGCGGGATGATTCCCAAGGTTGATTCGGCTCTGGCGGCGTTGCGCGAAGGGGTCCATTCCTTTCACATCATCAATGGCATGAAATCAAACTCCCTGCTTTCGGAAATCTTTACCGAACAGGGCTGCGGGACGATGATTGTGCTTCAATAATGCCATTTGCCATTTGCCATTTGCCATTTGCAAGGAAGTCAGTGGTTGGCTTGTTGATTGTACTTTGGCAATGCAACTGACTCAGGCAAGTTTTGACAGCCGTCCTGTTTTCCTTCAAATCGCAAATTGCAAATCGCAAATGTCTGTCTTGTTTTATGTTCCACGACATTGACCTTTTACTGCCCCGCCTGATTGAAATCCGCCGCGACATTCACCAGCATCCGGAGCTTTCCAACCGTGAGGTCCGAACCGCCGGACTGGTGGCCGATTTTCTGAAAAAGCTGGATTTGGATGTCCAAACCGGTGTCGCCCATCACGGCGTGGTTGCCCTCCTGCACGGGGAACAGCCAGGACCGGTCATCGGCATCCGGGCGGATATGGACGCGCTTCCGATTTGCGAGGCGCGGGAAGTTCCCTACAAATCCAAAACCGAAGGCGTCATGCACGCCTGCGGGCATGACGTTCACACAACTATTGGCCTGGGAACGGCGGCCATTCTGGCCAAATACCGGAACCGGTTGGCAGGAACGGTCAAATTCATCTTTCAACCGGCGGAGGAAGGTCCGCCTCCCGGTGAAAAAGGCGGTGCGCCGCTCATGATTGAGGAAGGTGTGCTGGAAAATCCCAAACCTGACGTGATGTTCGGCCTCCACGTCTATCCGCCGCTTGAGGTTGGAAAGGTCGGATATACACCCGGACCATCCATGGCCGGGGCGGTCGAGTTCAGAATTAAATTTCTTGGAACGAAAGTCCACGGGGCCTATCCGCACAAAGGCGTGGATGCGATTGTGGTGGCTTCGCAGGCGGTGATTCAGTTGCAGACCATTGTCAGCCGCCGGATTGATGCGCAGGAAGCCGTCGTCCTTTCCATCGGCAGCATCCACGGCGGCAACCGGTTTAACATCGTGGCGGATGAAGTCATCCTTTCCGGAACCGTGCGGGCCATGCGCCCGGCCACGATTGATACGGTTGAGGCTCTGATGCGACAGGTGTTGGAGGGCGTGACCTCCGGTTTTGGCGCGCGCTATGAGTTTCAATATGAAAGACTGGTCCCGGCGCTCATCAACGACCCGGAACTGACACTGGGCATGGTGCCGGTCTTGCAGGAGGCAGTTGGGAAAGAAAACCTGTTTCCGGTTCCATTCCGCATGGGAGCGGAGGATTTCGCCTTTTTCGCCGAAAGAATTCCTTCACTGTTCCTGGCTTTGGGCATTGCCAATCAGGAACAGGGCATTACTGCCGCCATTCATACGCCGGAATTTGATGTGGATGAAAGCTGTCTGGCCGTAGGCGTCAAGGCGATGGTCAAGCTGGCACTTGGATATTCCACGCAAAAGATTGCCGGATAAAACGATTTCAGATTTTGCCTTGCGGTTCTTTCTGGAGCAGCGGAGAGGAAATTGGTTCGCCTTGCGCAAAGCGTTCCAGACAGTGAGGGCACAGGCAGTGGGTGAAGTGCTTTTTGAGTTCGGCCCGGACTTCGGCGCTCACCGTGACATGCATGCACCAGCAGCCTTTGATGGAAGCTCCGCACTGAAACGGATTTCCGCAGGCTTCGCAGATAATCGGTTCCCGCAAATCAGGATTGAAGAAAGCTGCCAGGGTTTTGAGTTTCATAGGATTTCTGAAACCCCAACATACCAACTCAAAACTCAAAACTCAAAAACTGAATGAGTTCAGAAAGTTTTCTCAGTCCTCAGTCCTCAGTCCTCAGTCCTGCTGGTTAATGGCAGTGCGGTTCAGCCGGTTCTTGGGCCGGGGTTGTTGCCGGAGCCGTCTGCGTTTGGGCCGGTTGGCTGGCATGGGATTGATGGCAGGGCATGACATTGTATCCGGCACCACGCAACAGCAGCATCAGAGCCAGCAAAAAAACGCCCGATGTCACCAACCGGTCGCCCCAGGCCCGCATGGAGGTGCTTAAAAACTGTGACAGAACGCCCATCCCCACCAGCGCAGGAGCAGTTCCAAACCCAAAGGCCAGCATGAGCAGGGCTCCGGTCCGGATGTTGCCAGTGGCTGCCGCCTGTAAAAGCATGGCGTAAATCAGATGGCAGGGCAAAAACCCCATCAGCACGCCCAGCGGATACTTGGTCGAAAGTGAAGCCGAAGTCATCAATTTCCCGACGGTGGTTTGATAAAGGGGCAAGCGTGACAATGGATTCGAAGCAATCGCTTGTGGCATCGGGATGACTTTGGCCAAAACCAGGCCAACGGCAAAAAGCACGATTCCCAGGGCAATAAACATCCAGCGTTCAATGCCCATCCAGTTTCCGGCGCGGAACATCTGGTCACCCACGCCACCGGCCACTGCTCCCAGCCCCGTGTAGGTTGTGATTCTTCCCAAATTGTAGAGTGCATGGGGTGCCTGACGCCGCACCCAACCGGTTTTGGTGGGTGCAGTGCCCGCCAAGGGAAGCGAATAGGCCAACACAATCGGCCCGCACATGCCTAAACAATGCAGGCTTCCTAAAAATCCAAAAATGAGTGCAGCGTAGATTTCCATATCTTTGTAATTGAGAATTGAGAATTGAGAATGAAAGACCTGCTTTCTGTTTACAGGTTCAGATTGTGGAAAACCTAACCGGAGAGGAAAAATTCTCAATTCTCAATTCTCAATTCTCAATTCCTCAGCCGGGCCGAATTGACAATCACCGAAATACTCGACACGAACATGGCCAGGGCCGCAAAAATCGGATTGAGCACGCCCGTCACCGCCAGCGAAATGGCCAGCGTGTTATAGAGAAATGCCCAAAACAGGTTTTGCCGGACGATGCTCCCGGTTTTGCGGGCCAGGGCAAAGACCTCGTGAATTTTCGAGAGCGCCGCTTTCATCAAAACCAGCGCAGCCGCCTGCATGGCAATATCAGTGCCGGTGCCCAGTGCGATTCCCAAGTCAGCCTGTGCCAGCGCCGGAGCATCGTTGATACCGTCGCCAATCATTCCGACTTTCAAGCCGTCAGCCTGCATTTTTTTGATGATGTCGGCTTTTTGTTGCGGCAATGCCTCGGCATGGAATCCGTCGGCACCAACCTGTTTGGCTACCCAGCCGGTAGTTGCGGCTGCATCACCTGAAACCACAAAGACTTTGATATGTTGTTTTTGTAAATCACGGATGACGGCAGCGGCTTCGGGTTTGAGCCGGTCGCCAAAGGCGAGCACCCCGGCAACCTGTTGATTCTGTCCAAAGAAGACAGCCGTTTGACCGGCTTGTTCCCAGCCGTTTACGGTTGCTTCCAGGTTTGTGTCCGGAGCGGCCCCCACAATTGCCAGCAAGGTCCGGTTGCCGATGAAAATTTCCTGACTTCCAACCAAACCGGTGATGCCACAGCCTTTATGGACCGTAACCGCCTCCACTGGCTTGGGTTGCACCTGATGTTCAGCCGCAAATGCGACAACCGCCCGGCCCAGCGGATGTTCGGAAGCGACTTCCAGCCCGGCCAGTCCGGGCAAATACTGCTCCAGAAAAGCGAGGACTGAGGACTGAGGACTGAGGACTGAGCCTGTTTCAGACATTGAAGAGGTGCCGTTTGGCCCACTCATCACCGGCTGTGAGGACAGAGGATGGGGCAGGGCTCCGGCCAGTTCGACGTGCAGCAGCGCAAAATTGCCTTCCGTGACCGTCCCGGTTTTGTCAAACACCACCGTGTCGAGCTTGCGAACGGTTTCGAGCACACCGCTGTCCCGCACCAGAATCCCCAGCCGGGAAGCGGTTCCAACCGCCGTTGTGACTGCCAGCGGAGTTGCCATGCCAAGCGCACAAGGGCAGGCAATCACGAGCACCGTAATGGCCCGCATCAGGGCTTCACCCAGCGGATAGTGGCCGACCAGCCACAGCCAGCCAAAGGTGACTGCCGCAATCACCAGCACGGAGGGAACAAAAGTGCGTGAAATCTGGTCCACGGTTCGTTCCAGCGGTGAGCGGCTGCTGAGGGCATGTTCCACCAGCCGGATAATCTGAGCCAGCGTGGTATCGTTTCCGATGTGGGTGGCCCGCACATGAAGCACGTTGTCGGTGTTGATGCTGCCGCCAATCACCGGACTTTCCGGTGCTTTGGCCACCGGAGCGGATTCACCGGTGAGCAGGGATTCATCGGCGTGGGAATTGCCTGCCACCACCACGCCATCGGCGGGAAACCGTTCCCCGGCTTTAACCAGAAAGACATCGCCGGGTTTGAGCGCTTCAACCGAACGAAAATGTTCCTGCCCACTCACCAGGAGCCGGACTTTTTTCGGCATCAGGCGATAGAGCAGCGAAATTGCCCGCGAAGTCTGTTCTTTGGCGGTTCGTTCCAGAAACTTTCCGGCCAACACGAGGGTGACAATTCCTGAAGCCGTGTCGAAATACACATGTTCGCCGCCGCGAAAGGCTTCCACCACGCTGTACCCGTAGGCCGCCAGAATCCCCACCGCGAGCAGGGTTTCCATCCGTACCACGCCGTTGACCAGCCCGCGCCAGGCAACGGACAAAATCGGGCGCGCCGCATAAAACACCACCGGCGTGGCCAGGGCCATCAACACAAACGGCAGCCAGTGGCTGGCGCTTTCCGAAATTTTTTCAAAATAACCGACATAGAGTGCCAGACTGAGGGTCATGATGTTCATGCCCAAAAATCCGGCCACGCCAATCCGGAGCAGCAGGTTGCGGCGCTCCTCGTCAAAATGGGAATCCTCGCCGGTGAACTCCGAAACCCGGTATCCCAGGTCTTCAATCCGGCGATGCAGTTTTTCTTTGGGCAGATATTGGGGAAAGTAGCTGACCTTGACCAAATCCGAAGCAAAAAAGACTTCGGCGGAAACCACGCCCGGTTCGGATTTGAGGACGTGTTCAATCAACCAGGCACAGGCCGCGCACCACATGCCGGAAACGTGAAAAAGAGCTTCCTGGGCCGGTGTTCCGGGAGCCAGTTGGGGCACTGCCAGGGCTGGGGCGGCGGGTTGTCCCTGTGAAACCAGCCCCAGTGCCAGACTTTGTTTGAAAAGGTCCGTCTCGCGTAAATCCTGCCCTGCCTTGACCAGTCCGCTGGCGCTCAGGATGGAAAACACATTTTGACAGCCCAGGCAGCAAAAGGAGTGCTGCGTGGTGCCCTCCACCGACACCAGCGGGTGCGGCCCGCAATCAAGCTGGCAGAGGTGGCAGAGTTGGAGGGTTTCGGTGAGCATAACTCAGGGTTCAGGGTTCAGGGTCTAGGGTCTAGGGTCTAGGTGCTTGAGTTCAGGGGTTTAGGGCTAGGAGCTTTTGGGCGAGTTTTGAGTGTTGAGTTTTGAGACTCGAAAATTGGGTCAGGTACTATAGTTTTCGATATTCGAAAACCCCAGACCCTAGACCCTGTTATTTGGTCTGTATCGGTTTGCCATGTTCGTCCAGAATCACGGGATTGGCTTTTTTGGCAACCACATAGACAGCCAGCACAATGCTCAAAAAAACCACTGAGACGAAGCTCAGAAAGAGCCGCACATAGAGGTCTTCTTTTTCAGCAACGGATTGGGGAATGAGCTTCATTTGGATTTCCTTTCCATCGGCGTGATAAACGTTTCGGCAAAGGTTTCGACGTGATTTCCGGGAACCACCGTCCCGATGATTTGAAAATGATTGACGCCGGGAGCCAGAGTTTCCGGTTTGACCGCAATGGCAAATTCCTGCTGGAGGGTTTCACCCGGTTTCAGGGCAATCACCGGCGAAGGCAGGTCAATCCGTCCGCTGGACAAATCTTTGAGTGCCAGCGTCACCGTTGCAGCCTGTGAACTGCGATTGCCGAGCGTCAGCCGGAAGGTGTTGGTGATTTCGCCAGTGGGCGCAATCTGAAACAGCGTCGTCCGATTCGGCATGATTTTGAGGAAAACCGGTTTCCGCAGGGAAAGGACCACGAGCAGGCCCGACGCGTAAAAAAGCAGCACCAGCATGACCACAATCCGTTTGGCGTCGCGCAACCCCAGCTTGCGATACCAGGGCACGCCTGTGGTATCCAGGCTTTCCCCTTGTTCGCCCCAGGCGTAGTGAATCAGTCCCGGCTGTCCCATCCGCCCCAGAATTTCGGTGCAGGCGTCAATACATTCGCCACAGTGGACACATTCGATTTGAAAGGGCGACTTGCGAATATCAATCCCCATTTCACAGATTTTGACGCATTTCTTGCACTCGATGCAGACCTGTTCCTCGTCGCGGTAATGCACCAGCAAGGTGTTTTTATCGCTCAACATGCCTTGCAGATACCCGTAAGGGCAAACCGTGGTGCAGAACTTCTGCCGCACAAAGGCAAAGTCAAGGAAGGTCACCAGCGTTGTCGCCGCCCCGCAAATGCCACCGGCGGTTTTGACATCCAGCGCAAGCAACCGTTGGAGCAAATCACGCGGCTCAACAAAATAGGCAATAAAAACAAATGACAAAAAGACCGAAGCCACGCCCAGCAATCCGTAAAGAGCCCCGTTGGCCAGCCATTTCCGGGCGGAGGCACTCAGTTTGGCAAATCTTTTGGAAACAAACTTGTTCAGCCGGTTGTGCAGGTCCGTGGCGGCTTCGCTGAAAATCATCTGCGGACAGAGATAGCCGCAGTAAATCCGCCCGTAGAGCATTGAAGCCGCCGCAACCACAAACATCAAAAACATGAGTGAGAAAAACAAAATGCCGAATTCGTTTATCCACAACTCATATCCCAGGAAATAAAACCGCTCTCTGGGAATATCAAACCGCATCACGTTGAAAAACGGCAGGGCGATGAAAATCAGGGTGCAAAGAATGTGAATCCGCTTGCGCAGCCGGTGATAGGTGTTCTGCTGCACGGGCAGGGGAACCCGTTTAACCGGCTTTTTTCTTGAGGACTGAGGAGCAGCTTCAGGACTGAGGACTGAGGACTGAGGACTGAGTGATGG
>JAIBAN010000051.1 GCA_019695185.1 Blastocatellia bacterium | reverse complement strand
GACACCGGAAGCCACGGAAATTCAACGCTTTTTGAGGAAGGCCGTAACGGCTGGCTGCTCCCACGCCGTAATGGAAGTTTCCTCGGTGGCAATTGACCTGCATCGGGTTTCGGCACTGACGTTCGACACCGCGATTTTTTCAAACCTGACCCAGGACCATTTGGATTACCACAAAACCATGGAGGCGTATTTCGACGCCAAACAGCGGTTGTTTGACGGAAGACTCAGGCCCCAGCCGCACAACCTGGTTCTCAACCTGGATGATGCTTTTGGTGAACGGCTTTTCCGGGAAACCAATGGCGCGGCACGAAAAATCAGTTACGGGATTGGGAACGTGGCTGAACGAAACCTTGACGTCGGGGTTGAACAGTATGAAGTGACCGGGCACGGATTGGTCTTGGATGTTCACACCGTTGCCGGACGGTTTGAACTGAAATCGTTCCTGATTGGTCGCCCTCATGTTTATAACCTGCTGGCTTCAACGGCTGCTGCACTTGCTGTGGGTATCGCCCCCGAAGCAATCGTGGCAGGAGTTGCGGTGGCCCAGGTGCCGGGCCGGTTTGAGCGGGTTGACGATGGTTCGCACGGCTTTACGGTGGTGGTGGACTATGCCCATACGCCGGATGCCATTGTCAATGCCTTGGGTGCGGCGCGTGCCATTGTGGAACCACATAACGGTCGAGTGGTGACAGTGTTTGGGTGTGGCGGTGACCGTGACCGGGGCAAGCGACCTCTGATGGCCGAAGCTGCGGCAACCCACAGTGACATCATCATCGCCACTTCCGACAATCCCCGGAACGAATCCCCGGAACAAATTCTGGATGATGTGGAAATCGGGTTGCGCCGGGTTGGAAAACCGTTTCACCGATTTGTGGACCGCCGGCAGGCCATTGGCTGTGCCATCGAGCAGGCCCGACCGGGAGACCTAGTGGTGATTGCCGGAAAAGGACATGAAACCTATCAGATTTTGGGACCAACCACGATTCATTTTGATGACCGCGAAGTCGCCCGCGAGGCACTGGACGGTTTGAAGGCGGAGGCGAGTTATGCACATTCATGAGCTGGCCCGCCTGGCCGGAGCGCACAATCGCCTGCACCTGCCAGCCGAGTTCGCGGCGCTGGAGCCCTGCGGCTTTTCGATTGACTCCCGCACGGTTCGGGCCGGTGAGCTGTTTTTTGCGGTCACAGGCGAGGTCTTTGACGGGCATGCTTTTGTCAAAGCTGCGTTGGACCGTGGAGCCTGCGGGGCAGTAATTGCCAAGGAGTTGCCGGAACTGAGTGAAGCTGACCGCAGCCGATGCCTGATGGTAGCGGATCCACTACGGGCGTTGCAGGATTTGGCTCATAACCTGCTGGCCGAATGGGGCAAACCCATCATCGGCATCACCGGCAGCATGGGCAAAACCACCACCAAGGAAATGACGGCCCGTGTCTTGGAACAGACTGGCCGGGTCCATAAATCGGTGGGGAATTTGAATAATGCCTATGGGTTGCCGCTGACCGTCCTCAAAATGATTTCGGATGGTGCAAACATGGAGGATTTTGATTTTGCCGTGCTTGAAATGGGCATGAGTTTCGCCGGCGAGATCACTCGTTTGACGGAAATTGCGCCGCCCTGGGTCAGCGTGGTGGTCAACGTTGCCCCGGTACATTTGGAAAATTTTTCAAGTATTGAAGGAATTGCCACTGCAAAAGCGGAAATCGTGCAGGGGATGCGGTCGGATGGAACGGCAATTTTGAATGCGGATGATGAACGCGTCTACCGGATGGCCAAGATTGCTTTTGACGAACGCCATCCGCAGGCTCGCCTCCTGACCTTCGGACGCCATGAACTGGCGCATGTGACGGCTCATGACGTGGTGACAAATGGCCTGCTTGGTAGCCGTTTTACGCTTGTGACACCAAAGGGGAGCGCCCCGGTGGCACTCTCATTGCCTGGTGAACACTTTATTTTGAATGCTTTAGCCGCCGCCGCCAGCGGCCTTCGCTTCGGATTGACGCCGGAGGTGATTGCACAGGCACTGAGTACCACCAAAGCAGCTTATCACCGGGGTGAAATCCTGACCTTCGAGGCTGGTTTCACAATGGTTGACGACACCTACAATTCAAATCCGACAGCTTTGCAGGAAGCGACCAAATTGCTGGCCGCCGTTCCCGCTGCCGGGCGCACGGTGCTGGTGGCCGGGGAAATGCTGGAGCTTGGACCTGAAGCTGCCCGGCTCCATGCCGAATGCGGAAAGCTGGCCGCCCAATTGGGAATCGGGCTGATTGTCGGGGTTCGCGGTTTGGCGGCTGACTTGTTACAGGGCGCACGGGAAGCCGGCATGGCTGAAACACAACTTCATTTCGCGGCTGACTCGGCGGCTGCCGGACTGTGGCTGGCCGAACAGGTGGGGGCCGGGGATGTGGTTTTGGTCAAAGGTTCACGAGGTGTGAAAACGGAACTCGTGATTGAACAATTAAAAGAGCGGTTTGGTCTGGCCGGAATGCCGGATGCCCAGGCTGCTCATGTTCGGTGAAGCACTTCAAGGAGGTAGAACCCAAATCCAGGACTGAAGGTTGAGGGGGTGCGGTCCCAGGGTTTGGAAACAGAAACATGGCTTTCATCGCAAAACAACATTGGGAAAGGTGAAGGTTCGGAATCTGTGCTCTATTACCTGCTTTATGACGTGCTGCGGCAGTTAAACCCGAATTTCGGGCCATTGCGGGTCTTTGAATATGTTTCGTTCCGGGCAGTCCTGGCGGCGATCACATCAATGGTCATCAGTCTCGCACTGGGGCCGTTCATGATTGAAAAACTCCGGGTTCTGAAGTTCGGTCAGGAAATCCGTGAAGAGGGCGTCCGGGCCCATCAGGCCAAACGGGGAACCCCAACCATGGGTGGCGTGTTGATGATTGTTTCCATCGGTATGTCAACGCTGCTTTGGTCGAATCTGGCGGAAAAGTACGTTTGGATCGTGTTTTTCTGCCTGATCTTTCACGGACTGATCGGGTTTCTGGACGATTACATAAAAATCAAACAGAAGCGCAACCTGGGTTTGACCAGTAAACAAAAGCTGGTGGGCCAACTGGTTACCGCTTTGGTTTTGGGCTTGGCCATCATTTTCTGGGGTGGTTACTCAACCCGGTTGAGTGTTCCGTTTTTCAAGGACTTCAGCCCCAATATCGGTTGGATCCCTTATTTGGGATTCATGATCTTTCTCATGGTCGGTTACTCAAACGCAGTCAATCTGACTGATGGTTTGGATGGACTGGCGAGCAGCACCACGTTTGTGGTGACCAGCGCTCTGGGTGGATTGACCTTTGTCACCGGTTTTACCGCCGGGGCGATTTACCTGGGACTCTCACCCAACCCGGCTGTGTGGGAAGTCACGATTTTCTGTGCGGCAATGGCTGGTGCCTGTCTCGGTTTTTTATGGTTCAACGCCCATCCGGCAGAAGTCTTTATGGGCGATGTCGGCAGTCTTGCGTTGGGTGGCAGCATTGGCTGTGTGGCGATTCTGATCAAACAGGAACTGCTGCTGACGATGCTTGGCGGAATTTATGTGATTGAGACGCTTTCAGTCATTTTGCAGACCAGTTACTACAAAATGACCAAAGACCCGGTCACGAAAATCGGCAAACGCATTTTCAAAATGACACCGATTCACCACCACTTTGAGGAACTCGGCTGGAAGGAAACCAAAATTGTTTTTCGGTTCCTGATTCTCCAATTTCTTTTTGTCTTGCTGGGATTGGCAACCTTAAAACTGCGCTGAAATTTTCTTGCGTGATTTTTTACAGGAAAAATTCAGTTTGAACAGGCATTTACACTTTACTTCCAAACCAAGGAAGCGCTTCTTAAACGAAGAAAATCAAGCGGTTAAGAAAGGGAAAACCAAGTGGATGTAACCGGTCAACGCATTACCGTAGTTGGAGCCGCCCGCAGCGGATTGGCAGCCGCCGAATGGCTGGCCAAACGGGGGGCGCAGGTGGTGTTGACCGACCAGCGCAGTGAAGCTGCACTTGGTGCGGAGGCTGCCCGGATGCGTTCCCTGGGGGTTGTGCTTGACCTGGGGGGGCATCAGGAAACCCACTTTCTAAACGCTGATGAAATTGTGGTCAGCCCTGGTGTTCCGCTGACGATTGCGCCCATGCACAGGGCAGCCGCAGCAGGTGTTTCAATTATTGGTGAAATTGAACTGGCAGCCCGCTTCCTGAAAGGCAGGATTGTGGCCATTACCGGTTCAAACGGCAAAACCACCACCACCACGCTGATCGGGGAGATGCTCAAAGACGGCGGATTTCCAACCCTGGTCGGCGGAAACATCGGTACAGCGGCCATCAGCCTGGTTGACCAGTCTTGTGATGACGGGTTTACCGTGCTTGAAACCAGCAGTTTTCAGCTTGAGGGGATTCGGGATTTTCGCCCTGATGTAGGGCTGCTGCTCAATATCACACCGGACCATCTGGACCGGTATCCCGATTTTGACGCTTATGCCGAAGCCAAATTCCGGATGTTTCTCAATCAAACCGCAGACACCCTGGCTGTGCTCAATGCCGATGACCCCTTGACCCCCAAAGCATTGGAGCGGCTGCAGGCGCGAAACGCAACCTTTGTGCTGTTTTCCCGCACAAGGGAATTGCCTGAGGGGCTGTTTGTTCGGGGGAATGACATCATTTCGCGGACCCCACTGGGAGAAAAAGTTCTGTTGCACCGGAGCGATATTGGCATCCGGGGCGAACATAACGTCGAAAACGTATTGGCTGCGCTCTGTGCCGGATTGGCTTGCGGAGTTGCTCCACAGCAACTGGCGCAGACCGTAACCGAATTCAAAGGCGTGGAGCACCGCCTGGAATGGGTCGCCGAGGTGGAACAGGTCCGGTTTTTCAATGACTCGAAAGCCACCAACGTGGATGCGGCCATGAAAGCCATCGAAGCATTTCCCGGCAATCTGTTTGTGATACTGGGCGGCAAAGATAAAGGCAGCGATTATCGCCCCTTGGTCCCGCTCCTCAACGAACGGGCGCGGGGCGTGATTTTGCTGGGAGCCGCCACGGAAGTGATTGCTTCTCAAATTGAAGCGGAACTCGATGCCGATGTGCTGGTCACCCGTTGCGAATCCATGCGCGAGGCTGTCGAAACCGGGTTTCGGCAGGCTGCACCAGGCGAAGTCGTACTGTTGGCTCCGGCTTGTGCCAGTTTCGACATGTTTGAGAATTTCGAACACCGTGGACGAGTGTTCAAAGAAGAAGTCAACCATTTGCAAACCCGTGCAGCCAGCCAGCGGGCGCTGTCGCACGGATGATGAAGGAAGGACTGAGGATTGAGGACTGAGGACTGAGCTTTCAAAACCAAACCTTTCAGAAACCCATTTAGTTTTAGGCCGTTCGTGGTTTTTCCTGGCTCAGTCCTCAGTCCTCAGTCCTCAGCACTCAAAAAATGAAGTCCCAACTGCTCAAAACCGAGCCAATTAAAACGGAACTGCCGGGCATCGGCGACCGGTGGATGCTCTCCATCGTGGCCGGATTGGTTTTGTTTGGAGTGGTCATGGTCTACAGCGCTTCGGCGGTGCTGGCCCAGACCAATTTCCACAGCCAGTTTTATTTCCTGTGGCGGCAAGGGTTTGCCATGGTGATTGGCATGGTTTTGCTGGCCGGGGTTTTGCGGCTGGGCTATGCCAGACTGAACAATCCTTATGCGGTTTATGGTTTGCTCGGCGTATGCGGGTTGTTGTTGACGGTTGTCCTGTTTCTGCCGGCAACCCGCAACACCCACCGGTTTATTCGACTTGCGGGACTTTCGTTCCAGCCGTCGGAGCTGGCCAAAATCGGTCTGGTGGTTTTTTTGGCGTATTTGCTCAGTCGGCGCAACAACGAGGAACGCCGGAGTTTCTGGCTGACTTTTGTCCCATGTTCGGCGGTGGCCGCATTGCTCATGGTATTGGTCATGCGCGGCCAGGATTTGGGAACAGTCTTTATCATGGCGGTGGTGACAGCCACGCTTTATTTTGCGGCTGGGGTTCCGTTGCGGTATCCGCTGGCCGGAGCTTTAGCGGCTTCACCAATCGTGATTTATGAACTGTTCAAGGTTTCCTATCGGCTGAAACGGCTGATTGCGTTTCTTGACCCCTGGAAATATGCCCGCACCGAAGGGTTTCAGGTGGTACAGGGGCTGATTGCCATCGGAGCCGGGGGCGTCAAAGGTGTGGGACTGGCTCAGGGCAAGCAGAAGCTTTTTTATCTGCCCGAAGCACACACGGATTTCATTTTTGCCGTGATTGGCGAAGAGCTTGGTTTGATTGGCGCGGCTACGGTCATCCTGCTTTTTGTCATGCTTGGCTGGCGCGGATTTCTTGCGGCCCGGAAAGCCCCGGACCAGTTTGGCAGCCTGCTG
The DNA here is from genome assembly GCA_019695185.1 of Blastocatellia bacterium. Lineage (GTDB taxonomy): Bacteria > Acidobacteriota > Blastocatellia > Chloracidobacteriales > Chloracidobacteriaceae > JAIBAN01. The sequence goes on along the minus strand of JAIBAN010000051.1, from coordinate 51,559 downwards.
GCACTGGGCCTGACCGTCATGTTGGTGGCACAGGCGCTTTTTAATATCAGTGTGGTGCTCAGTATTTTGCCAAACAAGGGGATTCCGCTGCCGTTTATCAGTTACGGCGGCAGTTCGCTGATGCTGAGTTTACTGGCGGTTGGCTTGATTTTGAGTGTTTCACAGGAGACGAAGGCATAGGGTTCAGAGTTCAGGGTTCTTAGACAATGAATTGGAAAACTTAACTTGCTGAGGCAATTCAAAGATTTCAGCATTCAATACCCTAAACTCTGAACCCTGAACCCTGAACCCCATGAAGGTACTGATTGCAGCCGGCGGGACCGGCGGACATATTTTTCCTGGAATTGCCATTGCTCAGGAGTGGCAGCGGCGGTTTCCCGAAACCGGGTTCATGTTTGTCGGAACCGAACGCGGACTTGAATCAAAACTGGTTCCGAAAGCCGGGTTTCCGTTGACGCTGATTCAAGCTGGAGCGCTCAACAATGTTTCTTTGACACGTAAAGTTTCTTCGCTGCTGAAAATGCCGGTGGGTGTCTGGCAGGCAATGCGGTTGTTACGCTCGTTTCGTCCTGACATTGTGGTTGGGATTGGCGGATATGCTTCCGGGGTGATGGTTTTGGTGGCGGCATTACAAGGCTTTCCGACAATGGTGGTGGAGCCGAACGCCCTGCCGGGATTTACCAATCGCAAGCTGGCCCGGTTTGTAAATGCTGCCGGGGTGACATTTGCTGAAGCCGCCCGATTTTTTCCAGGGAAGGCAGTGCTCACGGGCACTCCGGTCCGGGCTGATTTTGAAGCAGTTCAGCCAAAATCCCGCACGGAAGAACGGCACTTGTTGATTTTTGGCGGAAGCCAGGGGGCACGGGCCATCAATCAGGCGATGATTGCTGCTGCACCGATTTTGGCCAAAGCGCCCTTCCCGCTCCGGATCACGCACCAGACCGGAGAAGCCGATTTCGAAACGGTCCGCCAAGGCTATGCTGCCACCACTTTGCAGGTTGAGGTGCGGCCCTTCATTTATGAAATGGCCGCCGCATTTGCCGCCGCCGACCTGCTGATTTGCCGGGCCGGGGCCATGACGGCTGCCGAAGTTGCGGCTGCCGGAAAGGCCGCGATTTTCATTCCGTTCCCGCTGGCGGCAGACGACCATCAGCGCAAAAACGCCGAGGCTTTTGTCCGGGCCGGGGCCGGAAGGTTGGTTGTGCAGGCGGAATTGACCGGTGAACGGCTGGCACAGGAAATTTTGACAGTGCTTGAAAATGCCGGACAGCTTTCCGCAATGGAACAAGCCGGTCGGCGTTTGGCACGAAGCAATGCTGCTGGTCACGTCGTGGATTTGGCTTTGCGAGTCGCCCGGCGCGCCTCATTTTCAGAACTACTGGTGAAAGAATCGGCTACGTAGAGGTTCTTCATCCAAAAAAACGTAAAAAGGAGTTTGCAACGGCAACCGGACGCAGACACGGCACAGGAAAGACGCTGGCTGCTGAAAGCTAAACGCTGAAAGCATTGCAATTATGTTCAAACGGATTCGGCATATTCATTTCGTCGGAATTGGCGGCATCGGCATGAGCGGAATTGCCGAAGTGTTGCTGAATCTTGGCTACAAGGTTTCAGGCTCGGATATGAAACTGACCGGCGTCACGGAGCGACTGCGAGGACTGGGCGGGCATATTTATGAAGGACATGCTCCGCAACAGGTCGAGGGGGCCGATGTGGTGGTCATTTCCTCCGCAGTCAAACAGAACAATCCGGAAGTCCTGTCAGCCGTTCATTTACAAATTCCCGTGATTCCACGGGCGGAAATGCTGGCGGAACTGATGCGGCTCAAGTACGGCATTGCCGTCGCCGGAGCGCATGGAAAAACCTCGACCACTTCGATGATTGCTCATGTCCTGAATCTGGCGGAATTTGATCCGACGGTGGTGATTGGCGGCAAATTGGGAACCTTGGGCAGCAACGCCCGGCTCGGACATGGTGAATTTATTGTAGTCGAAGCCGATGAAAGTGACGGCTCGTTCCTCAAACTTTCGCCCACCATTGCTGTGGTAACCAATATTGACCGCGAGCACATGGATTATTACCAGGGCGGATTGCAGGAGATTTGCAATTACTTCACGACTTTTGTGAACCGGGTTCCTTTTTATGGAAGTGTGGTGATTTGCCTGGATGATCACAATGTGCAGTCCATTATTCCAAACATCAAACGCCGCACGATTACTTACGGCATGTCAGCGCAAGCTGATTTAACTGCCTGGAATGTGAAGTTGACGGAAAATTTTGGCTCCCGGTTCACCGTCCGTCACCGTGGTCAGGAATTGGGTCCGGTTCAGTTGCAGGTGCCTGGAACTCATAGCATTTACAATGCTTTAGCAGCAGTTGCCGTGGGCCTTGATTTGGAAATTCCATTTGAAACCATTGCTGCTGCGCTCAAGGAATTTCGGGGAGCCGACCGCCGTTTTCAGATCAAGGGTGAGCAAAATAACATCATCGTGGTGGATGACTACGGGCATCACCCCATGGAAATCCGAACGGTCCTGGACGCTGCCAAAACCAGTTTACGCCGAATTGTGGTGCTCTTTCAGCCCCACCGGTATTCACGGACCAAACATTTGTACGATGAGTTTGCCAAGGCTTTTTACGAAGCTGATGTCGTGTGCCTGACCGATATTTATGCAGCCGGAGAGGAACCGCTGGAGGGCATCTCCTCCGAAAATCTGGCGCGCAGTATTGAACGTTTCGGACATCGGCATGTCTCGTATGTCGGAAGCCTTGACCGGGCTGCTGCCACCTTGAAAACGATTGTGCAACCAGGTGATTTGGTTCTCACTCTTGGTGCCGGAAACGTCTGGCAGGCAGGTGAGGAATTGTTGCAACTTTTATAGGGTTCAGGGTTCAGGGTTTTGAAATCATTCGTTGCTTTCAATTGAAATGATTCAAATCCCGCCCCTGCTCCCAAGACTCCAAACCCTGAACCCTGAACCCTGAACCCTATTTTCATGGAACGCCGCGACCGAATTGCGAAAATCTGTACCGACTTGGGTGTCAATGCACGCATCGGCCAAAAAATGTCGCATTTCACGTCGCTCAAAGTGGGCGGGGAAATTGACGCCATAGCCTATCCGGAAACCCGGCAGCAGGCTGCCCAGTTGGTTCACGCATTGAACGAGGCTGGAATTCGCTGGAGCCCTCTGGGCTACGGCACCAACCTCCTGGTAAAGGATGGCGAAATTCAACGGGTGGCGGTTAGTCTGCGGACGCTTGAGGAGTTGTTGGTGTTTGACGAGACGCGAGTTCACGTCCATGCCGGATACAGCCTGCCACGGCTGGTGAATGCCGCCGCCGACCGGGGGTTGGCCGGAATTCAGGGGCTGGCTCCGATTCCCGGCAGTGTGGGCGGTGCCATCAAAATGAACGCCGGCTCGCATGGTTATGAAATTGCGGATGTCATTGAAACGGTTGCTGTGGCACGGGCTGGCGAAGTCGTCACACTCAAACGGGCGGAGATTGCTTTTGCCTATCGGTGGTCACCTTTTACTGAAACAGATTTGATTTTAGGTACAACGCTGCAACTGAAACATGGCGACGTGGCAGCTCTCAAAGAGGAGATTAAACAATACAAACAACACCGTTCGGCCACCCAACCGGTCCGTGACAGCAGTGCCGGTTGTATTTTCAAAAATCCCGGTCAAGGGCTGACCACCGGACGCATCATTGACGAACTTGGATTGAAAGGAAAAGCCGAAGGCGGTGCAACCATTTCAACCTTACATGCCAACTTCATTGTGACCAATGGAGCGGCAACCGCCAGTGAAGTATTTACCTTGATCGATGAAATTCGCAGCCGTGTTGCCACAGAGCGCGGCATTGACCTCGAACTGGAAGTGGAAGTGTGGGAGTAAAGAAAGGACTGAGGACTGAGGACTGAGGACTGAGTTTTTCCTGAAATGCAGATAAAACTCATACGAAATTTTATGTAGGTTAAAAAACTCAGTCCTCAGTCCGCAGCTCTCAGAGCTTAAAAAATATGGCTTTGGCACGAGAAAAGACAATTGAACAACTGGTGACTCCCCGTCAACGGCAGGCTAAACCCGGCGCATCTTCCCGGTTTGGCAAAGAGCGGTTGACCATTTATTGGGTGTGGCTCCAATTTTGGGCCAAAGTCGGGTTTGTGGTCCTGGGTGTTCCGCTTGCTCTGTGGGGCACCTATTCTTTTGCGAATTCAAAGGTGTTTGCTTTGGGACCGGTTGAAATTGCAGGAAGCGACCGCGTACCGGTTCGTGAAATTGAACGAACCGTACGCCAGTCAGTCACTGGAAGCCTGTTGACCACGTCGCTGGTCGAGATAAAAAACAATCTCGAAATGCTGACCTGGGTCAAAACCGCTCAGGTCACAAGGGTATTGCCAGATACGGTGCGGATTCGTATTGAAGAGCGCAAACCGCTGTTATTGGCCCAGATCGAAGGTAAAGATGATTTTGCCTGGATGGACGAAGATGGCACCGTGTTGGGAGGTTATGACGTTGTCAAAGACCAACAACATTTGCCACCCATCACTGTTGGGTTTACGGCAGACCGTTCGGAAAAAGGCCGGGCTGAGAATCGGGACCGAATTGACACATACAAAAAGCTGATGTGGGCACTTGATAGCGGTTCTCCAAAGTATTCCGAGCGGTTGGAATCCATTGATTTGACGCACCCTGAAGACGTGACGGTTCATTTGAGTCAAAGCAAGGTCATGGTCCATTTGGGCAGCGAAGAATATCGCGGACGAATTGTCCGGGCGGTGGAAGTGCTTGACATCGTACAGCGCCGGGATGCGGCGGCTTTGGAAAAACTGCATATTACCGACCCCAGGATCCTTCAGTTTGCCGACCGCATCAGTTCGGTCAGCGTGATCAATCCTGTTCAGGTTTCGCTTGAATTCCGTTCCGGCGGAGAGCCGGTGGCAACAACTGCCAAACCATCTGACGCCAAACCGGCGGCAAAAAAAGCAATCACACCGCGCCCTCCGGATAAAAAGAAAAAGAGGTAATCGAAACATTATGGCCAAAACCCTTCAGCCAATTGTCGGTTTGGACGTGGGAACGACCCAGACCCGTGCCCTTATGGCAGGATTCACGCCAGAACAGGGGCGGCTCGAACTGCTTGGTGCCAGCAGCGTTCCTTCCAAGGGGGTCCGCAAAGGTGTCGTGGTCAATATTGAAGCAGCCGAGGAATGTATCCGCCAAGCCATCAGCGAAGCCGAACATATGGCCGGCCTGGAAGCTGAACAGGTTCATGTCGGATTGTCCGGCGCACACATGAAAGGGCATAACGGGCGTGGGGTGGTGGCCATTGCACGCCGTAACCGGGAAATTTCAGTCGCCGACATTCGTCGGGTGATTGATCAGGCCAGCGCCGTCAGTATTCCTTCAGACCGGGAAATCGTGGAGGTGTTGCCGCAGGAGTTTGTCGTTGATGACCAGGATGGGATTGGCGACCCCCTCGGTATGTTGGGGATGCGTCTGGAAGTAGCCGTACATATTGTGACTTCTCCCATAACTGCCAAGCAAAATATAGTGACAAGCGTGAATCGTTCGGGTATGATCGTCGGTGATCTCACGCTTGAATCACTTGCAGCAGCCGAAGCAACGCTCACTGAAGAAGAACGCGAATACGGGGTCGCACTCATCGACATCGGAGGCGAGATTACCAGTCTGGCCATTTTTCAGCGCGGGGCAGTCCGGCACACCACAGTCATCCCGCTTGGCGGCAATCATTTCACGAACGACATCGCAGTTGGCCTACGGGCACCAATTCCGGAAGCAGAACGAATCAAACGCAACTTCGGCTGCTCTTTCGGCCCCCTTCTCGATTCTTGTGAACGTGAAACGATGCTTGAAGTGGTCAACGTGGGAGGACGCGCCGCCCGGACGCTTTCACGGCAACTGCTGTGCGATATGCTTCAACCGCGAGCAGAAGAGCTTTTTTGTCAAATTCAGGAAGAAATTCATCGCAGCGGATATGAACGCCAACTGTCAAGCGGGTTGGTGTTGACCGGCGGCGGCAGTTTGCTGCCAGGTATCCCTGAAGTCGCTGAACGGCTGCTGGATATGCCGATTCGCCTGGGGATTCCACACGGTATAGACGGGATTGTGGATGAAATTGCCAGCCCCGAATTCGCGGTGGTGGTCGGATTAGTGTTGCATGGCGCGCGCCATCGCTCACAGTCGACACGCACTGGCAGGGGAACCGGTTCGTTGCGGCAACGCAGTGCGCGTTTGCGCGAGTGGTTTTCGGAATTCAAAAAGATTTTCTAGGCTCGGTGCGGTTGGTTTGGCCAAACCCCGACCGAGCCGCCCCGTAAAAGTTCATAAAAATCATAAAAAGGGCGTTGCTTTAATCTTTTGCCAATCGGAACAAAGCTTTGGGCTGAACGCAAAAATTGAGCAGCAGCCAAAATAACCAACAAGCAGGGGAATCAGCCCTCTGTGTGAGGAGGCTAGAACATAATGGTCGCAGACAGCAATCGTACAGATCACCCACTCAAATTGGAATTTGTGGATAACATGCCGACAAACGGAGCCAATATCAAAGTTGTCGGAGTCGGCGGCGGCGGCAGCAATGCCGTGAACCGTATGATCGAGTTCGGGATTGAAGGCATCAAGTTTTTGGTCGTGAATACCGATTTACAGGCACTGCGACTGTCACAGGCTCCGGTTAAAATTCAGGTCGGCTCCAAGCTTACGAAAGGATTGGGGGCCGGCGCAAACCCTGAAATTGGCCGTCAGGCTGCCCTCGAAGACACGGAAAAAATTATTGAAGCTCTTGAAGGCGCGGACATGGTTTTTATCACCAGCGGCATGGGCGGCGGCACTGGTACGGGGGCGGCTCCGATTGTGGCCGGTTTGGCCAGCGAGCTTGGTGCTTTGACTGTGGCTGTGGTCACCAAGCCTTTCAGTTTCGAAGGTCGCAAGCGGATGCTGCAAGCCGAGCGTGGCCTGGCTGAACTCAAGGAATGTGTGGACACGGTCATTACGATTCCCAACGAACGATTGCTCCATACCGTTGACCGCAATACTTCGCTGGCTGAAGCGTTCAAAACGGCAGATGACGTGTTGCGCCAAGCAGTTCAGGGGATTTCCGATTTGATTACCGTGCCAGGGCTGATCAACCTCGATTTTGCCGACGTGAAAACCATCATGAGCGGTATGGGTATTGCTCTGATGGGAACGGGACAGGCACGTGGGGAAACTCGTGCATTGGAAGCAACTCAACGTGCTATTGCGAGCCCCTTGCTGGAAGAAGCTTCCATCGAAGGAGCACGTGGTGTACTGGTCAATATCACTGGCGGCAAGGACCTTACCTTGTTCGAAGTCAACGAAGCTTCATCCATTATCCGAGAAGCTGCTCACGAGGATGCCAATATTATCTTTGGGGCAGTGCTTGATGAACGGATGCAGGATGAAATGAAGATCACTGTGATTGCCACCGGGTTTGAACACGCAGCCGCCAATGTGCAGGAAACGCCTCTGCTGACCAATACCCGTGCTTTGGGTGGGGTCATGAGAGTGCCCAGCACCGGACCGTTAAATTCGAATCTGGGCCGGAGCACTACGGATTTGTCAAAAGAAGACCTCGATATTCCGGCGTTTATGCGTAAGAAAGCTGATTAGCCAAAGTTTTGAGTTCTGAGTTTTCCCCGGAGGATGACCCCTTTAGCTTTCCCCGGAACTCAAAACTCAAAACAAAAAACTTACCCGCCTCCTCTGCAAAATAAAGGGCAGGTTCCAGTGTGTGGACCTGCCCATTTTTCATGTCTTGGTTAAGAAACTTAATTAAAAAACATTTTTGTTTCTAAAACACTGTTTTACAACTTCGTTACATCTTCTGAAAAATCTTAACAATTTAATATAAAGTCCTTGAAATCAACAATTTAAGCTTAATCATCAAAAAATCTTCTTAGTTACTAAAAAATCTTTTTTATTGACAGTCAGGAAATCGAGTGAGTATAGTCGGACCGTGGCGAAACTGACATCAAACCTTCTTAAAGAAAAACGTTGTGAAATCGTCAACCTCCTGAAAGCGCAGGGAGCAATGACGGTTGATGCCTTGGCCGCAGAGCTGAAATTGACCAAGGTCAGTATTCGACGACACTTGGAGTTGTTGGAAAAAGAAGAGTTGGTGTCCTTTCGGACTGAATGGCAGGAACGCGGGCGTCCGCATCACGTCTACTCGTTGACAGCAAAAGCCGAGAGCCTTTTCCCAAAAACCTATGATGTCTTTGCCCGGGATATGCTTCGTATTACACAGCAATGCTTTGGGGAGCGCGGGGTTTTGAAAGTACTTTCGACCCGAGCCGATGAGATGGTGGCAACTTTGAAGCCGCATCTGGAAGGACTAGGTTTTGACGAACGGGTTGAAAAACTGGCTGTGCTCCTGATTGAACGGGGGTATTTGGCCGAATGTCAACGGATGCCGGATGGCTCCTACATGTTGATTGAGCGCAACTGTCCGACCATCAATGTCGCCTATGAATTCAACCAGGTTTGCCAGCAGGAAAAACGTTTATATGCCGAGGTTCTCGGATGTGATGTCATACGGGAACAACGGATTGCCAGCGGCGACCAGGTTTGTGCCTATCGGGTTTTGAAACCGATTGAGTTACAAAAACGAATAGAACCAGAAACAAAATCCGCCTGAAAGGTTTTTCAACCGTGAGCTTTTTTGGAGCCAGCACGATTACTGAACAGAAAATCCTCGACGCCCTGCGGGCCGTCAAAGATCCCGATTTGAACAAGGATGTTGTCAGTCTGAACATGATTCGGGATGTCAAAATTCAGGGTGGGGAGGTTTCGTTCCGTTTCGTTCTGACCACGCCGGCCTGTCCTGTCAAAGGCAAGCTGGAGGCGGATGCAAGAGAAGTTGTAGCTGCCTTACCCGGTGTGACCAAAGTTGAAGTCAAAATGGATGCGGAAGTGCCCAAAGGACGTGGCATTCCTGAACGGGAAGCGGTTCCCGGCATCAAAAACATCATTGCTGTCAGTTCCGGCAAAGGCGGGGTTGGCAAGTCCACCGTGGCGGTCAATCTGGCGGTGGCATTGGGAAAAATGGGTGCAGCCGTCGGTATTTTGGACACGGACATTTACGGTCCGAATGTACCAATCATGCTGGGCGTGACTGAAGAGCCAAAAGTTCGAGGGAATCGTCTGGTTCCCCGTGAAGCCCACGGCATCCGGTGCATGTCAATCGGGCTGATTAACCGGGGCGACAAGCCGATCATTATGCGTGGTCCGATGTTGCACGGTGTGGTTCAGCAATTCCTGCGTGAAGTCGAGTGGGGAACGCTGGATTATCTGGTTGTGGATATGCCTCCCGGAACGGGAGACGTTCAATTGAGCTTGGCGCAATTGGTTCCGGTTTCCGGGGCAGTTCTGGTCACGACCCCGCAAGAGGTCGCGCTCGCAGATGTGCGCAAGGCTTTTAACATGTTTGCACAACTTCAGATTCCGATCTTCGGAATCGTTGAAAACATGAGCTATTTCGTTTGCCCCCACTCGCCGGACCGGATGTACATCTTCGGGCGGGGCGGTGGCAGCAGGATGGCCGAAGACTTCAAGAGTACCTTTTTGGGTGAAGTCCCCCTTAGCATCAATGTGCGCGAGGGCGGGGATGCCGGAGTTCCAATTGTCGTGAGCGATCCGGAAAGCATCCAAGCCAAAGCTTTTCTCACCATAGCCGAAGCGCTTGCCGCACAGGTCAGTATTGCGGCAATGAAAGCGCCAAAACTTCCAACACTGAATATCGGAGGGTAATCATGGTACAAGTTGCGATTACTGAAGACAATCGTTTTTCCACATTCGTCAAAAGCAAGAAATCCGAAGCCTACCGCGACCTGGAAATGTGGCAAAAATGGTTTGCAGCCCGTGGCATTCCGTCGGTCATTGCCAGCACCTCAAGTGGCTATGCCCTGTATCGTGAAGGCTTGATCGAAATTGACATTCACGACGAACGCTCCAGCGTCGCCGCTTAGTGGTTCCGCCTCCCTTTTTTGGTCTGAGAAAAGGGGGACCTGCCTTGGGCAGGAAGCGGGTTTTCTTTTAACTTTTTACCGTTTTCTTGCTTCCCCAAAGATTATCGTTTTACACCAAGGTCCGCTGAAATTGTTCGGCGGACTTTTTTTTACCTGAAACGTGACGAATTTTGGGCTTCGTGATCAAAAAGACTAAAAAATGCAAAGCAGGATGAGGTATGTTCCGGAACATTTGGTAAAGGCGGTTTTTTTAAAAGCTCAAAGCCCAAAACTCACAATTCAAAATTTTCCTCATGTCCTCCTTTCCGCAAATTTTTGCTCATCGTGGAGCCCGTGCAGTTGCACCTGAAAATACCCTGGCAGCTTTTTCCAAAGCCTTTGAAATCGGGGCTGATGGAATTGAACTGGATGTTATGTGTTCAGCCGACCGGGTTTTGGTCGTGACTCACGATTATGAGGTGTCACGGCTTTCGAATGGTTCCGGTTTCATTGGCCGGATGACATGGCCGCAAATTGAAACACTTGATTTTGGCAGCAAGTTTGACCAGCGGTTTGCTGGAGAAAAAGCTCCAACCCTGGAACAGGTCACGGAGTTGCTGCCTCCTGGCGTTCACCTCAACATCGAAATCAAAAACGACCAAATCCGTAGTCATGGCGAAGAGTTGCTGGTGGCTCGGTTGATACAATCCCGTCAGCTTTTTGACCGGGTGCTGGTTTCCTCATTCAATCCGTTTGTATTACGCCGGTTACGGAAGATTGACCCACGGATTTCGATTGGCTGGCTGTATGAGGCACGGCCACCGATTTATCTGCGCCCCAAGCCAGTGAGCACATTCCTCCGCCCCCAAGCCCTGCATCCGGAATTTACCGTGGTTACGCCTGAACTGGTGAATGCCGCGCATCGGCGTGGATTTTTGGTGAATGTGTGGACTGTCAATGAAATCCAGGATATGCAACGCATGATTGACTGTGGCGTGGATGCCATTATTACTGACTATCCTGACCGTGCCTTGGCTCTGAAAGGGTGATAGGGTGACAGGGTGACCTTTTCATATTTGATGGGCTCAATGGTTTGACCGGTTTGAAGGCAATCAAGCAACCAAGCCAATCAGTAAAGGTTTGTCCCCTTATCCCCTTATCCCCTTATCATCTTATCACCTTGCCACCTTGTCAGGATGCCCGTCTTGATTCAGAATGGGGGCACATCCGCAACATTCATCTTCTTTACCCAATCATTGCAGAGGTCACCATCCATGTCGTTTGGTGTTTCGGAACCATTCAACGGGACCATCCTGGACGGTAAATACCGGCTTGAATCCGCCATTGGTGTAGGTGGTTTTGGGGTTGTGTACCGGGCAACTCACATTGGTTTGGGGCGGCAAGTGGCGATTAAAATCCTCCATGCGACTGTTGGGAACGCATCGGAAGAAGAGCTGGAACGATTTCGGCTCGAAGGAGTTTCGACCTGCCGGATTGAACATCCAAATGCAGTTTCGGTGCTTGATTTTGGTATCACCGCCAATGGCTTTGCCTATCTGGTGATGGAGCTGCTGGACGGTCATTTATTGACTGATGAGCTGCAGGAAAATTTCCGCTTGCCGCTTGCGCGGGCGGCAGAAATCATTATTCCGGTGTGCGATGTGCTGGCTGAAGCACATGCCGCCGGCATTGTGCACCGGGACATCAAGCCGGACAATATTTTTCTTCACAAAACCCGCCGGGGTGAGATGGTGAAGGTGCTTGATTTTGGAATTGCCAAACTTTCGGGTGATGCAGCACATGTGAGCGGAAAAACCCTGACCGCTTCGGGGGTGGTGATGGGAACTCCCGAATATATGGCACCGGAGCGGGTGCGGAACAAATCTTACGACGGTCGTTCGGATGTCTACAGTCTTGGCATCATGTTTCACCAAATGTTATGCGGACGGGCTCCTTTTCTTTCCCAGGACAATGACTGCGTTGCCATCATGTGGATGCAGGTCAATGATGACCCACCACCGCTCCGGTCTCTGGTTCCAGAAATTCCTGAAGAAGTCGAAACCCTGGTATTGCGAGCGGTTTCCAAGCCGCCTGAACTTCGTCCAACGGCTGCTGAATTCGGTAAGCAACTGGCCCGAATCATGAAAAACCAGCCCCAGCCGGAGGACCGTGATTCGCTGGATGAGCCCGGCTATACACCCATCACCCCGGTCACCCCGATTTCGGCACTTGACCTTTCGGGTTTCAATGCAGTGGTGACACAGCCTTCCCAGACCCCTGTGACGATGGAAGAAATTCCTCTCATTGTGGACGGAAATCCGGGGGAACCGGCTGGGACTCACCAGCCGGCCGGGTTGCCAGGGGAAGTGGTGTTGTTTGATGCAGTTCCAACCCACCCGCCAGTCGCCAAAGCTGCGCCTAAACCGACTGAAAACAGATTGTCAGGCCCGATTTTCATCCCGCCGACCGTGGCACAGCTCACACCTTTGTCTGATTTCGACTTGCCTCGTCCGCAAATGCCCGACCTGGACCTGCCGCCTTTGGAATTTTTGGAGGAAGAGCCGGAACCACCCGGTGAACCGGTTTTGGAAGCGCCAGCCCCACCTGTCGAGCCCGCTCCGATTGTGGTTTCGATGAACCTGCCGCCCCATAAGGTCGGCGAAATCACCCGGTTTGACGGGCATTTTTATGTCCCCAGTGTGGCGTTTTCACAGGACGGACGGCGGTTTATTTCAGCCCGGCAGGACAAAACCATTGCTTTGTGGGAAGTCGAAACCAAACAGGAAATTAGACGCTTTGGGAATGGGCGCATGTTCCCATTGCGCAAAGCCGCTTTCTCTCCTGACGGTACCAAAGCGGTTTTCAGTTGTGCGGATGATGTCATTCGGTTATGGGATGTTGAAACCGGGCAGGAAATTCGCCGGTTTGCCGGACATCCGCAGGTTTCCAGTCTGGCCCTTTCGGCTGACGGAAAACACCTGCTTTCCGGCAGCCGGGTAGCCGGGCTGCGGTTGTGGGAAGTGGATTCCGAAAAGGAGCCGGTTCAACTGAAAACCCAGTCCGACAGTGTTGCCAATCTGGTTTTTTCACCTGATAGCCGCTTGGCGGTTTCAATCGGTTCCAGTGGCGATTTGCATCTGTGGGATTTGGCGACATTGGTGCAAATCCATGGGTTCAAGGCAGAACCTCCATCTTATGATTCCCTCAGTGTTTCGGTTTCAACTGATGGTCGCCGGGTGGTCGGAGGGGATAGCGGCACGCTTCACCGAACCATCGAATTTGAAAAGCCGCGAACCCGCCTGCTCGATGCGGAAGCTTCCATGGGTAACAAAGGGGTGGTCTTTTCACCTAACGGAAAGATGGTGCTTTCGAGTGGAAAAGATACGACGGTTCGGCTGTGGAATACGGAAAAAGGCTATGAAATTCGCCGCTTTGTCGGTCATGGCAATTATGTCACGAGCGTGGCTTTTTCACCTGACGGCAAACGGGCTCTCTCTGCCAGTGACGACAAAACCATCCGCTTGTGGGATATTGAAGCCGGGAAAGAATTGGCATGTTTCACTGGCCACAAGGATAAAATTTCGACCGTGATGTTTTTGGGTGACCCACGATATGCGCTGTCCAGCGGACATGACGGCACCATTCGGCTGTGGGGGTTGCCTGACTAAATCGAACCGCAAGACAGGGAAACCCTTCCACCAACCCACGCTGGCAACAAAAATCCCCAACCCGTGTTTTCACTGCTTGAAAAACAGGCTGGGGATTTTTTTCAAAAACTCAAAACTCAAAACTCAAAACTTAAAGCTTAAAGCTTAAAGCTGTTTCCCGGCTTCAGTCTTTTTTGGCTTCCCGTTCCGGTCGGTAGGGCGTGCTTTGGTACTGTTCGGCCTTTTCCTTGACGTTTTCGTAATTGTTGCCCCTGTTGTCAGCAGCTTCGATGGCCTTGGCGTAATCACGGGTCGCCCGTTCACGTTGTCCCAAGGCATCATAGACATTTCCGCGTTTCAGGTAAGCCCAGGCTTCCAGCCAGGAAGGCCGGAGGTCGCCGTCCAGGGTTTCCTCAAAGGCATCCAGGGCCCGCTGAAGGTTCTGTTGCCGCATATAGAGCAACCCCAGATTGTAGAAAACCCAACTGCTCCGGCGGTTGAGTTTGGCGGCAGCCTCAAATTGTTGTTGTGCTTCGGCATATTCCTCTGCCTGCATGTGTTGAATGGCTCGCCGGACAATCACCGCCACGCGCACGTCGTCAGAGGTGCGCAAAATTTTGGCATCCGGGTCCACCACCAATGGCCCTGGCTCCTCTTTCAGCGAGAGATTGAACTGGGCTGATTTGCCATCAAACTGAACCTGGGTACGTTCGACGCCACCTTTGTATTCCAGGGCCAGTTCGACCGGAAAGCGAAAGTTATCCAGGTTTTGTTCAATAGTGCCACGCAACCGGAACGTCCCTTCTTTGGTGCGGATAATCTGATAGTCGAACTGAAATTCAGGAACTCCGGTCGAGTCAATCCATTGCCCGAAAAAGTACCGCAAATCTTCACCTTTGACTTTGGCCGCCATTTGTTCGAAATCACGGATGGAAGCCCGGCCACCCCGATATTGACCGTAAAACTGACGCAGCAGGGTCGTCAGTTTTTCCTCACCGGTCAGTGATTGCAACATGCGCAGGACAAACGCGCCTTTATAAAAAATAATCGAACGATACGCGGCTGACTGGTCATCGAGTTCTGCCGGAGCACGGGCAATCGAGGTTTGTGATTCAAATGCCAGGGCCCGCTCGGAAAAGTCACGGCAGAGGGCAATAAACTCGCCTGGTTTTAACTGGCTTTGTTCAAAGAGCAGGTAACTGAAAGTGGCGACACCCTGCGAGAGCCAGACATCATCAAAGGACTTGAGACCGACGGCCTGACCCCACCATTGATAGGCGGTTTCGCGGACCAGCGTTTCACGAGGCAGTTCTTTGGTACTTTCAATGATTTTGCCGGCCAGCAATGTCACCCCGGCGGTGGTGTAGGTTTCCAGGCTTTCATTGTCAATTTCCGCCACCTGCAATTTGGTTCCAAAGGCATAAGCTCCAAATTGTTTGGTGAAAAATTCCCCGGCTTCGGCCATCACCTCGCCAAACCGTTCGGCGGCAGCTTCATTGCCCGGTTTGACAAACAGTTCGACTTCAAAGCCGCTCCGTTTGAGACTGCGCACCGCATACCGATTGGCGGCAATTGTGCCGGGCAGAACCGGAATGGCTGACCGAAAGGTGTGGATGGTTCGGGGGCCGCTCCCGCTCGCCAAGGCTGTGGTGGGCGACTTGATTGTGGCTGGCTCTGTGGCCGCAGCGTCAGTGGCAGGCTGATTTTTCTCCGGTGCTGGTTTGGCCGGTTTGGACGCCGGTTTCCGTACCGGCGGTTTTTTGGGTTGAGGCGTCGGGTTGGTTTTGGCCGGCTGGGTTGGGGCCCGTTCGATGACCTGTGGTTCCTGACTGACCGAATGCACCCAGACCTCAGAAACCAGTGGGCCGCCCCGCCCGGATTTGCCGCTAGGTTTGGTCGGCGGTGGTGCAGGAGGAACATAGGGCGCTTCCGTATGTTCACCAAATCCGACGACTTTCAGGTCGTTCGGAGTAACCAGGTTGACGGTATAGGTTGCCAGGTCCGAAGCGTAGCCATGAAAAGGAAACCAGCGTCCGGCATACATCAGATAGCTTCCTTCCCGCCCGATGTAGGCCAGCCGTTTGAGCGGCAACACCCCGCCTTCGGCCGAAACCAGTTGACCGCCGTATTCAAAGGTGAGGGTAAATTCTTTGCCTGATTCAACCACCCGTCCCAAAGCGATGCGCACATTCAAATCCTTGAGCCGGTCTTGCACAAATTGCAGTGGTTGCCCTTCGGGGCCAAGCACTTTGGTCAGCTCAAGCGAACCGTTCAACTCAAAAATCAATGACTGGGCGGGCCGTGAAAGCTTCATCGTCACAACGGCAGTGGCCCGGAGTGTATTGGAATCCGGAATCAATTCGGCATCAATTTTATAATTGGTGACATCAAGCGGGTCTTCGGCTGTCGTTTGCGCCCGAACCGGTGCCGGAGACAGCGGTGAAAGCGGAAGGGCGGAGCCTGTGAGGAAAAGGGCACACAGGCAAATTGTCAAAAAACGTCGCAACTGAGCTGGATTGAACACAGGCATTGAAAGTTTCTCCTTGGGGCGTTGCGCCCTCTTCTGTGGGAAGCAAGCGCGGCCAGTATAGCACTCAAATCCAAAATTCCGGCATTGATGAAATCAGGTTCAGATGTGATTTTTTCAACTTGGGGTTGGCTGGCTGGCAAAATTGAATTGAAAATTGAGAATTGAGAATTGAGAATTGAGAATGGTTTTGACTCCCCAGACTCCCCAGACTCCCCAGACTTGAATTGGTTGTACCGGCTGCGTTGACACCTTTTCAAACGCTTTGATATTCTCCCGCGGCTGTCTTGCTCGTCGTTCTTCATGTGCAATCATACTGCTGAATGATTATTCATTCGTTCTTTTTACCGGATTGCCCTCCTCCGATGCAGGGCCTTGCGCGCTGTGATGACCATATGACGAGCAGGCGACCAGTTGCCCTAAAACCCAAGTGAACGGGATTGGCGTGAGATGTGAACGGTTCCAGGCTCCCCTGAGTTTCGAACCGGAATCTGACCCGACATGATGTCGCATGACAGCCTGAACCCGTTCCATCATTTGGCTTTCTTTTCATAGGAGAACTCATGGCGAACGCAGATTTTGTCAAAGGCTTAGAAGGCGTCATTGCCGCCGAATCTTCGATTTGTTTCATTGACGGTCACGCAGGCCGTCTCACCTATCGCGGGATTGATATTCAAGACCTGGCGGAACACTCAACGTTTGAAGAAACCTGCTATTTCCTTTTGTTTGGCAATTTGCCGAAACAGGCGGAACTGGATGCTTTCAAGGCGGAACTGGCCGCTGGCTCAGTGGTACCGGATGAAGTCATGGCACTGGTGCGCTCGCTGCCGAAGGAAACGACGCCGATGGATGCGTTGCGGACGGCAGTTTCCGCACTTGGTTCCTATGACCCGGACGCACTCGACAACAGTGATGCGGCGAATGTCCGCAAAGCCGTGCGGTTGATTGGGCAGGTGACCACACTCACAACATCGTTTGACCGGATTCGGAAAGGGTTGGACCCGATTGCACCCCGGCAGGATTACACGGTGGCAGAAAACTTTCTGTACACCCTGCATGGCGAAGCACCCCACCCGTCCAGCGCCCGCGTGTTTGACGTGTGTCTGATTTTGCACGCCGACCACGAATTGAATGCCTCGACCTTTGCCGGTCGCGTGATTGCCTCGACCTTCACGAATGAAAGCGGCGTTTCGGCGGTTCACGCTGCCGCCACTGGTGCGATTGGAGCCTTGGCCGGCCCGCTCCACGGCGGAGCCAATCAGCGGGTGATGGAAATGCTTCTCAAAATCGGTGACCTGGATGCCGTGGACGCCTTTATTGACGACCTGTTCGCCAACAAAAAGAAAGTCATGGGCTTTGGGCATCGCGTCTATCGCACAATTGACCCGCGCGCCACGGTGCTGCGCTCCTTTGCCAAGAAACTGGGCGAGGACACGGGCAATAGCAAGTGGTTTGAAATGTGCGAAAAAATCGAGAAACTCGTCAGCGCCAAGACCTCCAAGCCGATTTATCCAAACGTGGACTTTTTCTCCGGCGCGGTGTTTTACTCGATGAACGTTCCGATTGATATCTTCACGCCGATTTTTGCGTGCAGCCGGATTTCCGGTTGGATGGCGCACACCGTCGAACAATTGCGTAACAACCGTCTGATTCGTCCGCTGGCCGATTACCAGGGGTTGGAAAAGATGGAATACATGCCGATGGCAGAGCGTTAATTTCAGGCTTTGGGTTTAGGGTCTCGGGTCTTGGGTCGAGGGTCTTTACCCTCAGCCCAAGACTCGATTCTTTTTTTACCGGAAAATGGATACCCTGAAGACCTATGAAGACCTTTTACGTTACGACACCGATTTATTACGTCAACGCCAAGCCTCATTTGGGGCACCTCTACACGACGATTCTGGCTGACGCGCTGGCCCGCCATCATCGGCAATGCGGGGCGCAGACTTTCTTTTTGACCGGTACTGATGAACACGGCCAAAACATCGAGCGAACCGCTGAAAAAAATGGCATCCCGGTCAAAGAACACGTTGATGGCGTGGTTGCCGAGTTCAAAGACGCTTTTGCCAAATTCGGTTTGCAGCCCGACCACTGGATTCGGACCACGGACGAATATCATGAACGTGGCGCGCAGGTTCTGTTTCAAAAAGTGCAGGAAGCCGGATTCATCTACAAAGGACACTATGAAGGCTGGTTTTGCACGGGCTGCGCTGAATTCAAGGAGGAAACCGAACCCGGACAGGCTCCGTGGTGTGACCTGCACGACCGGCACGCGGAGCGGGTGGCCGAGGAAAGCTATTTCTTCAAGCTCGCGGAATTTCAGGACCGGCTGCTTGACCTCTATGAAAACAACCCGGAATTCATCCAGCCCGAAGCCCGCCGCAACGAAATCATCAGTTTTGTCAAAGGCGGACTGAAAGACCTCTCGGTCAGCCGGGTTTCGGTCAAGTGGGGGATTCCGGTGCCGGGCGACCCGCAGCACACGATGTATGTCTGGTTTGATGCCTTGTCGAACTACATCACGGCGCTTGGGTTTGGAAACGATGTCCGGCAGGGGTTTGAAACCTTCTGGCCGGTCGTGCTCCATCTGGTGGGCAAGGATATTTTGCGGTTTCATACCGTCTACTGGCCGGCCTTTTTGATGGCTGCCGGGGTACCGGTTCCCAAGACAGTGTTTGCCCATGGCATGTGGCTGTCAGGTGGGCGAAAGATGTCGAAAACCTTGCGCAACACGATTGACCTGGGGATTCTGCTCAAGTATTTCACCCGCGAACAGGTCCGTTATTTCTGCCTGCGTGAAATGAGTTTTGGCCAGGACGGTGATTTTACCTACGAAGCCCTGATTGGCCGGGTCAACGCCGATTTGGCTGCCGGTTGGGGAAATCTGAGCAGCCGGACGCTAACCATGATTCGCAATTCGTGTGACGGGGTGTTGCCAAACGCCTCGGCTGAGATTTCCGACGAGGCGCGGAATGCCGTCGAAGCCGTCAAAGCAGCGTTTGCCGAAGCGGAAAAGACCTATCTGACGGAATTTGAGCGCATCGCCACCGGACGTGCCGTTGAGGCCGTGTGGCACATGATTGCCACGCTCGACAAGTACCTGAGCGACCATGCGCCCTGGAAGCTGGCCAAAGACCCGGCGGCGCAACCGCTGCTGGAAACGGTTCTGTATATGGCTGCCGAAGGTTTGCGGCATATCACGGTGCTCATGGCTCCGGTGATGCCCGAAGCCGCCCAGGCAATCTGGCAACAACTGGGTTTTGCCGGTTCTCCGGCAGATGTCAACCCCGAAACCCTCAGTTGGGAGGCACTCCCCTCTGGGACGCATATCGGAGAGATTCAAGGTCTCTTCCCCCGACTCGATAAAGGAAAGGTTATGACCGACATTAAACAAGATGAAGCAAAACAGGCTGCGGCGGAAGCAGCTTCACTGGCTGCAACCGAAGCAGCCCCAACGGCTGCGGCCCCGGCTCCGGCTGCCATGCCTGCTTTGACGGTTGAATCCCCGGCGGTGCCCGTCGTGGAGGAAAAGGGCTACATTACGATTGACGATTTTACCAAGGTCGAACTGCGCGTGGCCCAGGTGCTGGAAGCCGAACGGATTCCCAAGGCTGACAAACTGCTGCGGCTCCAGGTGGATGTGGGCGAAGAAAAACCACGCCAGATTCTGGCCGGAATTGCCATGTACTATGAGCCGGAAAAACTGGTGGGGCGTAAAATCGTCGTGGTGGCCAACCTGGCTCCCCGTAAAATGCGCGGGCTTGAGTCGCAGGGGATGCTGTTGGCCGCGTCCATCGGTGAAGAAGGGCGTCCGGTGCTGGCGACCTTTACGGAAGACGTGCCGAACGGAGCCCGGCTGAAGTAAGCTGTTTGTTTTGAGTTTTGAGTTTTGAGTTTGACCGCCGGGTGATTGAGGTTGTCGGCCTGGAAAACTCAAAACTCAAAAGCAAACAGCGGAGTCTTTGCAATGTTTTCCGAACACCACCGCGACGAATTCACGATTAGCACCGACCCAGCCCGCCTGGACTTGAATGTCATCCACCAGTTTCTAACCAATTCCTATTGGGCCGCCGGAATCCCTGTGGAGCTTGTCAAAAAATCGGTTCAGCATTCGCTCAACTTTGGGGTTTATCACGGGACGGAACAAATCGGTTTTGCCCGTCTGGTAACTGATTACGCCACGTTTGCTTATCTGGCGGATGTGTTTATTTTGGAAGCCTACCGGGGGCGGGGCCTCAGCAAATGGCTGATGGAGGTCATTCTTTCGCAGGGGGAAGTCCAGGGCTTGCGCCGCTGGATGCTGGCCACCCGTGATGCACACGGGCTCTATGCCCAGTTCGGGTTTGTCCCGATTCCCAATCCGGAGAGGTTTATGCAGCTTCATTTTCCGGACGTTTACCAAAAAACGAGTTAGACCGGCTGAAGGTGCCAGGAAGACCTCCCGGAGGACATTGTGGCGGGCAGGTAAGGCGGAGCAAAGTTCAGCTTCAGGGTTCGATTCAAGTCGGTTTCAATTTCGCCCGGACTCAAGCGGAAAGCTGCCAAATCCTGAATCTGGCTTTGCTTTCCCACTCGGGTTTCTGCAAAAGCAGCCTTCATGGCTTGGTGAAAGCTATCAATGGAAGGGAATCGGTCTGCCGGATTTCGGGCTAGCGCTGTTTGCAAAACAGCTTCCACCGATGATGGGATTTCCGGTGCCACGTGGCAAATTCTCTTTGGTTCATACTGCAACCGGTTTAGGATAATGTCGAAAGAAGTCTGACCTTCATGTGGCGGGCATCCAGCCAGGATTTCATAGGCAATCAGGGCCAGGGTATACAAATCTGACCGGGCATCCAGGTTTTTGCCCTCAAACTGCTCCGGCGACATATATCTGGGAGTTCCAAACACCATCTCAGGACAGTGGGAAGAAGGGGGTGGAAGTGGGGAATGAAATTGGGAAATCCCGAAATCCAGGATTTTAATGATTTCATGTGTGCTTTCCGAATGAAAGAAAATATTTTCCGGTTTCAAATCACAATGCAAAACGCCTTTCACATGAATAAAAAAAAGCGTATCGCACAAGGTTTCAATCAGTCGGATTGCTTCCGGGAGCAAAAACCTGCCCCGGCGTTTCAGGCGTGACCGTAGGGTTTCCCCTCTGAGCTGTTCCAGAATCAAAAAGAAAAAACCGTTTTCAGCTCCATAATCAAAGACCCGCACCGTATTTGGATGTTGCAGAAATTCGGTAATGAGCGCTTCCTGGTGGAACTGCTCGACTGTTGTCAAAGAGGCGGAAGGAATAATGCGTTGGGCTTTGATGGCAACCTGACGATGATTGGCCAGCTCTCTTGCGGCATAGACTGAACCTGCTCCTCCGGTTGCCAAGGGATGGGAAAGCTCATATTTTTTCAGAACCAGAGTCTGCGGCGGCAAGTCAGCCGGTTCTTTCAGGGAAAGCCGGGTGACTGAGGTCGATGAGTTCATTTGTCTGTCAAACTGAGGTATAAGAGGGGCTTCCAGGAAGTTGGCGACATCCGACTCGGCTGTTTGCACCAGATTTATCACTTCGTGGAACATGTCTTCGTTCCCGGCGGTTGACTGAGACAAAAAAGCCAGCCGCTTTTCAGGGGCCAAGGCCAGGGCTTGACAGGTCAGTTTTTTGATTTGTTGCCATTGGTGTTGGGGGACCATATGGGGTTCTCCGACGCAATTAAATGTGAAAATAAGAAATTTTTTTGCCGGTCCGGCAAGCCAAACCGGGCCAACCCAAACAGCTCCTGTTTTTAAGAAATGACAGGAATCCAAAAACGTTACACATGATTTTGAGCCTGCCAGAGGTGGCACCCCCAAAGACTTTGAAGAAGGACAGCACATGAAACCGGCTTCTGCAAAATTGACTGCCCTGATTGCCCGCCGCTCTGAGCCAGGGGCTGATGTGGAGGCACTGGACCGCGAAATCTGGGCGACCTTTGGTGAAACCTGGGCGGTGCTTTTTTCCGACATGTCGGATTTCACCGAACGAACCGAGCGCAACGGGATTACCTATTTTTTGACCTTGATTCATCACATGCACCGGTTGCTGAAACCGGTGGTTGCTGCCCATGAGGGAAGGGTGTTGAAAACCGAAGCGGATGATTTATTTACGTTGTTTCCCACGGCGGAGCAGGCAGTCCGTTGTGCCCGTGAAATGCACCTGGTGACTGCCGCCTACAATGCGGGCAAAGCCGCTGATTTTCAGATTTCAGTCTGTTTGGGAATTGGGTTTGGCGAGGTTTTGAAAATCGGAGATGAGGATTGTTTTGGTGATGAAGTCAACCATGCTTCGAAACTGAGTGAGGATGTGGCCAAGGCGAATGAAACGCTTTTGACCCCCAAAGCATTTGCGGCCCTGGCTCACCTGAATGACCTGTGCCTGACCCGGATTGAAACCGGTTCGCAGGAAATCGTTCCGGTCTATTATCGGCTGGAACCCTGAAAGCATTTGCGATTTGCGATTTCCCATTTGCCATTTACCAGCAAGGCTTTGTGGTTGTCAGAAAAGAAATCTTCAAGTAACTCAAAACTGAATTTTTCAAATCACAAATGGGAAATGGCAAATCGCAAATGCCTCACTGCTTGATGGAAAACCGGTAACCTTCATAAATCGCCAGACCGTAAAACAGAATATCCATCGGACTGAAAGAAAGCCCCAAAATCATATTGCCGGCCACGCAGGCTGCCAACGAGAGCCCGGCACCGGCAAACCCGAAGACCGGGTCTGAGCCTTTGCCGAATTTCTGAATGGAGATGCCCACCAGAAACCCAACCCCGACAGCCATCCAGCCGATTTGATAGTGGGTGACTCCTGAAATCACAATCCAAATCACCGAACCGATAATGGCTGCAACCGTTCCGGCAGCGATTCCTTTCAGCAAATTTGGCTCATCCTCAGTGGCAACCGGCTGTGCATAGCCGTAGCCGGACATTTGTTGGGGTGGCACTGCATAGGCAGGCGGATTGTACATCGTGCCCTGCGCGGGGACTTGTGGGTTGTACATCGTGCCTTGTGGTTGTCCGTAACCGTGAGGGTATTGACCGTAACTGGCTTGGGGGGGCTGCCCGTAACTGGCTTGCGGATACTGTTGCGGATATTGGGCCGGGTCATACATGGTTCCCTGCGGCGGTTGCTGGCCGGCAGGTGCTTGGGGTTGGCTCTGGGGTTGTCCCCATTGTTGATTCCATTGATTGGGATTGGGATTGCTCATAGAGAATGGTCCTCCTCTGGTAGGTTTGGCACGCTGACTTTGTGGGAATGTGAAATTGGATTGTGGATGTTGTTGCCCTACGCGGGGAAATCAGGGAAAATCGCCGCCATCCACCTATCTTCCCAAGAAAGAAAGAAAGAATTTGTTCAAAAGCGAAACCTACCGCCATTTTTTTCAAACCAATCTGGACCGCTGGAACGAACTGGTAGCCATCCATGCCGCCTCCCGGTTTTATGACGTGGACGGATTCCGCAGTGGCAATCTGGCGCTCATGCCGCTGGAGCGTGAGGAACTGGGACCCGTGCAGGGCAAGTCGTTGCTCCATCTGCAATGCCATTTTGGCTTGGACACGCTTTCCTGGGCGCGGCTGGGGGCACAGGTCACCGGGGCTGATTTTTCCGACCAGGCGATTGAAACCGCCACTCAATTGAGCCGTGAATGCGACATCCCGGCCCGGTTTGTTTGTTCCAATCTGTATGAGTTGCCGCAAAATTTATCCGGCCAATTCGACATTGTGTTCACTTCGTACGGCGTTTTGTGCTGGTTACCCGATTTGAAGGAATGGGCACGGGTGATTGCACACTTTTTGAAGCCGGGCGGTATTTTTTACATAGCCGATTCGCACCCGTTTGGGTTGGTCTTTGACGATTCCAAAACTGTGACGGGGCTCCAGGTTGGCTATCCTTATTTTTCTCCGGGCAAACCATTGGAACTCATTCAGGAAGCGACCTATACCGATGCCTCAGTGCCAATTCGCAACACGACCGAGTGCATTTGGGTTTACACCATTGGCGATGTCATCAACGCGCTGCTTGAAGCCGGTTTGCACATCGAATTTCTGCATGAATTCCCGTTTTATGTGTGCCAGCTTTTTCCTGCCATGCAGAAAAGCGCGGATGGCTGGTGGCGTTTCCCGGATGAAACTTCGCTGCCTTTGCTCTTTTCCATCAAAGCAAGGCAACCTGACTGAAACCCGCCAACCGGGTGACCACCCGTTCGATTCGAGGGAGTCCTGTGGTACTCTGGCACCACCATCCCAACCCAACCAGCCCAATACCAATCAATTTTGGAGGAACCTATGCCAAATGTCGGCGATAAAGCGCCCGATTTCACCTTGCCAGCCAATGATGGAAAGACCTATGCCCTCAGCCAGTTCAAAGGTAAAAACCACGTTGTGCTGGTCTTCTATCCGGGGGATGACACTCCGACCTGTACCAAACAACTTTGTGACTACCGTGACGGGTGGGGGCGTTTCCAGCAGTTTGAAGCCGTCATTTTGGGAATCAACACCAACGACATGAAATCACATCAGGGATTTGCCGAGCGGTTTGACTTTCCTTTTCCGCTCCTGGAAGACAAAAACCTGGAAGTCTGCAAAGCCTATGATGCGTTGATGTTGTCGGGATTACTCAAAATCGCCAAGCGGGCCATTTTCATTGTGGACAAGGATGGCACCATCCGTTTCAAACATGTTGAAGCCCTGCCCTTTTTCAAGCGCAGCAAAGAGGAACTGTTTGAGGAACTCAAGAAAATCGCGTCTTAAAGAAGTGACAGGTGGCAGGCCAGAACCAGTATCATTCTGCCCCTGCTCCCTGTCATTTTTCCTTTGGCTGGTTGTTTATGACTGACATTCTGATTGTCGAAGACAAGGATTCCCTCCGTGAAATGTGGCGCATGACGTTGGAGCGGGCCGGGTACAAAGTGGCCGAAGCTCCGGATGCGGCACGGGCACGGCGAATCTTGCAGGAACGGTTGCCGCAACTGGTTCTGACGGATTTGCGGATGCCCGGCGGGGGCGGCCTGGAAGTGTTGCGGGCGGCCAAAGCTCTCGACCCGGAATTGCCGGTGATTGTGCTGACGGCTTACGGTTCGGTGGATGAAGCTGTCCAGGCCATGAAAGACGGAGCGCTTGATTTTTTGCAAAAACCGGTGGACACCGACCATTTGCTGCTGGTGATTGGCCGTATTCTGGAAACGCAGCGGCTGCGGCGGGAATGCGTTTTGCTCCGGGAGGAATACGCCAGGCGCTATGGGTTCCCCCGCATTGTCGGCGAATCAGCCTCCATGCAGGAAGTGGGAAGACAGATTCAGCAGGTGGCGCAAACCTCAACCACAGTCCTGCTGCTTGGTGAGTCGGGAACCGGAAAAGAACTTTTTGCCAGGGCCATCCATCACCTCAGCCCACGTCGGGCCAAGCCGTTCCTGGCGCTCAACTGTGCGGCAATTCCGGAAACCCTGATTGAAAACGAACTGTTCGGCCACGAAAAAGGGGCCTACACCGGAGCCGATGCACGCCGGGCAGGGAAGTTTGAACTGGCTCAGGGAGGCACCATTTTCCTGGACGAAATTGGTGAATTGCCGCTGGCCGTCCAGTCAAAACTGCTGCGGGTGCTGGAGGAACGGGTCGTCACCCGGATTGGCGGGAGCGGCGAACTGAACGTTGACGTGCGGATTGTGACCGCTACCAATCGGGATTTGACCCAGGCGGTTGTCGATAAAACTTTCCGGGAGGATTTATATTACCGGCTTTCGATTTTCTCGGTTCGGATTCCGCCCTTGCGGGAGCGGCGTTCGGATATTCCCCAACTGGCTGAGGAATTCGTTCAGCGGTATGGCCGCGAAATCCGCCGGGCCTCCATCAAAATTTCCGAAGCCGCTATGCGCCTGCTGCGTGAATACGATTGGCCGGGGAATGTCCGGGAACTGAAAAGCTGTATTGAACGGGCCTGCATTCTCTGCAACGGTCAGACTATTGAGCCGAAAGACTGCTCGCTCATGACTCCGGCTCAACAGAAAAGCCGGAATGCCCAGATGCTGGAAAATTTTGATTTAAGCGGGACGCTGGCCGATGTTGCCGGACGAGCCACTCGCCTGGTTGAGCGGCGTAAAATCGAAATGACTCTGGAGGAAGTCGGTCACAACAAATCGCGGGCTGCCGAACTGCTTGACATCAGCGTGAAAACCCTGGCTGTTCGGATGAAGGATTTGGGGATTGAATAAGAACAGGGTTCAGGGTTCAGGGTTCAGGGTTCAGGGTTTTCGAATATTCGAGAAATCAAGGTCCTAAACTGGCTTTAACTGCCAATTATCCATTGTCAGTTATTTGTTCAAAAGACCCTGAACCCTAGACCCTAGACCCTAGCCCCTGAACCCTGTTTTATTACTTCTGATTCTGGTCAGTCAAAATCGGATAATTCGGATCCGTCAGAATCTTCATGGTCCGTTCAAAGGTGGCTGCCATTTGAGTCAGGTCCTGTTTGCCGAAGTAAATCTGAATATCATCGGCTGCACCGCTCGGTTTGCAAACCAACGGGTCGGCTGAAGCAACCGCTTTCAGGTCAACGGCGGGAACATTTGCGCCCTTGGAGTTGAATCCTTTGATGAATTCATTGGCTGCAATTGCATAACCGGTGTTGGACGGGTGAACAAAATCAAGGCTGAACAATCCGCCAAAGGGGCGGGTATTCAACTTTCCTACTCCGTCAATCGTGACCCCATTTTGCGCGATTCCGGTAAAGAGTTTGTTCATGTCAACCAGTGTTGCGCCATTGGCGGCAGCCTGGGCTGCAATCACCTTGTTGTAGTCTTCAACTGCTTTCTTGATGTTCTTAAGTTCTTTCTTGGTCAAGACTACGCTGTCGGGCAGCTTCTGCCCTTTGGGGAGCAGTGGCAATCCATTTGGAAGGACAAAATCTTTTTTGGTAACACCAAAAATAAACTGGATGGTTTCTTTGTTCTGGCCGCTGATTTTAACCACGTCATCCTGTGACAAAAGAAACGCAATTGAAGTTACATCAGGAATGTTGGCCACAAAAATATTGGTTGCACCAGTGGCTTTGGCCCGCCGCATCAGTTCCGTGTAACGAGTCGTGAAATCAGCCAGCGGGGTCAACACCTTGTCACTTCCAGCAATCACTGCGCCCAGCGCGTCGTTATTGCCAATCCAAACCACTAAAGTGGTTGGTTTCAAGGCTTCAGCCCATTCCATTTGTGACCGGGCAATCGGCGGGTTGGCCAGGAGTCCGGGCAGGCCCAACATAACGTCGGTCAGGTTCGCACTGGCTGTAATCGGTTTGGGCTTGAGGGTCAATAAATCACCGACGGTATGACCCGGAATAGCCAGATTGGTGGCCTGTTCCTGGGGATTGAGACGGGTTCCGGCACCCTGAATGGTTGTAATATTCAAAAACCCAACCGGAAAAGCGGATTGGCAAATCGGTTTGGATAAGGTGAATTGGCTGTTGGGGGCCAGACCCGGATTGGAAATCACCGGGAAGGTGACTTTGGCTTTGGTCTGTTTGATGATGTCAGCCGAGTAGCCATTATCCTGACCGGTCTGGAAAATGGCTCCACTTTGGTAGCCGGCGGTAAGACTATCGCCAATAAAGACCAGTCGGTCAAAATTGACACTTCCCTGCGCTGCATCTTCCTGTGCAGCCTGAACTGTTTTTGTTTGGGTGGTGAGTGGTGCCAATGGCAGCCCGACCAAGGCCACCAAACAGCACAACATGAACGACAATCTGCGAAGTTTCATAAAACCCCTCCCTGGGTGTGTGAGCAAACTGACGCGTGACAACACGCATGGCTGAATCTGATTGCGAAGGTGGTCGAGATTCGTTTTGAACGTACCGGAGATTTTTTTGTGTGATGAGTGTACGTGTGCGATCCGACTTTTGGACGTCTGACATCTTAATTTCGTCTCTTCTGTCACGCAAGCCAAGGCCGTTGTTTTAAGTTTTGAATTTTGAATTTTGGTTTTTGAATTTTGGTTCTTGAGCTTTAGGGATTTTTCAGGATATCAATTAATCATTGTTTTTTGCTGGATATATTATTTTTTTGAGTTTGAATTTATTTCTTTAATAATATTGAGAGATATAAGAAGGCACAGAGTGTTATTGTTATATTTGATTGAAAATTCACACACGTATATTTGATTTTACAAGTATATTTACTTGTAAATAATTTTCATTTATTTCTTATTTTTTTATTTATTTTGAGCAACTTTGAAAGTGACCGGGCGCAACCAAGGCAAAACACCAGCCATGCATGCAACTACCGACACGTTGCACATTCTGTTCTGTTCCAGAGAATTTGATTCGGTCCAATCTGAAAGGAACAACTATGAGACAGCATTCTGCTTTTTTTCGCGCACTTTCGAGCCTGGTTGCCTTGGCCGCACTTTGTGGAAGTTGGGTCGTGGGAGCGCCCCGAACCACATCAGGGCAAACTCCGGGGCAAACGCTGACTGGTCCCTTTACCTATCAAAATCTGACCATTTACTTGATTCATGGTCCTGATACCCTGCCGGGAAAGACTTTTTTGACCCTCCAGGAGGCATTCACGCAGAACAAAATTGTGGTTTATGAAACCGGGAGCGTCAATCAGCTTGAAGTTGAAAACCTCTCCGAGCAGGAGGACATTTACATTCAATCAGGTGAAATTGTGAAGGGAGGGAAACAGGACCGGGCCTTGGCTTTTGACCTGATTGTCCCCCCGAAATCGGGCCGCATGCCAATCACCTCGTTTTGCGTGGAACATGGTCGCTGGACCCAGCGGGGCAGTGAAACCGTGACCCGTTTTTCCAGTTCAACTGAAATACTTTCCACCAAAGAACAGCGTCTGGCTGCCAAGCAACAAAACAGCCAAGCAGAAGTCTGGAATCAGGTTTCCGCCAATCAACAGCAATTGAGTGAAAATGTGGGGCAGTCGGTCCAATCCGGCAGTTCGCCCACGAGCCTGCAACTGACGTTGGAATCCCCTGAAGTCAAAGCCGCAATTGAGGGCTACATCAGCACCTTGCAGGGAATTGCCACCAACCGGACCGACACGATTGGGTTTGCTTTTGCCATCAACGGCAAAATGAACAGCGCCGACGTTTTTGCTTCACACGATTTATTTGTGAAATTGTGGCCGAAGTTGTTGAAAGGGGCAGCCGTCGAAGCCTATTCCAATTACCAGAAAGGTGCCAAATTTGCGGTTCTCCCACGGGAAGCAATCCAAAAAAGTCTGACCGAGGCTGAACAAGGGCAAAGTTCCGAAAAGACCATCACCAGCCGCGTAACCATGATTACCCGTGAAACCGAGAAGAATGTCTGTTTTGAAACCGTTGACGGCAAGACCAAACGGCCCGTTCATCGGAATTATGTGGTGAAATAGAGTCAGCAGAGTCTTGGGAGTCTTGGGAGTCTTGGGAGTCTTGGGAGTCTTGGGAGTCTTGGGAGTCAAAACCCTGACAAGGTGACAGGGTGACAGGGTGACAAGGTGACAAAGATGCCCTGTGACTCCCAAGACTCCCAAGACTCCCAAGACCCCCTAGACTTCTTCCGTTTCTTTGGTATCAAGTCCTTGAAATTCCTGGGGAAGCTGGACAAAAAAACGGCTTCCCTGACCGCGCCCGGCGGATTCAACCCAGATTCGTCCGCCATGGGCTTCCGTGTAGGTTTTGGCAATCGAAAGTCCCAATCCGGTTCCTCTGGCGGAAAATTCAAACCGTCCTGACGTGTGATAGTTGGGGTCGGAGTTTGTATAGAACTTTTCGAAAATCTTTTCCTGTTCCGTTGCATCAATCCCGATGCCACTGTCTTTGACACAAACCTCAATCAGTCCGTTTTTCAGTTGGGCGTGAATCCCGATGGAGCCTTCGTCATAGGTGAATTTGACTGCGTTCTGCGCCAGATTGAGAAAAATAAGGTAAATCTTGGCGTAATCGGCAACCAGCAGGAGTGGTGTTTCGGCCTCCAGGGTGATGCGCTGATGGCGTTTTTCCGTGAACGGAGTCAATTCCGTCACGATTTGTTCCAGCATGCGCTGGAGGTCGAATTCCCGTGGTTTGAGGGACAATTGCCCGGCGTGGATTTTCATCATCTCCAGAATGTCGTCGAGGGTCAGGGTCAGGCGGTTGACGGCATGCTGGCATGCTTCAAGGGATTTTTTCTGCGTATTGGTGAGCGAGCCGAAAAGCTGGTTGAGCAGGGCTTCGTTATATCCTTTGATGATGGTCAGGGGCGTGCGCATCTCGTGCGAGGTGACAATCATAAAGTTGGTTTTCATGTCATTGAGTTCTTTGAGCGTACGCGCAACCTCATGTTCCCGCTGGTACAGGGCTTCGAGGCGGGCCCGGGCTTCTTCAAGCTGTTCGGAACGTTCCTTGAGTTGCAAAATCAGGTTCCGGGCCACCCGGATGGCTGATGAAACCTTGCTCCGTAACTTGTCAGTAAAGCGAACGCTTAAAGCAGCAAACAGACAGACGCCGAAAATGATATAAATTTTAACAAGCTCAAATCCAATGGAGATATTCCGATGCTCAACAAAAACCAAAAATAAATCAAAAAGAAAAAAAGTTGAAATTGCAATCAATGTCAGCCCCATGATGCGTTTGAAACTGGTACTGGCTTGATCAACCACCCAGGCAATCATTAAAGGAAACAGGAGGCTACGTTCTCCTCCGGAAAGATAAATGGCATAAAAAATAATCAGAATATCAAGCAGGAAAAATAAATCACCCAGATTTATTTTTTTTACTTTCGAAAAGAAAAAATACAATATCAATCCGGAAATAAGGCAATAACCGGAGATTGTGAAAAGGAACGTCAGGAACCCGGTGAGGGAGTCAGATTGCAGGATAAATTTATTGTTTAAGTAAACCCCGATGGCCGTCACCAGAAAGGCAAAAAAACGTCCCACCGGAATAAACACAGCATTCAAATGCCAGGCACGCCGCATTTTGGCCTCGGCAGCCTGATATGTGTCAAGAATAATACCAATATCCTGCGGGTTTGATTCGTCGTTCATAGTGTTCACTTGATTGGGTTTCAGAACGACTGCGTGAATTGAAAAGCAGAGATACGATACTCCAGCCCTGTGCTTGGCTCAACCTCACATCTTTTTTTCCGCTCGGAATGCGATTCGCCGAAGAAACCCCGCAGTTCATCGAAAGCCGCCCACAGATGAAATAATGCCTGATACTGTCAACCGGCGTGATTGGTCACCAGTCACCTGAGTCAGTTTTTCGGAGGTTGCGGCAGATGAAATCCTTGAGTTGTGTAAATCCCCCTGTGTTGCCCATTCGCCTTTCCCATTGCATGGCTGCATTTTGTTTGGCCGGATTACTTGGCGTAACCAGTCTGAATCAACTCATTCCAATTGCCGCTCAGGCTCAGGAATCCCTCCCGCCGGTCAACCCGGCAGGTAAAGTTGAGGTTGTCAGTCCCCATGTGACAGGCATTGCCCCTTTGATTGGGCCGGTGCCGCCCAATTCGGGATTTGCCGTAAAAGTCGGTCAGTCGTCAGGGCTGTTAAGTTTTGCCGGAGCCGTCAACCTGTTGAATGGCACGGCTCCAGCCCTGTTTACGGCCTATGACACCGGCATTGGCACCATCAATTATGCAGACCTGGCCGGCAGTTCGGCTCCGGTAGCCAATTTTGGCAATGACCGGGATATTCGCCAGATTCCGGGGCATCTGTTTGGAGTCGGGGGGCAGGATAATTTTGCCATCCGAGCCACCGGGGCTCTGTTGATTCCAACCGCCGGCACCTGGACTTTTACGGTCAACAGCGATGACGGGTGCCGCTTGACGATGGGTTCCAACCACCTGATTGTGATTGATGCACCGTTTACCCAACCTCCGACTGACCGGAGCGGATTGGCGGAGATTGTCACTCCCGGCTGGTATCCCTTTCAGCTTGACTATTTTGAAGGCGGGGGCGGGGCTGAGGTCGAATTTTTTGCCAATGGACCGGGGCAGCCTGCCAATGTTTTGGTCGGTGACCCGGCGGGTGTTTTGCAAGTTCGTTCCGGTGCTCTTTCCGGCGTGCTGCCGGCGGCTGGGCAGGTACCAGGCAACCCGGGGTTCAGCGTCAAGGTTTGCCAGCAGGCTGCTTCTCTCAGCTTCAACACTGCCCTTGATTTGCTCAATGGAAATACTCCGACGCTGTTTACGGCTTTTGACAATGGGGTGGGAACCATGAACTACATTGATGTCCTCACCAATACACCCGCCCAGGCCGGGAGTTTTGGCAATGACCGCGATATTCGGCTGATTCCAGGCAATGGGTTTGGCTCCGGTGACCAGAACAATTACGCCATCCGGGCAACAGGGCTTTTGTTCATACCGGCTGGCGGCACCTGGACTTTTACCGTCAACCAGGATGACGGGTGCCGGTTTTCCCTGGGGGCCAATCTGCTGACGGTGGTGGATTCGCCCAATTATCAGGGCGGACTCAATGTCAGCCGAAGCGTGGATATTCCCGGTCCGGGTTATTACCCCTTCCGGTTTGATTTTTATGAAGGCGGCGGCGGCTCTTATGTTGAACTGTCGGCCAGCGGACCGGGGCAGCCGACCCGGTTGCTGGTGGGGGACCCTGCCGGGACCCTGCGGGTTTTTCAAAATTCGGTGACGGGTGTTCAGACGACCCGGATTTTTGTGGCTGACACGTACAACCAACGGGTGCAGCGCTTTGAAAACGGAAGCTGGACGCAGGTGGGTGAACCCGGTCAATTCATGTTTCCCGAAGCCGTGACCGCCAATCTTTCCGGCACCTGGATGTATGTGGCCGATACTGGAAACAACAAAATTCAATACTCAACTGACGGCGGTGCCACCTGGACGGATTTGACCAGCCCTGGGCAAGTGACGGGACCGCAGGGACTGGCTTTGGATGTAGCTGGAAACCTCTATGTCTCCGATACCGGCGGAAATCGGGTGTTGCGATTTGCCGGTGGGATTCCCTCTGTTGCGCCACTGGTGTTGGCCGGGCCGGGAAACGCGCCAGGGCAGGTGTTGAACCCACGGGGATTGGCGGTTGACCCAAGTGGAAATCTGTTTATTGCCGACCAGGGAAACAGCCGGATTCTGCGCGTTCCAAATGCAGGAACCCTGCCGGGCGTGGCCGTGCAGGTGGCCGGAAAAGGTTCCGGGACGCTTCCGTTTGGGCAGGTAAATGCACCCGAAGGTTTGGCTCTGGACAATAATGGCAATCTCTATGTGGCGGACACGGGAAACAATCGGGTCATCCGGTTTGCCGGTGGGAACGGAGGCGGGGCGACGCTTTGGTGCAGCCTGAGCACCAGTTTCCTGAACCCGGCCCTGGGACAGGTGCGGGGGGCCGAAGGAGTCACGGTGTGTGATGCGTCGTTGCTTGGAGGTTCCTGGGGAAGCCCGGCGTTGATTGTCGCGGATTCACAAAATCACCGGTTGCAGGGCACCGTGGTTGGCTCCGGTCAATGGAGTCTGGTCGGACTGCCCAACGGTTCCGGAACCAATGCCGGGCAGTTTCGCACGCCGGGCAAGGTCAGGTAAGGAGTTTGAAAAAAACAACCAGCGGGTTTAGGGGCGGCACACCCGTTCTTTGCCGCCACCCGCTGAAGGAATTTTTTTTCATCCAGGCCTCTGCCATTTCAATTCCAGTGCAGGCCGGTGATAATCCCTCTCATTCTGTTACAACTTGAGGAGGGAATTCCCATGACGAAATTTGCACGAGCCGAACTCCCCAACAAGGGTTCGGCGGTGTGGCGCAGATCATCATTTCCAGGCTGGTTTTTCACATTGGTTTCACTTGTTTCACTCGTTTATTTTTCACAGAATTCGATTCGGACTGCTTCAGCTCAATCAACCAAAATCACCATCCAACAACGAAATCCGGTCGTCAATGAAAATCGGCAGCTTCAATTAAATGCGCTTGATGCCAACGGACAACCCGCCGCCGGGGTGCGCTGGGAATCAGGCAGCCCTGAGATTGCCTCGGTGGACCCGGTCACCGGCCTCATAACCGGTGTGCGGTCCGGGTTTGCCACGATTACAGCTCGCAGCAGTGCTGCCAGCGTTTCGACTTTTGTGGCGGTTGCGCGGGTGCGGTCCAGCACCAGTGCGCAGGTTCCAGGCGACACCAAAGCCGGCAACGGCGGCGCGGTGTATCTCAGCAACCCTCAGGAAAACATCATTTTTCGTAAGCCCTCGCTACTGGCCGGCGTGACGGTTTATGCCGGGCAGCGCAATCGTCCGGGGCGGCTGGATGGCCCCCGGCAGACAGCCCAATTTGCAGGGCCTACGGCGGTGGCAATTGACAGCAGCCCGCAAGGGGGCATTTTCATTGCCGATTCGCTCAACCACTCAATTCGGAAAGTGGATTATGCCGAACGGGTGACCACCTTGGCGGGAAACGGCAGCCCCGGACGGGTCACGGCAGCAACCACTCCTTTCGCGGCGGCGCAGTTCAGTGCTCCCCGTGGATTGGCAGTGGATGCCGGGGGAAATCTGTTTGTGGCTGACACCGACAATCATGCCATTCTGTTTCTGGATGTAACGGCTCGGCAGGTCCGGGTGGTAGCCGGGGAACCAGGGCAGGCGGGGTTGCAGGACGGCCAGGGACGGACAGCACGTTTCAACCGCCCGACGGCATTGGAACTCAACAACGATGGAACCATCCTGGCGGTGGCTGATTCGGGCAACAATGTCGTGCGGCTGGTTTCACTCAACGGGACTGTTGCCACGCTGGGACGTTCCACACCTACTGTGGTCAACGGCAGGTTCCTGCCCCACCAGCAACCGGCGGACGCCATCCGGTTTGATAATCCGCAGTCGGTCCGGTTTGACAGTTTGAACAATGTCTATGTGGTGGACCAAAACGGGCCTGTGATTGTGACCAGAACTGCTGACTCCGGTAATGATTTGGTGGCCCTGGCTCAGACTGGCAGTTTTGCCAAGGCTGCCAGTGTCGAAGTTCGCGGCAATGAAGTCCTGGTGCTGGACGCCAACGCCTCGACCGAAGCCGATGTCTTAAAGATCGTTTCCGTCGGAGGACCGGAAATCACCTCGGTGACCCCTGAGTTTTCACCACTATTGGGCGAACGGACGGTGGTGGTCCGGGGAAAGAGTTTTGCTGCTGAGAGCGAACTCTTTTTAGGCGGACAACGATTGCTGGATTTCAAGGTGGTCAGCGCCACTGAAATTCAGGCCAGCATTGTCAGACAGGACCAGGCTGGCCTGAAAACGCTGACGGTCCGCACCCGTGGCGGGCTTGCCCAGACGGCTTTCTACATTGAGCCGCCCGCAGCCGATGCGCTGAAAACCGGTGAAATCACCACCATGGCAGGCGGGACAGTTTTTGTCGGGGATGGCGGTTTTGCCGGAGACGCCACCCTTTCCGGCCCCAAAGGGCTGGCGCTGGATGCAAGCGGACACCTCTTTATTGCTGATGAGGTCAATCACCGGGTTCGTTCGGTTGACCTGGAGACGGAGGTAATTGTCACGGAGGCCGGAACCGGAACCTTTGGCAACGGAACCCTGGACGGAACCGACGCGCTGGCCACAAATCTGACTCGTCCGGCGGATGTGGCGGTTGATTCCAAAGGCAATCTGTATACCAGCGATTATCAAACCGTCATCCGGATTGAAGCCCAAACCCGGAAAATCACCAACCTGTTGAGTACCGAGGGGCTGCGTGCCTTTACCCTTGACAGTAAGGACAATCTTTTGGTGGTGGATGTGGAATGCGATTGCATCAAACGCCTGGATGCTGCCGGAGGCAGAGTGACGACGGTGGCCGGAACCGGTCAGGGCGGTTTTGCCGGAGATGGCGGTCCTCCCGCTCAAGCCCGGTTTTTGGACCCCACCGATATTGCGGTGGATACGGAAGACAATCTGTATATTGCCGACCGGGGCAATCACCGGATTCGCCGGATTGAAGCTGATTTCAGCCGGATTTCCACGGTTGCGGGCAATGGAAACGGTGCGTTTTCCGGGGATGGCGGTTCGGCTCTGGAAGCTTCACTCAACAGCCCGACCGGGATGACCGTGGATGGAGATGGGAATCTGTTCATTGCGGATACTGACAATCACCGCGTCCGCCAAGTGGATTTTCAAACCGGAATCATCACCACGCTGGCTGGCAAGGAAGGTCCGGGCGGATTTTCCGGAGATGAGGGAAACCCCCTCCAGGCTCAACTGAACCAGCCGGTGGCGGTGGTCGTGGACGGCGAGGCCAACGTCTATATTTCCGATGCCGGAAACAACCGGGTGCGGGTGGTCTACACGGGGGAAACACCGGCTGAAAACCTGATTTACACGTTGGCGGGGCAGGGGGCGGTGGATTTCGGCGGCGAGGACGTGGAAGGTCCCCGTGGTCGTCTGTTTCAACCAAGCGGGGTGGCAGTCAATGCCAATGGTGATGTGCTGGTGGCGGATACTCAAATCGGCAGGATTCGGCAACTGGAACACGAAACCCGTCTGCTGGCAACGATTGCCGGCCTGCGCAGCGGCAGCGGTCTGGGGGACGGCGGCCCGGCATTGAATGCCTTTTTGTCTTTGCCTGGTGCCCTGGCGGTGGATACAGCCGGAAATATCCTGATTCTGGACAGTGGCCTCTGTATGGTCCGGCGGATTGACAATTCCGGACGGATTGAACGGCTGGCCGGAATCGGCGGGGAATTCGGGTTTGGCGGTGACGGCGGTCCGGCCCTGAATGCCAGATTCAATCAGCCCCTGGGAATGGCTCTGGACCGGCAGGGAAACATCTTCCTGGCGGATTCCGGCAACCATCGCATTCGCCGGATTGATGCCAAAACACAGGTTACTTCCACATTTGCCGGAACCGGTCAAACCGGGTTTGGCGGTGATGGTGGACCGGCCATCACTGCCCGGTTTGAATTTCCGACAGCATTGGCTTTTGATTCGCAGGGAAATCTCTATTGTGCCGATTCCGGCAATCGGCGGATTCGCCGGATTGACATCCAAACCGGTGTGATTTCAACGGTGGCCGGAACAGGGAAGACCGGTAACGGCGAGTCCGACGGCGACGGCGGACCAGCCACCCAGGCGGCTTTTTCCAGTCTGATGGGTGGTTTGGCGTTTGACCGGGACAACAACCTGTTTCTTTCGGATACCTATTTCAATCGGGTGCGGCGGATTGACCGGGCAACCGGCGTGATTTCCCGGATTGCCGGGCCTGGGCTGCGGGGCAGCCTCGGCGATGGGGCCGATGCCCGCAACGCATTTTTGCAGGCCCCTCAGGGGCTGGCTTTTGATGCAGAGGGAAATTTGCTGATTGCGGATTCCTTTAATAATGCGGTGCGTCTGGTTAAAAATGCGGGGGTTGCCACCGGAAATGCCGGTTCCGTGACAATTGCTGGGGTAACCTATCAAAAATCGCTGCTGACCATTCAAGGTAAAGGGTTTACCGGCAACGGGGCCGTGGTTCTGGTGAATGGAAACGATGTCAGCTCGTTCCTGCGCACCCAGTCCGAAACAACCCTGACCCTCAAAGGCAAAGCCGCCAAGCTGAAACTGGTTTCCGGAGTAAATCAGATTGTGGTCAAAATCGGCAGTGAAACGTCCAACTCCTTCAGTTTTTCATTGCCATGAAATGGCCATGAAACAGTGTAGCTCTTCAGCCGGTTTTTGAGGGAGACGCCACCACCTCAACAAAGTCAGACCGGAGCGCAAGCGAGATGCTTGCACTCCGGTCTGCACAGGAAAATCCGAAAAAGCGTGACGAACCCCTTTGGTTCGCGCTAATTTTCCGCGCTTTCCTTTTTTCAATCATTCAGAACATGTTTGGAAATTCGTTTTTGTGAGTGCCCCGCAGGTCGCCGCTTTTTGTTTTTGGCGACAAAGCGGCAGAATTCTGCTTTGTGTGCCTTTTCCGGATGGCGGCGACAAGTCGCCACCAATGAAAGCGGTGACAAGTCCCCGCACTCCAAACGCTGCCGCGAGGGGCACTGATTCACAGGATGCCGTTCAGGTCCACCCGGACTGGCATTCCGGTGCTGTAGGATTCCACGATTTTGAGCGTCGTCAGTGTCGTCAGGGCAATCGAACGAAACGGAATCGGGCTCTCTTTTCCTTCGGCCACAGCTTTGATAAAGGCCTGGATTTCCGTCCGGTGGCCTTTGTCCTGCGCGCCGCCTTTGAGCGTTTCGGTCTTGCCGTCACGGGTGAAGCTGCCGGTTTTGTAATCGTCAATCACGCCGACGGTTTTGTCGCCGAAGTATTCCAGCCGTTCTTTCGGGAAACTGGTATCGCCCACGGCCAGATAGGTAATCTGCCCGACCGAACCATCCGACATTTTGAGAATGATTTGAATCGTGTCGGCGTCGGTTTGTTTTTCGCTGCCGGAGGAAACCGTTTCGGCAAAAACCCGCACCGGCTCGGCATCGGTCAAAAACTGAATCATATCCACAAAGTGGCAAACTTCGCCCAGGATGCGCCCACCGCCTTCGTTCGGGTCCTGAATCCAACTGTCTTTGGGAATGAATCCGGCGTTGATGCGGTAATTGATACAGGCCGGACCGCCCCGTTTGCCAATCCGCTGTTTGAGCGCCTGCGCCAGCGGTGAAAACCGGCGATTGAAACCCACCATCAGAACCTGGTCATGGGCCGTATGAGCCGCAGCGATTTCACGCAGTTCCTCTTCGCTCAGGCACAAAGGTTTTTCCACAAACACGGCGGCACGGGCGTTGAGCACTTCCAGCGTTACCGCAGCATGGAGGTTGTGCCGGGTGGCGACAAACACCGCATTGGTTTTGCCGTCGGTCAGCAAATCACGAAAGTCCGAAGAGCAATATTCAAACTTGAACCGCTTGGCTGTGTTTTTGCCCGAAAGCCCGGTTGAGGTGACCACCCCTGTCAAATTGACATTGGAGAGTTCCTTGAGCGGCGGCAGCAAGGTGGCGGTGGCAAAATTCCCGGCTCCGACAAATCCGACCCCGACGGTGCCCGGTTTGGGACGCGCCGCCGTCGAAGCCAGCAGCAGTTTCCGTTTGGGAGCCTCTCCGGCGGGTGCCTGCGGATATTGAATGAGCACGCCGCAGGGGCGTTCCTTGGTTTTGCCCAAAATCACATCATAGGCTTCCTGAGCCCGTTCGACCGTAAACCGGTGAGAGGTCAGAAAGTCCGTTTTGACCAGTCCGAGGGAAACCAGCCGGAGAAATTCCTCCATGTTGCGGCGTTCGGTCCAGCGGACAAACCCAATCGGGTAATCAATGCCGCCCTCTTCATACAGCGGGTCATAGCGGCCCGGTCCGTAAGAGCGCGACACGCACAAATCCAGTTCTTTGCGGAAATAATGTTCGCGCGGAATATCCATTTTGACCGCGCCCACCACGACCACCCGGCCCCGGTCGCGGGCCAGTTCGCCGGCCAGTTCAACCGGGTCGGCCTTGTCGGTGCTGGCGGTAATGATGACGGCATCGGCCCCGCGTCCCCGGCTGAAGGTTTCAAACCGCGCTTTGAGGGAATCTTCGTTGCGCGCGCAGGCTTCGTCCACACCGGACTCTTTGGCCAGCGCAAGCACACCAGGGTCCACGTCAATCCCAAAGGTCCGGCAACCGGCGGCACGCAAAATCTGAATCGTCAGTTGGCCGAGCAAGCCAAGACCAATCACCAGGACACAGGAACCAAGTTCCACCCGCGCCTGTCGGACGCCCTGCATGGCAATTGCGCCCAGGGTCGTAAAGGCTGCCGCATCCATCCCAACTCCGCTGGGAATCGGCACACAAAGGTTGCGTGGCACAAAATTGACTTCGGCGTGCGAGGCATAGCCCACGCCCGCACAGGCGACCAAATCACCGGGACGGAATTCATCCACGCCGTCGCCGACTTCGAGCACCACGCCGGCGGAGCTGTAACCCAGCGCCTTGGTCGTATCCAGCCGGGCCGTCACTTTTTCAAACGTGCTGCGAAAGCCTTCGCGGCGAAAGGTTTGCCAAACCTGTTTGACCAGGTCGGGCCGTTTCAGGGCTTTTCCAATCAGCGAGCTTTGGCCGGTCGAAACGGTGGTGCGTTCGGTTCCGGCGCTGATGAGCGAATAGGCGGTATGCACCAGCACGCCACCCGGTTTCAAAGCCGGAGGCGGCAATTCCTCAACGAGTAAGTCTCCGGTGCGAAAATTTTGAACGATTTGCTTCATTGTAAAAAAGTTCTGAGTTCCGCCTTCAGGCGGCTGTTTGGAGTTCCGCCTTCAGGCGGCTGTTTGGAGTTCCGCCTTCAGGCGGCTGTTTGGAGTTCCGCCTTCAGGCGGCTGTTTGGAGTTCCGCCTTCAGGCGGCTGTTTGAAAAAAACTGGCGGCTGTTTTTGAAAGAAAATTCAAAAGAGCAGCGTCAACGCAGAACTCCAAACAGCCGCCTGAAGGCGGAACTCCCGACATTCAGGTGTTTTCTTCCTTTTTCACCACCGACCCCGTGACCGTTGGCAGGTCAAAGGGGTTGGGCTGGTGGGTGGTTACAGTTACATCTGAAAGCGGTGCATCAGTCGTCCGACCTGCAACCAGTTCGGTCGTGGCATCGCTCGGATATGGTTCGGTTGGGCCTTGCCGGGGGAGGGCGGTTGACTGCTCCGGGTACCGGGCTGCCACTGTCATCATGCGCTCGGCAAACTCCAGCAGCGTTGGGCGTTCACCCGGTTCTTTGGCCAGTGCCTGATGAACCAGTTCCACCAGTTCCAGCGGGAGATGCGGGTTGAAGGAACGCAAGGCCGGCGGCTCCTGGGTGAGGTGCCCCAACACGACTGCATACGACCCGCCTTGTCCGGCCACAAAGGGTGTCCGCCCGGCCAGCATTTCATAGGTCATCACGGCGACGCTGTACATATCCGACTGGCCGTCATAAGGCAAGTCTCCCAGGCGTTCCGGGGCCATATAGGTCGGGGTTCCAATCAAACCCCCGGTTTCGGTCAGGTGTTTGAATTCCTCGCTCGTGGTTTCTCCGACCATTTTGGCAATGCCGAAATCAACCACTTTGACGATTTCGCCTTCCGGACTCTGGTGCAGGAAAATATTTCCCGGCTTGATGTCGCGGTGAATGATGCCGAGGGCGTGCGCCTGGGCCAGTGCCTGACAAATGGGAACCACAACCGCAGCACAGCGGGCAACCGACAACTGGTTCTTCAATTTGAGTTCGGCGGCCAGCGGATAGCCGGTCAGCAGCTCCATGACCAGATAGGCGATGCCTTCGACCGAAATTCCCGAATCAAGCACGGCTATCGCATTGGGGTGATTCAGCCGGGCGGCGGAAATGCCTTCCAGGCGAAAGCGTTCGACGCCTTCCGCCGAATCGTTGCCGGAAACCGGACGAAAAACCTTGATGGCCACCGGACGGTTGAAATTGAGCTGAACGCCGCGAAAAACCGCACCAAACCCGCCGGAACCGATTTTTTCCTCCAGCCGGTATTTGCCATCGAGCACGCTCCCCGGCAGGGCCTCGGCCAGGGCGGAAAAAATCCGGTCAGCCTGTTTTTGCGAGGCAATCAGTTCTTCGTTTTTTTGGTGAAGCTCGGCAATTTTTTCATCCAGTTCCCGGTTTTTCCGTTCGGTTTCCTGCTTGGCCTGTTCAAGCAGCGAAACGGTCTGGGTCAGTTCCGCATTTTTTTGGTCCAGCGCTGCCGCCTGCCGGGAAATGGTTTTGGCATTCAGAAAATCGCGGATGCGGGATTCAAACAGGGATTCACCGGCAAACACTGCCAGGAAGGTGGCGATTGTTCCCATCAGATAGGCATCCGGGGAATTGGTGACAAGGCGCACCGTGATGAGAAAAAACAGAAAGTTCGCCCCAAACAGAACCCCATACCACCAGGTTGGGTAAAACGTAACAATGGCCAGCGTAAAGATGGCCAACACATAGACCAGACCATTTCCCACCCGCATCATGGTCAGGACAAAGGCAACATCAAACATCAGCAGCAGAAAAACGCTGTAGCTCAAGTAAAGATTTTTGTGAATTGGGGTGATTACGGTTGCAGAAGCTGCTGGCTGATGGTGAGTCACCCACAAAAACAGGGCCGACATGCCAATCATGGTCAAATGCAGTCCGGTTGCGTAGCGGAGAAAAACCGGTGGTGCCGACAGTATGTTGCGGTAATCAATCAGATACACCAACACCAACCCGATGACAATAATGGCCTGCGCCAGAATCCGAGCCCTGGTGAGATAGGTATAGAGAATCTCCTGCAAAAACTCCTGCCGGTCGGTTCCCTGTAATTCACTCAGCGATGAGCGGAAAAAAAGTAGTGATGGCATAGGCGAAGCAGGGTTTAGGGTTCAGGGTTCAGGGTTTAGGATCCAGGGTCCAGGGTTCAGGGTTCAGGGGCTTCTGAACGGACAATTGACAATTGAATCACAATGCAAAGCCTCAAATTTCCTGGTATCTGAAGACCCTGAACCCTGGACCCTGAACCCTGGACCCTGAAGTAATTGTGTTACCATATCCTGGCACGGTGGTAAACAACCTTGAATCCCATTCATTTCAATATGGAGCATTTGGAAAAACAAGCATACCGGCTTTCGGTCGCAACGGCGCTGGAAAAATTTGCCGGCAATCGCGAAACCGGTTTAACCGAAGCGGAAGCACGGTTACGGCTGGAACGCCACGGACGGAACGAATTGCCATCGGCCCCGCCAATACCCCTTTGGCGTAGATTCCTGTCACATTTTACCGACTCGCTGACAATTTTACTGTTGGTGGCAACCGTATTGTCGTTTGTGGCCTGGACACTCGACCGCGATACATCCCTGCCCTATGAAACCATCACGATTTTTGTGGTAGTGCTGCTCAATGGGATTTTAGGGTTTGTTCAGGAAAACCGGGCCGAACATGCTGCCCAGTCGTTGCAGGCTTTGAGCGCCCCGCAATCCGTCGTGTTGCGGGAAGGGCGTCCAATCACCATTTCGGCTGCAGAAGTGGTTCCCGGCGACATTCTGGTGGTGGAAGAAGGGACCACGCTGGCTGCCGATGGGCGGGTCATTGAGGCGATTGCCCTGCGGGTGGCGGAGTCCGCTTTAACCGGAGAGAGCGCACCGGTGGTCAAAACCACTGACGCCATTGAGGAACTGGCTGGAATTGGCGACCAGACCAACATGGTCTTTCGGGGAACTTCGGTGGTGACCGGACGGGGCCGGGTGCTGGTGACTGCCACCGGTGTGCAGACCGAATTGGGAAAAATCGCGCTTTCCCTCCAACAGGAGGAAAACGAACCGACTCCGCTGCAAAAAGAACTGGACCGTTTTGGCCGGGTGTTGGGATTGGTCGTGATTGCAATTGCCGCTGTAACCAGCGTGGCCATCATTGCCACCAGCCGGATTAAAAGCTGGACTGCTGCTGCCGATGTACTGGTCTGGGCGGTTTCGCTCGCTGTCGGAGCCGTTCCCGAAGCCTTGACCGCCGTCACCACGATTGTGCTTTCGCTGGGTATGCAGCGGATGGCGCGCCGCCACGTGATTGTCCGGAAACTGGCAGCGGTTGAAACACTGGGTTCAACCACCGTCATTTGCTCGGATAAAACCGGCACACTCACCAAGAACGAAATGACGATTCAGGCGGTAGTGACTCCCAGTGGGCGGGTGGCCGTAACCGGGGTTGGATACGAACCAAGCGGCGACCTCCACCACAATGGAAAACCCATTGCAGCCGGACCGGTTTCTGACGAGGTGAATAGTACCTTG
Organism: Blastocatellia bacterium; assembly: GCA_019695185.1. GTDB lineage: Bacteria > Acidobacteriota > Blastocatellia > Chloracidobacteriales > Chloracidobacteriaceae > JAIBAN01. The sequence continues at coordinate 7,744 of JAIBAN010000051.1, read as the reverse complement.
CGGGCTGCCGCTCTGGTTAATAATGCTGCACTCCGGCAGGAGGCCGACGGCTGGACCATCCAGGGCGACCCGACCGAGGGAGCTTTGCTGGTGGCTGCCTGCAAAGCAGGATTGACCCTGGAGGAACTGGCGCAGCGGTTTCCCCGGCTGGGGGAGGTGCCCTTCAGCTCCGAACGCAAACTGATGAGCACAGTGCATGCCGACACCGAACAGCCGGAACGGGTGCTGGTGGTGGCCAAAGGTGCGCCCGACGTATTGCTGGCCCGTTGTACGGCGGAACGGGTGGGAACGGAGGAACGTCCGCTTTCAGCCGCCCGCCGCCGGGAAATTCTGGCTTCGGTTGAGCAGTTGGCCCGCGAGGCCCTGCGTACGATTGGGCTGGCCTGTCGGTCACTGCCCCGTGCAACCGTGTCAGACCCGACCGACGAAGGACTGGAACAGGAATTTGTTTTTCTGGGCATCGTCGGCATGCTCGACCCACCCCGTCCGGAAGCCCGCGAATCGGTCAAACTGGCCCAGGCTGCTGGAATCCGGGCCATCATGATTACCGGCGACCATCCCCACACGGCGGCAGCGATTGCCACTGACTTGGGGATTGTCAAACCGGGCGGGCGGGCAGTGCATGGGGTCGAACTGCTGCAAACCGACGATGCGCGCTTGCAGGAATTGGTCAACGAGGTTTCCGTTTACGCCCGTGTCGCACCGGAGCATAAACTTCGGATTGTCCAGGCGCTCAAAGCCCAGGGTGCCATCACCGCCATGACCGGCGATGGCGTCAACGACGCACCGGCCCTGAAAGCTGCTGACATCGGCGTCGCCATGGGCATCACCGGGACGGATGTCTCCAAAAACGCCTCGGACATGATTTTGACGGATGACAATTTTGCTTCGATTGTCGCGGCTGTGGAGGAAGGTCGGTCCATTTTTGCCAACATTCAAAAATTCCTCCGGTTTCTGCTCCCCAAAAATCTGGGCATTGTCCTGACGCTCTTTTTGGGAATTGTGTTTGCCAAAATATTGGGGCTGAAAGAAGCGCATGAGGGGGGTTTTGTCGTTCCTTTGCTGGCCACGCAGATTTTATGGATAAATTTGCTGACCGATGCCGGTCCGGCGTTGGCGCTGGGCCTCGACCCGACCGACCCCAACGTCATGAAGCAGCCGCCGCGCGACCCCTGCAGCCGCATCATCACCAGGGAAATGTGGTTTGAGATGATATTCGTGGCGGTGGTCATGACCATTGGCACGCTGCTCGTGATGGATTGGGCGTTGCCGGGCGGCTTCATTCGAGGGCAGGGAACCATGCGCTACGCCCAGACCATGGCTTTTTCGACGATTGTGCTCTATGGGTTGTTTTATGTCTTCAACGCCCGCGCCGGTGCGGAAAGCGCCTTCCAGGGCATGTTTCGCAACGGCTGGCTCTGGCTGGCGGTTGGCATTTCCCTGGTGCTGCAAATTGCGGTGGTCCACATTCCGTTTTTGCAAGTGGCCTTTAGCACCGAAGCCCTCCACCTGGATGACTGGGGTGTCTGTCTGGCGGTGGCGAGTTCGGTGCTCTGGCTGCGGGAACTGGCTGGCTGGATTTTGCGGATTCAAGGAGGAAAAAAAATGGTTTCAATGTAAGGCGACTGGTGTACAATTTGGAGAAGAAAAAACATCTCACCCGCCTGTTTGTTGAACTCATTGTGACCTTAAAAACTCCTGACGACTTGACTCAGCTTTTGCTTGAGTGGAGCAACGGCAATGCTGCGGCACGGGATAAGCTCATGCCGGTGGTCTATGACGAATTGCGCCGTTTGGCCAGTTATTACCTCCGGGCCGAGCGGGTGGACCATACGCTGCAAACCACAGCCTTGGTGCATGAAGCCTATCTGCGGCTCATCAACTGGCAGAACATCCAGTGGCAGAACCGGGCCCACTTTTTTGCTTTGGCTGCCCATATCATGCGCAACATTCTGGTGGACCATGCCCGCGCCAACCGGGCAGTGAAACGCGGTGGATGGGAACCTGCCGTGACCTTGGACCAGGCAGCGGTGGTGTCACAGGAATGGGCGGGGGAACTGCTGGCCCTGCACGACGCACTGGCAGAACTGGAGTTGCTGGCTCCGCAACAGAGCCGGATTGTGGAGTTACGGTTTTTTGGCGGCCTGACCGTGGAAGAAACCGCCGAGGTGCTGAAAGTCTCTCCCCGCACGGTCAAACGCGAATGGAGCACCGCACGGGCGTGGCTGCTGCGGGAACTGACACGGTAAGCGGCAGGAACATTGTTTGTCGCAGGTCGGTCAAAACTTTGCCCAAAAAGTTGAAACCGAACTTTCAGGTAACCGTGTAAAGGGTATTCCTCTCAAACGGCAGCCGGTTCCATTTCAATTTCAGGGAAGTACCTATCATGCGACCATTCCAAGGTTTGTGGGGGCTGGCTGTGCTTTGGTTGTGGGTTCCAACCATCGTGCAGGCCCAACACGTCACTCCTGCTCAAGACCCAGTTTCCATCCGTCAAAAGCACGAAGCCCAAACGTTCCGGCCTGACTTTAGTTCGGAGCAGCTTATCCGCCAGTGTTTGGAAAATCCCAACCCGTATCTTGTGGCTCGCACGCTCCAGGAAGCCCCGGCTCCGTTTTGGCAAAACCTCAAACACAACCAGAAAATCATCATGAAATGCCTGTTGCACGCCCATCAGGTTGTGCGCAGCACCGCAATTGTTCGCTTGGCCGAGTTCCCATCCAGTAGAACGGCCTCTACCGTCAAACCGGCACTGAAGGATCCTGACCCGCTCATTCGGGCAGTTGCAGCCACGTTGGCCCTTCGAGGTGGAGATAAGTCAGCTCCGCTTTCCTGTTTTGAGGAAATTCTGAAAAATCCTGGCCGGGGCATGCCCTTTGGGATTGATAGTCAGGTACGCATTCCAGTGACACCTGCGGATGCCTACAGAGCCTGGGTGCCTTTGGCCAATCCACTTGTGCTGCACTTGTGCAAAGCCTATCCGTGGACGACGCCTTTGGGCGATGAGGCTTTCCAAAGAAATCTGGGCAAAGAAGTCGCTCGCAATCCGGTTCTGATAGCAACGTTGTTGGGAAGAACGCCGTACCGTGACCCCTATTCCTATCGGCAGGTGATTTGCGATGCTTTCAGATTTGCCGGGCCGAAAGTCATTCCTTGTTTACAGGAAGGGTTGCGCTCTCCCGACTGGTGTGTCCGGGAAAATGCCGCCCGTGCCTGTGGTGCGATGAAAGATTCGCGTCTTGTGCCAGATTTGGTGGCGGCACTCGATACAGACTGGGCCAGTGTGCACCGTACGATTGCCTGGGCCTTGGGGGAAATTCAGGCACCCGGCACGCTGCCGGTGTTATATCGTTTGTATGCGGTCGCCAAGTCTGCCGAACAAACCGAATTTGGACACCATCGATCCAAACCGTCAGGGGATTTTCTCACGCGGCTGGCAGCCCTTTCATCCACACTGAAAGAAATGAAATTGGCGAAGCCTCCCAAATTCGATGGCTATTTTTCTGATTCCCGAATTGTGGTGACACTGGCTGCCATTGCCAAATTCGGTCCGGAACGGTCTCTGGAATTTTACCGGATTTTGACCCAAAGCAATGACAGTTACTCCCGTCAGGAAGCGACTTTGCAATTGGAAAGAAGCGCGGCGTTTCAGTAACTTGACTCTCTTCCGCCAGGAGTCTGAATTCCCGGTCCGGTTTATTGAATCCGAATCCGGTTGAAAAATGCCTCGTACTCCGGTTGGTGCAATTCCTTCACGGTCTCGGTGGTGAGAGTAATGCTGAAAAAACCGTCATCTGCATCAAGCATCAACAATCGGTGAGGAGATGGCTGGCCTTTGATTTTTCCCCGGATTTCAATGCTCCGAAACTCTATTTTGTCCGGGGCGAATTCAGAAGGCTGCCAGCGGGCTGCTTCCAGATTGGGAAATCTGGCCAGTGTATTCTGCAAATCCGCCTTGAAAAAATTGGTCAGATTCTCAAGACCGGGCGTTTGCGGGGCTTTTTTCTGAAAGGCGATGGTAATGGCTTTGTCAGTGTTTTCCAGATTTTTTCCTGAAGGCACCAACACAGCAAAAAGCCCTGCCTTGACAGCACCCGCTTTATCAAAGCCCCAGCCTTGGGGCGGAATCAGTTCCAGTTTTTTCGTGCTGGTCTGGCCTTTTTGGTAGTCTGGTCCAAGGATGACGGTGTTGGGACGGAGGTCTTGCGCAAACCCGGTTATTCCACTCAACCAGGCAAACAGCAGAATCATTGCACAACGAAAATTCATGATGTGTTCTCTCTTCCTGTCAGAGGTTTCAATAACCAGTCGGATTTCATTGCATCATGGAAAACTGAAGCAGAAAGGTCTTTCTGGTCAGTCCTCAACATAAAGGACAGGACACCAGAGATGTATTGGGGTGTCACAGTTTTTTCAAGTGTCACACAGTGAAACTGCAATGGTCAGGTCGGTGGGAATTTGAGGGCGGTTTCTTCATCCGTGATGGGGTTGGTGCGGATTCCGGGACGTGTGACCGTCCGCATGTCGGTTACCTGAGCCGGAGTGCCAAAGGCGGGCGGGTCGGTGGCAATGGTCGGCATTTCGGCAATGTTTCCGGCGGTGGTGGGTGCATCCACCACGGTTTCGCGGGAGGACCACGACGGGTCAAAGTGACTTTCGGCATCCAGCCAGGGTTCGGCGGCGGCGGCAAACGCTGCGCTGAAAACGGCTGCCGTCGGACGCCGCTCCTGGAATTTGGCCAGGCCCTGCAACACCACCGCATCAACTGCGTCGGGAATCAACGGGTTGCGTTCTTTCAGCGCCGGGGGCACGTCCTTCAAATGTGCCATGACGATTTCAACGAACCCCGAGGCTTTCCCTTCAAACGGAGTTGCGCCGCAGAGCATTTCATAAACCGTCACTGCCAGACTGTAGACATCGGCCCGTCCGTCAAACGGTTGATTGCTCAAACATTCCGGCGACATATACAGCGGCGTCCCGATAATGCCTCCCGTGGCGGTCAGTTTGGGACTGCTGACGGCGGTTTCAGCCACCAGTTTGGCAATGCCGAAATCCACCACTTTGACAATCTCCCCTTCGCCTGAATGGTGGAGGAAAATATTTTCCGGCTTGATGTCGCGGTGAACAATCCCCAAACGATGGGCTTCGGCCAGCACGGAACAGACCGGCGTCACAATTTCAACCGCGCGGCGCAGCCGCATCCGCCGGGTCCGGCGCAGTTCGTCGGCCAGCGATTCGCCCTGCAACAGTTCCATCACCAGATAGGCGATGCCGTCTTCGGAAATCCCCGAATCAAGCACCTGCACCGCATTCGGATGCTGGAGCCGGGAGGCGGAAACGCCTTCGCGGCGGAACCGCTCCACCGCGTCCGCCGAGTCGTTGCCCGGTGATGGGCGAAAGATTTTCACGGCAATCGGGCGGTCCAGCCGGAGATGCGTCCCGCGAAAAACGGCTCCAAACCCACCCGCCCCGATTTTTTCGTCGAGCCGGTATTTTCCCTCCAGGATGGTTCCGGGCAGGGTTTCGGCCAGCGCGGAAAAAATCCGGTCGGCCTGCTGCTGCGACTCAATCAGTGCCTGGTTCTTTTCGCGCAGTTCAAGCAGATTTTGATCCAGTTGCAGGTTTTTGGCGTCAAGTTCGGCATTTTTACGCTCGGTTTCCTGTTTGGCATCCTGCAATTGCGCCACGTAGTCTTTGAGTTCCCTGGTCCGTTCCGTGACTTTGGATTCAAGTTTCCGGTTGCGTTCCTCCAGCGCCCGCACCCGGAGCCGCACACTTCCATAGCCAATACCGACCGCTCCGAGGGCAAACAGGGTATAAGCCAGCGGCGTGCGCCACCAGGGCGGCAGGACCCGCAACCGGATGGCGGCACCAGCCTCGTTCCATAAGCCATCATTGTTGCAGGCTTTGACCCGAAAGGTGTAATGGCCGCCGTCCAGGTTGGTATAGGTGGCTTCGCGTTTGGCCCCCACCTGAATCCAGTCCGGGTCAAAGCCTTCCAGTTTGTAGGCATACTGATTCTGCCGGGAATTGACAAAGTTGAGCGCCACAAACTCAAAGGCAATGAAGTTGTCCGTGTGGCGAATCAGGATTTCTGGCGTGTCGCTCAGGGGCTGATTGAACCGGACCGGCTGGTTGAATTTGCGAAATCCGGTCAGGACCACCGGCGGCGGGTTCGGGTTGGTGCGAATGCGGCTGGGAGTGACCACGGTCAAGCCTTCGATACCGCCAAAAACCAATTCGCCAGCCGCCGTGCGACAGCCTGCCCCCTGGTTGAATTCATCGCTTTGCAAACCATCCGTTGCCGCAAAATTTCGAATCTCCGGTCTGGGGCCGGGTGTCACGCAGGAAAGCCCCCGGTTGGTGCTGGCCCAGATGCGCCCCTGGTCGTCTGCCAGGACGGAATTGACGGTGTTATTGGCCAGTCCTGCGCGTTCAGTCAGAACCTGAAAAGTTTGACTGCGCGGGTCGTAATGATTCAGGCCGCCGCCGGAAGTGCCAACCCACAGTGTCCCGTCCCGGCTTTCACAGAGTGCCCAGATGTCGTTGTGGCTGAGACCTCCGGGCCGGTTCGGAGCAGCCGTAAAATTGACCGCCTGTTTGGTACGCCGGTCAAACCGGCTCAACCCGTAACTGGTTCCGACCCAGAGGATGCCGTCACGTCCCACGGCCAGGCTCCGGACAGACCCGTGAACCAGACTGGAAGGGTCGTTATCCTGGTGGGTGAATGTGGTGAAAAGGACCCGCTGTGGGTCAAGCGAACAGATGCCGCCACCCCGTGTGCCAATCCAGATGGTGCCGGTTTCGTCTTCGGTCAGGCAGGAGACATGGTTGTTCGGGATGGTAGGGGGAAGGCCGGGGGCGTTTTTGAAATTGGTCAGCCTGCGGGTTCCCGGTTGAAAACGGAAAAGACCGCCGCCGCTGGTGCCAATCCAGATGTCTCCTTGATGGTCCTCATAAAAAGTTTTGGCGGTGAGGTGTTGCCGGTCCGCCGGCCATGTGAAACCTGTGGGCGGGGGCAGCATGGTTCCGTCAGTCGGGTCCAGCCAGACCACTCCGCCTTCGCGGCAGCCAATCCAGGCTCTGCCACTGCGGTCCACCAGCATCCCGATGATGAGGTTGTTCGGCAATGTGTTGGCGGCCAGCGGGTCCCGTTTGAAACTGCGAAATCCCTGGGCTTCAAGATTGGCGGCACATAACCCGCCACCCAGTGTGCCGACCCAGAGTGTTCCAACGCGGTCTTCAAAAACAGCCCGCACATTGTCATTGCTGAGGGTGGTGGACAGGAGCGGGTGGTTGCGGAAAACGGTGACGCCGTTGGTGGCCGGGTCAATCCGGACGAGCCCGGATTTGGTAGCTCCCCAAATCTGCTGGTGGCGGTCTCGAAAAAGCTGGGGGCAATCGGCAAAGCCTGGGTCAATCAGATTAACTGCCGCTGAAACGGCTGGTTGTGAAAGGGGAACCGCCAGTGGGGTGAGGGTGCCGCTTTGGGGGGAAAAGCGCAGAAACCCTTGATTGGTTCCCAATATCAGGCTGCCGTCCGGGGCCTCGGCAATGGCGGTAATCCGGCCCTCTGTCGGTTTGGGAAAGCGGGTAAAAATGTCATGACGGAACGTTTGTCCGGTCTGTGGGTCCAGGGCAAACAGGAAGGGCTGATTCGTTCCCAGCCAGAGCTTTCCGTCCCGGTCTTCACAAATGGCACCAATGAACACTGCCGGAACCGTTTCCATCAGTGTTCATTGGA
>JAIBAN010000050.1 GCA_019695185.1 Blastocatellia bacterium | reverse complement strand
CTTTTCAGCCAGTTCCATCGAAACCCGCAATGGGCGGTCGCCGCTCGCGCTGGCTGGTGTTGAAACCAATCACTGGGATTGGTTGGATTTTGGGATCAGTCCCAACAATTAATGCATCAGTGCCCAAAATCCAAAATCCAAAATCCAAAACCAAATCCAAACCACCCGGTTGGCAAGTGTCATGGGTTGGGTTAGATTTCATAGTGGCAAGTCATCAAACCAGCCCAACCAGCGCATGCACGCGGACTGACATCAGCGGGCAGCATCAATGACGGGAAAGTTGGTTGCCGCTTCGTCAGCCGGTGATGCGCGCCGTTGGGGAAGGAAAAGTATTGTTCTAACAAACTTCAGAATACCCGTCGCAGGCGGTAGGCTTCAATGGAAATTTTTTCCTCCTGATTTGGCACTTGGCAGGTCTTCAGTCATAATTCGGAACACGAACCACAATTCCCAGGATTTCCTGAACCTTCATCCGCAAAGCCAATGATTTTCCCATTTCGCGTGCTGGGCGTGCTCTGTATGGTCGGCAGTCTGCTGACACACGTCGCACCCTGCGCGGCGGAGGAAGTCGAATCTCCGCCGGTGTGCTTTCAAAAGGTTCCGGTCGCAATGGACAGTCACGCCTTCTCAACGCATCGGTCCTGGCAGGCGGAACATGGACTGCCGCAGAACTCGGTCCAGGCCATTACTCAAACTCGTGACGGCTATCTGTGGTTGGCGACCTTTGGCGGGTTGGCCCGATTTGACGGAGTGCGCTTCCGAACCTACAACACCGGCAATACGCCTAATTTTACGACCAACCGGTTGCTCACACTCTTTCAGGACCGGGCGGGTCGTCTGTGGATAGGCGGCGAAGGCGGGGCCTTGATGTGCCTTGAAGCCGACCGGGTGCAACCCTTCGGTTTGGCTGAAGGAGTTCCGCAGAGCAACATTGCCGCCATCTGTGAAACCCCTGACGGCACCCTCTGGATTGGTGCCGATGACGGCTTGTTTCGGCGGGAGGGTGCGCGATTTGTGCGTGCCGATTCCCCCGCCACCGGAGCGAATCGGGTCATCGCACTGTGGCCGACACCTGACGGACGCATATTCTTTGGCCGGAAGGAAGGGGTTTTCGTCCTGCACAACGGACAGACCGCTGCGCTCCAGTTGCTTCCCCAGGCGGCGCTCACCTGTTTGTTCCGGGACCGGCAAAACCGGTTTTGGATTGGGTCGGAATGGGGTGTGTTTGTCTGGCAGGAGGGTGCTCCCCCTCGGCAATTTCTGAAGAACGACGGCCTTTCCCACAATCTGATTCACAGCGTGACCCAAGACCCAGCCGGGCGTATCTGGATTGGCACCGGCTTGGGCGTGACGGTTTTTGAAAACGAGAACCTGCGTCCGGCAACCGAGTTGGAACTGGCCAATCAGGAAGTGCAAGGACTTCACCTTGACGGCGAGGGCAATTTGTGGGCCGGAACGACAACCGGAGGGGTGCATGTGTTTGCCCCCACCCGGCTGGCGGCAATTTCGCTGCCAGTGCGGAATGACCCCAGCGTGACGGCCATCCTGCAAGACCAGAGCGGGACCATTTGGGTCAGCACCAGTTGTTCCGGACTGCACCGCATCCGTGGCAATCAGCTTGAAAGCCTGTGGATTCCCTGTGTCTGGGCAATGGCTGAAGACCGCACCGGAGCACTCTGGCTGGGGATGTATACCGGCAGCCTGCGGCGGTTGGCCGCCAATCGGCTGACGCTCTACGGCAATGCGGACGGCCTGCCCGGTAGCGCGGTTGTCTCGCTGCTGGTGGCCCAGGACGGACACACCCTTTGGATTGGCACCAACGTCGGCCTGGCGCAGCGAACCCCCGATGGACGGTTTCACGATTTGACCCGCTTGCCGAATGCGCCGCAGACCTGGGTTCGGACGTTGCTCGAAGCACCGGACGGCTCGCTCTGGATTGCCGCCGATTCCGGGCTGTTTCATTTTCAGAATGGTCAATTTTCCCGTTTCACAACCCGTGACGGATTGGGCAATCCGTTTGTGCGGGCGCTCCATTTGGATGCAAACCACATTCTGTGGGTCGGAACCTATGGCGGCGGCCTGCATCGGATTGACCATGGTTCCTGTTGCCGCATTCGGACCGCCGATGGCCTGCTGGATGACGTGGTGTCGTTTATCCATGAAGATTCAGAGGGAAATTTCTGGTTGAGCGGCAACCGTGGCCTGAGCCGGGTCGCACGGAGCGAACTGGAGGACTTCTGCCTGGGACGCCGCTCGCGCGTGGATCCGCTTGGATACACGAAAGCCGACGGAATGCCCGACAGCGAAACCAACGGCGGGTTTCAGCCGGCGGCCTGCCGGTTACGCGACGGCACAGTCTTGTTCCCAACCATCAAAGGCGTGGCGCGGCTGGCTTTTGATCGCACCAACCGCCAATCGCCGCCACTGTTGATTGAATCGGTGGCGGTCAACGGCGTGGCCCAGCCGGTGCACCCCCAATCCGTTTTTGCTCCAGGCGTCAGACGGATGGAAATTACCTACACCGGCTTGAGTTTCTCCGTACCGGAGAAAGTCCGCTTTCGCTACCGACTGGAAGGAACGGAATCCGACTGGATTGACGCCGGCAGCCGCCGGACGGCGTTTTATACCAATCTCGCTCCTGGCACGTACCGGTTTATCGTCACAGCCTGTAACAACGAGGGACTCTGGAATGAGGCGGGCACGACGCTGACCTTTACCATCCAACCTTTTTTCTACCAAACCCGCTGGTTCCAGGCGCTTTGGTTGCTGATTGTCATTGGAACCGGGTGGGGCCTCTATGAACTGCGGGTCCGGCACCTGCTGGCGCGGGCTTTTCATCTGGAAATGCTGGTCCGGGAACGAACCGAAAACCTGCGCCGTGAAAAAGAAAAAACCGAAGCCGCCAACCAATCCCAAACCCGATTGTTGAGCCTGATTGCCCATGATTTGAAAAATCCGCTTTTTGCGATTGCCGGTTGGGTGAAACTGGCGCGGGAAAACCTCAAAAACCGACGGTCATCCGAAGTTTGCGACGAGCCGTTGCATTCCATCAACAACGAAGTACAGGACATGATTGGTTTCATTACGACACTGTTGGATTCAGCGGCCTTGGAAGCTGGCCGGCTCAGGCTTTCCCGGCACCGGCTGGATTTGGCGGAACTGGTCAAAACGGTGGCCGCCCGGCAGCCTGTTTCAGTTCCGGGTCGACGTCGGTCCCGATGACGGAGCCATGCTGGAAGACCACCTGGAACGCTGCCGCCGCAACCTGACCTACCCGCTGGCCACCTGGTACCATGCCATGGGCACGGTCTTTCAGCAGGGGCTGGTGCAGGCGGGCCAGTTCCAGGCTTCCCGGACCCGGCTCTGGGTGGCGGTCCCGGAACCGCACCGGGAAGACGAACAGGGCAGCGGACTTTCCCTCTTTTTCAAGGGGCTGGCTGAAACGGGTGGCAATCCGGCGGCCTTCCGCCGCCTGGCGGAACTCTCCTTCCTGGAACGCTTCACCCAGCGCAGCAAGGCGGCGGAATACGACGTCCTGGCCACCATCGCGGAGCGGTTTCAAACCGTGCGGGAGGAATCACCGCTGCCCCTGCGGCCTCTCTCTCCGGCGGAAACCTTCAGCGAAGTCTTCCGTTCCCATAACCCGGCCACCCCGGATGCCGCACCGGACGGCATTGACCTGGAAGCCCCGCTGCCGCTGCCGCCCTATCTTTGTCTTGAATCCGTCAATTATGAAGGGGGCTGGTACGCGCTCCATGACGGGGTGCTGCCGGTGGCGGTGGTGAGCCTCGTCCAGCCGCCCAACGAACCGGTCAGGGCGGATGCAGTGCGGAGATTTTTGCGGGCCGGGGTCCGGCTTCACCATACCATCATTACCGAATATATTGTGGGCGACGTCGAGGCCGACAAAAAGGAAATGGACCGGCTGGTCCGGAGCGTAAACCGCTGGAGCAGTAACGGGAAGCTCAAGGAACCCACCCCTGAACAGGCCAAAAAGGAACAGACCCTGCGGGCCATCCGCGACCATTTGGGCGAGCCGGGCTGTACCCTGGCCCGGACCCGGGTCCATATTGTGGTCTACGGGGAGCCCTTCACCACGTTCAAGGAAAAGAAACAGTCCCTCGACGACCTCCGGCAGGCATGCAAAACCTTCCAGTCGATTCTGCGCGGGTTCGGCGGCGCAACCGGGGTCATTGAGACCGAGGCCGACCTCAAGGAACTCTATCCCAGACTCATGGTAGGCGAATTTGCCTCCCTCAAGCGTTCCAACGGGCGGGAAATCCGGCAGTTGACCCGCTCGGTGGCCGCCCTCACCCTGCTGGAAACAGCCTGGACCGGTTCGGCCAGACCGCACACCATCCTCTCCACCACCAGTGGGCGGCTCTTTGGCCTGAACCTGCTCAAGGCGGAAGGCTCCAATTCCAAATTCGCCTATTGCGTGGCCGGGACCGGCGGGGGCAAAAGCGTGCTGGCCGCGACGATTGCCGACGGCTTTCTGGCGACCTATCCCGACAGCCAGGTCTGGTTCTGCGATTTCGGCAGTTTCCGCACCTTCACGCGGGTGCTCGACGGGCTGTCCATCCGGTTTGACCGGGGCGACGTGGTCAACAGCTTTGAATACGACGGGCTGGAGGCCGGGCTGGAACCGACCGTCAGTCAGAAACGGCTGGTGGTGCAGGACATCTGCAACCTGGGCGAAATCAGCGGGGACGTCATCATGGTCGGCCTCATCACCGATTTCGTGGAGGAACTGTACCGGACCACGGTCGCCACCAACCGGAGCAGCCCCTTCAAACTCAGGCCCCGCCTGAGCGACTTGCTCGATATTGCCGAGACCTTCGCGCTGCCCGAAGGGCTGGAAGGGAAACGGCTGGAACTGCTGGCCCGGCTCAAACAGTACCACGCCCACCCGGTGGTGGACGCACCCACTTCCGACCATCTCCGCCACAGCTCCAAACGGGTCCGCTGCTACGATTTTGAATCCTTGAAAACTTTGGAGCCGGTGGTCTGTCAGGCGATGGCGTTCCGCATCATGGCCAGTATGCTGGAATTGATGAACACCACCCAGGCCGGGGTCAAAACCCCGAAGCTGTTCATTTTTGACGAGGGCGACCGCATCCGGAACGAGTTCCCCATCATGTTCAAAGCCGCCAACATCACCGGGCGGGGCGGGCGGAAAAACAACCTCATCGGCCTCTTTCTGACCCAGGACTATACCGACCTGGCCGACATCCACGGACTGGTCAACAACGCCGGGACCAGAATCATCGGGGTCCAGGAAGCGGCTGATTTTCCCGAACTGGTGCGGGACTGCCAGTTGCCGCCGGAGGCGGTCACCGCCATCCGGGAGATTTCCAACCGCCCCGGTGAATCCAGCCAATTTTTGATTGTGCAGGGTTCCGGGCGGGACAAAAACATTGAACTGGTGGAAAACATCCTCTCCCCCATCCACCTCTGGACCTTCACCACCGAACCCGAGGAAACCAACGCCTTTGAACGGCTCTGTGCGCTGCGACCGCAACACTCGGCCTTTGACAACCTCGTGCTGCTGGCCACTGCCTACCCGCGCGGCCTCATCTTTGCCGGGCTGTCCTGCGCCGACATCCAGTGGGACCGGCTGCTGGCCAGCGCCTGATTTGGAGGAATTATGCTACGTCTACAAGCCATTGTGATTGGCATCCTGCTCGGATTTCTGCTCGTTCCGCCACAACCGGCCCAGGCCCAGCTTGGCTTTGGCGGGCTGGTCCATGACCCGCGTGCCTATGCCCTCCAACTGGAAAAGAAGATTCAGGAAGCGCAGCGCTGGGTCGAGACGGTCAAATACTGGACCGACCTGGGGCAAAAAATGGCCAGCGCCGTGACGTCGCTCGACGGCATCCTCGGTTTGGCGGAGGAGCAACTGGCCCGCGACAACAAAACCCGGCTGACCATCTCGCAGTTCGGGAAAACCGTCCGGGCGGCCTTCCAGTTGAAACGCCAGTTGGAAGGGCTGGTCCAGGCGCGGGTGGCGGGCCTGCGCAATATCCAGTCCCGCTTCCGCCAGGGCATCTGCAACCCGGCGGCGGACCTGCGCGACCTGGAGAACTACCTCACCACCAAAATGGGCAAAATCTGCGACCGGGTCCAGGCCGACTATGAACGCATGGCGGCGGCGGACCTGCAACTTCAGCGGTGGATTGAGGAGTTGCAGCGGATTGAGCGGCAGTTGCCGGGCATTTACCAGGAGATGTACGCGGCGGAACGGGCCTTGAACAAGGAACTGGAAAAGCCGGAAGCCAGCCAGTCCAAGGAGACCATCCAGCGCCAGCAGGAAATCATGCAGAGCGCCGAGGCCCGGATTGACGAACTGGAGAAACGGCACAACGACCTGCTCGGTCTGGCCGAGGAACGCTGTGAAAAATATCAGGTGGTGCTCAATTACCGGGCCGGGATGCCGAGCGACACGGTCCGTTTCAAGCAGGCTTCGGACCAGTTCCTGGATGCCAAACTCGAATTTCTCAAGGCCAAACTGGCCGCCTACTGACCTTCCCCGGCTGGCGGGTGTGCCCGTCGGTGACGCATTGAGGTGTTTATGAAAAACCTGCTTCAAGGACTGGTGGCCACAGCGGTTTTGGCGCTGGCGCTGGCCTTTGCAACCCTCCCGGCACTGGCCCAAACCAGTCCCGGAACCGACCCTGCCCCAACCGCGCTGACCAACCAGCCGCCCACCGACGACGGCTTTACCAAATCGATGGTCAAGCTCGATGAGGCGCTCAAGGAAGTGCTGGAGGTCATCCAGGAAACGATCATGAAACCGTTGCTGGAGTTTTTCCAGACCATTGCGCTGGCCCTGGGGCTGCTTGTCTTCCTGGTCGGGCTGGTGCGGGAATGGCGGCGCTCGACCGACCCCATCAACGGGTTTTTCTTCTTCCTGCGGGCCGTCTGCATGTTCGCGCTGGTGTTTCTGGCGAGCAAACTCCTGGTGGACGCCCAATGGGCGGGCGACCTGATTGCCTACGGCACCCCCACCCGCGCCTCAGTCTTTCAGTATAACGTGGCCAAGCATCAGGCCGCGTTCAATGAAAACTACACCAAATTCTGCCTCAACCATTTCACCGCCCAGGGTGAAGGCGAGCCGCCGGGAAACGTCGTGGAATACGAAGGCCATTGGTACATGGGCATGATCAAATCGAATGAAACCGGGGCCAAGGATTTGGGGCAGGTGGCCGACGAACTGGACCCGAGCGGCTGGCACCTGGGTCGGGTGCTGGCGCTCTTCCACCTCACCCGGTTTGTCATGGAAGCGGGCGACTTCTTTCTGCTGATTGAGGGCAATCTGATTTTCGTGGCGCTGGCGCTGCTCTGCCCCTTTATGGTGATTTCGGCCATCGACACCGAGGCCAAAAGCCAGATTGCCAAGCGGTATCTGTGGGGCGCGCTCGTGTTCACTCTGGCGTTTCCCACCTTCGCCCAGGTGGTCCGCTTTGTGGCCTACGGGGCGGCCAACATCATCTTCTCGCTGGGGACCGACTCCCCTTCCTACCTCTGGGACAAGCAGGCCATGGCCGGTGTCGGGGACCCGGGGTCGCCGGCGGTCTACCTCGCCCTGGCCGGGTGGGTGGTCATGGCCTTTGCCGCCATCGCCCTGCCCGCCACGCCGCTCCTGGTGTACTCGTTTTCCATGGGCCGGGTCTATGAAACGGCGGCCAATTTCGGGGCTTCCTGGTTTGGGGCGGCGGCCGGGTTCGGGGTGTCAGTGGTCAGCCAGGTGGCCGGGGCCAGTCTTTCCAAAGCAGCGGAAAATCTGAATATCCAGGGCCAGGCCGACTCCGGCACGACGCGGGCCGAAACCCGCCGGGCCACCGACAACCGCCGGGCCGAACTCAGCGCTGCCCGCGAACATACCGGGGTCAATGCAAACCGCCTGACCGCCTTGTCCTCCGCGCAAGGTGAAAAGGGCAATATGCACGAGATGGCCGAACTGTACCGGGCCTTTCAACTGGGCCAGCTTCCGATTCAAACCAAAAAGGAAAATGAATCGGTGGCCAATTCCACCGGCCTCACCCGCAACCAGAACCAGGCCCAGGCCGACAACGAGAGTTTCAAAAGGAAAGTGTCGGTGGCCGGCTCCCTGGTCGACATCGGAGCCCGGCTGGGGACCGGGGTGGTGACCGGGCAATCCTCCAGCATGAACGACAGCGGGCTGGGTGGTTCGGTCGGCAAAGCGGTCTTCCCGCAACTGATGACGGCCCCGGTCAATCAGGCGCTGGACACCTATCGGGACGCCCAGACCAAAACCAATTATGAGTATGCCTATGGTTCCCAGGGGGCCTACCTTTCCGACGAAACGCTGGAAAAGCTGATGCATTCCGAGAATCCGGCAGAACGCAGGCAGGTGGGCGGGATGTTTCGCCTCATCAACGACCAGCAGGATGCGTTCGCCGCTGCCGCCGACCGCAAATATGAAACTGTGGCCGGTGGAATCAATGCGGCGGCGGGCATGCAGCACCGGCAGATTGACCGCAATCTGGCGGGTGAAATCGCCAACAACCAGACCATCTTTGAAGGCGAACAGAAGGCCCTGGAACAAATGCGGCAGGCGGGGGAACAGGCCGTCCAGCTCCGCACCGAAGCGGAACTGCTGCGCAACCTGGGCGGTGCCGCCGGGAAGCTCTTTGCCGACCTCTTTGAGCAGAACAAAATTCACCATTGAACGAGGAACCCATGTCCTACCAGTCTTTCTTTTATGACGAACGAGACAAACAGGCCAATCGCTGGCTGGTCAAAGCCTGCCTTTGCCAGGCCCTGGCCCTGACGCTGCTCCTGGGAGCCTTCACCTGGGTCGTCTGGCGCAAGCCGGACCGCTATGTGATTGCCGAATCCCCTTCGGGGCGGGTGCTGGTGATTGACGGCCGCAACACCTCCAAGGCCGATGGGGTGCTGGTCACCGAGGATGTGCCGGGGGATGCCGACAAGCTCTATTGCGGCTATCTCTTCACCGATTTCACCCACAAATACAACCGCACCACGCTCACCGACCAGTTGGAACAGGCATCGCCCATGCTCTCCGAGGCGGCTATTAAGAAGTTCGGGAAGTACCTCCAGCAAAGCAGGCTGATTGAGACCCGTCTTGCCCAGTCCTGGGATTCGCGCTGGGAATTGGTGACCCAGGAACTGCTGCCCGGCGGCCCGCCTCCCGCCGAAACCGGCGACACCCGGCTCATGCCCCAGGAAAGTCAGCCGCAGGGGACGACGGTGCGGATTCTGGCGGGCGTCTACCTCGACCGGCTGGAAGCGGGTACGCACCTCAAAGAGAAAAAGCAGGTCGAGGTGTTTCTGACCATGGTGCTCGACCCGCGCGGCCGCTGCCTGCAGAACCGGCGCACCGGGTTTCTCATCACCCAATACATGGAACGGGAACTGAAAGGGCAATCGGTGCTCTTTCCGATGGACCCGCTCCGGATTGAGGAGGAGCCGCATGCGCCCCAACCACAGTGACCGCCCGCCGGAAAACCCGCGCACCTTTCTGCTGGAGCAGGGCGAAGAACCCTTTGCCGCCCGGCTGTATGAACATGGCTACCGGATTCGGCCCCGATTAATGGCGGATGTGGCGGAGGCGCTGGTCTGTCACAAGCCGCTGCTGCTGATTGGCCCGCCCGGCACCGGCAAAACCGCGATTGGGTTTGCGCTGGCGCACGCCTTCAACCTCAACCATTACCATATTTTCTGCCGCAAGAGTCACACCCCGGAGCAGCTCATCTGCCAATGGGACGACAAACTGCGGGCGGCGGTCCTGGAAGCCGAAATCAAGGCCGGCAAGCCCCAGGAGGAAGTCCTCCCGGTTTTGGACACCCGGCCTTTTCTGCGGCTGGGCGAAGTGGCCGCCGGGTATGACTACACTGCCCGAACCGGCCATCCCTGCCTGATTCAGATTGACGAATTGGACAAGGCCGACGCCGAAGGCGCGGTGGAGGATTGTCTGCTGGAAATCATGGAAGCCGGTTCGGTTTATGTGCCGCAACTCCAACCCAATCCGGTGGTGGGGCTGCCTTCGCCCCAGGCCGAAGTCTGGCCGGTGGTGCTCCTCACCAGCAACGACAGCCGCAAACCGATTTCCGAGCCTATCCGCAGCCGTTCGCTGGTCCATACGATTGAACCGCCCAAACTGCAGGACGAATTGCAGATTGTGCGCAGCGTCTTTGCCGCGTCGGGCGGTTTGCCGCATCCGGGCATGCTGGCCCAGACGGTCAAAATCATCCAGCAGTTGCGCCAGACTCCGGGCCTCAAACAAAAGCCCCAGGTGCGCGAACTGATTTCGCTGGCCAAATCCTTTCAGGCCAGGGGCGTGGTCGAGGTCACCCCGGCTGACATCAGCACCCGGTTGGCTCATCTGGCCAAAACCAACACCGACCGGGCGGTGATTGAGCGCAATCTGGCCCTGCTGCACCTCGCCTCGCTCACGCCCCAGCCCGAAATCGACCAGGAGGTGCAAACCTTATGCGCCCGGTGAAACCCAAAACCTTGATGCATTCCCCGCTGGGACTGGTCGTGGTGGTGGCCGCCATCACGGCGGCGGTGCTCCTTTCCACCCGGATTTTCGGTGTGGACCGGGTGGTGGTCGAGGCCACCTGGCTCAAAGGTGATGGCCCGGCCACCCAACCGTCCGGCCCCAAGCCCCGCGACCCGTTTCCGGAAACTCCCATCCAGCAGACGGGCAGCCGGGTTTATGAAACCGTCGGGCTGGCCGAGGCCCTTACGCTGGCCCGCGCCGCCGAGGAAGCCGAAGGCCGGATTCCGGTCACGGCGGAGGCGGTTCTGGCTGCGGCCGTCCAGCGCAACCTGTTGCCGCCGGGCGTAACCGTCGGCACTGCCGGATTGACGCTGCCTTCGCAAGCGGTGGTGACGCTGCGCTATCGCTCCACCCCGTTCCAACTGGAGGTGATTTCCCAACCCAGGGAAAACCGGGGAGCCACCTTGCTGGTCCGGCTGCCGGTGGATTCCAACGATCCCTTTTACCGGCACCAGTCGCCGGTGGTGGCGGATGCCGCGCTCTTTTGCTTTCCCCGCAGTGCGGACCTGCTGCATCTGCCGCCGCCCCTGCTGCCCGAAGCGGAATTGGCGCTGCAGGGGTGGAAATTTCAGCCCTTCACCCAGGTTGAGACCCCGGAGGGTGAAAAGTGACAGGTGACAGGGAGAGCGTGACAAGTGACAGGTGACAAGTGACAGGAAAGAAAAAACTGAAGACCGGCTGCCTGGATTTTGCTCTTGTCACTTGTCACTTGTCACCTGTCACCCTCAGCTTGTCACCTGTCACTTGTCACGCTCTTCCTGTCACCTGTCACCTGTTACTTTCTTTCTGTCCCATTCCTGGCACGGTTGTTGCAGAAACCCAGGCAGCCCCCAGTCTGACCGGCGGTGCCATTTTGTTTCAACAGGAGACCTTCTATGACGCAGTTTTACCACCCCAGCCGCGCAACCGATGCCAAACCGTCAACCCGAAACCGGAACGAACCACCGCCGGAACCGCCGGATGAGTTTGAAACCTATCCGGAGCCTCCGGTTCAGTCGCACCGCCCACCGGCACCGGCGAAACCAACCGGGCCACCGGCTGGGTCGGCAGCTCCGGCAGCGGCAGCCACCCAACCGGAAAAGGAAATGGAAACCGTTGCTGGTGCCGCCCCGCCGGTACCGCCTGCGGCTGGGGAAAAGGATACGGTGGAGCCTCCCAAGGCCAAAAAGAGTGGGCGGCTGAAGGCGTTTCTGCTCTGCTTCGGGGCCACCGGCGGCATGCTGCTGGTAGTCGTGGGCTATCTCTGGTGGACCACCAGAGGCACGGTCCTGACCGTCAAAAAACAACCGGTGGCACCAACCCCGGCCCAAACCAACCAGGGTTCGGCCCTGGGGGTCACCCTGGAGCAGATTCGGCAATCCAACCAGACCGCCCTCGCCCAACCAGCCCCCGGTTCAACCACCAACCCGCCACCGGGTCAAAAACCACCCAACCAACTGGACCGGTTTCTGAATGGCGGCGCGGCCCAAACCATTCCACCCGCGCAACTGCCACCGGGTCCCGCTGCGGGTCCCGCACCAATCGGGACACAACCCGGCTTCCAGCCGTTTCCCACCCCACCGGCGGTCAACCCGGTGGTCCAGCCGGTTTCGTTCCAGACTGGCACCCGTGACGGGATGGCGGCCCTCGAAGCCTCCGTCCGCAAGAACAGCTTTGTCTTTGTGGTTCCCACTGGAAACCAGACCAGCGGGGCAGCTCCGGCTGTGGCAGCCACCGAGGACATGGGTGCGGTTCCGGCCACGGTTCCGGCAGGCACCGAAATCAAAGCCATGGTCAACCAGAAAGTGTTCAACTTCGTCAATTCCCTGGTGGTGGCCACCGTCCTGGAATCCATTCCAGGTGTGCCCGCCATCGTTCCGGGCAGCAAACTGCTGGGCTATGTCAAACCCGAATCCCAGGCCAATCCGGAGAAACGCATCTACGTCCAGTTCTATCTGCTCGTCCTGCCCAACGGCACCCAGCTCCGCTTTCAGGGGGAAGCCTGGGACAAAGGGCAGGGGTTGCAGGCCAAAGAGTACCGCGAATGGCGCTCGCAGTTCGTCCAGATGGGAAAAGACACGTTGCGCGATTCCGCCCGCGACGTGATGAGCCTGATTCCGGTGGTCGGCTCGCGGCTGGGAAACAGCTTCGGCCAGGGGTATAACCAGTTCGGCGGATCGGGCCAGTTCGGTTCCTTTGGTGGCTACCAAAACCAAAAAGCCCTCTTTTTC
Source organism: Blastocatellia bacterium (assembly GCA_019695185.1). Classification (GTDB taxonomy): domain Bacteria; phylum Acidobacteriota; class Blastocatellia; order Chloracidobacteriales; family Chloracidobacteriaceae; genus JAIBAN01. The sequence continues at coordinate 45,294 of JAIBAN010000050.1, read as the reverse complement.
AAGGGGGGCGGGATTGTGGTGCTGGTTGCCCCGCCGCCCGCCGACAGCCGGACCGCCCGGTTGGGACCGGTGCCTTCACCGCAGGATTTCTGGGTCCCGCAGGCTCCCGCCGCGCCGGTCCAGCCTTTTGGACAGCAGCCCTTTGGCCAGCCGAACCCTTACGGCCAGCCACAGGTGCCCCAACCGCCTTATGGGCAGCCCTACCAAACACCGTATCAGCAGCCGGTCAATCCACCGTTGATTCAAACGGGTGCGCCGGGAGCCTGGCAACCGGCCACGCCCGGTTTTCCCACCCAACCACCGGCGAACCTGCAGCCGGGTCAACGTTAAGGGAGGCCCTATGTCATTTCAGGTGTTTGTCCGGCTGTTCCTCGCCGGTCTGGTCATGTGGTCGGGTTCAACGGTCACCCTGGCGGGTGAAGGCCCACGCGGCTGGTCGCAGGCCGACCTGGAGGCCATCGTGGTCCGTTCGGCGCTGGCCGAGGGGCTGGACCCGTTGCTCGTGGCGGCCCTCATCCGGCAGGAATCCGGCTTCAACCCGCTGGCTCTTTCCCCGGCGGGAGCGCGGGGCATCATGCAGTTCATGCCCGCCACCGCCCGCCGCTATGGTTTGAGCACCGCCCCGCTGGATGAACGGCTGCAACCGGAGAAAGCGATTCCGGCGGGCTGCCGCTACCTCAAAGACCTGCTCGTCATGTTCAACGGCGACGTGGCGCTGGCCCTGGCCGGTTACAACGCCGGGGAAAACCGGGTGGTGCGAGCCGGGTATCAGGTGCCCCAAATTCGGGAAACGGTTGGGTACGTCCAAAACATTACCCGGATGTATGCAGCCGCCCGCCAGGGACGGCTCCCTGCCATGACCGGGGTGCCACCGGGTTCCCTGGGGCAACCGCTGACGGCGCTGTCCGTGCAGCCCGCTGGTTCGGCTGTGCCGTCGGGGCCAGCGCCACAGGTGCTGCAGCTTCAGATGTCACTGGCCAAATCAAGTATTGTTTTTCAAGCGGATGACGAGAGTGAAACCCCATGAGACGTTGTGCCTGGATTGGAATCTGGCTGCTCCTCTTACCGCTGACAGCCTGGGGCCAGCAGCCACCGAAGCGCCGCTCACACCGTCCGGCTGCGCCGCAGACCGCTGTGCCGGCTCCGGTGCCGTCCGGCCCGCCCCTGCCTGCCGCGCCACCGGCCCGGCTGGTGGTCCAGGGGCCGATTGCCGACCTGCTGTTTGACCCGAATCTGGTTTTTGTCATTTTCACCCGGCCCCAGCTCGGCTGCATGATTGAACTGCCGGAAAAGGCCCGCACCTGCTCGGTCACCAATCCGGACTACTTCGCCGCCGAGGTGGTGCCGGTCGGAAAGCGGAAAGCGACCGACCCCACCGACCTTGAACGGGACCGCAGCCTGCTGGCCGTCAAAATGACTTCACCCCACCTGACGGTGGACGGAATTCCGCTGGAAACCACCCTCTCGGTGATTTTGGACTCTGGTCGCCGCCTTACCTGTCTGGTCCGCCCGGCCGCCGATGAAGCGCAGCATGTCTATGAGATTCGTTTCCGTGACCCGGAACTGGAACGCCAGCGGGAACGATTGGAAGCCCAGAAACGCGAGCAGGCGACGGAAGCCCGGACCAGCCAGACGCTCCTGGCGGCCGACCGGGCACGGGCTGAAAACCGCGCCGCCCAACTGCTGGCAACCGGGTTGCCGGCTTCCTTGGCCGTGTCCAGCCGGGGGGAGGTCACCGCCCGGCTCTTTGTCGAGGTCAATCCTTCCTTTCTGGTGGCCCTGGTGACGGTCAAACCGTCCGGCACCAAACTGACACCTTTGACCCCGGTGGACTGGACCCTGGATGGCCGGTTGGTCACCGAGGCCGTGCGCTTGCAGCCGCTGCCTCCGGCCCTCCTGGCCGAAGCGGTAACGGAAGCGGTCCTGCTGCCGTATGCCAACCACCAGCTTCCCAGCCTCGTCCAATGCGGTTTTCTGGTCGGGCGGAAAGCAGTCAAACTGGACTTCCCCCTGGCCTCGGCGACCATCCTTACGGCTGCCCCATCCCTGCCGGTAAAACCGGGCCGGAATGAAGTGGCGTTGCCGCCGTCCCGCCATGCAAACCTGCCAACCGTGATGGTGCCGGTGGTGAACCGGGAACCGGTCCCGGAACCACCCCCAACCGCGCAGCCGGTGGTAACTCCGCCAGTTATGGCAGCACCGGCGGAAGCCGGGGACGCCTGGAAACGCCTCACACTCCTGGCTGAAACCACCTACGACCGCCACAACGGGGCTGCCGAGGCCCTCACCAAACAGGTCCGGCTGCGCCTCTACACGGAACGTCAAGGTGATGTCCTGCTGGCCACCCTCCGGTTGGAACGACGTCTGAGCGGCACTCCCATCCGGATTGGAACGCTCCGCTGGACGGCGGGCGGCAAACCCGTCACCCCCAGCCGGACCACCGGCGGTCTGCCGGAAACGCTTGAAATCCAGCCCGTGGCTGCCGGGTTCCTCTTTGGGGCTGCCGAATTGGGCGGCTCACTTTCCTGTACCCTGGACCTCAACGGCAAAAATGAAACGATTGTCCGACCACTGGAAACGGTGGCAGTCACTACAGCTCCGCCACCGGTTCCGGCGACGACGGCACCGGCACTGGTCCAACCCCAGCCGGAGCCGGTCCTTCCCCGAAAACTTCAGCCTGGGGCTGCATCCTCAACGGCTGTGTTGGTTGCCTCGCGGATTCCGATTCCCGGAATCGCTTTTCGGCGGGAAGACATCCTGTCGGGCGGTGACCCGGTTCCGCTGCCGCCTCAACCGGAACTGCCCCTGGCCAAGTCCACCCCTGTTGCAGTTACAGTCGCCGGGCTACCTCCTGCCGTGACCGCTGCCGGTGTGTCACTGGTGGTTCCCGCTTCCGTTCCCGCCCCGCCAACCCCAGTGGAAAAAACCGAACCTCCCAAAACCTATTCCATTTCAAAACCCCAGCCGGTGGTGAAACCCGCAACCAGTTCCACTTCCGTGATTGACCGGGCCGAAAAGCAAAAGCAGGACCGCCTCCGGGCGCAACTCAAACAAACGTTGAATGCCACCGTTGCGGCCCCACTGCTGAAAATCAGGGAAGGCAATGTGGTCCTCAAGGTGTTGTCTACCACCGCCTGGGAAGGCTATACCCTGTATTTGTTTGAAATGGTCTGCACCGACGCGCAGGTGCAGAATCTGGCGGCTTCCTATACGGCCACCAATGACCGGATTCCTGGCTTTGCCGCCGACCTGACAAGGCCAGTCGAGGTGTTATTAGTTCAACAGAACCATCTTGAGGTTGGCGATGTAATCCGATTCGGAGTTGCTGTTGAAGGATTACGGCAAAAACAGATTGAACTGGCTTGGAGGACCAACCTCACACCGTTCTCAATTAGAATTCAACCGTAACCACAATAAAACGGATCCTTTCTTGAGCCTTTTTTCCGTCAAAAGGTTGAGTAAAATCATAGGATTACAAAACCATCCCGGGTCAGTGTCTGCTTTTTGAGGTTATTTTCCTGCCCATTAACTATACCTTCAACAATTTTCATCAGGGGGTTGTGGGAACGAATTTCGCACTCCCAAATAATGAAAACCCGCCAACCGGTTTTTTCCAAATCGTCAATATTTCGCCGGTCACGAACTTGATTTGCTGTTAATTTTGAATTCCAAAAGTCTACATTTGAGGCTGGTCTCCGCGATTTTGGACATCCGGGATGTTGATGCCAAAAGCATCCATGTACAAAAACAACAGCTTGATATTTGGGCAAAACAATGTCTGGGTGGCCTGGAAGCGAAGAAACGTTTTTCCGAAACCGGAACCCCATACGATGGAGAGTGGAACGTACGGTCTTTTCTATGCCCGTGTCCTTACCTCGCACTTTCGACATTGCCTGGCTACGTTGGGAAGGTGTTATTCGGTCAGGCACAACATGGGGTTCGTTTAGTAATGGAACATTTTTAGCCGATCTGCCCGTAAAATATTGAAATTAATGAAGATATTTTGATTTTAGAGCAGCCTTTCCAAAGCTCTACCGTCCTTTCTACGGTTTACCGAGTTGCTCTTCAGGAAGTGGGAACAATTCTTCCTTGGTACCCAGCAGGTTTTTGGCCGGGGTTCCCTCCAGCCAGTCTTTCAAGGTCCGCTGGGTTTTGGAGTAGATGTCATCCCGCAGTTTGAAACCACGTTTCTGTTCCCGTCGGGCATGGAGAATATAGTTACGGAGCCGGATAATGGATTCATCCCCATCCTTGGTAAAACCGCTGTCCAGGACCTTGGCAAAATGCTCCAGTTGGGATTTGTCCGCCGCGTAAAAAGCTCGTGCAATGACCGCCCCGACATAGCCCAGGGCAAGACCGCTTTGCGGGTTGCGGAAGTGTTGGTCGGCAAACAGAACGGCCTCCTGATGCCGAAGGTAGAATTGCACGAGTTCCTGTCGGCCCGGTTTGAGTCGTGGTTTGCTTCCCCGCAGATGGTGACCGCCCACCAGCATTTCCCGGGCAATGGCAGTTGCGGAATAAGACGTGGCGGGGTTCCCTAGCATGACCAGAACCTGTTGCGTCGTACGTTTGCGCCCGTCATCAATGGCTTGCAGCTCTGCTTCGGAAAGACCGGTTGCCACCAGCAACTGAGCTGCGATGCCGGTTTGCACAATGGCAGTCAACCGGTGTTGCCCATCCCGCAATCGGTTCTGTTGATCAAAGGCGATTCCCTGATGTGTGGTTTGGAAAGTCCCCTGGACAAGATACCGGGCCAATTCCTCAACATAAGGTTTATTGAGCGGGCGGTTGTTGTGATTGGCCTCCAGCCAGGCAGCCGCCTGTTGCGGGGTGACGAGCACGAGTTTGGTTTTCATTCCGTTTTTCCCCTGGAAAAAGTTTCAGGATGGCTGGTCCGGGACTTTCGCCCGGTGCCGATAGAGGGTGGAGCGGGAAATGTTGAGGGTGCGGCAGACTTCGCTGACACTGGTTTCAGGGTCAGCCAGCAGACGTTCGGCCATGGCCTTTTTCTTGGGAGTCATGGTCGGCGGGCGGCCACCCTTGCGACCACGGGCCCGCGCCGCCTTCAAGCCGGCTTGGGTCCGTTCCCGAATCAGTTCCCGTTCAAATTCGGCCAGCGCGCCGAACAGGTGAAAGACCAGGCGTCCGCCCGTCGTTGTGGTATCAATGGCCTCCTGGAGGCTGTGAAAACCAACTTCTCCTGCCTGCAACCGATTGATGACCTCAATCAAATGTTTGAGCGAACGTCCCAGCCGGTCCAGTTTCCAAACGACCAACACATCCCCTGGTCGGACAAATTCCATGGCTTGGTTTAACCCAGGCCGGTCAGCCTGGGCACCGCTGGCCAGATATTGAAAGACTTTGTCACAGCCAGCCTGGCGGAGTGCGTCTCTTTGGAGGTCCAGGTTCTGGTCCGGGGTCGAAACCCGGGCATATCCCACCCGCATCAGCACCTCCTGTCCAAAAACTCAAGGTAAAAGGATGGTTTTGAGAATATGATTCCGGGACGCTTTTTGGAACAGTTTTTTCGCTCGTTGAGGGTCTTTTTTGGACACACAACCTGCCTGTGCCACAAACGTCCGTTTGTGGAACAATCAGAGAAGGCAATAAATTTTGTTTTTTTCCGGCGTGGTAAAAGTGGAGGGTGGAAAGGGCCAAGCCTTTCTTCGAATTATAGACTGTGCCAGGCATCTGACGGCTGCCCGGCAGTGAGTTCATTTCGATTCCTTAAATCCGACTATATATTCGGCCAGACTGCGTATTTCGGACTCGTGAACCTGAAAAAATTGATTCGGTATGGTGTTCTGGACCAGCATTCCATGCAGGACATTCAGGAGTTGCGTTGCCAGTAAAGCCGGGCGAAAAGCCGTGGTAAAAAGACCTTGTTGTTGACCCGAAGCAATGATCTTTTCCAATTTTGCCAGAAACCCAAGGTACTCCTCATCCAGCATGGATTCGGGAAGCAAGACCGGATTGCGGGATTGTGCCACCACAATCCGAAACACATTCGCCTCGGAAATCATTGGGGTTTCGGGATTGTCGGCGGTTGATTGAATCAAAGAATCAATCGTGGCCTGGAATAACCGCACCGGGTCCTCGGTCACATGAAAGTAATGATTGAGTCTGAGATTCAGTGGCGACCAATAGTGCTCGCTCATGATATAGAGTGCAGCGTGTTTGATACCCTGAAAATACCGGTAAAAAGTTGGGTCGGTCGTTCCTGCCAAACGGGTAATGTCGGAAATTCGGGCACCCAAAACTCCTTTGGTGGCAAATTCGTCAATCATGGCCGCCACGATTCGTTGGCCCAGCGGGGTGGTGGGTTTTTGTTTTATCCATCCCTGACGATTATAAGAAAGTTCGGTTTGGGCAGATGGTGCTGCCTGAAGAATTCTTCGAGCCATAGTCTTCCAATCACAAATTTTGGGAATCGCCATTCAATTCGGAGTACCATAGTACCATTGGTGAGCAACCGAATCGAAGAACACATTCATTTTGAAAAAAACAGGATTGGTTAAAATGTGCCCAACCAGTTTCGGGGCTGTAGGCGCTTGACATCACTCGTTATCGGGTTGCGCGAATCGAATCGGCCCAGCAACCCTTCGCACTCGTCCATTCATTCGTTCAATCAAAACCCCACTTGGCTGGTAATTACCGAAGCGGTTCGTTTTTTTCGGTAGGACGAAACGAAAGCCGTAAGGTTCTCAGCGGTTCGCTGGCCACTGTAATACTGATTTTGTCCTTGAGTATGTCGCATTGTTGCGTGATATAGGTAGCGGCGGCCTGCGCTCTCGACTGGGCCATGGACTCGATTTCGGTTGGTTCCGCATTCGCCAAAATGACAAGCTGCAAGTTGGGGTTTTGTTGCAAAATTTCAACCACCCGACGCAACGCTTCCTCATCTTCACGAGCCAGGACCGAAGTGTTGCGTTTGAATTCAATTGGTTTCAGTGTGGATGGAATCCATTCATAAGAGACAGTTACCGGTTGCATTTCCAATCTTGATTGAATGTCCCGGGTAATCAAGTCCTGGGCGTCGATTCCAAATTCACGCTCCCCCAAGTACCGCACCATCACCTGCATCCGGGTAGGTTCGTTCAAGATCACGCGAAATCCCAGAATTTTGGCAAAGGCTGGCCAGCGCACTCCCTCCAAGGCCCGGTCAACCCTTTGCCAAAAAGTTGATTGCAAGTGCATCACGGAGGGAGGGGGCACGGCAGGCTCCGATTTTTCCTCATTGGTTTTCCTGGCAATGAGGAGGGTTGAAGTAGGGATTTCAACCAGTTGGAAGTTAACCGACTGGGACGGGCGACCCAATTTACCTGCCAGTTCGTGTTGATACTGAGTGGTTTCGGCATTCGTATAAGGTTGGCTGGAAAAGACCCGCATCGTTACGGAAAGCTGATTTTCAAGGGCGGAAATCGTAACCGAATCCAGAAAAGACCGTACTTTGCCATCCGGCAAGGTTTCATACGGTTTCCAAAGTCGGATAGCCGTTTGTTGAATCAGATTTTCTTCCTTCTGCCGGGTGATTTCCCGGCTTAGGTGTTGCAACGATTGACTAAGGGGAATCAGCAAGAGGAGCAACACCGCTAAAATCATGGCCAGGCGACTCAGGGCGCTTCGGCTCCCAAATAATACTTTGGGAATCCGAAAAAACACCAACCCACGCGTGACAAGCTGACTTTCGGTGCTTTCCTCATGCCAGGCGGCCACCTGTGTGGTTACTGATTTGACATTCAGCCGTAAGACCAGAAACACCACCATGGCCGTGAAAATAATGCCCACCAGATTCGTCAAAAACAATAACCCTCCGCCGCGAGCAATACGCAGCCCTTCACCAGCGTTCAAACTGAGGGCAACCCCAATCCCAAACCCCACGACACATAAGGGTGGCATCAAAGCGACGGCAATCGCAACGCCAGGAATGGAAGTCACCACCCCTTTCACCTCACGGCAGATGGCGACCGAACCAATGGCTCCGGAAAACAGGGCAACCATCAAATCAAGCGTGGTCGGTTGGGTTCGTGCGGCGATCTCGGTGGTTATTTCTTTGAAGGGAAGCGTCCACACCAACGTGGTTGAAAGCAGTATGGCGACCAGACAACTCACGAGCAGCACCACAAACGTGCGGATTCCCAACACCAAATCCCCGGCGGCGAAGGCTAAACCAGCCGACAAAATCGGCCCCATCAGCGGTGAAATGAGCATTGCTCCAATAATCACCGCCGGGCTGTTGAGGACCAACCCAAGCGTTGCTATCCCGGCTGCAAACAGAATTTGGAGCCAGTAATTCACATCCTTGAGCGACGCCGCCTGGAAAAGTCCCAAATAAATCTCAGTTTTTCGGTCTGGGCCAATCCCTAAACCAATGGATAATTTTTCCTGCCATCGTTGTATTTGATTCATCGTCCCCCGTTGAACCGGTAATTTTTTCCCTGTCTGGGTTCTGATTTCCCCAGAACTGGTTGGGGCGTTCCTGAAACCCGGCCCCTCAATTCCTCTGCCATCAAGTCCGTCACCATCCCTCACCTGGGGAAATTTTGTTGCTGAAAGAAGGGAAACAACCGGCGGTTTGAACCAATTCCTTGGTTAAGCCGAAAGATTTCCGGCGTTTGATGCTTCTTCTGAAGCAGCTTGATTTGCCGGTTTGAGAACGGTTCTCATAAATTTCCCAAACGTCAAACCTTGAACCAGCACTGAAAAGACGACCACCACATAGGTCACCACCAACAGCAGTTCTTTTTCCACAGTGGCAGGAAGTGAAAGCACCATGGCGATGGAAATTCCCCCCCTAAGACCCCCCCAGGTCAAAATGGGAATCGTACCCGGTAAAAACTCATATCGCTGCCGCAACGCAGAGACCGGGAGGGCAACCCCGATCACCCTTCCAGCCAACACTGTGAAAATGGTCATCAGACCAATCCCAAACTGCCACCATTTGAGCGGAATGGCGATCAATTCAAGGCCGATCAGCAGAAACAAAACGGCGTTCAAAATCTGGTCCACCAGTTCCCAAAACGTGTCCAGGTGTTCGCGGGTGATGTGCGACATGGCATGGCTGCGACCATGGTTTCCGATGAGCAAACCGGCCACCACAATCGCAATCGGGGCTGAAACGTGACCCCACTCGGCCAGGGCGTATCCTCCGGAAGCCAGGGAAAGGGTTAAAAGCACCTCCACGTGATAAGCATCTATGGATTTCAACAAATGGAAAAACAACCATCCCAACCCATAGCCGAGCAGGGATCCTCCAATGGTTTCCTTGAGAAAATACCAGCCTACGGCTGGCCCTGTAACATCATCCTGGCCACTCGCCACCGCCAGCAACGTTAAAAAGACCACCACGGCCACACCGTCATTGAACAAGGATTCCGCTGTAATGGTGACTTCCAGTTGTTTGGGCACTCCCACTGTTTTGATAATTCCCAAAACGGCAATCGGATCTGTCGGGGCAATCAACGCACCAAACAGCAGCGCGTACATCAATGATATCTCGAAGCCCATCAGTCGGACGCCCCCCCAAAACAGCAACCCGGTGACGGCGGTGGCGATCACGACACCGATGGTAGCCAACAACGCAATCGGGGTTTTGGATTGTCGTAAATCCTCCAAGTCAATGTGCAGTGCTCCGGCAAAAAGTAAAAATGCCAACATGCCATGCAGCAGCGTTTCGGAAAAATTGATCGATGAAACAAAGCCGGAAATGGTTTTAATGGGCACAAACCCCACTTCTCCGCCAATCAGCAGGAGAACCGACATCCCCAGGGCGATTGCCATTAACCCAATCGTGTCCGGAAATCGCAGGAATCTGTGATTCAAGTAACTGGCACAAGCCGCCAGGGTTATCAAAATCGCCAGGGTTTGAAACGTGGTCATCGCAAGCTCCCCCAATTCTCCAAAGTATGTAAACTCGATCAGGCTGCCGTTGGTCAGACAGCTTTTCAGTCTTACCTCCGGTCGGTTATTGATTTGGTGCAATAATAAAACTTGTGCTAATTTTACTTTCACTCATAAATATATTACTATTACTTCATAAATTAAATCATTGTCTGTCAATCATTTCCTGTTTTTATGCGGCCGGTTTCCCGCTAATCTGAAACATTTTTCCGGGGCAGACCGGCCAATTGCCTTTGAAAGCCTGGGTATGAAACGAGTGATACATACCCCCAACAAAGACCGTTGTCATTGGAAACGGGATAAACCCAATCGGGGTATCACCTGCGGGCCCCCTTCCCTGAAGTGAATGTGATTTATGCGAGGAAGTCTCCGTACCATCCTGCTGCTGACTGCCGTCGCCTGGTTTTGGCCGAGTCTGTTGGGTGGAATGGTGTGTCTGGCTTCCGAGCCAGTGGGAAAACCAACGGTGAAAGCGTCCACTCCACCGGAAAAACTTCCCATCAGTGAATCCACCCCGTTGCCAATCGAGGTTCTGTTCCCCGGAAATGAGAATTCACCAACCTTTGCAGGTGAAACCGAGGGATGGCCACTGGCGTCGATTTTAAAGGGAACCCTGCTGACCGGCGCAGCCGACGCCGGGACGGATGAAGACCACCTGGGGGAAAATGAACGGCACGCCCGGAAATCAGGTCCCGGTTCCGCCAAAAACCCCCGCAGCCGCCGGGTGGCGGATTCAGGAAAGAAAGGGAAAACCCTGGGGAGTCCTTCCCCACAGGCGGTGCATCCCCCAACCCCGGTTCCCCAGCGTCAATCCAATCCAAATCTTCAGGCTGTTTCGGCCAATGGCCCCACCACCACCACCTGGATGGGTGGAATGGTGTTGCCCGCCATTTTCTTTCTGCCGGTCTGCGGAGCACGGGCGCACCTGCCCAAACCGGTCACCTGCTCAATTCTTGAACATTTGGCTTTCTGTCTGATTCCCCGCAGCCCGCCGGCTGACAATTCCCTTTCCTTGTCATTGCCGGCAGCCCCCGTTGCTTCCTTTTACCCAAACTGTGGCAGGTGAGTTGGAAGATCCGGTGCCGCCATCCATTTATCAAATCCATTGACCTGGGTCCGGTTTTGCCTGAAACCCGTGGGTGGGAAACCATCAAGGATGAATTCCGGCAACCGGCCGGGTAAAGGATGGGCCTCACCCGAGCGCCCGGGAAAGGAAACTGCCATGTATAGCGGTTCATATGCGCTCTCCGCGCCTGGCCTGGACGTGCCAGATGCCCCCAAGTTTCAAATCTACCAACGCCGGAACTTTCGCCGGATTCCCCAATTGGAAGGGCTTTCCGAGGAACTGAAATTCGCCGTTGACGTGGTGTCACAGGTGCTTCCGTTTCGCGTCAACCAGTTTGTCATCGACGAGTTGATTGACTGGCGGAAGGTGCCGGACGACCCCATGTTTCGTTTAACCTTTCCCCAACGGGAAATGCTCCGGCCCAACCATTTTGAGGTGGTGGCCGATGCCCTCCGCCGCGGGGTTGCCCCCAACGAACTGCAACCACTGGTTGAGGAAATTCGGATGGAACTCAATCCCCATCCGGCGGGCCAAATGGAACACAATGTGCCCTGGATGGATGGACGCCGGCTGGAGGGAATCCAGCACAAATACCGTGAAACAGTGCTTTTTTTTCCTCGTCACGGACAAACCTGCCATGCCTATTGCACCTTTTGTTTCCGTTGGCCGCAGTTTGTCGGGGGTGACGAAAACAAATTCGGCATGCACGAAACCGATTCTCTGGTGGAATACCTGCGCCGAAACCCGCAGGTGACGGATGTCCTGTTTACCGGTGGCGATCCTATGGTGATGCGGACCCGCCAACTGGCCGAATACATCGAGCCGCTCCTGGCCGCCGATCTTCCTCATGTGAAAACCATCCGGATTGGCACTAAGGCCCTCACCTACTGGCCATTTCGGTTTTTGGACGGGCAGGAGGCGGACGATTTGCTCCGCCTATTTGAAAAGGTGGTCCGACAAGGGAAAAATCTGGCTCTCATGGCCCATTTCAATCACCCGGTTGAACTGACCCCTCCGTCCACCCGCCTGGCCATTCGCCGGATTTTGGCGACCGGGGCTCATATTCGCACCCAATCTCCGCTGTTGGCGCACATCAATGACAACCCGGAGAACTGGGCGCGGATGTGGACCGAACAGGTCAGTCTCGGGATGATCCCCTACTATTTGTTTCTGGTGCGGGACACGGGCGCGCAGCATTATTTCGGGGTGCCCATCATTCGGGGCTGGAATATCTTCCGGAAAGCCTACTGCCAAGTCAGCGGATTGTGCCGAACCGTGAGGGGACCCAGCATGTCAGCCCATCCCGGTAAGGTGCATATGCTGGGTGTCAGTGAGGTCAACGGGAAAAACGTCATGGTCTTGCAGTTTTTGCAGGGACGGCAGCCGGACTGGGTCCGACGCCCGTTCTTTGCCGAATATGACGAGCGGGCCATCTGGCTCGATGAACTCAAACCCGCTTTTGGAGAACCACGGTTCTTTTTTGAGGAGGCCCTGATCCCACGGTCCACGCCGTTGGTGAGTCTGGGGCGAGTTGCCAAGCCAGGCTTGGCGAATCTGTCCCATTCGGCTTGAACCGCAACCGTCAACGGTGTGGCGTGACTGCTCCACCACGTTTATGATTTTGTCACGCCACTGCAACGGGACGAAAACCTGATGCAGCTTCCCTTTAGTCCGTTTGAACACATCGCGCGACGGGCGTAACAAGAAAATGGCACCCTTCAAGGGGCAATGCCTGGCCCCAAAACGACCGAAAGGAGCAGGAAAATACCACCCGTGAGTGATCCCAGCCCAAACAGCGCCATGTTTCTGGTCGCCAGCGGAACCGACCAGGCGGCAAAGCGATGATGCCATCTCCAAGGTATGGCGCACAGACCAATGGTGGTAACCACCAGAACCCAACCAAAAACCATAAAAAGCGAAGGGAACTTCATATGCGGGGCATACCACACGAGCGCCCCCCCAATAACAAAGCGAACACAAAGCTCAAAGTAATGGGCGAACGCTGAGATGGCAAATCCTGAGAGAAAGAGCTTGGCCCGGTGGGGTGCGGCAAATGCAACCACACCCAAGCCAACCAGGTACAGCCCAGAGAGAAGCACGGGTAACGAAATGAGCACATTCACCAGGAACATGGTGTATCACCCTCGGTGTGATGACGAATGACGATCCAAGCAAGCCGACCAACAGTGGCCGTCGCCAACTGGAGCTTTATGGCCTGTCGGTCTGGGTTCGTTTCCGCAGGTAATGGGCGGCGGCTTTGGCTCGGTTCCCGCACACTTCCATGCTGCACCAGCGGCGGGTGTGGTTTTTGGTGGTGTCATAGAAATGAAGCACACAAGCCGAATTTTCGCATTTCCTCACTAAAGTCAAATCACCGTAACAAAGCAAATCCGCAAATGATTCGGCCAGCGGCACCAGCATCTGAATCGGTTCGCTCAAGCTGGCATGGGTTCGTTTTTCGAACCCACCGCCTCGTGTCCGCACCAGTTCCGCATAACCGGTTTGACGCGCCAACAGGGAATTGATTTCTGTCACCAAAGGTTCCGGCACTTCCTTTTCCTGAATTATGTCTTTGACCGCCTCCCGTAACCGGGTTCGCAACGCTTTGGCCTGGATGAGCAGGTTTTCGACCTCACTGAAGTTGGTCCAGTTGGTCCGGACCTGCCCGGCTTCGGCTTCATTCAAAATCCCGGCGACGACCATCCACACCACCAAGTCCTCAAAACTGTTGAGTAAATCCATCGGTTTCCCGCGAACCAGGACCTCAGTGTTGATGAAATCCAGGCATTTGTAATTCCCGACAAATTGAAAGCTCATCAGTCACCTCGCTTCGCTGGTGGTCAATCACCCAGCCTTGAAATTCTGACAGGCAAAACATAACTTGACAGGTTAGAAAATGCAATTTATAACTATTTATCTCAAATTTTACTGGTTATATGGAGTAAGAACATGAAGCAGAAACTGAAGAAAGTTTTTTGGCATCGAATGGTGTTATTGGGGGTCTTTGGGTGGGCGGTACTCTGGTTGGACGTTCCTACCGGAGCACAGACCGTTAAGCAGACGGTCATCACCTACAAAACCGTTAAGATTGAAAATCTGGACATTTTCTATCGGGAGGCGGGAGACCCAACCAAGCCGACGATTTTGTTGCTCCACGGCTTTCCGGCTTCGTCCCACATGTTTCGGAATCTGATTCCACAACTGGCGGATAAATTTCACGTGGTCGCGCCGGACTATCCGGGATTCGGCTACAGTTCCGCGCCGGGTGTGGATGAATTCGATTACACGTTCGACCATCTGGCGAAGGTGGTGGATGCCTTCACCCAAGTCGTCGGTCTCAAAAAATACAGCCTCTATGTGCAGGACTACGGCGCGCCAGTCGGGTATCGGCTGGCGGTCAAACATCCTGAACGGATACAGGCGCTGATTGTGCAAAACGGCAACGCCTATGAAGAAGGATTAGGGCCGGGATTTGATGCCATCAAAGCCTATTGGAAGGACCCCGGTGACATCAATACCACCCAACTGCGGGGCTTTTTGAAAATTGAGGGCACCAAATACCAATATGTTGCCGGAACTCGCAACCCGCATCATATCAACCCTGACGCCTACACTTTTGACCAGCTATGGCTGGACCGTCCAGGCAATGACGCGATTCAGTTGAAGTTGTTTTGGGATTACCGGACCAACCTGCTGAGGTATCCGGAGTGGCAAGCTTTCTTTCGCAAACATCAACCTCCGACGTTGGTTGTGTGGGGCAAAAACGACCCGTTCTTTCCGATTGCGGGTGCCGAGCCTTATAAACGGGATTTGAAAAACATCGAATTTCACCTGCTTGACACGGGCCATTTTGCCCTGGAGGAAGACGGCGAGGTGATTGCCGGTTACATCCGGGCCTTCTTTGATCAGCAAAAAATCAAATAACGGAAAGAGGATTGAGGACTGTGCCTGAATTCACATTACCCTTCGTACAGGCGAGCGCACCAACTGAAATGAAACCCTCAGTCCTCAATCCTCTTTTTCAGCTTAATCAGGAATGATCGACCGCCCGATTTCACCTCCCTGCGTCGCCACTTTGGCCTGTGCTTCAATCACATCACTCATACTCAGCCAGCCAACCAGTCTCCGGTTATCCTCCCGCCTGACCACAGCCACCTGATGGGTATTGGATTCCCCCATAATGATGGCCGCCCGAACCAACTCGTAATCCGGAAAACAGGTAGTAATTGGGATGGTGATGGACTCGATGGTGGCCGTGCCAGTTGCTTCTTTAGCCAAGTGTTGCCGCATGGTTGCCTCCTGCACGGCACCGACCACACTTCCCGTTTCATCCAACACAGGGAAAACCGGATGGGAATACATGGAAATATATTCCAGGGCTTCGGTCAGGGGCATGGCAGCCCGCAACGAAATCACTTTGGTGGTCATGGCCTGCGACACCCGGAGTTCTTTCAGTGGGTGGGTGGCGGTGCGGTGGTGAGGCAGGATGATGGAATCCTGTTCCAGCAGGGCCTCGTAAATCGGAAGGTGACGCCAATGTCTGGCCAGTAAAAACGAAATCGAGTTGGCAATCATCAAGGGCAGCACCAAATCGTACCCTCCGGTCATTTCAAAGATGATGAGGACGGAGGTGATGGGCGTCCGGATGACCCCCGCAAAAACCGCTCCCATACCAACCAGGGCGAAAGCCCCGACGTCGTTGATGGAATGATGGAACACCAGGGCGTCCAGGTGCCCGAAAATTCCACCCAACATGGCCCCAATAAACAGGACAGGCGCAAAGATTCCACCCACTCCGCCGCTGCTGTATGAAAAAACCGTGGCCAGGATTTTCAAAATAAAAAGTATGAGCAGGACCTGAAGCCCCAGCTTCCCGTTCAGTGCTTCAGAAAGGGTTCGGTACCCGCCGCCGGTGACTCCTTCGGTATGCAGCCAACGCAGGGCGAGCAATGCCAGGGCTCCGGTCATCAAGCCCCCAATGCCTGGTTTGACCCACTCCGGAACCCACCTCAGGTTTTGAAAAAAACTGCGAAATCCAAGCAGCAAATCACAAAAAATGGTGGCAGCCATGCCCGCACAGACACCCAAAACCGCGTAGGTGGCCAACGACGAGATGTGGTGGAGTCCATAACCTTGCGGAATCAGAAAAATCGCGTGTTCCCCAAGCAGACTGTGTTCAATCACAGCAGCCAAAGCGGCAGCCACGACGATGCCCGAAAGGATCGTTTGGTCCAGGTCTCCGACGATTTCCTCGATACTGAAGGTAACGGCGGCGATTGGCGCATTGAAGGCGGCAGCCACCCCGGCAGCAGCGGCAACGGGAAGCAACCGGGGCAGTTTGCCGGGAGACAACGCCGCCATTCTTCCCAAAAAACTGGAAATCCCGGCACAAATCTGGACTGTCGGGCCTTCGCGGCCCAGTGACGCCCCTGAGCCAATTTGAATGGAACCCAGGATAAATTTCCCAACCACGGTTTTCAGCGGAATCACTCCGCCTTTGATGGAATAGGCCACTTTGACTTGGGGAATCCCGCTGCCGCGTGCTTCCGGGACAAAGTATTGAAGAAAGAGTCCACAACACATCCCACCCAGAACCGACAATCCCAAAAGACCAAGCACCTGACTCAACCCGGTTGAAGAAACCGCCCGCTGGATCAGGAATGACTCACTGGTGACAATCGCAAAATGAAAGGCAACCGCCGCCAAACCGCACACAATGCCGATGACAACGGTTAATCCAAACATGCGCTGGCTCTCGTTGGGTGAAAGACGGAGCAACAGTCTGAGGACTATTATTGAGAACTGGGACCATTTGCGGCGCAGTATCCGGCTCCAGGCCATTCCCAAAAACCAGACACGTGACAAATTATTTTTGATTGGCTTCATCAATCGACCAACCGTCAGGGATTGAATCCTGATCGCTTCTATAAACTCATTTGGAGTGGGTATGGTTTATCTGAAACCGGAGATTGCCTTGCTCCTGGAAAAAAACTGGGGGTTGAACCAACCACAACCCCCAGGGGAGAGATCACAGTTCGGGATGGCGCGGGAATTTCACCCAGGGCAACCGGATGCCCCGGACCAACACCTGGTCGGCCCGCATTCCCACCGGAGCCTCAAATCCGGCAGAAGCGTTGGTTCCGACCAAGTCATCCTGGTCAATGCCATCACCGCTGATTCCGACTGCACCGATTAACCTGCCGTTACGGTAGAGCGGCACGGAACCGGCAAAAATCTGAAATCCGTTGCGGACCCCTTTGGGAATATTTTTCAGGCTCGGCGGCGGAACCCGGTCATTCAAAATATCCAGGATAGCGGGAACCAGTAAATCCTCCTCCAATCCAACATTGAAAATGCTGAAACTCCCAATGGAAGTGGAAAACGGCCCGGCTGGCGCGTCATTGATGCCGTCTGGGAGAAACGGGCGATGGAGAAACCCAACCGCCCGGTCACTGAAGGCAATTGAGCCATCCAGTCGGATTCCATCCTTGGCCGCCGCATCCACGTATTTGCCCAAACCAGCCTTGCGAAGCTGGTCGCCACAATCTGAACGACTGAAAAAGGCAGCGGTCCGGGCCTTTTGGACCGACACATCCACGCCAAACAACGCGGCGTCCGGAGTTCCACGGAATCCGAGCACTTCCCCGTCCACGCCCACCACGCAGACCGAAAGTTCGGCAAAACTGCCCAGCGGTTGACGGATGGCACCCCTGGTTTTGTATGCCTGGCTGATTCCCTGATACAGGATATTTTCAACCTCGGTGGCGGTAATGTCCCGGTTGCCGTGGAGCGGGAACCGTTCCTGTGGATCCCGGTTGGGACCGACCAGGTTGTTTCCAATCAGCACACGGACCGGAAGTCCCCGCAAGGTATCACAACGAAAATGGCTTCCGGTTCCCAGATACGGTGTCCCGGCTGCAACCGGGTCGGCTGAGGTTTGAAAAGCGGTGTTCAGAAAACGACGGTCATCCAGCCGGACCAGGGTTTCCGGAGTCGGGGTCGGGGCATTCACAAAGGGAATCCGGACGCCGTCCACCAAAATATTGTCGGCCCGAATCAGCGAAGGGGATTCAAACCCTCGGGAACCGGCGACGGCCACAATTTCCTCAATGGATTGATCGTTGTCATCCGGGTTTTTATCGACTCCATACACACCGTCGATCTCCACCCCAATGCCACCGACAGCGAAATCCAGGCCAACCACACCTGACGGATTTTTGATATAGAGCGGCACCCCGCCGGGATCGGCTGCCAGCCCTAACGGCAAATTTCCGTTGACATCCGTAATAAACACCAAACTGGAGAACTGAACCCCAAAAAGAGGACCGCCAGGGGTAAAATTGACCCCTGGCGGGCTGTGTTCCTGCACGATGAACCCAGCCGAGCGAGGAGTAAACGCATTTCCTGAAGTGGAAAAATAGGCACAGGTGCCAGCTTTGCTGATTGCCGCAAATTCACTTTTGATGGGGGTTCCAGCCAATGGGCCGTCATTGATTTGGGTAAAGCGGGAAGCCCCTTTCATCCGGTACACCGCCAGGACGTTGGCCTCGCGGTCTGTGACGGCAATAGTGGCTTTGACCCCCAGATTGGTCGCTCTGGTCACTGCCTGTTGAATAATCAGCCGGACATCATTTTGGGTGAGCGCTTTCTCGCCCGGATTGGGACAGGGGGCTTTATTGGCTGCCTCCGGGTTGACTCCGAGTTGAGCGGCAGCGGGTTCACTTTGGGCTGCCGCTTTTTTTCCAACTAAATATGGCAACCACACCAGATTCAATAAGAAAACCACGAAAGCAAAGGAGGAAATCCGCCTCAAGTAGGTCTTCACGATGCACTCCCTTTCTACAATCGGTTGCAAATTTGAAGGTGTATTCTTTCGATTGGCCACGCTCTGTTCCCCTAAAAAATTCTTTGAGGTGACGTCAGAAAATGGATGGCGACGAGGATTGCCGAGCGGGAAAAGGAATTATTGGGAAAATCAGACATTATCGGCGAAATGTGAACAGCGAGTGTTCGGGGCTGTCAACCAAACACCCAGCCGATACCTTAAAGCCTATAATGTCTATTGTTTTTCTTGAAAGTGGAGTGACTTTAATTTGATAAAATATTCTTGTCAATATTGTAAGTATTCCTAAAGTATTCTTTTTTCATTGTAAAGCAAAAAACTGGTTCGGTTTTGTGAAAGCCAGTACGGGGTTATGGGTTGATTCTCAGATCTGGCGGCCTGAGTTTGCAAAAAAAGGCCCACCCGCAATGATTCAGGGAGGCGCACCAACACCCACCGGAGCAGGTGAAACCTAGTTATTTTGAACTATAGCCCATTTTGAAAAGCGTCAGACCTTCGGTGAACTATCCCAGTGGATGGTCGTGGCCTTGCATCTCGGGCGTGTCCCGGCAGATGGCGCAATGCAGGCCCCGGCGTGATTGGTAGATACGGGCACCAATGAAGATGGCGGCAGTTATCGGTGCCCACAGGAAACCCTGCTCAACCGCCGCTGCCAGCTCGTGCCCCTTGAGGAATTGAGCCACGGCAATAATGGCAAAAGCACCGCCCAGCACCAGAAAGAATCGTCGTACCCAAAATGTCGTACCCATTCAAGTTGCTCCCTGATGAAATCCTGCCCGGAAAAAAACCGGTCGGAGCGGGTTGGAATTCCCCCGCTCCGAATTCCCGGCTTGGTTTGAGATTCAAAACCTAAAAATTGAGCACGATGTAATCGTTTTCAATCAATCGAGCCAGACTCGCCAGCCCGGTGGTGTTGGGAATTGGATTGTCCGTGAGGCGTTCCAAGCCACAGGCATCGACGCCCTCCTGCGCACCAAAGACATCGGCACAGCCGCAGGAAACACCGGCGACCTTATCTTTAACGGCGGCAAACAAACCGGCTGCCGGATGGTCCTTTTTGATCAATTCACCCGCCCAGCGGGTTCCCGCGCCCTGGAACAACAGGGTCACTTCGCTGCCGCGCTGTTTGAGGTCGTGGGTTGCCGCCAGAGCGTTAAATAACCGGCCCAGAGATTCCTCCGAGCCGCTTTTGGGATCCGAATAAACTACGATGGCCACTTTTTTCATAAACCAACACGATTCTTTTTCTGCTTGGTGAAAACCGGGCTTTGGAAAGGCCAAAACCATTATCGGGGGGTTGCGCTCAGGCTGACTTTCGGGAAATCAACTTCGGTGCGGGCAATGTGGTTGAAATAATTCGTAAAAATATTGAGGGCCACATTGGCGATAACCTCGGTGATTTCCTCGTTGGTGACGCCATTTTGCCGGACCGCTTCAATCTCGGCCTGGCTGACTTCGCCCCGGTTGCGGACGATGGCAAATGCCAGTTTCAGAATTGCCTGGGTCTTTGGGTCCACCACGGTTGCCGTGCGGCTCGACAGGATTTCGGTGTCGGTCAATCCCACCATTTTTCCAATCGCGGTGTGGGCCGAAAGGCAATATTCACAATAGTTGGCCTCAGCCACGGCCAGGGCGATCTGTTCCCGGACCTTGGGTGAAAGCGTGCCGGTGGCAAGCGCGCCGCTAAAATTTAGATACCCTTCCAGCGCGGCTGGGCCATGCGCCATGGTGCGCATCATATTCGGCACGATGCCGAGCTTGGTTTTGACGGCATCCAACAGGTTTTTGGCTTTTCCGGTGGTGGCTTGCGGGTCGAGGGCGGTTAAAACTGGCATGGTGATGCTCCTTATGAAGTATGGAAAATGAGGTTGCTCTCCAGTGAAGCCCCTGTCTCAGCAGGTGGCTCCGTTACGTTGCTTGATTTGAGAGAGTGCAGTTTACGTGCCAAACCGTTCACTTTATCTAACCAGTTGATTTTCAATGAGTTAGTAAAATCTAAAGAAAGTTCGGCACGACGAAATCCCGTGATGCAATGAAATTTCATAGCGCCGCCACGAAATTTCGTGCAGAATTGCCGGGTATGGAACTCGATACCCTCCAAACCCTGGCCATCACCATTGCCCAGGAGCGTTCGGTGGAACCGGTCCTCCAGCAGGTGGTGCAGGGACTGGCCGCTCAACCTGGAATCGCCCTGGCGCGCCTCTGGCTCAATGGGCCGGGTGACCAATGCGCCACCTGTCCGATGCGGTCGGAATGCCCGCAACAAACCGAATGTTTACACCTGCTGGCCAGTGCCGGAAATCCTACGCAGGCGGCCCTGGAGGATTGGAGCGGCGTCAACGGCGATTTTCGCCGGTTTCCTTTGCGGGTGCGGAAAATCGGGCATATCGGAGCCACCGGCGAGCCGATTTTGATTGATGATGTCGAAAGCAGCCAGCACTGGATTGCCCGCCCCAACTGGGCCCGCAAGGAAGGGATTCGCAGTTTTGCCGGTCAGCCGCTGGTTTTTCGCGGAGAGGTTTTGGGGGTGCTGGCCATTTTCAGCCGCTTGCCCCTGACCGGGCGGGAATTTGCGTGGCTTCGAATGTTTGCCGATCACGCGGCAGTGGCCATTGCCAACAGCCGGGCATTTGCCGAAATCGAGCGGTTGCGCGAACGGATTGCCCTGGAAAATGCCTATCTCCGCAGTGAGGTCAAACAGGAACTGGCCTTTGGGGATATCATCGGCCAAAGTCCGGCACTCTGGAAAGTACTGCAACAAATCGAGTTGGTCGCCCGGTCCGAGGCATCGGTGCTGGTGTTGGGTGAGTCCGGCACCGGTAAGGAACTGCTCGCCCGTGCCATCCACGAACGAAGCCCACGGGCGGAGGGGCCGATGGTCAAGGTCAATTGCGCTTCCATTCCACGGGAACTGTTTGAAAGCGAGTTTTTCGGGCATGTCAAAGGTTCGTTTACGGGGGCCGTCCGTGACCGCGCCGGACGCTTTCAACTGGCCGATGGAGGCACGCTTTTCCTGGATGAAGTGGGCGAGATACCGCTCGACCTCCAAAGCAAACTGCTCAGGGTGTTGCAGGAAGGACAATTTGAACGGGTTGGGGATGAGCGCACCCGCACCACCAACCTCCGGATTGTGGCGGCCACCAACCGGAACCTCCTCAAGGAAGTGGAGGCCGGGCGGTTTCGACAGGACCTGTATTACCGGTTGAGCGTGTTTCCGATTGAAATGCCGCCGCTGCGGGACCGGCGGGAGGACATCCCCTTGCTGGTTTCCCATTTCATTGCTTTAGCCAGCCGGCAAAACAAAGGCGGGCAGCTTCGGTTACTGCCGGAAGAACTGGAGCGGTTGACCGCCTATGACTGGCCGGGAAATGTCAGGGAACTTCAAAATGTCATCGAGCGGGCCATGATTTTATCCAACAGCGGTGCCGAGCGGTTTCCCATCAGCCTGGTGTTGCCGTCAGTCAAACGGGAAAAAACCGCTGCCGCGCCCGTGGTCCAAACCGAATCCAGCCAAACGCGTCCCTTTGTTTCACAGGCTGAAATGGACCGGATGGAACGGGAAAACCTGTTGGCGGCGCTGGAGGCGGCCAACTGGAAGGTCTACGGAAAAGGCGGGGCCGCCGAACTGTTGGGAGTCAACGCCACGACTCTGGCCTCCAGAATGAAAATCATGGGGATTGTCCGTGGAATGAAACCGCTCTCGAATTGAAGCGAACATACCGCCCAGCCGGGTTCCCAGGTTCAAACACACAGAGCGGCCAATGCAGAATCAGGTGAGGAAAGCAACGACGGGTTCCAGTCAGGTCAAATTCGGAGTCTCCGGAACCCCAGGCGAATGAAAGGTGATAGGTCATGACCAAAGGCAGGGGCAGCTTGGTGGAAACCGTTCACTGCCAGCCGCTCCACCGTGGCTGACGAGCAATTTATTTTCGATTTTCGTGCAGCTTCATAACCATGCAGAGCCTTGGCAATTCACTCAAATGGAGCTATGTGCAGCGGACCCTTCAGGTTCTGGTGGCCGGGTTTTGGTGTTGGTCCGCTCTGCCTTCCAGCGTTGCGGCTCAGGAATATCAATTCAAAACCTACCAATCCAGCATGGGGCTTCCCAGCAACGCCATCAGCCATCTGTACCAGGATCAAAAGGGCTATATTTGGTTTGCGACCCCCAAAGGTGCCTCCCGCTATGATGGTTTCGGATTTACGACGCTTTCCGTTTCCGAGGGGCTGCCGCACCAGGACGTCCGGTCAATCTTTGAGGACGCCGCCGGTGGCATGTGGTTTGTCACCCTCGGCGGTGTCAGTCGCCAGATTGGACAGACCGTCACCACCTTTCGGACAGAGCAGGGTCTTTCGAGCAATGAATGTTATGTTGGTCTGTGTGACCGCAGCGGGACGGTCTGGATTGGAACCGCCAATGGATTGTGCCGTTTTGAAGCAGGTAAATTTGTTCCGTTGACAGCGCCAGAGCTTCCATCGGGACGAGTGTGGGCCCTTTGTCAGGACAGCCAGGGGAATCTCTGGATGGGCACTCGCGGAGGCGGTTTGGGAAAAATCGAAGGCTCCGGTTCAACTGGAAAGGTCCGGGCCTATGGGCTGCGGGATGGTTTGCCCAGCGAACATGTTTTCGGTCTGACGGCCAATCCGGGCGGGGGCGTGTGGGTGGCCACCCTGGACGGGGTTTGTTTTCTTGGGGAAAAAGGTGTCACGTGTTACCGGGTGGCTGACGGACTGAGCAGCAACAACACCAATCACGTGGTTATTGACCGCTATGGCCGGGTGTGGTGTGCCACTTTTGGCGGGGGCCTGTGTCGGCTCGAAAACGGCCACTGGACCGTTTTTTCAACCGCCAACGGATTACCCAACGATTACCTGACCGCTTTGATGCTGGATGAGGAGGGCAACCTGTGGGGAGGCACATGGTTGAATGGCGCGTTCCGTTTCAGCCATGAGGCTTTTGTCAATTATCCGGCATCGTCGGGGCTGAGTGCCGGTATTGTCTCCGGACTGGCCGAAGCAGCGGACGGGACGATTTGGATTTCATCCATCAATGGCGGCCTGTCCTCCCTTTCCAGCACCGGAAAAATCCGGAAATACCGCACCACCGACGGACTCCTGGAGGAAGTGCTCTGGTGTCTCTATCAGGATTCCAAGGGACGGATTTGGACCGGCGGCTATCAAGGGGTTTCGGTCTTTGACGGGAAGACTTTTCGACGGTTCACCCGTCAGGAAATGGGAGCCGCCGACCGGATTACCTCAATCACCGAGGATGCACAGGGCCACATGTGGTTTGGAACCCAGACCAGCAACGCCAATGGAGCGGTGCTGTATGACGGAAAACACTTTTCCCGGATTTCAACCGAACAGGGTTTGGTTCACAACTGGATTTCAGTTTTGATGCGTGACCGGGCCAATCACATTTGGATTGGCACCTTGGGGGGACTGAGCCGGTTTGACGGCCAGGGTTTTACCAATTTCAAAAGACCGGAAGGGCTTCCTTCGGAATATGTACTCTCCCTGTTTGAAGACGCGGATGGAACCATTTGGGCGGGGACGGACCAGGGGGCCTGCCGGTTTGACGGTACCAGATTTCAACCTGTTCCACTTCCGGCGTCGGTACCCAATCATGAAGTCCGAAACATTCTGCGGCATAACGGAAGCCTTTGGTTTTGCACCGGACGAGGGATCGCCACCACTGAGGATGGCACCCAATTTACCCTGTACACGGTCAAAGACGGGCTCATGAATGATGAGTTTTATTGGGGTGCCTGCCTGACCCAACGAAACGGAAACCTGTGGTTTGGCACCAGTGACGGGATCATCAGGTATCGGGACGGGTTGGACCTGATTACCCCGAAACCACCCAGGCTGTACCTGCGTTCCGTGACGGTCCAGGATGAGCCAGCCATCCGTTTGACCCAGGAACAGGGACTGAGTTTCGCCTACCGCCAGAACTCACTCACCTTTGAGTCCCTGGGGATGTTGTTTTCAGATGAAAATTCGGTTTTGTATAGCTACCGTCTGGAATCCTTCGATCAAACCTGGTCGGTTCCCAATCAGGAACGGTTGATCAGATACACCAATCTTCCACCCGGCCAGTACCGATTCTGGGTCAAAGCGAAAGGTCCGACGGGGAGTTGGAGCGCGCCCCAATCGGTTTTCTTCACCATCCGGGCTCCTTTTTGGGAAACCTGGTGGTTCCGGGCCGTGTGCCTGTTGGGGCTGACGGGGAGCTTCTATGGGGGAATCCAGTTGCGGCTGCGAACCCTGCACCAACAGAATCTTCGTTTGGAACAGAAAATCGCCGAGCGGACCCGGCAACTGGGCGAGCGAAATCTCGAACTCAACCGAAAAAATCTTGAACTGGCGGAAAAAAACCAGGCTCTGACCGCCTCACAACAACAAGCCGACCGGATTTTTTCGGCGCTGGCCGAAGCGTTGCCGGGAACGGTTCTGGATGGCAAATACCGCCTCGACCGGCGCATCGGCTCCGGCGGGTTCGGGATTGTCTTTCAGGCGACGCATCTGGTGCTCAACCATCCGATTGCAGTCAAGGTTTTCAAACCACGGTCGGGTAACGATTCTCCGGAGGATGTCGAACGGTTTCGACGGGAAGGCGTCGCCGCCTGTCGGGTAAACCATCCGAACGCACTGGCGGTGCTGGATTCGGGGATTTCAGGGGAAGGGATTGCGTATCTGGTCATGGAACTGCTGGACGGCCATTCACTTCAGCAGGAGCTTCGGGAAAAAGGCAGGCTGCCGTTTGGCCGCGCGGCAAAAATTGTGAAGGGAGTCTGTAAAGCCCTTCAGGCAGCCCACTCCGTCGGTATCGTCCATCGCGACATCAAACCGGACAATATTTTCCTCCACCGGGCACCGGAGGGGGAAATCGTCAAAGTGGTCGATTTCGGCATCGCCAAACTGTTTCAGTCCGGGGAAGTGGAAGTGGCCAATCTGACCGCCACCGGCAACATTGTCGGGACGCCGCTCTATATGGCTCCCGAACGGTTGAACAGCGACGCCTATGACGGGCGCGCTGATGTCTACAGTTTGGGGGTGATGCTCTATGAAATGCTGTGTGGGCGTGTGCCCTTTCAAATTACCAATACCGGATTGGTCGGGGTCATGCTCAAGCATTTGAACGAAGCGCCGCCGCCACTCAAAACGTTTATGCCCGAGGTTCCGGAGCCGATTGAAGCCGTCGTCATGCAAGCACTGGTCAAAAATCCGGATGAGCGTCCGAATGCCCAGGTTTTTGCGGCTGCTTTTGCCGCTGCGGTGGCTGAATGCGTCCCTGCGGAGACTGATGGGCAATCAAAATGGGGAATCCTTACCAATCCGAAGGCGCAGCCGGGAACGTGGATCGAAACCTTTGAACACGAAACCACCCAGGTTCCGGAACAGACGACCGAACCGCTGCCGAAACCCAAGACAAAATAAGACGGTTTGTTTCGCTCTCGTTGCGCACGTGCGTTCATGAAGTTTTCGGGCGGGTACCCACCAGCACCGGCTGGTAAAACACAGCATCCAGCCTTTCCACGTCCTCAAACCCGGCGGCACGCATCAGTTCAAGCAGTTTTCCCGTGCCGATGGCGTAGGAGCGCGTACGCATCACCCGAGTGGTCACAGCTCCACTGGCCAGGTTCTCCTCGATGAAAAACATGGTCAAATCGTAATGCTCGCCTTCGAAATCCCACACTTGCAAACTGACATACCGCACACCGTTTTCCACCCGCGCGCCATAGGGTTTGACCAAATTTGTCCCGCGCAATTCCTGGTCATAATCCCGGACAGTCACCAGACACCCACCACCGGGACGCAGGCAGGCCCACATTTCCTTGAAAGCGGTCACCAGATCGGCATCAGTGAGCAAATGCGGAATCGAATTGTCACACGAAATCACCACATCAAAGCCGCTGCCGTGATGAGCGAAAAGGTGGCGCATGTCACAAATGGAAAAGGGGATGTCGAGGTGGCGGTGAGAGGTTTCGGTTTGGGCACGGGCAATGGCTCCGGTGGAGAGGTCCGAAGCCGTCACCTGAAACCCGTGTTGAGCCAGCGCAATCGACTGGGTTCCGATGCCGCACGAACCATCCAGCACGGTTTGGCTGCACGGCCAGCGGGACCGGATCAGGGATGCGAGTTGCCGCCCCTGCCGTTCGATGCTGGCCTCTCAGTCCTGAAAAATCAGATGGTACAAAGGGGCGAGTTCATCGTAAAAATGAGCCATACTCGTTCCTTTGGTCTCAGGGTTTCCGGGTTTCCAGCCGGGCCGCCAACAAGAGTTGAAGGATATGCTCCTCCTCCTCTTTTTCAGCCTGGATTTGTTTTCTGAAGTTTTCTTTTTCACTTTTTGTGATTTTGAGTGGCCCCTCAGTCAGCACCCTAACCGGTCCCTCACGTTCCTTTTCCCTTTCCGCATCGCTGATTTCTTCAGCCTCAAGCCATTCCTGGTCTGACTTCAGCGTGTAGGGATGTCGCGTCTGCAACAGTTTCTCCCATCCGGCACGATCCAAAACATCGGCCTTGGCTCCAGCCGCAAGTAATACTTTGACGAGTTCAAGTCGGTCACCTGGGAAGGAAAGCGTCCCATCCGCTGCATACATCAAGGCGGTTTTGCCTTCGGGTCCTGAAAGGTTGACATCGGCACCGGCACTGAGAAGCTTTTTCACGATTTCCAAATGTCCCGGGTGGCGATGTTCAGCCAGGTACATCAGGGGTGTCTGGCCAAAATGATTGAGGTCATTCACCTCAGCGCCAGCTTGCAGCAGGAATTCAACCAGCGGCAAGGCATCAGGTGATCTCAGGTTTTGGATCAAAATTGAGAACGCCGTCTCACCGTCCCGGCTCGTGAATCCGACTTTGGCACCGGCGGCCAGGAGTAATTTGACCGTTTCCAGATTTCGACCTCCGTACATTCCCTCCATCAAAGGGGTATTCCCATACGTATCCTGAATATTGACCCGGGCCCCGGCCTTCAGAAGGATTTGAACATCCTCCGGCGATCCGAAGCTCATCGCCACATGGAGGGGTGTGCTCCCATCCCGACTGGTCACCTGGATCCGGGCCCGGGCCTGGACGAGGAGTTTTATCAATTGGGTGCGAACTTCAGGGTTATGGGTGGTTATCGCATGGAACAGAGGTGTTTGGTGGGCATGGTCCTTTTGGTTGACATTGGCACCCGCTGCCAGAAGCAGTTTCACTATATCAATCTCTCCAAGCCAAACTGCGAGCATCAGTGGAGTCATCCCGGTAGTGGTGGTCGGCTGGTCAACCTTGGCACCTGCCTCCAGCAGTACCTTCATCAATTTCAAATTTCCCGGCTCGACTGCCCAATACAAGGGCGTATATCCATTTCCAGGATCACCCTGGTTGACCTTGGCCCCTGCCGCCAAAAGATCGCGCACTTTTCCCAGATCTTTGGACCTGACCGCTTTGTTTAATGGAGTTTTCGGTAAAATGGGCTCGAAGTATTGGGGTTGAATCATGCCCAGTTCAAGTGGGGTGAACCCTGACTGATGAACCCACTGATCGAGTTCAGGCAGGTGCATGTCTGCCAGCAGAGCATATTGGTAACGGTCATTGACGGATTTGGCCAGTTCCAATCCAGCCGATTCGGCAACCAAATACCCGACCGCGCATAACCTCCCCTCCCAATCAATGAAACAAGGTTTTCGGTTGGCTGAAAAAGAAAAAGACCGGGGGAAGGTGCCGCGCAGCCGGTACTGGTGTAATCGATCCAGGTTGATTTGGCGTTGGATACGTTGGGTGGCGGAGAGTTCCGGGGGTGTTTTCCGCCGTAACAACCTTTCAACGTAGGCAAGGTGGGTCTTGATTCGCAGGGTTTCATCAGTGTCGGCATCCGGCCAAACCCCAAAACAGGCATAAAAACTGGTGTCACCCAGAATGGCATTGACCGTCTGATTGGCAGGTTTCGGCGCGGGCGATGAGGATGGCATCTGGCCGGTAACACCCCAATCGCAACCCAATGCCATCTCGCCTTCCAGAGCCAGAAGACAAAGCAGGACAACCCAAATTTTCAAAAATTGTTTCATCGCAACTCCGGGGGCAGGGTGTCTCAATTGATGTTTGGCCTGACCTCCTGGGTTTGGAAAAACCAAACTCCAATGAATGACCGTTGACGAACATCATGGTTCACTCAAGCCTTGTCAGTAAACGCCCGGCAATTCCCGGTTTGACACGTGATCACCTCTACGCCAAACCGGGAATTGCTGCCTGCACGTTTCAGGACTTGGTTAGAAAGACCGCGTCACCATCACTTCGTGAACCGGCTCCGGGGTTGGGTGGTGCGCCCTTTGGGCCGGTGCCGGGTGTTCGTCCGGGTGGTGCGAGACAGTCGGAGCCCGCAGGGTCATAAACTGCACCAAATCCTTGGTAAACACCATGTCGAGCGCCCAATCAAGGATCACGCGGACTTTCTTTTCCAGCCTCGGCAGTTTGCTCAGGTAAATCCCGCGCCAGAGCAGCCAGGCAATAAATCCGGAGAAATTGACCCCCAGAATCTGCGCCACGCCGGTCCGTTTGCCAATCGCCGCCAGCAGTCCAATGGTGGTGAACTCAAAGGGACGTTTGGCTTTGCCACGGATGGCCGCCGCCACGTTTTGGGCCACCACTTTGCCTTCCCGAATCGCGTGCTGGGCGGTCGGCGGGAACGGTTTCCCGGTTTTCGGATCGGGGATTGAGGCACAATCGCCAAAGGCCCAGACCCCCGGCCAGCCTTCGACTTCCATACACTGGTTGACCACCATCCGGCCCCGGTCTTTCCTCACCGGGAGCGAATCCAACAGCGGATTGGGCGAGGTCCCGGCAGTCCAGACCACCGTGTTGGTGACGATTTTGGTGCCGTCGGTCAGTTCGACTTCGCGTTCGCCAATACTTTTGACCTTGCAATTGGAGCGGATTTCGACGTTGCGTTCGCTCAGTTTTTTCTGGGCGTAGGCTCCGAGGGATTCATTCAGTTCGGGCAAAATGACTTTCCCCGGATGGACCAGCACGAGGCGCAGCATGTTTTCATTCAGATGCGGGTAAAACTCCAAGGCTTCGCGCAAAAAGTCGTTCATTCCGGCCATGGTTTCGACTCCGGCAAAGCCTCCGCCCGCCACCACAAAATTCAGGAG
The DNA here is from genome assembly GCA_019695185.1 of Blastocatellia bacterium. Lineage (GTDB taxonomy): Bacteria > Acidobacteriota > Blastocatellia > Chloracidobacteriales > Chloracidobacteriaceae > JAIBAN01. Next base: position 15,350 of record JAIBAN010000050.1, on the reverse strand, counting down.
CGGTTCGCGCACAAACGGGCAGCATTCAAAATCGGCTTCCTCCAGATTCGAAATCATGTGGTTGCGCAAATGAATCGCATCACCGAGCGACTTCATCGTCATGGCCCGTTCCTTGCCCGGCAGATCAAAGAAATTGGTGATCGAGCCGAGCGCTACCACGAGGTGGTCATATTCCAGTTCGTGATGATGGTGGGTGTCTCCGTGCGACACCACCACGGTCCGGTTGGGCAAATCAATCGTCTCCACATCGCCGTGAAAGAAATTGACCCGTTTGAGCAATTTCCGGATCGGATTCACGATGTGGGTGATGTCGAGATCGCTCGCCGCCACTTCGTGCAACATCGGCGTAAACAAAAAGAAATTTTCACGATTGACAAGCGTGATTTCGATATTGGGGTCGCGCGCCAGCGATTTTTCAAATTCCATGGCCGCATAGACGCCGCCAAATCCGCCGCCCAGAATGACAATCCGGGTTTTTTGCTTGATAGACACGGGCTTTCTCCTTTTTCGGGTGTGGGGTGTGGGGTGTGGGGATATTTCAAAGGGTGAGGGATACGCCATTCCAACTATGGATGTACGTCCACCCCACACCCCAAACCCTATTTCTTGCTTCCGCAGCCGTTGGCACCGCCGCAACTGGCTTTCTCTTTTTTCTCTTTTTTGTCTTCTTCTTTCTTTGATCCGCAGCCATTGGCACCGCCACAGCTTGACTTGTCTTTGGCCGCGTCCGCCGGTTTGGCTTCCTGGGCTTTGTCCGGGGTGGCGGGCTGGGTATCGGGTTTGGCTGACGGTTGCGAAGCCGCCGGAGCCGCCGTCTGGCTGGCGGCTGGTTTGGATTGGGTTTCGGCACTGTTGCTGCAAGCGGTGAGCATTCCAGCCACGGCGATGGTCAAAAGCGATCCGGCGATATGTTTGCGATTCATAACGGTTGTGTTCTCCTTAAACTTTGGCAGTTGTACTTGTGGCGTGTCAGAGCATCGGCGCGGAAGCCGGCTTCAAGTCCGTCGGGTGCGGTGTTGATTGGTTTCAGTAACAGTCATTCGTACCCTTTGCATCCTCATCGAAATCCGTTGGACGATGTATCCCAATGACAATCCGTGTGCCAAAGCCGAAAAAAACCACAACTGTTTTTTATAATCTTGTAAATCAATGAGTTACCGGAATTCTCCCAAACCCTTGGCCGGATGTCCACCAACCATTGGCCACGATATTTCGGAGAATCCACGAAATATCGTGGCCAATTCCATCCAATCCCGGCTGAGAAAAAATGAGAGTCAATTTGATATGACTGCGGTAGAGGTTATTCCAAAGGGTCATTCCTCCCCTCAGTTTGGCCTGCCACTTCCTCGCTTCGGAGGGTGGGAGCTTCGCTGTATGAAGCCTTTGGCAGATTCAGGTTGAATGAATCAAATCCCTCACCGCCAGCCAGGGGCTGGACAAGGCCACCGTCTCCAGCGGGTTGGGGAGCGAAGTCCAAATTGATGGCGGCTACGGCGTTGGCAAACTGTTCAGCCAATTGGGCGGCGGTCGGACGGGTTTCGGGTGCTTTGACCAACGTCTGGAGCACCACCGCTTCAACCAGACAGGAAAGGTTGGGATTGAAACTCCTTAACGGCGGAGGTGTGTCGTTCAAATGGGCCAGCAAGAGTGACAGGACATCGCCGTTTTGAATCCGAAACGGCGGCCTGCCTGCCAGCATTTCATAGAGCATGACCCCGACGCTGTACACATCAGCCCGTCCATCATACGGGTCACCGTTTAACCGTTCGGGAGCCATGTAAAGCGGGGTTCCTACCACCGTTCCCGTCATGGTCAGTTTCTGGACCTGTTCCAGGCTGTCCTGCCCCAGGAGTTTGGCAATTCCGAAATCAACCACCTTGACGATTTCGCCTTCATCGGTTTGCCGGAGAAAGATATTTTCGGGTTTGATGTCCCGATGGACGATTCCCTGCCGATGCGCTTCGGCCAACACCTCGCACACCGGCATCAAAATTTCCAGGCACCGGAGTAACGAGAGAACCCGCCCACCCTTGAGTTCATCAGCCAGAGTCCGGCCCTGTAACAGCTCCATGATCAAGTAGACAATTCCCTCGGTAGAAATGCCCGAATCGAGGATGCTCACTGCGTTGGGATGGTTGAGGCGGGCCGCCGAGATACCTTCCTGCTTGAACCGTTCCACCGCTTCCGCCGAATCATTCCCAGGTGTCGGACGAAAAACCTTGACCGCGATGGACCGGTTGAGGACCAAATGCGTACCCCGGAAAACGACGCCAAAACCACCTGTCCCGATTTTTTCCTCCAGCCGGTATTTCCCATCCAGGATGGTTCCGGGGAGCGCTTGGGCGAGGGCTGAAAAAATCCGGTCGGCCTGCTGTTGTGAAAGGACCAAGGCTTCATTTTTTTCCGCCAGTTCGCGGTTGGTGCGGTCGAGTTCGGCATTTTGGAGCGCCAGCCGCGAAGCCGCGCGGGCCTCGATTTCCGCCGCTTCGGCTTTGGCTTCGGCGGCCTTGCGTTCCTCTTCCGAGACCTGCGCACGCATTTGTTCCCGTTTCTCATTGGCCTCGGCGGCTTCCGCCCGCCAATGGGCTTCCATCAGGGCGGCCTCGGTTTCGTAGCGGTTTTGCTGGAGTCGGAACCCCCCCCATAAACCGCCCACCACCAGCAGGCAATAGAGCGCATACGCCCATTTGGTCCGCCACGGCGGAGGGAGAATCTCAATCTTCAAACTGGTCCCGGCTTGATTCCAGATGCCGTCGTTATTGGAGCCTTTGACACGAAGGATATAGCTCCCAGGGTCCAAATTGGTGTAGCTGACAAACCGCCGGGTGCCGCAATAGACCCATTGGTCATCCAGCCCCTCCAATTTATAGGCATAGAGGTTTTTTTCCGGCAGGGTGAAATTAAACGCCGCGAATTCAACCGCAAAAAAATTTTGCCGGTAGGTCAACGGCGCGATTGAAACGCCGTTAAAGCCCGTCACCGGCTGGTCAAAAATGCGGAAACTCGTGATGACTACCGGAGGCGTGTAAGGATTGTCCACCACCCATTTCGGGTGGAATCGGTTGAACCCACTCACCCCTCCGAAAAAGAGTTCACCGGAGCGGCTCCGGTACGCAGCGCCGGGGGTAAATTCATTGCCCTGAAGGCCATCCCGGACGTCATAATTGCGACACACCATCGTGCCCAGATCAAATTTGCATAACCCCCGGTCGGTGCTCATCCATAAATGACCGAATTCATCCGTCAGCAGGCCCATGATGGTGTTGCTTGGCAACCCCTGCTCCATGGTGAACAGTCGCCACTGGCCGGTGGCTGGGTCAAGCCGGTTCAGCCCGCCTTCGTTGGTCCCAACCCACAAGGCTCCGGTCTCGTCCTGGCACAAGGCCGTCACATTCCCATTACTCAAACCGGTTGGTTTCCCCGGCTCATGCCGAAACACGGTAAAAGAGTCGGTTTCCGGTTCATAGCGGCTAACCCCCTCCGAGGTGCCAATCCACAGCCTTCCTTCGCGGTCGCGGTAGAGGGCCGTCACCTTGTCGTGGCTCAATGACTTCGGATTTTCCCCGATATGGCGGTAATGTCGAAACCGGCCCGTGGAGGGGTCAAACCGGTCCAGGCCATTGCCAAAGAGTCCCACCCAAAGCGTGCCATCCGATTCCGGACACAAGGCCCGGACGCTGTCCGCACCCAGGCTTTCACTCTGGTTGGGGTCGTGCCGGAACCGGGCAAAACGACCGGTTTGGGGGTCCATCCGGCTGAGGCCGCCCCCGAAAAGCCCAACCCAGATCGTGCCCGTGCCGTCCCGGCAGAGTGCCGCCACGCTGTCTCCACCGGGTGAGGCGACATCTTTCGGATGGTTGCGATAGATGGTGCAGCGTCCGGTATTCAAATCCATGCAATTGAGGCCGCCCCCGTCGGTGCCTACCCAGAGTACTCCGGGTTCCCCTTCGCAAAAGGCGGAAATGCGGTTGCTGCTGAGGCCGGTCGGATCATCCGAATCATTTTGGTAGCGTTGAAACCTCGCCGCTGCCTGATCCAGCCCCTGCAAACCAGCCCCCAGGGTGCCCACCCAAAAAACCCCGGAGCGGTCCTCATACAGCGAAACCACACTGTCGCTGTGGATACCCAACGGATCGTGAGGGTTTTTCGTGAAGGTGGAAACCAGGTCATGTTGCCGGTCCCACCGGACCAGGCCGCCCCCGTCGGTGCCAACCCACAATATTCCTTTTGAATCCTCCCGGACGGCATACACGCGTTCGTTTCCGAGACCGTTCGGACTGCGTGAATCACCAGCCATGCGGGTTATTTTCATTGAAACGGGATCGAGGTGATGCAGGCCGCCCCCAAGGGTTCCGATCCACATCAGGCCGTGATGGTCCCTCCACAACGAAGTCACAATATTGCTGCCCAGGGTATCTGGATCGTTCGGGTTGGCGGCAAACTGTGTCCATCCTCCTCGGAGCAGGTCAAAACGGCTGAGTCCTCCGTTGAACGTGCCGACCCACAGGAAACCGGCAGGGTCTTCGCACAAGGAAGACACCCAATTGCCGCCGATTGAAGCTGAACCATCCCCGGAATGGACAAAACGGGTGCATCTGCCGGACTTCGGATCGAGCCGGTTCAACCCGGTCGAGGTTCCAACCCACAGGGAGCCCAAACTGTCCACCTGCAAGGCCCGGATTTTGTTTCCGGTCAGACTTCCCGGATCATTCGGGTCAAAGCGATAATGCCGGCACTGTCCGGTGGTGCGATCCATTTGGTCCAGCCCGTTGTCGGTACCCACCCAGAGCCAGCCCGCCGGGTCCTCGCACAGGGCCCGGATGTAATTGCCGCTCAAACTGTTTTCATTTTTCAGGTCATTCCGATAGACCGTAAACGTGTATCCGTCAAAGCGGTTCAACCCGTCCTGGGTTCCTACCCAGAGATACCCATCCCCGTCCTGAACCAGACAGTGGACATTCATCTGGGAAAGTCCCTGTTCAACCGAATAATGGGCAAACCGGCTCGGCAAAGCGGCGGCAGGAGCCGGAAAGAGGGAAAGCAACATTCCCAGGAGGAGGAAACTCAGGAACGGACGCATAGGATTTGAACCAAACGATGTGGGATTTCCGACGCAACGGACGTTGCCGTGAATGAAAAAACCGTGCCAAACCTTAAGAACCGCCGAAATTGAGGAGAACTCCTTTCCAGCCAGGAGCTTGCACTTTTGATGCCGGAGACCGGGACGACCCTTCTGAACCACGAAATACCGGAGCCCCACGAAATATCGTGGCTGACCGTCGCTGGATTTTTGAAAAATTGTGAAACCGGCAGGCGGGCGATTCCTTTCAAAATCCGCTAAGTCTCTTGGAATGTTGGGTATATATAGATTGACCGGTTCCCTGACCCGAAGCCGTTGGTTTGGCACACGGGTTGCCCTCACTTTGGTTATGACAAAACCGGGCTGATGCCAGGGGTGGGTTCCTTTTGGCGTGGCTCAAGGCAGTCAATCCAATTTTTGAGAGCGAAGCGATATGAATTTTGAAAGCACACACCCGGTCAAGCCGATACAGACCTGGATCATGAACCCGGCTGGGAGTGAGTATCCGCTGCGGCAACTGATCGAAGGAACGGCTGCCACCACCGGAACGGACTTCTTTCGGGCTTTGGTCAAACATCTGGCTCTTTCGCTGTCGGTTGGATCTGTGTTTGTGTCGGAGTTTTCCAACCACGATACCACCGTTCAAACCCTGGCCTACTGGGCCAACCAGGATTTCCAGCCCAACCTCGAATTTGACGTCAAGGGAACCCCTTGCGAGGACGTCGGCCAGGGCACCTATCGCCATATTCCGGAACGGGCCGCGCATCTTTATCCGGCGGATGCAGAACTGGTTCGGTGGCAGGCGCAAGGCTACCTGGCAGTGCCGATGATGGCCGAAGACGGTCGGGTTTTGGGGCACCTGGTGGCCTTTGACGAAAGACCGATCTTTCACGAATCACACATTCTTTCCATTTTTCATGTCTTCGTGGAACGGGCGCGGGTGGAACTGGAACGGATTCGCATGGAACAGGCCCTGCGCGACAGTGAACTCCGGCTGTCCCGGATTTTAGGCTCGACCATGGATGCGATTCTGACCGTGGATGAGTCGCTTCGGATCACCTTGTTTAATGAAGCCGCCGAAAAGGTGTTTCGCATCACTTCCAGGGAAGCATTGGGCAAACCCCTGCCTCTCTTTTTGTCGGACGGCTTGAGCCGGTTTTTTATGGAGTATGCAGCGGCTTTGAGTCAGGATCCACAGGCCCGCCAAAGCATCTGGCTTCCGGAGGGACTCTCGGCGCTGCGTGCCGACGGGCAGGCGTTTTTCATTGAAGGCTCGATTTCCTACGTCAAGGTCGCCTCCCAAGGCTTTTATACGGTCATTCTGCACGACATTGACGAACGCCAGAAAACCGAAGCCGAAATCCGGAAACTCCAACAGGAAAACCGCTATCTTCAGGAGGAATTGAAGGCCGAATACAATTTTGAAGAGATCATCGGGACGACTCCCGTCATGCACAAGGTCTTTCAAAAAGTGAAACAGGTGGCGCTGGTTGATTCCTCGGTTCTCATCATCGGGGAAACCGGCACCGGCAAGGAGCTGATTGCCCGTGCGATTCATAACCGGAGCAAGCGGCAAAACCGCCCGCTCATCAAGGTCAACTGCGCCGCCCTCTCGCACGGTCTGATCGAGAGCGAATTTTTTGGCCACGAAAAAGGCGCGTTCACAGGTGCCATCACCCAACGCATCGGACGGTTTGAACTCGCCCACGGAGGCACCATTTTTCTCGACGAAATTGGTGAAATCAGCCTTGAGGTCCAGGCCAAGTTGTTGAGGGTGCTTCAGGAACAGGAATTTGAGCGCGTCGGGGGCTCCAAAACCATTCCCGTGGATGTCCGGGTCATCGCCGCCACCAACCGGGACCTGAAAAAAGCGGTGGAGGAAGGGCGGTTTCGGGCGGATTTATATTACCGCCTGAATGTCTTTCCCATCGATCTGCCGCCCTTGCGGGACCGGAGGGAGGATATTTCGCTCCTGGTTCGTTATTTCGTCAGCAAGCACATGACCCGCATCGGAAAACGAATCACCCACATCACGCCGACCGCGATTGACCGGCTGACGGCTTACGGCTGGCCGGGAAACATCCGCGAACTGGAGAATGTGGTGGAACGGGCGGTGGTTCTGACCGATGGGCCGGTTTTTGAAATCGACGAGGAAGGTGCCGGGTTGCCGGGTTCGGGCGGTTGCTTTGACTCCCAACCGTTCCCTTTCACGAGCACCCCACACCCGTTGCGGAGTCTGGAGGAAATCGAGCGTGACCATATCGTGCAGGTTTTGGAGCAGGTCAATTGGGTCATTGACGGGGCCAAAGGGGCCGCCGCCATTTTGGATTTGAAACCCAACACCCTGCGGAGCCGCCTGCAAAAACTCAATCTTCGTCGGCCCACCAAAAGTCATTCATAAAAAATAAACTGGAGAATTCGAATATGCTGCGTATGGACCTCACTGAAACAGATGTCACCACCACCATCCACGTCGAAGGCCGGATTGTCGGCAACTGGGTGGATGAACTTCGGCGGGTCTGCGTCGAACAACTCGGTCGGTCAAAAAACATCGTGCTGGATGTTTCCGAGGTGGCTTTCATTGATGAGTATGGGGTGGAAACCATCGAAACCCTGACCCGCAACCACGTCCAGGTGGTGGGTGGTTCGCTTTTTTTGAACGAGTACATTGAAAAGACCAGCGGGTCCTTTCAAATGCCGGTCCTAAAAAAATAACCGGTCCAATGGTGGCGCGATTTTCCAAATCGCGCTCGGAGCCGGTTGGTTACATCCACATGCCGGTTTTGTTGAACCGTATTTGCAAACCGGGCTGAACCCAACTGATGGAAGAGAACTGCGATTTGGAATATCGCACCACTCTTCGGTCTCATCCGGGAATCACCGCTTCAACCGAAGGTCACTCCATGCCGTGCTGGTTGCTCCCAAACCAATTTCAATTGAGGACTCTTGCCGCAGTCTTTCTGGCTCCGGTCTTGGTGGCCGGGTTGACTGCTCCGAATGAAGGGCAAACCCGCAAGACCGACCGGTTGACGGTTGCCACCCTGGAAGCCCGGCGGAAAGCGATTGAAGCGGACCGCAACCAGGATGAGGCGGTCAAAGCGGAACTGCTGGAACGTTACCGCCAGGCGTTGGAATATTTGAAAAACGCCGAGTCCTGGAAGCGCGAGACCGAAAAACTGGAGGCATTGCAGGTCCACGCCGCCCGTCAACTTCAGTCAGCGGAACCGGAAGCCAGTCACGTTTCTCAAGCACCCGTGGGTGAGATTCCCCCCGATGCGACCGTCAAACAATTGGAACAACGATTGGCCCAGGCCACGGTTGAAGCTGATGCCATCACCCTGGAGCAGAATTCGCGAACTGGTGAGCTGAAAACCCTTCGGGAACGAAGGTCCCTGCTGCCTTCTCTCACGGTGGAAACCAAACAGCGATTGGCCGGGTTGAAACCGGAACTGCCGGTGATTTCAGAGACAGCCGGAACGGATGAACGCCTTTCAGCCAGGGCGGATGAAATTGCCGCCGCCGTAATCGCCACCGAAGCGGAAATCCGGTTCCAGGAAAAGGAATTGGCCACCTTTGACCTGCGGGAACAACTCGCCATCGACGGACTTGAATCCATCCGGCACCGAAAAATCGAGATCGACAAGAAAATCCGGCTGTTGCAGGAAGCGGTGTTCACCCATCGCAAGCAGGAAGCTGAAACAGCGGTCAAACAGGCCCAGGCTGATATTGAAAAAGCCACCCACATCCATCCCGCCTTTCGACAAATTGCCCAGGAAAATGCCGTCTGGCTGGAGCAGCAGAGTGGCCGTGATGGCGTTGAGTGGAAAGTCGAACGGGCCAACCGGGAGCTTGAGGCCCTCGGAGTGGAACTGGAATCGCTTTCAAACGAGTTTAACGCCATCAATGACCGGGTTCACGCGACCGGGTTTTCCAATTCGGTCGGCATGATTTTGCGCACCAAACGCCAGATGCTGCCGGATGTGCGGACCCATCGCAGCGCGGTGATGCAGCGCGAAGCCCTCCTGGCCGAAGTTCAACTGGGCATCATCGAGTTGGAGCAACGGAAACCCAAAACCGGCAGCATCGAGGACCAGGCCCAAGCGCTTTTCGCCTCGCTCGATCTCAGTCTGTGCGGTGTCACCGAGGAGGAGGCGCTGGCTTTTTTGCGTGGGCTGATCCGGACCAGGGAAGCCACCAGAACAAACCTGCTGCACGATTCCAACCGCTATTTGGAAAAGCTGGTTGATCTCAATGCCAGGGAACAGGAACTGATTGCCTCCGGGCAGAAATATTCGGATTACATTGACGAACATATTGTGTGGATTCGCAATCTCGATGCGGTTTCCTGGGCGGACCTGCCCCACACAGTTCAAGCCGTGAAAACCGGTTTTGGCTGGAGCTGGTTCCATCAGGCCAGGACCGATCTGATTGAATCCGTCAAAAGCCATCCGTGGCGCACCGTGGCGGCGGTGGTGATGATCGGGTTGTTGCTGGTTGAGCGCCGGTATCTGCAAAAACGAATTCGTCGCAGTCTGGTTGGACTGCCGGAACAAACGGTCCCACTGTCAAATGTGATCGTGGCTTTGGGTTTCACGATTCTGAACGCCACCTTGTGGCCAGCAGCAGTCTGGTTTGTGTGCCGCCAGATTGAACTCGCACCGGAACCGACGAACCTCGGGCGGGTCTTCGGAGCCGGATTGGAAATGGTCGTGAAACCCCTCCTGATTTGGGGAATCTGGCACCAGATGTGCCTCTCCGAAGGGCTCGGGGAGCACCTTTTCGGCTGGACAAAAGGGTTGACCGGACGGTTCCGAACTCAACTGGGTTGGGCCGGCTGGTTGGTGCTGCCGTTGATTTTTCTTTACGGGATGGTGACGTTTGTGACCGGAGAGTCTGACGAAGCCGTGCCTTCCAGACTGCTGTTCCTTGGCTGGATGCTGGTTCTGGCAGTCTGTTTTGCCTTCCTGACCCAACGATTTGGGGAAATCCGGTCTGCCCTGGAAAAGGCAAATCCCGAATCCTGGAAAGCCTTTGGCCAGCGCGCCTGGGGCTGGCTCCTGGTGGGATTGCCGCTCGTGATGGGCGGTATTGCAGCCTTCGGTTACGTTTTTGCGGCCCTTCACCTCACCGAGCGCCTGATGGTGCTGGCCTTGATTGGGAGCGGTTGGTTTCTTTTTTCCCAAGCCAGACTGGGAGTGATGGTCCGTTCGCAGGCCGAAGCACCTGCTGTGAACCCGGCAGACCCTTCATCGGAAACCGGACCGGAAGCCTTCACCCGCTTCGGTGGAGGCTGGCAGACCCTGGAGACAGTGCTTCGGGTAACCGCCCTGGCCTTGGGCGTCGTGCTCGCCGTACATGTCTGGCTGACCTGGGTGGATGTCTTTCCAGCCTTTAAATCTCTGGAGAAAGTTCAACTGTGGACCTACCCGACCGAGGTCAGAGAACCGGTCACCGGCACCGGAACGGGTCCGGCCAAAGTCGTGACCAAAGTCGCCTCGACCACCCTGGCGGACGTGTTTTCAGCGCTCTTGCTGGCTGTGATTGCCATCACGGCGTCCAAAATCATCCCCCGTTTCCTGGAAGTGACCGTCTTCCAAAAACTGCCCTTTGACCAGGGAGGGCGCTACGCGCTCAAGGCGGTGACGCATTATGTTCTGATCATCGCCGGGGGCATCATGACGTTTGGGAAACTGGGAATTTCCTGGTCCACCCTGCAATGGCTGGCGGCGGCGGTTACCTTTGGCCTCGGATTCGGCCTCCAGGAAATCTTCGGCAATTTTGTTTCGGGGCTGATCATCCTGTTTGAACAACCGGTGCGGGTGGGCGACATCGTGACGGTCAACGGGGTCACCGGGCGGGTCACCCGGATACAGATTCGGGCGACCACCATCACTGATTTTGACCGGTTGCAGGTCATCATTCCAAACAAAACCTTCTTAACCGGCCAAATCTCGAACTGGTCACTCACGGACTCGAACCGGATTACGCTGGAAATCGGCGTGGCCTACGGTTCCGACACGGCTCTGGTGGAAAAACTGTTGTACCGCGCGGCGGTGGAAAACCCCTATGTGCTTGAAAAACCTGCGCCACGGGTGGTCTTTTTCGGGTTTGCCCACAGTACCCTGAATTTCAAATTGCAGGCTCATATTCCCAATCGTGATGTCTATTGGGATGCGGTGCATCGGCTCTACAACACAATTAACCGCGATTTTCAGGAGGCAGGCGTTGAAATTCCCTTCCCACAACAGGACGTACATATCCGAACCGGTTTGGAACAGTTTACCACCACCCAACCACCTGCTCCGGTTGGCGCAGAAAAAATGGTGAACGGATGAGGAGCCGCCCACCATAGGTTGTTTCGTACCAACTGATGCACAAGGTAGCCTGTTTTTCCCGAATCCGGAAGGGCAAACCCTGACAGATGTGAATTTCTTCAATCGCTCCGGAACCGGACGGCCCACAACCCGCCAAAATTCAGTGCCTTAAAATTTTTCGGATCGAACCGGTTGTCGATATTCAGGCCGGGATGAACGCCCTGCAGGAGTTTCTTTGCCAGTCTCAAGTTCCCACACTCTGATCGACGGTTCCCGTCCTTTTGGAACACACAATGACTGGCGGCCACGCAAAATGTGATAAAAACAGTCTCCCTGCCAATTCACCAAGTCGTTGCTTATCCAAGGCGGAACGGGACTCCAACTATGGGAAGAGATCACCGGAAAACAACCTTCTTGGTCGAACTCGCGCTGCAACATTGTACCCAAACCCCACGCCCTTGAGCGAAGTCAACCCGAACGTGCTCTCTGAACTTGAAGAAGTCGTTCTGAGTGCCCTGGCCAAAAACCCTGACGACTGAGTGGACGTGGTCACCTTGCCGAGAATCTGATCAGTGCCATCCGGCAATGCGATCCGACCGTGACCAAAACCGTTTCAATCAAATGGAAGCGGTTGGAGTTCAATAACAATAGACATTATCGGTGATAAGGAAATGGCATAGGTAAGTCGTTTGAAATCAATAGCCAAAATCATCCAAAACCCTATCCCCGATAATGTCTAATCAAGATATGACAACCACTCTGGTGTCGCTTTGCCGACCGGGTATCCAGATTGAAATCGATCATGCTTCCAGGTACTTCCAGGAAGGGATCGACCATCAGACCAGACTTGTGGGTTTGCTTCCTGCTGAATCCGATTTCAAACATGCCTCTGCACCGAATTGTGGATGCCTCAACAAAAGGCTATATAGAGTCTTTGCACCAAGATGTGGATTTCAGTCGGATGATTGACCCAAACCGCCACTATAACCTTGCATCATTTCCACCTCAACACCTGGGTATTCTTCACCCAAGCCCATTTGGCCTGGATAACGGATTCCTCATAACACCCTCACCCATAATCATCCAACAACCATACAGTCCAAAAGAATTTCCCCGTTGTGCCTTGATTCACTTCAGGACCAAAAGCAACCAGAAGCAAAGGCCAACCAAACCAAGTCCACTGTCACTCATCCAGAGGCAGTAAGACGGGAATATCAAACCCAGAGGTACCTTTCGCATGCCGGTTCAATGGCTGACCGAGGCTGATCGTGACCGTTATCGCCGGTTTCCCCCGGAAATTCTGGAGGCGGATGTCATTACGTTTTTCATCCTGTCGGAAGGTGATCGAAACCTCGTCAATGAACGAGTCGGTGACGACAACCGGCTGGGCTTTGCCCTTCAACTCTGTGCCTTGCGGTTTCTTGGATTTCTGCCGGACAAGCTGACGGACGCGCCAGCTTCAGCCGTTGCGTATCTGGCCCGTCAACTGGCGGTTTCCCCCGAATCCCTAACCGATTACGGACGGCGCTCCCGGACCCGGACCGATCATGGGATGGAGGTTGGCCAATATCTCGGGTTTGGCCGGTTTTCCAACCTGGAACGCCAGGACACCGAAGCGTGGCTTTCCGACCGCGCCTTGGAACATGATCGCCCGGCAACCCTCCTGCGCCTGATTTGCGAACGGCTCCATGCCCGAAAAATCGTCCGTCCCGGCATTACCCACCTGGAACGGATGGTGTCTTCCGCCCGTCAGGACGCGGAGCGTCGAACCTGGCACTGTGCCGGGAAGCTGCTCACTCAAGCCTTGCGCCGGGAATTTGACCAACTCCTCATCGTGCAACCCGGTCAGCGGGTGACCCGGCTGACCTGGTTGCGGACCGGCGCGGTCTCCCCAAGCCCTGCCGAAATTTTGCGCGCCCTGGAAAAAATCAAGCTCCTGCGTGACTATGGCGTCCCGAATTGGGATGTCCGGGATTTCAACCCCAATCGCCTGAAATCACTGGCCCGGATCGGTCGGACCGCCACCAACCAGATGCTCCAGCGCATGCCGAACCAGCGTCGCTATCCGGTTCTGCTCGCTTTTCTGCACCAGATATTGATGGAAACGATTGATGAGGCGCTCGACCTCTTTGACCAATGTCTCCACGATGTGTCCGCCCGCGCCAAGCGCGAACTGGATGAACTGCGGAAGTCGGTCGCCAGGGCGACGAATGAAAAAGTCAAACACTTTCAAACGGTCGGGCTCATCGTGCTCGATCCGAAAGTCACTGATGCGGATGTCCGCCACACCATTTATCAAGCGATTCCAAAGCCGGAGTTCCAAGCGGCGGTGACGGAGTGTGCCATCATCGAGCGCCCTCTTGATGACTCGCACTTTGACCTGATTGACCTTCGGTATTCGTATCTGCGCCAGTTCACACCCAGGTTCCTGGATGCGTTTACCTGGCAAAACGCCTTGGAGAGTGAAGCCCTGGTGGGGGCTTTGGAGGTCTTGCATACAATGTGGGCCAACGGAGACCGGATGCTTCCAGAGGATGCGCCCACCGGGTTTATTCCGAAAAACTGGAAACCCTTCGTGTTTGACGGGTCCCATCAGATCAAACGGCGTTCCTATGAACTCTGCGCCTTATGGACCCTGCGCGACGCGCTCCGTTCCGGCAACGTTTGGGTGGCCGGGAGTCGCCGGTATGCCAACCCGGCTGGATTCCTCATCCCACCGGAACGGTGGGAAACAGACCGTGCCGAAGCCTGCCGTATCCTGAAAGCGCCGGCGGAAGCGACCGCCAGATTGCACACACGGACCCAGGAACTGCACGCTGCCGCCCTCCATCTCGACCAACTCCTGACCGGAACCGGTTCGGTCTCGCTCGACGAAGACGACTGTCTGGTCCTTTCCCCGTTGGAGGCCGTTGACCGGCCTCCAACGGCAATTTCGTTGGAACGGATGGTCAGTGAGCGATTGCCATTGGTGGACTTGCCAGCTTTGCTCATTGAGGTGGATGGGTGGATTCAGTTCAGCCGGGATTTGACGCACGCCAATTCCCACCTGGCTTGCTCAACCGAAGCACTCCCGACGCTTTATGCGAGTCTGCTCGCCCAAAGCGGCAATTTCGGGCTGGCGCGCATGGCCCACATGTCCGACCTTCCTGAACACCGACTGCTGTGGACGACCAATTGGTACATCCGGGAGGAAACCTTGCGGCTGGCCAACAACCGGGCGGTTAATTTTCACCATCGCCTGCCACTGAGCCGCCACTGGGGTGGCGGTACGCTTTCATCTTCCGATGGCCAGCGGTTTCCCGTCACCGTGAAAACCACGACCGCCACACCGCTGCCGCGCTATTTTGGATTTGGGCGCGGCATCACGTTTTATACTTGGACTTCCGACCAGTACGCGCAATACGGCACCAAAGTGATTCCTTCCACCCTGCGCGACGCAACCGTCGTCCTCGATGAAATTCTCGACAACGAAACCGACCTCGGCATCACTGAACACGCTACGGATACGGCCGGTTTTACCGAGGCTATATTTGGCTTATTCGACCTGCTCGGGTTGCAATTCTCCCCGCGCCTGCGCGATGTGGGCCGCCAGCAACTCTACCGGCTCGGCGAGGTGCCGGGCAAACTGGTCCGCACCCTGCTCAAAAAAACCATCAATCGCACCCTCATCGAGACCCACTGGGATGATTTGCTCCGACTGGCCGGGTCGCTCAAACTCGGTTGGTGTACCGCCTCGCTGCTCCTCAGCAAGCTCAATGCCGCACCGAACCCCAATTCTCTGATCGAAGCACTCCAGGAATATGGCCGGCTGGTGAAATCCCTTTTTATCCGTAAGTTTGCAGAAAATTGGCTTGGGGTGACTTAATAAATCATCCCAAGCCAATTTGACCCTGTTGGCGAAACCAATGGGAATCACCCAACGGTGGATTTTTCGTCAACTTCTTTGTGGTTATGGG
>JAIBAN010000049.1 GCA_019695185.1 Blastocatellia bacterium | reverse complement strand
TGACGATCACGTTCATGAATTCTTCAGGCAGGGTCAGCATAGGATCTCTTTCGCAAAAGGTTTTCCCAAACTTATTCTGCCTGATTCATTTTTTCAAAGATCAAAAATGGCCAAAGTCGAGCTAAGCCTGCTGAATTCGCAATGAATCAGCAGGCTTTTTGTTTGTTTAAGATGAAGTGGTGGGTTGGGGTTCCTCAAAAAACCGGCGGGGAAACCGATATAACGAAAAATCCCCGCTGCTTATATTAGGAGGTCGGCCTAAGAATTGTTGCCATTCTGGACCTGGTGGTTTGTTAAAAATAATCACTGCGGAAAAATCACTTTTCAATCGCTGCAATCCAATCTTTTTCAGCCCACCGGGGCTATTCACAGGGTAAACCCGCTTCATAGTCAATGAAAGAAACTGAGGCGGGTTTTGTGGCACATCAAAATCCGGTGAGAATACAATATCGCGTTCTGTCACGTTTTGCCGGATAAATGCACTGAGCGGAATCCAAGCAGGAAATGGATCGGGAAACATACTCCGGTATTGTGCATGAACCAACCCAAGATATATCAGGGTGCAAACAACCGGTAGCAGCAACAATCCCTTTTCCCCATGTGTGCGCAGGGTGGGGTGCTGCCACCAGCCTTTGGTTTCCCCCCAACTCATTATTTTGGTCCGGAACAATTCAAAAGCCAGTAATGGCAACCAGACAAACGGAAACAACGAAATCACCAGCGAGAACTTGAGAGCGCTAAAATCATGAATTGCCGAATGGTTCCGAAAAATGTAAACCTGGAGAAAACACGGTATCAGAACCATGCCGGACAATCCCCACAGTAAAAACCAGCGTGCTGGAACGGGAAGGCCGGTTCGTTTTCCAAAATACCAAGCGGTCCCCAATCCCAACCAGAACAGCAACGTTCCCCAGATGAGCCAAACCCCAATTGCTCCATACTGTTCCGGAATATACTGGCCCCAAAACAGACTGCTGAAGTTCTGGGTAAATTGAACCTCTGCATTGGTTGCCCCAGTCCGAAATAAAAACCGTTCTTTCAGCAATCCGAACAAATCCTGACTGGCAAGTTGATAAAGATAGGGAACCAGTGCCAGGATCGGCATGAGGGAAAACCGCACAGTCCCAACCACGATTTCCTTGGGGGAGGTTCCGATTTGCCGGTTCACCAGTCGCTTGAGATAGGTTGCGACCAAAAGCAGGACAAACAACCAATCACTCAGAATGCCCCACACCAAAACCAACTGTTGCAATACCAACACAGCCCGTTCCGGTTTTGCCTCAGTATCGCGGAGGAGTTCCAGCAAAATATACAGCGCAAACGGCAACATCACGGCCTGATCGACAAAAAACACATTTTGGTGCCAATACAAGGGCCCAGGCAGCAACAACTCTAACAACGGCGGAATCAGCGAGAGCACAGCCGTTGCAAATAGCGGATAGCCCGCCCCACACATGACCCGAAAAGTCAGCAGCAGCAATACCAAGGCAAGCAGGTAATGATTGGCCAAATCATATCCCATAATTAATCCAACGGTTGGTTCTTCCCCTCTGAGCAGGCTGAGAACGTAGATGGGAACTATTCCACCGGACGGATAGGAAATGTAGGGAGCTCGACTTTTGAGGGTTGGAAATTCAACCGACCTGGGGTTTTCCACCATGAGAAAGTTTAGCTTGAAAATGCCTTCATGGTACCAATTACGGGTGTAGCGCAAGGTTGTCCCGGTATTGAACGAGTGATGGCCAATACTTAATACTCCAAACCAGGGCTCCCGAATTTTGACAGTATAGGCAAAAACGAGTGTGACAATCGTCAACAACAGGGGCAAAACAAGCCGGATTTGTTTTTCACTGGGTAAAAGAGGCATACAAAAACTATGCACGAACCTTTGGAAAACTACAACCAGCACGAAAAATCCCTCCCCAGGGACTTGACCGCCAAGGTACAATAGGACGTTTTCCTTTTATTCCATCTTTTCGGAGTTGCCTATGATTGCGTTACGTGAATTGAAAAAGCGAGGAGTCGTGTGCCTGCCAGGTTCAGGCATGCAAGGGAACGATGTACGACTGCACACGCCCGCTTTTACCCCACACAGGCGTTGAAAGAGGGCTGTGCTTGGAGGAAATTCGCTTGAAACTCGAAATCTACGGATGGAATTCACACTTTGCGAGCCATTTTGAACCCTTCGCCCAGGAAGGTTTTTCGGTTGGCCGGGTGTATCTTGAAACCAAAAAAGGTTACTGGTTGCAAACACCTTTCGGCGAAACCCATGCCGAAATCAGTGGAAAACTGCGGTTCGAAGCCTGGGAACGGCAGGATTTGCCGGCGGTGGGTGATTGGGTGGTGATTCAGTACCGCCCAGGGCACAAAGCCATTATTCAAAACGTCCTGCCCCGCACCAGCAAGTTTTCCCGCAAGGTGGTCGGCAACAAAACCGAGGAACAGGTGGTCGCCGCCAACGTGGACGTGATTTTTCTGGTCACGGGCCTCGATAACGACTTTAACCTCCGCCGAATTGAACGCTATTTGATTATGGCCTGGGAAAGTGGCGCGCGCCCGGTGGTGTTGCTCAACAAAGCTGACCTCTGTGCGGAACTTGAGGCCCGGCGGGCAGAAGTGGAATCGGTAGCACTGGGGGTTCCGATTCTTCCGTTGAGCGCCAAATTCAACGAAGGACTCGACCACCTGCAACCCTTTCTCAAAGCTGGCGAGACCGTTTCCCTCTTGGGTTCTTCCGGAGTGGGAAAATCCAGTATCGTCAACCGGTTATTGGGGACCGAACGCCAAAAAACCAACGAAGTCCGCGCCTCCGATGACCGGGGCAAACATACCACCACCAACCGTGAACTGATTGTCACGCCCTCCGGAGCAATTGTGATTGACACGCCCGGAATGCGTGAGTTGCAGCTTTGGGTTGGCGACCAGGGAATTTCAGAAACGTTTGAAGACATTGAAGCTTTCGCCCGTGACTGTTATTTCACTGATTGCAAGCACCAAAGTGAGCCGGGTTGCGCCATCCGACAGGCACTTGCGGACGCATCGCTGGACCAGGCCCGTTATGACAATTATCTGGAAATGAAACAGGAATTGGATTACGTGACGCGCCGTCAGGATAAACGGGCGCAGTTGGTGGAAAAACAACGGTGGAAGAAAATTCACCAAAATCAAAAACAGCACTACAAGCTCAGGAACAAGTAGTGCCATTTGCCATTTGCGATTTGCGATTTCCCGTTTTCCAATTTCAAATCGGTTGGTAAGGGAAATTTCAATAAATCGGGTAACCCGCCTTGAAAATCGCAAATCGCAAATGGTCATTTGGAAATGATTTACTGATTGATGTTCACCTCCACCCCCAAGGCTTTTAGCGAAGCTCCCGGCAAGTCAACCGAACCCGAATTCCGGCGGTTGTCCGTCGTTACTTCAACGGTTTGGGTCTGACGTTTCGGGGTCGTTTTGCAAACCGTCGCGGTCTGGGTTTTCCGCTTGGGAGCCGCCTTTTTACAGGTCGTGGTCGAACGGGTGGTTTTCGTGTACGCAACCGTTTGCACCGTTGGAACCACCGTGGCTGTGCGCCCGGTGGGAGTCGTGACGGCGGCCTGCAAAGCCGGAACCGCCACTTTCAAAACCTGTTGCAGGGTGGCCGGGTCCACCACGATTTCCAGGCTGGCCGCCCGGTCATTGCGGTCGCGCTGTTCCAAATATTCAGTCAAAAAATGTTCTGGAATAACTTCGTCGGAGAGTTCTTCCGACAGATAAATGGTGCGTTCCTTCCGCTCACCTTCAAGGTAAATTTCACCGTAGCTATCGCCTCGTAAAATAATGGTCGTATAGGTGTGGCCGTGATACGGCATGGAAAATTCATACCGTTGGCGGTAGCTGGAACTGACATCCTCGAAACGATGGACGAAGATTTTGCCATCCCACGGATGGTCAATTCCGCGAATACCGACCAGATATTCATTCCGCTCGCGCGGACCAACCCGCAGGGTCGTGACGCGCAGTCCTTCCGCCCCAATATAGACCTTGGCATATTTGGCGACTTCCGGACGGGTTTGGGCAGTGGCAGAATCCCCGCCGACCATAAACAACACGGCCATGACACCGACGACGATTCCAATAATGTGTTTGAGTTGATTCTTCAACATACAGGTTTTCCTTTCGCTATTCTGCAATTTGTTTAATTTGTTTTGTGACTTCTCTATAAGCAACACTTGTGCCATAACCAAAAAACAAACCTGCAGAACCATAAAAAACCCAAGTAAAGCATTGATCTAAAAATGTTTAGCAAATTTCACCAATCTCCTGTCAATCGACCGCACACCATAAATTAAAAACTTTCCCCCTAAAAAAGAAATTAAAATTAAATTTACATTTCCAGCAAACAGGAAGCAGGCTCACCGGTATGTCAGGTGGCGAGCTTTCTGGTATGTTCCGATTTCACCCAAAACAGGCCGGTTCACCCGGTTTCAAAACTTTCCTGGAAATACGCCATGCCGACCTCTGCACAAACCAATTTTCGTGTCTGGGTTCTGTTGCCGGCCCTGATATGTCTTGGCTGGGCCTGTTGGCTGGGCGGTTTTCGGCTGCACAGCGAACCGGGTGAAACCGGTGTGTTCCGTTTTCTGACGGTCTTCGGGTTTGCCTTTGCTGGTTATGGGATTGCCTTATGGTCGGTGGCAGGTGCCACCTGGAACCAACATAACAAACTGACACTTTGGGCGATTTTGGTGAGCGGGCTGATATTACGATTGTTTTTGCTTCCGGCAGGAATCAGTGAAGGCGTTTCCTGGGAAAAAATTCAGGCTGACCTGACCGGGAAAAATGTCGTATGGGACCGGTTTTTACTCTATGACCACGATGTCTGGCGCTATCTCTGGGACGGCCACCAACAGGCTGTTGGGGTCAACCCTTACCGGTATGCTCCGGCTGAATTGGAACCGTATGCTTCACCGGTTTTGACCAATGACCCGCAGTTGGAAGAACGCTTGTTCCCCTCCGACTTCTGGCGGGACGAGTGGGAATATATCAATTACAAGGAAATCCCGACGATTTATCCCCCGCTCCTGCAAGGCACCTTTCGCCTTTCCCACCGTTTGGCACCGGGCAGCGTGCTGGTTTTCAAGTTTCTGTTACTGCTCGCTGACCTGGGAGTTTGTGCCGCTTTGGCCTGGGTCCTCAAGGAGTTGCGGCTGCCGGTCTGGACGGTTGCCATTTACGCCTGGAACCCGCTGGTCATCAAGGAAATCGCGGGTTCGGCACATGCCGATGCGATTCCGGCCTTATGTCTCGTGCTGGCGTTGGGAATGTTTCTCAGGGAAAAACCAATCCAGGGAAGTATCTGGCTTGCGTTGGGGGTACTGGCCAAGCTGACCCCGTTGGTGCTTTTGCCGTTGGTCTGGCGCAAAATGGGGTGGCGCGGCTGGATGGCTTTTGTTCTGGTGGTGCTGAGTGGTTATGCCCCGTTTCTGGATGCCGGAGGAGCACTGTTTCAGGGATTTTCGGTTTACTCAAGGGAATGGGTTTTCAATCCGGGCCTGTTTGAACTGTTTCGCTGGCTGGCGCTGAACGTAATGCCAACCGTCAACCCGTCCCTGCCAGCCAAGGTGTGCTGCGGACTTCTGTTTTTGGCCGTGGTCATCTGGCGCTGGCGGCGTCCGGTGCATTCCCCTCAGGATTTTGCCGAAAACTGGTTGTGGGTTTTGGGTGGACTGGTGGTTCTCAGTTCGGCGGTCATGCCCTGGTATCTGGTCTGGATTCTGCCTTTGGCCGCCCTCACCCGCCGGTTTACCTGGGTCGTGTTTTCGGCGTTATGCCTGCTGTCCTACTGGGTCTATATTCGGGGGGACGGCATTGAGGAGCCTTGGCGGCTGGGGGTCATCCACGCAGGGTTTTATCTGACACTGCTCCTTGAAAAAGGACTGAGGACTGAGGACTGAGTTTTCATGGTAACCCGCAAATTACAAGTGAAATAAGGAGTTTTCCAATGAATCGCCGTGAATGGCTGCGCTACGCGTTGAGCATTGCCGCCACTCCCATTCTACCTCGACTGACCGCCGGACAGGCAGCCAAACCCTTGCCGGAGGAATTGCGGAAAACACTGGCGGCCATAGCCGAAACCATTTTGCCAGCCACGGCGGACAGTCCGGGAGCCAACGGGACCAACGTTATCAGGATGGTTGAGGAGCGCATTGGAACCGACCGCCGCTGGCTGGCGCTGTACCAAACGGGACTGAAAAAATGTGACCGGTTTGTGCGCGATGTTATGGAAGAGCCTTTTTACACCCTTTCAACCGGGAACCGCTACAAACTGCTGGACGCCTTTCATGAAGCCGTGCGTGGCAGTGACCACGAAAATTTCCTGAAAATCTGCAAACTGGACGCCCTCAATGAACTGTTTACGACCCGCGCCGGGCTGAAATGGCTGGGGTATCCAATGGACAGGGTTCAGGGCTCAGGGTTCAGGGTTCAGGGTCCGGAACAACCAATTCACCGGGGAGCACCACTTCAATCAGCCGGACCCCAAAATTCAAAACTCAAAACGAACAATGCAAAACTCAAAAATGAGGCCCCGGTTTTGGTTGTCGGTGGCGGGGCGGCAGGCATGACCGTGGCATACCGGCTGGCCATGCGCGGAATACCGGTTGAGGTGCTCGAATTTGGCCCTCTGCCCAAACCGTTGGTGCAGTTCCAAAACGATGTTTTCCCTGAAGACCTGCCGTTTCGCGGCCTTGGGCGTAACAATCGGGAATATTATGAACCGGACCATTTCACGGCTGAACGAAACGCCCCCTACCAGATTGGGCAGGAAGTGCCGGAAAGCTGGCTCAAACGGACCCGTGTTGCCGGAGGGAAAACACTGTATTGGACCGGCCATGCCCTCCGGTTCAGCGATTTTGAGTTTCGCTCCCGCGCCTTAACCGGGCAGGGCGAAGACTGGCCGCTCGCCTATGCCGAACTGGCCCCGTACTACCAGGAAATCGAAAAACTGATGGGGGTCTGTGGTTCACCCGCAGGCTTGATTCAACAACCGGATGGCGTCTTTCTGCCCCCTTTGCCACTGCGGAAAGGTGAACTGGCCTTGCAGGACGTGTTGGGGCGGATTGGTATTCGCCTGATTTCCGCCCGCAAAGCCATTTTAACCAAGGTTTTGGGCAATCGGCCTGCCTGCCATTTTTCGGAACGGTGTTTTTTAGGGTGTAACACCAGCGCCAAATTTGACGCCTTTACCGGATTGGCGCAAACCGCGCTGGAAACCGGAAAGCTTCGCATTCGTCCCGATTCCGTGGCGCTTGAACTGGTTTGCAACCGGCACGGACGGATTGCCGGGGTGCGGATTGCCGACCGGCTGACTCATAAAGAAACATTCGTTGCAGGTCGCGCCGTGGTGCTGGCCGCTTCCCCGGTTGAAACGGCCAAACTGCTGCTTTCGTCACCTGCTCCGGATGGTGGCCACGGATTGGCCAACCGGAGCGGCCTAGTCGGAGCCTATCTGACTGAAAGTATGGGGGTCCGGGTGGAGGGCCTGCTCGAACAGTTCAAAGCGACCCCGGTGGAAACCACTCCCAGTACGGGTGAACATGGGGTGATTCCCCGCTTTGTCAATCTTTCAAAAAGCTCCAAGGAGTCATTTGGCGGAGGCTTTTTGTTCCTGACCCAGAGTGGTCCGGAAATTTTTCCTGCCTTTGCCGCTTCCCTGCCCGGCTTTGGAGCCGATTTCAAAGAGGAAATCCGCCGTTGGTATCCGGCGGCTGTCCGCCTGTACGGCATCGGTTCGACCGTTTCCCAGGCGAAAAACCGGGTGGTGCTCGACCCTGCGCGTCGGGATGAATGGAATCGGCCCACCGCCAAAACCGTTTTTTCACTTTCCGATGAAGATTTGGCTTTATGGCAGGCCATGTCTGACCGGGCCCAGGAATTCCTGGATTTCGCCGGTGCGGATATGATTACAGTGGCGCAGCCTGGCCCCGAAACCGGAGGCGGGTTGCATGCAGCCGGAACCTGCCGGATGGGAACCGACCCGAAAACCTCTGTGGTCAATCCGTTTGGTCAAACCCATGATGTGAAAAACCTGTTTGTGGCAGATGCCTCGGTGTTTGTCTCTTCCCTTAACCAGCCCACCCTCACTGTGATGGCACTGGCCCTGCGAACGGCTGATTGTGTAGCAGAACAGCTTCGGGACGAGAATATCTGACCCTCCGACATCCATTTCCCGAAATACCTCCGTAATGACCGGCAGCCTCGGAAGAATCAAGATCAATCCTGGATTTTCACCACTTCAAGAAGTTTCCAGCAAACATCAAGGGACCCCTCAATCAGCCTCATACCTTCCGGAAGAAATGCCAGTTCGGAAAAATTGAGCTTGGTCCGGGAATAAACCAGTGTGGTTTGTGTTCAAGAGATTGATTATTTTTCGGGAAAACCTTTTGACCGACTGAGAAAATGAGGGTTTATGTCTGCCAGACTGACTGGAACGCTTGAAATCATGCCGTTTTTGGATGTGTTGTACCTGCTTTATACCAACAACCGGACCGGCATTCTCCGCTTGATGGCCCCGGATGGCCGAACCGGGTCGGTCTTTCTGTACAACGGGCGGTTTTTGCACGCCGAAACCCCAAACGCCAACGGCGAGCGGGCGCTGGCTGAGATTGTCTGCTGGCCCAAAGGTGCCTTCTCGTTTACTGAAAACGAACGCCCGGCAGTGGCAACCATCACCCGCCCGGCGGACGAGGTACTGACCTTCATTTCAGATTTGTACAACCAGTGGCAATCCGTTCAGCATATCGTCAAAGACCCTTTGGCCAAACCGGCTGTCAATCCGGCCATCCAACAGGCAGTGACCATTACCCCGCTGGCATGGAAAGTGTTGGTTGCCTGTGATGGGGAACAAACCCTCTATGAAATTGCCGCCACCTGTGGCCTGACTGACTTTGAAATGGCCCGTTTGTTGCAGCCCCTGGTGGAGGTCGGGGCCATTTCCTTCATTGCCTCCGAAACGGTCAGCCCCTTACTGGTGGCTCCGGAACTGATTGAAGGGCTGGTGGTCCGGCTGGCCAATGTCCTGGGACCGGTGGCCCGCGTGCTGGTGGAACGAACCGCCCGCGAACTTCAGACCGATGTCACGGCATTGCCGCAATCCATGCTGGGAACCCTGGTCACCCAACTTTCCAATCGAATTACCGACCCACACAAACGCAATCAATTTCTGACTGATGTCAAAGCCTACGGGCTTCTTTAGCAGGACTGAGGACTGAGGACTGAGGATATTCCCCCACTCTGTTTTTGATAGGAAATCAAGACCATGTTTGGGTACTGGAAGAATGAACTCAGTCCTCAATCCTCAGTCCTCAGTTCTGCACGCGCAGGAGTTTGAGCCTTCATGAAATTAAGCCTCTCCGTAAAAATTTCGCTGCTTTCCATTGTTTTAATCTCCCTGACGGTGGCCTTGGGCGGGTGGTTGAACTACCGACAGGCCAAAGAAGAACTGGAAGCCCAACTGGGGCTCCAACTGGAAGGAATTGCCCGCACAGCCTCCCTGCAAATTGCCGGCGAAGATATTTCCCAGATTCAGAAAAAAGAGGATGTGGAAACCGAAACCTATCGCAAACTCAAGACCTATCTGGCGGAAGTGGTGCGGGTCAACGGGTTGAACCCCGATACGGTTTATGTGTTGCGCCCCAATGGGAACGGAACGGAATTTGTCGTGGTCGCAACTGACAATCCCCTGCTTGGCAACAGGTATGAACTGAAAGCCGAAATGGTGCCGGTTTTGAAAGAAGGCAAATCCAACCATACGGGTGTGTATCGGGATGCCCACGGAACCTGGCTTTCCGGCTACGCCCCCATTAGCGAAAAATCCGGAAAGATCGTGGCCCTGCTGGAGGTTGATTACCGAGTCGAGGTGCTCTTGGCACATCTCGTGAGCAATACCCAACGCATCGTTTTCACTTCGTATGTGGTTGCCATTTTTGGCATTCTGGCTAGCATTGTGGTGGCCCAGACCATCACCCGCCGGTTACGGATGTTGTCTGTTGCGGCTGAACAAATGAGTTTGGGAAACCTGGAAAGCCCGATTCCAGTGGTTGGGAAGGATGAAATCAGCGAACTTTCCGTGGCGCTTGAACGCATGCGCGAAAGCCTCAAAACTTCCAACGAACTGCTGCGACAGCTCTAAACGTTGTGGCGCGATGAAACACATCGCGCGCCACTTTCCAAATTCCCCTCCGCCTTAACCGGAACCGGTGCAGCCATCAGCCATCAGCCAACTGCGCCGGTTTTTTCATGCAGTAAAAATTTTCTTTTCCGACGCTCAAATCCTGAGAATAAATTGAGCCTTCTCAGGATTTTCCGCAACAATCCCAAAGAGCGCCAGACCGAACCAACGACCACAAGGAAACGACTCCATGAGTGATGCTGTGCCAGTGACGCAACCAGCAGACCAAGTGAGGCTGGGAAATTTCGAAAGCCAGGTTTTTTCCCATACCCCGGCATTGCTGCGCACTGCCGTCCGGATGTGCGGAAACGCGGCTGAAGCTGAAGATATCGTGCAGGATACCTTACTGCGGGCATGGAAATACTGGGACCGCTTTGAACCGGGGACCAACTGTCGGGCGTGGCTCTTTCGCATCATGATCAACGTCATTCACCGTCGCCGGGAAGGGTTGGAAGCAGTTGCCCCTCACCTTTCGATGAGCGAACCGGAAATGACCAATGTTTTGCGATTTGAATCCAAAATTGAGATGGACGAAAACGGAACGGCAGCGGCTTTGGCCAAACTTCCCTCTGAATATCGGGAAGTGCTCATGCTCGTCCTGGTTGAGGAATTTTCCTACAAGGAAGCCTCGGCCATGCTCAATATTCCGATGGGAACCGTGATGTCGCGCCTCCACCGGGCACGGCAGATGATGATGAAATTTTTGAAACGCGGAGCATCACAGGCAGGCTAAATCATTTGCGATTTGCGATTTGCGGTTGCCCCTGGGCCTTGTTTCCAAGGCATTTTGTTTGGCGGAGAGACGCAAATCCGGTTTTGTAATTGGCAAATCACAATTGGCAAATCGCAAATGGAATGAGGGTATCACGATGAACCAAATGCAATGCACCAATGTGCGTGAACTTTTGTCCACCTATGTTGACAGCGAACTGGACCCGGTAACGTCACTGCGCGTTGCCAATCATCTCGAAGGGTGTGTTGGCTGTCGGCAGGAGTTCGAACAGTTCGCACAACTCAATCGCCTGTTCAAAGGAGCGGCTGGGGTGTTTGTTGACATCGAACCAACCCTCACCGGACGGGCCAAAGCCATCAACGACCGGGTCCGCAACAAAATCCTGAGTGAACTTGCGGCAGTCTCTCCGGCCCATGACCAGGATGATTCGCTGTCTGAAGAATTTTTTCCTCCGGTTATCAAAAAAACCTCCCCGGCGACGGCACATCCCGTCGGAATCAAGCGTTGGTTCCCTCCCAAATTTCTTAAAAAACTGGCGTTAGTGGCTGCAACAGTTGTGCTGACAACCCTGCTGGGGTTTACGGGTTTGATTTACTGGGCCCATTACAGTGGAACGCTTATGGCCGGAACAGTGCGGACACATTGGGTCTGCACCCAACTTGACCACTTGGGTTTATATCGGACGACGCCTGAACAAACCCAAAATCTGTTGCTCCGCTATCAAATTCAGGCTCCGGATTTGTCTGCGGTGGGGTTGAAGTTTCAGGGTGTGCATCAGTGCAAGATTGCCAAAGCCGACTTTGCCCACCTGGTTTATCTTGACCATGCCAATCAAACCGTGTCGGTCTTTTATGGCGGCCAGGAAGCCATCGTCAAATTGCGTGAACAGGCCGGAACGGTCACACCTCAGACGGTTTTTACCAAACAGGACGGCAACATGCGGGTTACAGCAGTCTGCACCGCCAACCAGGACCATCTGTGGATGGTGGCCGGGGTTCTCACCCCGGAACAGATTCAAATTGTTACGAATTCGATTTGTCTCCGGTAGGCAGGAAATTGTTTGAAAATCCGGAAAGACCAAAATCCGCCGCCTGAAGGCGGAACTCCAAACCGCCGCCTGAAGGCGGAACTCTGAACGTCAGCGTTTCCCGTCGCTCACGGATTGCACGATTTCAATCAGGTCCCGGCGGCGGAATGGTTTTGTGATAAAAGCCCGGAACCCGGCATCCCCGGCCCGGATGCGTTCCTCCTCCATCCCAATTCCGACAATGCCCACAACGGGAGTACCGGACAGTTTTGGATTGGACTGCATCCGACGGAACAGTTCCAGTGAGCCCATCCCTGGAATCCCCAGGTCAATCAACACCACATCCGGCCCATGTTTTTCGGCCAACCGCAACCCCGCATCGGCACTGTTGGCCACCAATGTGCCAAATCCTTGCCGCTGCAAGGTGGATTCAAGCAGCCGTACATTGTCTTCCAGATCATCCACAATCAAAACCTGGGGCGGCAACGCCCGGTGGTCAGCGGTTACCGGACGGAATGCAAAGGTGCCGGAAGGCTGTTTGACCGGGCCTTCGACCCGTTCCTCCAGGGCCGGCAACCTGACCTCAAAGGTACTTCCCATCCCGTTTCCCTGACTTTCCACTGTGACATTACCCCCGTGGGCTTCGGTAAAAGACTTGACCAACGACAATCCGATGCCCAGGCCACCAAAACGGCGGGTGGAGCTGCCGTCAGCCTGACGAAACCGGTCAAAGACAAAAGGCAGGAAACTTCGTTCAATCCCAATGCCATTATCGGTCACGTTCACGATAACCTGGCTGTCCCGTTCATCGGACCCAATGGTCACCACCCCACCCGGTTCGGTGAATTTGATGGCGTTGGTAAGCAGGTTCCAAAAGACCTGTTGCATCCGATTGACATCCGCATTGACCAACGGCAGGTTGACCGAAGCCTTGACTTCAATTCGAACTCCTTTGTTTTCAGCCATTTGCTTGACAGTCTGAACGGCTGCCAACATGGGCACATTGATATGTACCGGTTCCAGGTCCAGCCGCAGCACCCGGTTCTCCACCCGCGAAAGGTCAAGCAGGTCGTTAATCAACTGCTTGAGGTTTTCGGCATTCTGGTTGATGGTTTCAATCCCCTCCTGAAGTTCCGGGTCGGCATATTGCCGTGCCCGCTCAATCAAAACCTCCGACCAACCGGTGACGGACGTGAGCGGGGTCCGCAATTCGTGGGAAAGAGTAGCCAGGAATTCGTCTTTCAGGCGATTGACTTCGCGCACCTCGCGCAAAGCGTCCTGTAAATTGGAAATCAGTTGGGCGTTTTCAACCGCCACCCCGACTTGCCGCCCGATGGCTGACAAGAGCTGGATTTCATACGCTGACAGGTTGCGTTCGCGGCGGTAGCCCATGGCAATCAGGCCCAGCACCCGGTTTTTTGACTGAAGCGGAACCACAATTGCGCCACCCAGTTCAAGTTTGGCAACCACATCCCGAAAAGGACTGTCCACCAGCGAGCTGGTATCCAGCAGGCGTTCAAACACGAGCGGATATTCCAACTCGTTGAGGAGCGCGTAGTCCTTCCCCAATTGCAGCCGTTTGAGGGTGCTGGAAACGGTTTCAGCCGCAATTCCATACCGGGCCACCATCCGCAGCACCCGCACGCCGGGCAGGGCGCGGGCCAGACTGCGCTTGTCTTTGAGTTCGTCCAGCACGAGCACCAGCCCGGCATCAGCCTGCACGGCGGTCACCGCTTTTTCAAAAGCGCTTTGGACGATTTCCTTGATTTCCAGCGACTTGGTAATTTCCTTGGAAATGGCGTTAAGGGCGGAAAGCTCCCGGTTACGCTGGCGGATTTCCTGCTCGGCCTGTCGTTCGTGGGTGACATCGCTGAGGACCATCACCATTCCCATCAGGTTGCCGTCTTCGTCCTGAATCGGGTCCACTGTTTCGCGGACAATCCGTCCCAGCACATCCACAAACTCGGCCTGCACGCTGACCTTGGTTCGGTGGACTTCCGAAATCGGAGGCTCGTCCGTATGCCCCTGTTTGGGAATCACCAGCGTCCAGCCGCTTTGTCCCACCAGGGCTTCCACTCCGGGCAAACCGCACAGCCGGGCCAGTGACTGGTTGGCCTGCAAAATCCGTCCCTCGGCATCAAGCAGGGCAACCCCGTCGGTCATGGCATTAAAGGACGCCTGCCATTGCTGCTGGCTCGCCACCACCCGGCGAAACAAGCGGGCATTTTGAATCGCCACACTGAGTTGGGTGGCCACCTGCAATGCCAAATCAAGGTCTTCCGCCGTCCAGACCCGCTTTCGCTGGCACTGGTGCAAGCCAATGGTCCCTATCGTTTCATTTGATTGCAAAATTGGAATCACCATCAAGGAGCGAATCCCCATCGCCTGCTGAAATTCGTGATGGTCGCGGGCATAACCGTCCAGCGAATCCGGTTGGAAATCATTGAAAATCAACGGCTCGCGCAGCTTGGCAGTCATCTGGATTTTCTGTTTGCGCAAGGCGTTGCTGTCTTTGAGAGGAAAAATTCCCGGCGCACAATATTCGTGATGAACGCCGGGCCACATCCGTGACCGTTGCTGGCTGCTGAAAAAAGCAATCGTGCAGCGGTCCACGCCCAACGCCTTCCCCAACTGCTCGACCACATTCTCCATAATTGTGTCAGGGTCAAGCGATTCACGCAGGCCGGTCAGAATGCGATTCATGACCGCATCCCGCCGCGATTGCGCCTGCATTTTTTCAAATAGCTGGGCATTGACGATGGATTCGGCGGCCTGGGCGGCAAAAATCTCCAGTACCTGCAAATCCTCGCGGGTGAAGCCCCGGTTTGAATTGGCAACATAAATAAAGCCAATCACCGTTCCTTTAAGCCGGAGCGGAGCCAGCACCAGGTTGCGCAGGCCCCACTTGCGAATAAACCCACGCCGCAGATGCGGGTCGGAAAAAGCGTCATTGGAAAGATAGGGAACGTCCGGATGGGGCAACGGGATGAGCGGCACCTGCGGGTCAAACTGATATTGGCCGGAAACCAGCAACCGTTGAATGCGTTCGTCGCTTCCATCCCGGTTCTCCAGTTTGGGACCATGCTCCCATTGCTTGCTGCCCATCGAGGTATAGACAAAGACAAACTGCTCGGCCATGGACGGCGGGATGTTGTACCCCGGCAGGCAGGCTGTGACCAATTCGGTCTGACGGTCATAGGCGGCAATCAAACAGATTTCGCTATGCAGGCTTTGTGCCACCTGCTCGGTCACATGTCCATACAACTCCCGCAGGTCCGTATGAGAAGCCAAGACCCGCGACATCTCAAACAGGTTGGCCAGCTCCTGCCGATTGCGTTCGCTTTCCAAAAACAACTGGGCATTTCCCAGTGCAACGGCAATCTGACGGGTTACCGCCCGAACCAGTTCGGTGTCGTCGGAATCCCATTCCTGATTGACGCCATACTGGTGCAGCCCCAAAAAGCCGACGGCTTCCCCTCCGATATAAATGGCACTGTAGAGCGCCGAATGCACCCCCAGTTCCTTGAGAAAGACCTGCATGGGGTCGTGCGGAAAGGCCGCTGCATCCGATGGCGGGGTGACCGCCGGGGTGTCAGGCACATCCGGTCTGGTTTCGCCTGGAACCGTCACTGTCAACGGGTCGGAACTGGCCAAAAGCTGTTGCAGGGTCGGGTTGTCTTTGACCGGAATCACAGCTCCGGCCAAACTGTAGCGCCGGTTGGTATGGTACTCATACGCCGGGCGGGCCACCATATCCGAGGGCAGACAGCGCACAATAAAACAGGCATCGGCCCCCATGCTGGTGCCGAGCGCATCCACGGCATGCTGCAAGACCATGTCCGGATGCAACTGACTGCTGATGGCCATGCCGATACGGTTGGAAAGTTCCTCCCGGCGGGCGACCTGTTTGGCTGCGTGCGAGCGTTTTTCCGATTCGTCAAAAATGCGGACCCGGTAAAAGGCAGCCCCCGCTTGTTCCCCGATTTGCCGCAGGTTGTCCACCTCGCGGGCACGAAAGGATTCCGGCTGGCGGCTTAAAAAGAGCAGCACCCCGACGGTTTTCCCGCGCACCAGCATGGGCACACAGGCACAGGAGCGAAATCCGTTTTCCAGCCAGTCGCTCCTCACCGGCACTCTGGTTTCCTGGTCCAGGCGGGGTATCACCAACGGCTGGCGCAAGGAAAGTGCCCGCCCGCACAAGGCAAATCCAGCCGAAAGCCAGTTCCCGAAATTAAACCAGCTTTGGTCGTAAAGGGCCTGCCCGTACAACTTCAACTGGTTGGAGCGGGAATCGGAAAGCAACAGACTGGCAAAATCGAACTCGACAATGGTCCGGGTCAGGCTGACCAGCACCCGGAAAATCTCGTCAATGCTGAATCCGGCATTGAGCGAACGGCTGATTTCATTGATGACATTGAGCCGGTGGGTGTCCTGTTCCAGTTCCGCAAAATTCTGGGCGGCTTCAAGCGAGGTCACGACATGGGCAGCCACCGTGGGAAGAAAAGCGGTCTGCCCCTCCGACCAATTGCGGCGCAGGGTTGATTCGACCGTGAGAACCCCAATGGACCGCCCGGCGGCTCGCAATGGAATCAGCAGCAACGCGCTACATCCGGCTTCCCGCAGCCAGAACTGGGACCATTCGGCAGGGAGGTCATCAACCGGGGTTTCGGGAAAAACAAAAGGCTCCGCGCGGGACAAAAGGGTGCGAAAAAACGGTGATTCGGTGGCGTCAAACCCATGCCCCACCAATTTTCGCTTGGCTGGAGCAATCAACTGGTCGCTGCTGCGGGTGCTTTTTTTCCGGCCTGACAATGACTCAGCCACCACCCGGAGGGTCCGGTTTTCATCCTCCCACAAACAGAGGCGCACAGCACTGGTGCCCAATGCCTGGCGAAGCCCTTCACAACAACGGGCGGCGACCTGGCTGACGCCCAGCAAAGGGCCAAGCGCCACCCCAAAATAGATTTGGGAGAGCACCTGTATTGATGAAATTCCAACACCTGGTTGATGAGGTGAACCGGACATAAAAATCAAAAAATCAGAGTGGAGGCAAAACCGGAAATGCTGGAACCAAGCGAGCGCAAAATAGCAGAATCAGGTGCGGTTTTGAACTGCCCGCCAGGGAAAATTTCCCCACACCGGGATGAAATCAAAAAACCAGCCGCCGCTGGAATGAAACACCCGGCGGCGGCTGGTTTTTCAAAAATGAAGGGAAGGCTGCTTGTTACAGCGGCGCGGTTGTCGGACGCGAGGTTTGAATGGCGCTCCAGGTCCGCAACAAATCCTCATTCCAGCCATAGGCGTTTTGGATGACAGTGTCCATTCGGTTGAGCACCAAAGCCGCTTGTTCAATGGTCCGATGAAGGGTCGCCGTGGTTAAAACCTGGGTTTGGGCCAGATTTTTGAGTTCACAAACAGCCTGTTCAAGCTGTTCGGTGAGGATGGACATTAACGTGGTGGCCTGGAAAACATTGGTCCGGGTGCGGCAGAAATCCTGAACCCGTTGAAAGAGTTCCAGACTGCGGTTGAGCTGTGTGAGTTTGGTTGTGTTCATACGGGGTAATCCTCAAAAAACGTTTTCAAAATGAGTTATGAATAAGGGGGTTTCAAAAATTGTCTTTTGCCTGGTGGAACCTGGTGCAAGTCACATACGCGATATTTTCTTACCGACTGGTTGTCAGGTTTTGGGATTTTATGTTTCCTCAAACAATCACGTCCGCCGTTTCAGGTGAGACTGAAACGGCGGACGTTGCCCCTGCTTTGGGGAAGGGGGTTGCAAACCCGTTTTCCGATGAAGTTATTCCCCTCGATTGCGCTGGACGATGCGAATCGGGGCGGCAAAAAAGTCAAATTCCTCGCGCAGCCGGTTCACCACATAACGTTCGTAGGAAAAATGGAGTCCGTTTTTGAGGTAGCTGGTAAACAGCACAAACGTTGGCGGACAGCCCCGCGACTGGGTCAGATAGAGCACCTTGACCGGGTTCTTCGAAGGAGTGGAAGCCCGTGGATTTTCCAGGTTGTCTTTGAAAAACCGGTTTAACTGGCTGGTGGAAATCCGCTGGTAGCGCGCCTGATAGGCCCGTGCCGCCAAATCCAGCAATTTTGAAACCCGTTGCCCCGTCAACGCCGAAATGAAAACAATCGGTGCAAATTCAAGGAACTTGAACCGCTCGCGGACCTGGGCTTCATAACGACTGAGCGAGGTACTGTCTTTTTCAATCGCATCCCATTTGTTGACGGCAATGATGACCGAGGCTCCGGCTTCCTGAATATAACCGGCAATGTTGGCATCGAGTGCGGTCGGCCCTTCGATTCCGTCAATCACCAGAATGGCAATATCAGCCCGTTCCAAGGCTTTGCGTGCCATCACCACAGACAGCTTTTCGGCCATTTCCTTGGTTTTTCCCTTGCGCCGGATGCCCGCCGTATCCACAAGGCAGAAATTTTCCCCGGCGTATTCCAGATAGCTGTCCACCGAATCGCGGGTGGTTCCCGCAATCGGACTAACAATCACCCGTTCTTCTCCCAACAGTCGGTTGACCAGGGATGATTTGCCGACGTTTGGACGCCCCACGATGGCAACCCGGATTTCCTTGGGTTTTTCTTCGGAAAACGGTGGGGCATCCACCCGGTTCACCACATCGTCAAGCAGTTCACCGACCCCGGTTCCATGCTCGGAGGAAACCGGGTGGACGGCTTCAAAGCCAAATTGATGGAATTCCTGCGCCGCCGTAAACACTTTGGGAGATTCGGCTTTGTTGGCCACCACCAGCACCGGCTTGCCGGTTTCGCGCAGCAAACTGGCAATTTCCTCATCCAACGGAGTACTGCCGGCCCGCGCATCCACCATCCAGAGAATCAAATTGGCATGTTCAATCGCAATGGCGGCCTGTTTGAAAATATTGGACGGAATGACGGCTTCCTCGTCGGGCACAATGCCGCCCGTGTCAACCAGTTCAAAGCCTTTACCCTGCCATTCGACCGTGCCGTAATGACGGTCGCGGGTAATACCCGGTTCGTCTCCGACAATGGCCGAACGGGTCCCGGTCAGTTTGTTGAAGAGGGTGGATTTTCCGACATTCGGACGACCAATGACGACCACGCTGGGATAGAGCGAGGTCACCACTTTTTTCTTTTTGGATGTGACTTTTGATTCTGACATGCAATTCAACCTATGTGCGCTTTGCGGTTGTTTCCGCTACTGACTTCCTGTTTTCTGTTGTTTTTCACAAAAACCGGCCATTGTATGGGTTGGAGATGCTTCCGTAAAGCCTGTTTGGGGGTCGAGCCGGTAAAGTGAATTCGCCTTGCTGTTTTCGCGGAATCGGATTGCCACAAGAAAACCAATTTGTGCTATTCTGCCGCGTGCGACCTGACTTCCCTCTTTGCATTTTATCTCAAAGAAAAACGCCCAATGTGCCGTATGCTTTTGTTCCAAGGCGGGTTGCGTACCGGCACGGACGAATCACACAGCCTGGAAAGATAAAAGGTTTGGGCTATGACCGAAAGTACTGACAACGAAGTATTGGCCAGCCTCAAGTACCGTGACGTGACCGGAAAAGAGCGGATTATTCCCATTGCCAAGATGCCTTTTTCAATTGGCCGCCTGGGAGACAACAGCCTCCAGTTGGACGACCCCTATATTTCGCGCCATCACGTTGAAATCACCTATGACGGAAGCAATTTCAGGATGCGCGACAAACAAAGCACGTCCGGCAGTTTTGTCAACGACAACAAAATCACGGATACGGTTTTGCGCAACGGTGACCGCATCAGTCTGGGGCGGCGCAACGGTGGAATTGAGTTGACCTTTGAACTGGCCACCCAGCCTTCCCTCGAAACCGGAGGCGATTCAGAAGCCGCTCCCGGCCCGGTGAGCGATGACCCGCATCAGGTGATGTCAATTATCGATCATCATCAAACCCGGTATCTCAATACTTCGCTGATTGAAAAGAAAAAACTGCTCACCGACGCCACTGTCAACCGGTTGAAGGCCCTTTACGAAATCACAAGTTCAATTCTTTCCACCCAAAGCCGGAACGAACTGTGTGTCAAACTGCTGGATTCCCTGTTTGAAATCCTTCCGGCAGAACGTGGTGTCATCATGCTGGCGGACGGCAATTCGGATGCCTTGCAGGTCAAAGCCGCCAAACATCGGAGCAATACCGACCCCAGCACCGTCCATCCGAGTCTGACCATCGTCAATCGGGTTTTTAGCGAAAATGTGGCGACCTTGTGCCTTGATGCCCGGAGTGACAGCCGCTTCGCCACGCAGAAAAGCATTATTTTTCAGTCCATCCGGTCAGTGATTTGTGCTCCCATCAGCTCGGCCAACCGGACTTGGGGTGTTTGCTACCTGGACAACCTGACCAAACAGAAAAGCTTTGAAGAAGAAGAACTGGAATTCCTTCTGGCCGTCACCCGGCAGGCCGGGATTGCCCTCGAAAACCTCCATTTGATTGAGGAACAAAAGATTACCTTCGAGAGCTTTGTCCGCACCCTGGCTGCCTCCATTGACGCCCGCGACGACCTGACCGCCGGGCATTCGGCCCGCGTTGCCCGGTACTCATCAGCCATTGCCAAATACATGGAGCTTCCGCCTGAGGAACGCAAAATCATTTACTATGCGGGACTCCTGCATGATTACGGCAAAATCGGAACGCGCGAGGCAATTTTATGCAAACCCGGCAAATTGACGCCCGAAGAGTATGACCACATGCGGGACCATGCCATGAACACACTGGAAATCCTTTCGGAAATCCATTTCTCCAAAGAAATGGAAAACCTGCCGATGATTGCCAGCAGCCATCACGAAAATGTGGACGGCTCCGGTTATCCGTTTGGACTGAAAGGCGACCAGATTCCGCTCGGCGGAAAAATCATTGCCGTGGCTGATTTCTTTGACGCTCTGACCCATAAACGCCATTACCGGGAACCCATGCCCATTGAGGAAGTCATGGAACTGATTGAGGACGCCTCCGGGAGCAAGTTTGAACCTTCGGTTGTGACTGCCCTCAAAGGCTTTGTGTACAAGGAATACATCCCGAACCAAAAACGACGGGCCGAAGCCGAAGCCAAACGCAATCAGCAGACCGGGAAACAAGTGGCCGTTCCACAGCAGGCGCTGAATGTCCAATTGGCCACCGCCGAAGCTGGGGAAATCACCAAACATTGAGAATTGAGAATTGAGAATTGAGAATTGAGAATTTTCTTCTCAGTGTTGATCCTTTTTCACGGAAGAGCAAAAGGGCGGATTGCCAATACTCCCTGCCCCTTCTCAATTCTCAATTCTCAATTCTCAATTCTCAATTTTTTCGGCCAATGCTTGAAAGACCCGGTTTCTTGTCGCCTCGCTTGGGTTTTCAAAATAAGGAACCATCCCCCAAACCGGTGCGCCCATGTGTTCCAGCACCGCAGCATTGTCCTCGCATTCAACCCCTGATTCCGCATCGGTTTGATTCAAAATCACCCCCAGGCAGGTTAGATTTCTCCGCTTGAGTTCATTCAGGGTCAGCAAGGTGTGATTGAGTGTGCCAAGGCGGGCACGGGCCACCAGCAGCACCGGGAGCCCAAGCTCTGCAATAAAATCCGCCACTGTGATATAGCCGGTTGCCCGATTTCCGGCAAAAGGAACCAGCAACCCGCCAGCCCCTTCGACGAAAACCAAATCAGCTTGTTCCTGTGCCTGCCGGACCAGAGTGATACATTCAGCCAAATCCAGATGAATTCCGGCCCGCTCCGCAGCAATGGCCGGAGCCAATGGTTCCGCCAGCCGATACCGAATGCAGGCGGAGAGAGGTTGTCCGGGAAAACTTGAAGCCTGCCGGAGCATGTCCGCATCTGCCGGATACAGGTCGCCGTCTGCATCGGTGACACAGCCTGATTCAATCGGTTTGAGGGCCTGAACTATTTTTCCCGAGGCGGCCAAGGCTGCAATAAGTCCTGCTCCCACCGTGGTTTTGCCAACCCCAGTATCGGTTCCGGTAATGAAGATGCCTTTTCTCATACTGATTTGATTTGCCAAAGGACGCTTTGGCAGTTAGCCTTTCCGGTTTTTACTTGTGCTGGAACCTGGGCATTGTTCCCAGACCCTAAACCCCAGACCCCAGACCCTGAATTTGCATGACACCTACTGAACGCATTTTGCACGCCGTAGAAACCGGCATCGAACTCAAACGCCGTTTTTTTTCCGCCCAGAGTACAGAAATCCTGCGGGCTGCCACGGTTATGGGACAGGCCGTACAAAAGGGCGGAAAACTGCTCATTTTCGGAAATGGCGGCAGTGCGGCTGACGCACAACACTTTGCAGCGGAGTTGGTTCACCGACTGGACCACACCCGCCCGGAACGTCCCGGCATCCCGGCGCTGGCGCTCACGACTGATTCCTCCACGCTCACGGCAATTGCCAACGACGCTTCGTTTTTACAAGTCTACAGCCGCCAAATCAATGCCCTGGGACGGGCCGGAGATGTCGCGGTGGGAATTTCCACCAGCGGTACCTCCAAAAACATTGTCGAGGCCATTCGGCAGGCACGCACGCAAGGGCTGGCAACCGTTGGGCTGTTGGGAAATGACGGCGGAACTCTGCGTGATTTGGTGGACGTGGCGCTGGTCGTTCCGCATACCAATACGCCGCGCGTCCAGGAAGTGCATTTGCTGATTGAGCACCTGCTCTGTGAACTGATTGAGGATTTTCTGTTTCCCCCTGAACAAAATTCATAATTTGGCTGAACCCAATTAAAACCGATGTAACACAGGTCAGTCATAAAGCACCAAAGATGTAACATGTTGACAATAAATTCGGGCGTTTTGATGACTCGCCCTCTGTTGTTTGGCTGGTGCGCCAAACCCAACTTGGAAATCCAAGTTTCCCTTCTTTGAAAGAGCCTCTATGTTTTTTGAAGACCTCGGAACCGGCAGTACAATTCTGCTGGTCATCTGTTTGCTCGTCGCCTGCGGCTTTGAATTCGTCAATGGTTTTCACGATACCGCAAACGCAGTTGCGACCGTCATCTATACCAAATCCCTTCAACCCTGGATTGCCGTCATCTGGTCTGGTTTCTGTAACTTTTTGGGCGTTTTTGCCGGTGGCATTGGCGTCGCCATGGGAATCATCGGCCTGTTGCCAATTGATTTGCTCGTTTCCAAAGGAACCGGAGCCGGATTGGCTATGGTGTTGGCCCTGCTTTTGGCAGCCATCATCTGGAATCTCGGAACTTGGTATTTGGGCCTGCCGGCCTCCAGTTCCCATACCTTGATTGGAGCGATTCTGGGTGTGGGCATGGCCAATTCGCTCTTGCCGGGGCATACCCTGGGAAGCGGTGTCAATTGGGGCAAGGCCACTGAAATCGGACTTTCCCTGCTGGTTTCACCGTTGGTTGGTTTTTCCGTCGCCGCCCTGTTGTTGCTGCTCTGCCGGTTACTGATTAAAAACGAGAAACTGTACTCAGCCCCCAAAGGCGACGAGCCGCCACCCTGGTGGATTCGGACTGCGCTGGTTGTGACCTGCACCGGTGTCAGCTTTGCCCACGGTTCAAACGACGGGCAAAAAGGCGTCGGGTTGATCATGTTGATTTTGATCGGTATCGTTCCGGCTCAATTTGCCCTGAACATGAGCCTCCCGGCTGACCACATGGCCAAAAACATCGCCGCTGCCCGCCAGTTGGAAACCACGTTCCAAAAACTGCCGCCCAACACGGTGCCACCGGTTGTTTTTGAAGAACTCAAGGATATTCAAAATACTTTAACCGGAAAGGCTTCCCTTGCTGAGATTCCGAAAGACAACCGGTGGCGGTTGCGCAGCGATATTCTCCTGATTGATGATGCCGTCAAGAAACTGCAAAAGGGTAAAAAGCTGAACCTTTCCGAAGCCGACGCCAAACAACTCAAATCCGCCCAGTCCCAATTGCACAGCCTGACGGAATACGCTCCTTCCTGGGTGCTGATTGCAGTGGCTTTGTCACTGGGAATTGGAACCATGATTGGCTGGGAACGGATTGTCATCACGGTCGGAGCAAAAATCGGGAAAGAGCACCTGACCTATGCTCAGGGCGCATCGGCGGAATTGGTAGCCATGAGCGCCATCGGGTTTGCCTCGGTTTCCGGACTGCCGGTGAGCACCACCCACGTCCTTTCATCAGGGATTGCCGGTACGATGGTAGCCCAGAAATCGGGGCTGCAAGCGGCAACCGTCAAAAAAATTGCCTCAGCCTGGGTTTTGACCCTTCCGGCGTCAATGTTGCTGGCGGGTGCGTTGTTTATGCTGTTGCGGTTCTTCATTGCCTGAGTCCAAACCAAGGGCTGCTATGCTTGTTCGGAGCTATGGAAAATTTTTTACTGACAGCCCTGGTGCAGGAATTGGCTGACCTGCTTAAACCCAGAGAAAGCCTGCCCATCGGAAAGATTTTTTCGCTTGGTGCGACTTCACTTGCCCTTGATTTGCGGTTGCCGGATGGACGGTTGCTGGTGCTGGCGGCCAATCCGGCTGACACAAGGTTTTATCTGACCTCGCGCAGCCCACGTGAACTTGAAGCCCTGGCCGGTGGCGAACCGGCCTTTGTCCAGCGCATCCGGAAAGAACTGAGCGGCCACCGACTGACTGCCATTGAAAAACCTCCCCAGGAACGGTCTGTCCTTCTTTCCTTCACCGGCTACGATGCGGCAGGAGCATTGCGCACGACCAAGCTCTGCCTGGACCTGACCGGACGCAGCAGCAATCTCTATTGGATGGGCGGGGACAACCGGATACTGGATGCACTCCGGGTCACAGATTCCGTTGCATTCGGCGAGCGCCATTCCCTAGCCGAAGACGCCACTCAATTGGATTGGGAAGCTATTACCGAAACAACCCTGACTGAGCCGGTTGAAGCCACCCTGCGCCGGATTCGTGGGTGCAGTCCCACCTTGGTGCGCGAAATTCTGGCCCGCGCTCAAACGACTTCCGTGTGGCCTGCTTTTGCCCAGGTCCGCACCGCGCTTTCTCACAAACCTGAAGCGCTGCTCTATAGCCGGATTCCGTTGCACGAAACCCCAATTGGACAAATGAACCCACGGGAAAACCTGCGGCTGGGCACCTTTTCTCTCATGCAGTGTGCTGGCTGGCACCTGAACCGGTTTCCGAACCTGCATGCAGCGGTTGATGCCTGGTTTCATAAACTGGATGGGTTTGCCGCATTCACCAGTGCCCGGCAACCCTGGCAATCCGCCCTGACCGCCCATCTCAAACGAACTGTTTCGGCCCTTGAAAAAGTGGCGCGGGAAACGACTCGATTGGAATCAGCCGATACCTGGCGCAAATTCGGGGAACTGATTTACGCCAATATCAAGACCGGATGCCGAACTCAAACGGGATTAGTTGTTATAGACTACTATGAAACAGAACAACCGGAAATCGAAATCCCAGTTGAAGCGCATTTGCCGTTGACAGTGGCAGCCCAGAAATATTTTCAACGCTATCAGAAAGCGCAACGGGCCGCCGTGTCATTGGCCGAGCGGCTGCAAAAACTCACCGAAGCCAAAAATTCGACTGAAACGGCGCTCGAACTGTTGCGGGAAGCCGCCACCCCGGAAGAACTGGCCGAGCTTATCCCCACTGTCGAAGCCATCATTCCTTTTGAGTTGCGCCCGAAAATCAAAAATCAAAAATCAAAAATCAAAAATCAGAATTCCCTCTGGTCCGGGTTTCGCCGTTATCGTGGTCCGGAAGGATTTGAAATTGTGGTGGGACGCAATTCGCGCGACAACGACCGGTTGACCTTCAAGCTGGCCCGTCCGGCTGATGTCTGGTTGCACACGATGGATTATCCCGGCTCGCATGTGTTGATCCGCAATGAAAAACGGCTGACGGTTCCTCATCACGTCCTGGTTGCCGCAGCCGAACTGGCTGCTTACTTTTCCCAGGCCAAAAATGATGACAAGGTGAACGTTCATTTCACCGAACGGAAATACCTGAGTCGCCCCCGAAATGCTGCCCCCGGACTCGTTTTGCTCCAGCAAAGTAAAACCCTGCTCGTCACTCCGCGTGAAGCCCTGGAGCGCATTCAGGACTAACCCCTTTCTTCCCAAGAAACACAAAGAAATACCAACCCGAAGAAGAGCAACCAACCCGGCTTTTCTGCGTGCCCCTTCGTGCCTCTTCGTGGATAAATTCAAATCAAAAAATTAAATTCCAATTTTATTTTCAATACAGTCGTTGATTTCCGTTTCAGAATTCCCTCTCCCCAAGGACCTCAAAACCCATTTCAATCACAACTACATCAAGAGTTTAGCTACATTTTCAAAAATTAAATTTACCCTTCGGCACAAGGTTTGCAGTTGACCTGACACATAACAAATTTCGAATTTGACTGTTTCCAAGGAGAAAAACGATGAATTCCGAAACGCTGCAACCCATGACCGAAACCCCGGCTCCACCACTCAATGCCAAGGTACTCGACGCTATCAACACCTGCCTGCCCAAAATCAAACAGGTTTTCCAGGAAAAGGTAAAACCGGGAGCGCGGGTCGCCATGCAAAACGACGAACTGTTCCGCCCAGTCTGTGCGATGGCCTATAGCACGCTGCCCTTCCCGGTTCGGCTCTTTGTCAAAGAAGATACCTTCATTTCCTTTTGCTTTACCCACCGGGACAAGCTTTTGCAGCCTGCCGAAACTGAAGCGGCAGCCTGATTTTACATTTTGAAGCCTTTTAGGGAGGAAATATGGCCGATATTCTCAATTATTCTGTGGGGCGTAATGCCAAAAACCGGGCAGATGATGTCAGGAGTGTACAAACCTTGCTCAACTTAATACCAATGAATCAACTGTATGGACGCGTTCCCAGCAATGGGGTTTGCGACATGAACACCCAAAATGCAATTGATTTCTTTCAGCGCGAAGTGATGGGAATCAGAATTCCTGATGGTCGGGTTGACCCGAAAGGAAAAACCATCACCAGACTCTTTGCGGTTGCCAACAACGTTGCCAATTCGAGAGGAATTACAAGTGCGAATCTGGTCCATATCAGGGAGCACCATACCGCCGGGCAATATGCCGCTGCCAAGAAGATTCCCCATCACACTGTGGTTGCAAGCCACCAAGCAAGTCAAAAGGCTCAATCCGGCTCAGGAAAGGTGGATAATTCGAGTCAAGCCAGCCTCTTGGCTGACCTGAAAAATCCCAAGCTTTGGGCCATGTTAGATACAATTGCCTGGGCCGAAAGTGGAGACT
Source organism: Blastocatellia bacterium (assembly GCA_019695185.1). Classification (GTDB taxonomy): domain Bacteria; phylum Acidobacteriota; class Blastocatellia; order Chloracidobacteriales; family Chloracidobacteriaceae; genus JAIBAN01. The sequence continues at coordinate 31,070 of JAIBAN010000049.1, read as the reverse complement.
ATAACGTCATCTATGGAAAAGGGACTTTTTCAGATTTTTCCAAGCATCCGGGCCAAAATTATCAAGGAAGCACCGCTGCCGGACGTTACCAATTTCTCAAAAATACCTGGGCAGAACTCGCCAAACAGTACGGATTCAAAGATTTTTCCCCATTCAACCAGGACCTTGGCGGTGCAGCTTTATTGCGTCGAAGGGAAATGATTGTTCCTTTGCTCAACGGTCAGCTTGAAAAAGCGCTTCAACTTGGTTGTCTGGAATGGGCGAGCCTGCCTGATAGAAATATTTCAGACCCGAACACAAATCCTAAAAGCCACTATAAAAAACCCAAGAACCCCGGCCAGTACCAGCCAGCAAAAAAACTCAATGACCTGATAAGCCGGTATCATACGTTTCTGGCCAGTCCAACCAAAAGATACTAAAGGACTTTAGGTCAGGCTCCATTCATGGATTGGATTGAAAAATTGTTATCGGTCAAGTCAGGTGATGACATGACAACCTCAGACTGGGGGCTTTATGAATCCTAAACATTTCTTACTTATTTCCGTCGGCATATTGGCTATTGCACTGGTCTATGCCTGCAGTTTTCCCGACACAGGGCTGAGCAGGATGCCATTTCCGCAGCCAACTTGGGCTCCTGCGCTACCTGAACAGCTCATCTGGGATTTGACTGATAAGGAAAGCGAAGAACATTTCCGAAATAAAGAAAACCCATTGCTGGAGCCCCCCCCGAAAGCCTGGAGACCAGCCAACATCCAGACTGAGTTCTCGATTGAGACCAGTTTGGTCCCGATACAACATCCGGTGCCGATTCCTTACCAGGTTTTACAACTGCTCAAACGGCATGAGTACCTAGTCGAGGTCAGCGACTGTCTCAAACAGCAAATGCAAGAAAAAAAGAGTTTTGACCAGTATTTGGAGTACTGGCTGACGGCTTCTGTGATTGATCTCAACGAAGACGGACTGGATGAGATGATTGTTCAAGTTTCAGAACAATACAATTTCTGTCTGATAGGAGCCGGCAGGGGGCCATTTTGGGTTTTCCAGCAAGCTCCGGAAGGGTACCGTTTGATTTTTCATACCAGTGCCCATGATTTGAAGGTTTTGGCTGCCAAAGCCAAGGGATTTCATCAACTGAATATCCAGGCCATGACAGCCCTTGAATTATTGACGGGCACCTATGAATTTGACGGGTCTGAATACGATTCGGTGACTGGAAGCGAACATTACGGTACCATTCCGATCAAACAAAAGTTTCGCAAAGAAATCGCCCTGGCATTGGCTACCAATGCACTCGTTGTTCTGGCCTGGACACAAAACGTGGACTACCGGCCAACCCTCAAGGAAGCCCTGCACGGCAACCCTGAAAAACTGCTCATACTGCTTAAACTTACCCTCAACCTGAATGAAAAAAACCACAAAAATCACGCCATGATTCTCTGGCGGTTGCTTCATTTTGTGGGCGATAAAGCTTTTGTTTCGGCTTTCCAAAAACTGTCTCAGCCAGAACGTGTGGCGGTGACGAAAGCATTGACGGAAACCAGCTACACCGTGCGGAACCCGGATGACTATCTAAAACTTCTTTTTCCCCAAACCCATCAAGTCCTGTTCCCAGAAGTCACTGACTCCAAGGCCAAAGCATGAAATTTTCCGTTCCCAAAAGAAAACCGGGAATGGTTGAGGGTAACAACCATTCCCGGTTTGTTTTCAAAGCTGGGAAACAAGAGTTTGCCATTATCCAGCGGCGGGCATGTCAGGTACATCCACCCATTCCTCGTTGCGCACGAGGTCAGCTCCGGCAAACCGTTTGAGCAGTTCCGGACGGTCCAGCAGCATTCCCGCTCCGGTCACCACCGCTTCCATTGGATGGGAAGCCCGCTGGGCTGGGAGCCCCAGTTCCAGATGAAACCGCCGGTTCAAATCCCGCAGAAGCGACCCGCCTCCGGCCAGCGTCACACCGGTCCGGTGAATATCCACGGCTACCGCCGGTTTGCTCAATTCGATTACCTGTCGGACACCTTCGATGATGGTGGACAGGGTATGGTCCAGTGCTTCGACCACTTCGCTCTGCAAGATGTTCATTTCGCGGATTTTATAATTTGAGAGACTCTTCCCGGCAACCAGCATCGAAACATCCCGGTCCTGTTCTATGGCCGCCCCCAGGTTAATTTTGATTTGCTCGGCAGTTTGTTCATCCACGACCAGTTTATGCTTGCGATGGAGGTACTCGATAATGTCCTGGGTCATGCGGGTACCGGCAATCTCAAGTGACTTCGAGGCGATGATGCCGGTCATGGTGGCAATGGTAATGTTGGTGGTGCCGCCCCCGATATCAACCAACAGTTGGGCATGCGGGCTGCGCAACATGACTTCTGCTCCCATGGCAGCCGCCAAGCCTTCGTCAATCAGATAGACCTTATTGGCTCCGACGCTGTGGGCTGCATTGCGCAGGGCACGCCGTTCGGTCTGGGTGGCCGAACTGGGAATTGAAACCACCAGCTTGCAATAGCGCCGGTATTCGCGACGGCAGGCATTGTGGAAAAACGTGCGGAGCATCTTTTCCGCCAAGTCATAATCCGCAATCGTGCCATCCTTCATCGGACGATGAACCACGGTGTCATAGGGTTCGCGTCCAAGCATCAGGGTCGCCTCGCGTCCAACACAGACCACCCGCCCGGTGTCTTTATTGACGGCGATGGCCGAAGGCTCATTAAGAATGATTCCCCGGCCACGGGAATAAATCAGCGTGTTTGCTGTCCCGAGGTCAATTGCCACACCACTTACAAAAAAGTTGCGTATGGATTCCCACCACATATTTGGCCCACCCTGGCTCGTTTATAATTGAGAATTGAGAGTTGAGAATTGAAACTGAGACCTATTTCTTGCTGTATCTGATTGCGTTGACTGAAAAATGAGGTCTCAAAAAAGGCTTGCCCCAATTCTCAATTCTCAATTCATTCGGATGCGAACGGCCTGCGCATGACCGTCCAACCCCTCACATTCGGCTAATGCAATGATGGCATCGGCAGTTTGTGCCAACCGTTTTGGCGAATAGTAAATAATACTGGTCCGCCGGACAAAATCATAGACCCCCAACGGTGAAAAAAACCGGGCGGTGCCACCGGTCGGCAGCACGTGACTGGGACCGGCAAAATAGTCGCCCACGGGTTCCGGCGTATGGTCACCCAGAAAAATTGCTCCGGCATGGCGAATCCTGGCAGCCACTGTTTCCGGGTCAGCAGTCATGATTTCCAGGTGTTCCGGTGCCAAGTGGTTCACCGTTTGGCAGGCTTCGTTCAGGTCACTGGCCAGAAAGATGCCGCCATAGTTATGCAAGGATGCCAGCACGGTTGGGCGGCGCGACAATTTGGCGGCCTGTCGGTTCAGTTCTTCCCGAACCTCCTCTGCCAGCCGCAAACTGGTGGTGATACAGACAGCCGCAGCCTCCTCGTCATGTTCGGCCTGGGCAAGCATGTCTGCCGCCACGTAATCGGCACGGGCAGTCTCGTCAGCCAGCACCACCACTTCGCTGGGGCCGGCAATCGCATCAATATCCACCACCCCAAAAAGCTGCCGTTTGGCCGCAGTCACATAAATATTTCCCGGACCCACAATCTTATCAACCCGTCTGATGGTTTCCGTGCCGTAAGCCAAAGCTGCCACAGCCTGGGCCCCGCCAATGGTATACACCTCTGTCACACCACAATCCACCAAAGCCGCTGCAATCATCGGATTGGCTTGAAAATTTCCAGGAGGTGTGACAGCCACGATACGGGGAACTCCTGCCACTTGTGCCGGAATGGCATTCATCACAACTGAAGACGGATATGCCGCGCGGCCCCCTGGAACGTACAACCCAACTGCATCCAAAGGATTTAACCGATGCCCAAGCTTCACCCCGTCGGGTTGTTCCCACATCCAGGAAGCTTCCAACTGACGTTCATGATAAGCCCGCACGTTCTCGATTGCCTGCCGCAGAGCCTGTCGGACATTCGGGTTGGCTTGGCTGGCCAAAGTCTCAAGCTGTTCGGGCGAAACCCGCAGCGTTTCAGCAGTCAGAACCACTTGGTCGAATTTTTGGGTGAGCGAACAGAGGGCGGTATCGCCATTTTCCCGTATTTGACGCAAAATATCAGCTACGGTTTGATTTAATGTTTCATCCGTAACCTGTGAACGACTCAAAATATGCTCAAGGTGACGGGTACTCGCTTCGTCACCGATACGTAAAATATCCATGTAACTTTCTCAAAATAAACAAAATACCTGGGGGTGGCAGGAAATCAAAATCTAAAGCTCTGTCAGTGCTCTGCCGACGGCTCAAGTGCTGCCAGCAAAATCAACAACCCTTTCCGTTGTAGTTGAAAACTCGCCCGATTGACAATCACCCGTGCCGTTACCGGAGCAATTGTGTCAAACACAACCAAGCCGTTTTCAACCAGGGTGCGCCCGGTTTCCACAATATCCACGATACAATCCGAGAGTCCCAGCAAAGGAGCAATTTCCACTGAACCAGTCAGAGGAATGATTTCCACCGGAGTCCCCCGTTCATGAAAATAACGGGTGGCGACCTGCGGATACTTCGTGGCAACCTTCAATCGGGACAACAGGTTGTGCCCTTGGTTGATGGCATCCTGTTTCCCGGCAACGACAAGACGGCAGGCTCCAAAACCAAGATCGAGAGGTTCATGCACATCAGGTTGGGATTCCAGAATCACATCCCGACCACAAATCCCTACATCGGCCACACCATGCTCGACATAAATTGGCACATCACCTGGTTTAACCAGCAAAAAACTGTATTTGCCGCTGGTATCTTCCACTGACAGCCGCCGGGAGCCCAACGCTCCAAGGTCAGCATGAACTCCAGCCTTTTTCAATCGCTCAAAGGTCTTTTCCTGCAAGCGTCCTTTGGCAAGTGCAATTGTCAACATATACCATCCAGGGTTTAGGGTTCAGGGTTCAGGGTTCAGGGTTTTGCAACTTTGGCACTTTTGAAAGATGTTGACAGAATTCAAATCAATTATCAAAAAACCCTGAACCCGCCCCCTGAGCCCTAAAGCTGTTTCACCCTCCGTTGCCGGGTATCTTCTTCTTTGGATTCGGACTTTTTGCCATTGACAGGAACCACACCAGAGGTTCCCCGGTGGGAACTGACAGCCGGCTCGGAAGTTGGCACAGCAGTTTCAGCCGGTTTGGTCCGGGCAGAAGGTGTGTCAAAAAATTCCGCCACCTGACTGCGGTACTGCCGGACCGCAGCAATCATGGCGAAATAAACGCTTTGGAATTCGTCGAAACTCACATTGGTTTCGGTACGCAAGGCAAATTTCAACCCGATGTCCTGATCCTTATCAACAAAAAAGCTCCCAATGGCCAGTCGGTCATTCAGATTCAACAACGTTTTGTAAAGCCCGGTTTGGTCCTTGGCTTTTCCAGCATTGCCAAACTCATAGGTATAAAAGCCAATGAGTTTTTTGTTCGGCATATACACAACCACCAAGTCAATCTCTTTCCCACCCTTCACATCCTTATCAAAGGGATAATGTGTGACAATCGTATTGCTGCCAGGTTGCTGTGGTTTATCGGTCTTGACACTCATTCTGGCGAGATAACTCTGGATGGTTTCCACTGTACCCATTGGTTTGGGTTTATTCTGAGGGTCGGTGACTCCAGTCTGTTTGGTTCCGGTTGTCCCAGTCTGTTTGGGTGTAGACGTTCCGGTTGTAGTTTTCGGAGGAGTAGCGGACGGCTTCTGAGCAGTATTGCCAGCACCTGTCTGTTTGGTTCCGGGCGTAGGTGTCGTTTTCGTTGAAGAAGCTGGTTTTTTGGTTTGAGAGCCAGTTGTCGAAGCCGGACTTGAACCGGTTGTGCTTTTTTTCTTGGGCGGCACCTCCTGTCCTCCAACCGGACTGGCAAACATGAGTGTCACTCCCAGGAAAAACACCTTCAAATGTCTAAAAATCAACGACATAGCACATACCTTAAACTGTCTGGATGAGTTTTTTTGGTTGAATTGGCCACCCTGGTTGACCAGGTTGAAAGGATGAATGGGATGAATGAATGGAGCTTCTCAACCTGGGCGGACGGCGCAAGGTATCACGCACACCTAAAGGTTGCAAGGCAAGCCAGCTTCTCTCCCATTTCATTGATTCATAACCAGTTACCTTTTTCTCACACGATCTGGAGCAGTGACTTGCCAACTGAAAGAATGATTTTGGAAAATGAAATCGCTAAGAAATGTGGTTTTCGCTATAGTTTTCCCTATGAATCAACTTTCGCTCCCTTCACTGGCACCAACCGTCCAACTTGAATCGGAAATGGTTGAAACAGTACGGAATTTGTATCGCCGACTGGCCCCAAGAACGCCTATTCCAACGGAAATTCATGTTTCCTTTTATCCTTTTGTGGGGCTCAACAACACCATTCGTTTGCGCCAAGGTAAGCTCTTGGTCAGACTTTCGGATTTGGTCAAAACTGCTCCGGTCCGGGTTCGTGAGGCAATTGCTGGGATTTTGGTCGCCAAGCTTCTGAAGAAAGCCGTCCCGGCGGAATACAGTTTGATTTTTCAGGAGTTTACCCAGCATCCAATGATAAAAAAGGCGATGGAGCAGTCCCGTCGCCAACGAGGGTCCAAATTTATCACCCTCGCCCAAGGCCAATATTTTGACCTGGACAAATTGTTTGACCAAATCAACCGACAATATTTCGAAAATCAAATCACCCGTCCGACCCTGACCTGGAGCCGGAACCGGACCCGCCGGATTTTGGGTCATTATGACCGGGCCCATCACACCATCGCCATCAGTCGCACCCTCGACAGCCCCCAGGTGCCGCAATTCTTTGTGGAATTCGTGCTTTATCATGAAATGCTTCACATCAAGCACAAATTTCAGCATGTCAACGGGCGGACAGCCATTCATACGCCTGAATTCCGAGCTGACGAAAAACTTTTTCAGGAGTATGAACGGTCCATGAAGTGGATGGAGCAGATTCCCAAGCTGGTGAAACCGGCCAAACCCAAAGTTCGGGCCAAATCAGGGGCACCCAAACGGTCGGCGCACTAAACTGGTGTTTAGACCAGAACCTACCTCTTGGGGGACCTGGAAGCAGGAAAGGCAAATCGTACCAGGCAAGTCATTACTGTCGAATGAAAGAGTTCCGCTGACTCGAAGGGGGCGGCATGGAACACTCGGCAGCATCGCTTAATTCCTGTGCCAGTTCCAGGGTGGAGGAAGGTCGCTCATCCGGCTTTTTGGCCAAAGCATGCAGGACTACATCCGAGATGGGTTTGGGCAGGTCACGCCGTAGGGTATTTGGCGGCTGCGGCGGGATTTTCACGTGTTTGTTCGCAAGCTGCATGACGGTTGGGGCGTTAAAGGGAACACACCCAGTCAACATCTCATACAAAATCACACCCAAGGCATACACATCGGTGCGCGGGTCAATTGTTTTATCCATCCATTGTTCAGGTGACATGTAATAAGGAGTACCAGCCACCCGTCCCTGTTCCGTCAGGGTTTTCATCAAATTCCCGGTGAATCGCAGTTTGGCCAGCCCGAAATCAATGACTTTGACAACTTCGCCCTGGCCTTCAAACTTTTCAATCACAATATTTTCGGGCTTCAGGTCACGATGGATGATCTTGTTTTTATGGGCTGCGTTGAGTGCCGCACACATTTGGGAAAAAAGGTACACGGTGCGGTAAATATCCAGCATCTGTTCTTCTTTCAAAATTTGCCGAAGGGTCCGTCCGGAAAGCAGCTCCATCACTAAAAAGGCGGTTCCGTCCGAAGTCACTCCAAAATCATACACCGCAATGGCATTGGGGTGGTGGATGCGGCCAAGGGCGAGGGCTTCCCGGCGAAATCGTTCCGTGGCTGCCGGGTCCGCCACCAGTTCCGGTTTGAGGACCTTGATGGCAACATCATCTTCAATGACCAGTCGCTTGGCGCGATAGACTGCTCCGCTGGCTCCCTGTCCCAATTTTGATTTGATCAGATATTTGTTTTCAAACGTGCGTCCGACAAAAATATCGTCGCTCACAACGACTTCGGGCAGACGGGTCCCGTCCTCTGGACAAAAGCGCATCTTAATCGGCCATTCACGTCCACATTTTGGGCATTTCTTCATGGCGGCGTCCCTGGGATGCACGTTTTTGAGAATTGAGAATTGAGAATTGAGAATTTTGCGGATAAGAAACGAATTTTCAAATGAAAATCCCGCACTTTGGATTCTCAATTCTCAATTAACCTGGCGTGCGCAGCACATACCCGGCCCCGCGCACTGTATGCAATAACTTCGGCTCAAAATCACGGTCAATTTTGTTGCGCAGATAATTGACATACACATCAATGACATTGGTAAAGGTATCAAATGACATATCCCAGACTTTTTCAGAAAGAACCGTCCGGGAAAGAACCTGATTAGGATGCGCCAGGAAACACTCAAGCAGGGCAAACTCCTTGGCCGTGAGTGCGATTTCCTTACCAGCGCGAGTCACCCGGCGTGTTATCGGATCAAGAACCAAATCCCCAGCCTGTAATACAGTTGAAATTGCCGGGCGGTTTCTCCGAATCAAGGCCCGAATGCGGGCCAATAATTCGGCAAAAGCAAATGGTTTAGTCAGGTAATCATCCGCTCCTGCATCTAGCCCTTGAACCTTGGCGTCAATGTCATCACGGGCTGTCAGCATCAGAATTGGGGTTTGAACTTTCTTTTTGCGCAATTCCCGGCAGACCGTCAATCCATCCATTCCCGGCAGCATGACATCAAGCACGATCACATCATACGGCGTCTCAGTCGCTTCCCATAAACCATCGGCCCCATCCCCCACCACATCAACGGCCATTCCTTCTTCTTCACATGCCCGCCTGAGCAAGGCTGCCAATTTTGGTTCATCTTCAACGATCAAAACTCTCATCTTTGCAGTTTTGAGTTTGGGGTTTTGGGTCTTGAGTCTTAATATTCCAATGTTTTTCCATTCAAAATTCAAAACCCAGAACCCAGAACCTGGATTTTAGCCGGGTGGCCAAGTCATATCGCGTCCGCCCAAGAGGTGCAGGTGCAGATGGGAAACAGTCTGTCCGCCATCTTGGCCTGTGTTGATCACCACCCGGTATCCTTTTTCGGCAATTCCAACTTTGTTGGCAACTTTCGAAACCACCCGTAGCAAATGTCCCAATAAACCTTCATCGCTTTGCGAGGCGTCGTTGAGTGATTCCAATGCTTCCCGCGGAATCACCAGGATATGTACCGGAGCTTGGGGATTGATGTCACGAAAAGCAATACAGCGTTCGTCCTGGTAAACAATGTCAGCCGGAATTTCCCCCCGAGTGATTTTCAGAAAAATGTTGTCATTTTCTGCCATGAATGATTGTCCTTAATGTTTTTGTTGTCCCGCCCAAAAGGCGGTGTTCGCACCCAAGCATGATGGCCGAGCACAGTGAACACTTGACCACACCACTTGTTTTAGCCCCGAAATCGTTCCATTTGTGCACCTAATGACCGCAGTTTTTCTTCAATGCGCTCATACCCGCGATCAATGTGATAGACCCGATCAATGACCGTCTCACCCTCGGCGGCCAATCCTGCCAAAACGAGCGAAGCGCTGGCTCGCAAATCGGACGCCTGGATATTGGCTCCGGTCAGTTGTGAATGGCCGCGCACAATGGCCTGATTTCCCCGCAGTGTAATATGCGCTCCCATGCGCAGCATCTCGCTGACGTGCATGAAACGATTTTCGAAAATTGTTTCCGTCACCACCGCCGAACCTTCCGCCTGGGTCATAACCGCCAGATACTGCGCCTGCATATCGGTTGGAAAAGCCGGAAATGGTTGTGTGGTAATATCAGCAGCATTCAACGGTGCATACTCCACCCGTAACGCCACATCGCTGATTTGTTCAATCATGAGCCCGGTTTCCCGGAATTTGTCTATGACCGCAGTCAGATGGTCCGGACAGCAATCCGTGATTTCCAGATTTCCTTTGGTGGCAGCAGCAGCAGCCAACAGCGTTCCCGTCTCAATCCGATCCGGAATGATGGTGTGTTCGGCACCGTTCAACCGCTCCACGCCTTCGATAGTCATCGTTGCAGTCCCGGCTCCCATAATTCGTGCGCCCATACGATTGAGCAAAACCGCCAAGTCAACCACTTCGGGTTCACTGGCAGCGTTATGGAGCACCGTTCGCCCTTTGGCCAGAGCTGCGGCCATCATCAGATTTTCGGTACCAGTGACTGTTACCTGATCGAAGTATACGTCCGCCCCCTGCAACCGGTCCGCTTTGGCCACCACATTGCCGCCAACCAGCTCGATTTTGGCACCAAGTTTGGTCAACCCCATCAAGTGAAAATCAATCGGGCGCTGCCCAATGGCACAACCTCCGGGCAAACTGACGCTGGCCTGTCCAAACCGGGCAACCAATGGCCCTAATGCCAGGACCGAGGCCCGCATGGTTTTGACCAACTCATAAGGTGCTTCAAAGAACTGAATTGGGTCTGCCTTGATTTTCAGAGTCCGTTGCTCCGGCATCAGAACCAAACCACCCATATCCTCAATCAGGCGGCGCATGGTGATGATGTCACGAACATACGGAAGATTATGTAAAATAACGGTTTCGGAGGTGAGTAACGCAGCCGCCATACAGGGGAGCGCCGCGTTTTTGGCTCCGCTGACACGGACACGACCCTCCAGCGGTCGCTTCCCGATAATGCGAAACTTATCCATTGAATGTGTGTGAAGCCCTGGAATGAATTTGGATGAGCGTTTATCTGTGCCGCATCTTAGCACAAGCCCTTTGCCCATCCTAGAAAACTTTTTGGCGGATTTTCCGGAAAATCACAGTCAGACAGGTTTTACCCAACTGGTCGCGCCCGCCTTGAGTCAGCCTCTTCAGCCTGGATTTGCATTTGTCTACGGTTCATAAACCGAATCCCCACCGGCAGAAAAATTGCATAGGGAAGCCATATCATCCACTTCCAGGATACCGGCAACAGAAAAAGCCCAACCAAAAACAAGACCAAAAAAATCCACGTCACCATCGCACACCGAATCACAAAAGCCCGTTCACGAGGGGTATTTGTTCGCTTAATGCTGAAGTAGGTGCCAATTGCACCGCCCGCCAAACCCAGTATTGAACCGGCAATTCCACCCATCAGACCGATGGTTCCCCCATCCATACGAACCTCCTTTCCCTCGTTTCATGTTTCGTTGTCTTCCCACACAGCCAGACACTTCCGCTCCTGCCAGAATTGTTCCAGCGTCATTTTTGGATTTCCCACTGCTTTGATATGCAAAGGACTGAGCCGAACGCTGAGGGGATGGGAAGCCTGACCATGCCAGGTGCCAATATCCACGACTTCCACCCCACCCAGGGTCAGATTGTTTCGTTTCAGGTAGTCAAGAATGGCCGGAACCTGGAGGTCAACACCAGTGGTGGCTTCGGCATGGGGGTTGCGCAGTCGTTTGGCGGTCTGAATCAGTTCCGTCAAATCTGCCGGATGCGTGGCGAAGTGAACCTCATAACTCCGATAGTAAATGGTTTCCAAGGCGTTTTCCTGCGTGATGAATTCGCCTTCAACGACATAACCAACTGTCCATAAGCCTTCTCCATAACGTTGGTCCCATTCACGTTGGCGGGCAGTGCGCTGCTTGAGGCTGCCGGCCCTGCCAATCCGCCGTTCAACCACCTTCCAAGGCATTTCCTTCACCTCCGGAACTATTTTTTTAAGGAAAAGCAAAAACCGCTGCGAAGCAATTGTAGCATTTCGCAGCGGTTTAAGTTGGAAGACTTCGTTAATTGTAAAAAGATGGAGGGCGTACTGATTTTAGGCTGCCGGGGCCAGTTGGGGTTCAGCCGAAACCGCCGGGAAACTTTCAGTCCCTTTGGTTTTGAGCCAACTGGCCAGCACCGCCGGGTTTCCGGCAAACATATTGTGAACCAAGTCATCCAGGCGATTCAGAATTTCCCGGCTTCGGTCCATTGAGTAAAAAATTCCGGCCGTGGCAACCACACGGGTGGTTTTGCCAAATCGCTGTTGCCCCAGCACAGCTTCAAATTCAATCAAATGCGTGGCCAGTATGTCTAAAAAATCCTGCTTCAATCCGGACTTCACAAAACTGCAAAATAAAGGCTGGGCTTCAGTGTAGAAAGAGCGGGCACAATCAACCAGCGCCCGGTCTGATTTGTGCTCAGGCAGGTTAAAGCGTCCGGCTGGTAAACCAAGAGTACGAGCGGTGCGGGCAATGGCGGTCAAATCCTGCCGAAGCACTTCACACAGCACTTCCTTCCGGGTGGCACTTTCGTTGGAAAGCAGGCGACCTTTGGTTTGCGTAAGTTTCAATGAACTGACATCGTTCAAAAGGGTGGAGAGTTTTTGATAAAGATCGCGTCCGGCAGTGTTGGACGTGATGTTATGGGCGGTGCAAAATTCGCGGACGCGCAGTAAAACGTCATACTTGTTGGTATCCATCTTTTTCATAGGCAGGTGCAAAGCTCCTTTGGGTCTTTCGGATTCGACGAGGGGCGAAGCACTTCGTCTTCACGCCGCAGCCAAACGAGACAGCCTCCCCAAATGTTTCACCCATGAATTGAGAAACACCTTCCTTTCCATTTTTTTACGGGTCCTGTTTTTCACTTGATGGTAATTGGGATGGAAATTGCCTCCCCGCTGTTTCCGGCAGCATCAACCGCCAGGATTTTTACCCGTCCGTTGGTTGTTTTCGGCACGGTCACAGGAACCCGCCAAGTGATCAATTGGATGTTCTGGGGTAATCCGGCCACCACCGGGACAACAAAGTTGACGCCATCCGCCGCAAACGTCAGGTCCTGGCGAATGATTCCCAGGTTGTCGCGGGCACGCCAACTGATGACCAGCGTCGGATCTTTGCGGGGTTTGACTTTGGTTCGTGACAACTCAATGTTGGAAACAACCGGGCTTTCCATATCCCGGACTGATTCCGTCGCCCCGGTCAGCAGGTAAGTCCAAACCGGTGCAAACCGGGGGGTTCCGTCAGCCAGCTTGGGAGTTCCCGCATCCACCACCACTATTGAATGGTATGGGTTCACAAGCGGTACTTGAGAATTCTGGCTTTCCAGGTTCGATGTCAGGGTATGGCTTTCAGCAAATGGAGCTGCCATCGTATCAACATTGACTACCGTTCCAAAGACTGACAGCCCATAGGCCGGCCACACTTTTCCCGTTAAAATCTGGAAATTGATGCGCTCATCACGTTGGTGGGAAAAACCGAAAAACCGGTCCGGAGGGGTGGCATTGGGGGTCAGTTCCGGCTTTGCAATCCAGTTGGCGGGGCTCAGGGTGCGCACATTGAAATCCATCGCAGCAAACATCACCACCCGTGCCACCGGGTGGTATCGGCCAATGATACCGGCGTGACCGCCTCCCTGCGAATGCCCCGAAACCACCAGCGAAGGCCATTTGATTGCCTGATTCGAATCAAGAAACTGCCCCCAGCCGTCGTTGGGAAAGCGGTTATGCAAATACATCAGCAGCTTTACCAGCCGGTTTTCAATCGAATTGGGGCGGTCAACCGTTACCAGGGGAGAGCGGTCCGTTCCATCCAGCACTTCCAGTCGTACCTTGCCATAACAATCCAGGTCGTCGTTCGCTCCGCCACAAACATCGTTGGCGGCCTCACTATTCGGGTAATTCAGTCCAACCGCATGAAACCCCAAATCGGCTGCATGGTTGACAATCAACTTATAAAAAGCCGGATTGGCATCGGTTCCGGGAAAAAAGACAAACAACTGATTGCGGCTTGGCATCGCAGGATTGACCGCAACGTAATGCGGCTCCAGGCGGACATTGATTTGCGGGTCGGTTTCAACCGGAGGAATCTGATAGGCTTGCCGTTGTCCGAAGGAAACCGCAGACAAAGCCACCCATACCAAAGGAATCAGAATCAAGGTTCGTCTCATGGCGACTCCCTTTCCAGGGAAAAGAAAAAATGCACGTTCTGGATTGAGTTGATTGGAGCGTGAGGTTGGCAGGAAAGTTTGCCAAAAAAGTACAAATGGCAAATCGTGCAAGATATTAAACCCTATCCGCCTGCGATTTGCCATTGCTGTTTTTTCCAGTTTCCGCGAGTGGATTGTTTCCGGCTCTGAATAAAGAAGTTACCACTTTCCACTTTTGACCAGCTTGCGAATTTTCCCCATGACCATCTCCCGTTTTAACGGCCCCACTTTGCTGATGAACAGTTCTCCGTCAAGGTGGTCAGTTTCATGGGCGACACAACGGGCTTCAAGTTCAACCAAGTCCAGTTCAAAGGTTTTGCCTTCAACATCCTGTGCCCGGACCACCAGCCGTTCAGCCCGTTCCACCCCAAAGTAGATTCCCGGAAAGCTCAAACAGCCTTCATCACCTTTTTGCTTCCCTTCTGTGGTTAGAATCACCGGATTGATAAATGCAAACTGGCGGCTCTTATCTTTTGAACAGTCCATGACAAACAATCGTTTTGAAACCCCGACCTGCGGAGCAGCCAGTCCAACACCCGGAGCCTCATACATGGTTTCAAACATGTTTTCGACCAACTCCTTTAGCTTCTCGTCAAATTCCGTCACCGGCTCGGCTCTTTTGGTCAATATCGGGTCGCCATATTTCACAATTTGCAGCTTCATGGTTGTAACTCCTTCAAAAATCACTCTTTCCTTTTAGTACGAGGCAATTTGTTCCTGATAGGTGGCAAAATTCCGTTTCATTTCACGAAGCGAATCCCCTCCAAATTTTTCACGCATGGCGCTTGCCAGCACAACCGCCGTCATCGCTTCGGCAATCACCCCGGCAGCCGGAACCGCCGTGACATCGGAACGTTCAAAGGCTGCCGCCACCGTTTCCTTTGTATCAATATCAACACTGACCAGGGGTTTTCGCAGCGTGGCAATAGGTTTCAGATACCCGCACAAGCGCAGTTCCTCGCCGTTGGTAATGCCGCCTTCCAGACCGCCGGCCCGGTTGGTCGGATGTGAAAACTGTCCTAAATTTTGATTGTACCCAATTTCATCGTGAACCTGCGAGCCGGGCAGGCGGGAATTTTCCACTCCGTTTCCAATTTCCACGGCTTTCACCGCCTGAATGGACATGATGGCCTGGGCCAATCGGCCATCCAGCTTGGCCGACCATTGAGTATGCGAACCCAATCCGACCGGCAACCCTCGCACCACAACTTCAAAAGTTCCGCCCAAGGTGTCACCGCGTTCCCGTGCCAAGTCCACAGCTTCGATCATTTGTTGTTCCAGTTCCGGCTCAATGCAACGCATCCCGGTGTTGTCCTGAATGGCGGCAATTGTCTCCCATGCTGCACCGTTCAACTGGTTGTCCGTCGGCACGCCGCCCAGCATCGTGACATGACTGACGATTTCAATGCCGAACTCCTGCAGCAGCATCCGGGCCAGCGTGCCCGCCGCCACGCGGGCAGCGGTTTCACGGGCACTGGCGCGTTCCAGAATATCCCGCAGGTCGCGGGTATCGTACTTGACCCCGCCGGGCAAATCAGCATGTCCTGGACGCGGGCGTTTCAGTTTGCGCGATTTCTTTGGATCATCCGCAATAGCATCCCATTCCGGCAGTGGCTGGGAAGCCATCACGGTTTGCCAGTTGGCAAAATCACGGTTGGCAATCAAAAGCGTGACCGGCGAGCCGATTGCCACCCCATGCCGCACTCCCGTAAGGATTTCCGCTGCATCAGATTCGATTTTCATCCGCCCGCCTCGTCCGTACCCCTGTTGTCTGCGCCACAGTTGATGGTTGATGACCTCGGCCTGAATCGGAAGCCCGGCTGGCAGTCCTTCCACAATTGTTACCAATGCCCTGCCGTGGGACTCCCCGGCAGTCGAGAAATGAAACATGGCCACCTCGCAAAAATGATTCCTTTTGAGCAAAAATTCTTTATACCAAAGAGCGTCTCAAAAAAAGAAGGCAACCCCGCGCAATCCTGCGCCGGCTTGCCTTTTTTGATCTCCGCAAAAACTGGGTTTCCTGGTCAGAAGCAGCCTTGCAACCTGCTTCCGCTGACAATCGACCACTTTTTTCCGGCTGGTTAGCTTTGGCCACTGGCTCCGCCACTGTACATGGCGAAGCTGCCCCAGATGGCATCAATAATTGCCTCATTGGCTTTGTATTTGTCCTCATCCGTTCCGGCGATCAAAATATAGTTGTCGGTCACGTCAGTGGCGACCAAAACCTTGACCTTTGATTTCTTTCCGTCTTTATCAACGGTGGTTCCTTCAGCCAGTGAATAATCCGGGTTCAATTCCGTCACCGAACCGGTTTCGAGGGTTTCACCCATTTCCTTCAGAACATTTTTGGCTGCCGTCAGCAAATCCTCTTTGGTCAGCTTTTTGTCTTTCCAGGCCAATACCAAAACACCGACTTCAGACGGTTTTTCGAGAGTCGCAAAAAATATGTCAACCCCATCCACAGTTTGATTGTTGGTTTTGGCATCCGAAGGCAATTGAAACTGATACCCTTTGACTTCATCGTAATGGGTGGTCCAATCGGTAGGGACCGGAACTTGTTTTTCCTTTGGAATCGCTATGGTTTTTGTGTTTGCCGGTGGTTTGGGCGACTCTTTTTTGGGTTCGGCAGGTGTTGTCGGTGCCGGTTTGGCAGGGGCAGCAGGGGCGGCAGGAGGTGCGGAACCACACGCACTCAGGGCAAAGACCAAAGCCGTAAAAACGGTGGTCACAAACAGATTCTTTTTCATAGAAGCTCCTTAAACAGTAAGGATGAAACGGAGTGAACAGCCGTAGCTGTTGGGTGAACGGTTAGAATTTGTTTCAGGGGTTTTGCTGTTGGGTGTTCAACTTTAGACGAATTCCTGCAAAAGAAAAACCATCAGTTCCCTCATTTTTCACCGCTTGGATGGGTGTGGATTATTCCGGCTGCATGTTCAGAAGCCCAATCCTCAAAAACGAACCCCGTTTCGGAGGGAGACAACCGGAACGGGGTTCGCTCTGTGCAGGTTTTTGGCCAAGTGGTCAATCCCTGCATGAATCTGTTGGTTCAAAACAGGCTTATTTGGTGCCGGTTTCCGACTTCACATCGCCACTTTCGCCGCTGAAGCCACCGCTGTACATTTGGAAGCTGCCAATAATGGCATCTGTGATCTGCTTGTTGGCTTCAAATTTTTCTGCATCCGTCCAGATAATCACGATGTAATTATCAGTCACGTCAGTGGCTGCCAGAACCCGCATTTTGTATTTCTTGCCTTCGTCGGTTCCTTCGCCATCAGCAATGGCATAGTCGTTGGAAATCTCTTTCAAGGCTCCGAGATTGACATCCTTGTCGCCTGCTTCAACGCAAATATCCTTCGCCAGTTTGGCTAAATCTTCCAGGGAAGCTTTGCGGTCCTTGAATGCAACCACGACGATTTTGCAATCCGACGGAGCCGGAGCTTTACCGACGAACCAGTCAACCCCGTTATGGGTTTCCCATTCCGCCGTGGTCCCGGCGGGAACGCTGAACTCATATCCTTTGGCATCATCCCAATAGGTTTCCCAGTCAGCCGGAACCGGGACTTTCAGTTCCTTCGGTTGTTCTTTTTTCGGTTTATCTGCCGGCGGTTTGGCCGGTTTCGGGGCCGGTTTCGCAGCCGGTTTGGCCGGTGTAGCCGGTTTGGCCGGAGTCGGATTCGCCGGAGCGGCTGGGGGTGCGCCGCCACATGCACTTGCAAGCAAAGCCAATGACAAACATCCACTCAACAACAACGGGGTCTTCTTCATACGTGTTCCTCTCAAGATGCAAAAACTTTTTAGATTTGGAAGGATGGGAATCATCCTTATGAAAACAGGCGGCAGAGCGGAATTTCTGAAAAATCGGAACCACCTGCGATGGAGCCGCCACAATAATATCATCGCTTGGCAAAAGCAAAACTTCCGTGTCTTGGAAGTTTCATTTGATTTCGTTTTGGGAGTGGCGGAAAGCGAAAAGCATGTCGCACAAAATTTCCTTTTTTGCAAAAAAATCAGGCGAACCAATCAACTGACCGGTTCGCCTGCTGAGTAATTGGCCCCTGTGGATTCACCCTGGGGCCAGGGATTTACTTTTCCTTGGCTTGGCGGGCACTGATTTCATAGCTCACCATGCTGTCCATGATGTCTTCCGTTTCCTGGTGCCGTGAAGGTGTCTCGTCTTCCGGCATTTCATTTTCCAGCCGGACCCGGCGATAGTATTCCATTCCGGTTCCTGCCGGAATCAAACGGCCCATGATGACGTTTTCCTTCAGGCCCCGCAGATAGTCGGTCCGGCCCGAAATTGAAGCCTCCGTCAACACCCGGGTGGTTTCCTGGAAGCTGGCGGCTGAAATGAAGCTGTCGGTTGAGAGTGACGCCTTGGTAATACCAAGCAACAGCGGTTCCGCTGTGGCCTGATGTCCATCCACGGTCAGCACCCTGGCGTTTTCGTCCTCGAACCGGAAGCGGTCAACCTGTTCCTCCAGCAGGAACTCCGTATCACCCACATCCTTGACCTTCACCCAGCGCAACATCTGCCGCACAATCACCTCGATGTGCTTGTCGGCGATATTCACGCCTTGCAACCGGTAGACTTCCTGGATTTCATTCACCAGGTACCGTTGCAGGGCATCCATCCCTTGCACAGCCAGAATATCGTGCGGGTTGAGCGGCCCGTCCATGAGCGGTTCGCCCGCCTTGACCCGGTCCCCTTCCTGCACGTTCAGGTGGACACCGCGTGGAATCGAGTATTCCCGCGCTTCACCGTCATCGCTGATAACCTGGACTTTGCGCTGGCCCTTGGTGACATTGCCGAACTTGATGGTACCGTTGATTTCGGACATGACTGCGGTTTCGCGCGGACGACGAGCTTCAAACAGTTCGACGACGCGGGGCAAACCGCCGGTGATGTCTTTGGCGCGGGTTGATTCACGCGGAATCTTGGCAATGATGTCGCCCGGCAGCACCACGTCACCTTCGCGGACGGTGAGGTTGGCCCGAATCGGCATCTGGTAGCTCTTGAGGACTTTGCGGCTGTCCGGCGCATGAATTTCAATACGGGGCTGCCGTTTTTCGTCCGTCGAATCCATGACGATCAAGCTCACGTTCCCCGTCACCTGGTCTTGCTCTTCGTGAACCGTCACCCCGTCAATCAAATCGCGGAAATGGATGACCCCCTGAACTTCCGTCAGAATCGAGAAGGTGTATGGATCCCACCGTGCCAGCGGTTCACCTTCTTCCACCATCTGATTGTCTTGAACCAGCAATTTCGCCCCGTAGACCAACTGGTAGCGTGCAATTTCGCGGTTGTTCCGTTTTTCGTCAATCACCACGATGCTTCCGTTGCGGTTCATCGCCACCAGATGGCCTTCGCGGTTTTTGACGGTGTTCAGGTCAACAAACTTGACCCGGCCCCCCTTGCGGGCTTCGTGTGATGATTGTTCCGAGGAACCCGACACCGCGCCGCCGATGTGGAAAGTCCGCATCGTCAACTGCGTACCCGGTTCGCCGATGGATTGAGCGGCAATCACGCCGACTGCCTCACCCATTTCAACCATCTTCCCGGTCGCAAGGTTGCGCCCGTAGCATTTGATACAAACCCCGCGCCGTGATTCGCAGGTCAGCACCGAACGCAGTTTGACTCGTTCAATCCCGCCCGCGTCCTGAATTTCTGCGGCCAGAGTTTCATTGATTTCCTGGTTGGCATGGACAATGATTTCACCGTTGACCGGGTCAATCACGTCTTCCAGCGCCACGCGCCCGATGATGCGGTCGCGGAGGGATTCAATCACTTCGCCGCCCTCGGTGATGGCTTCCACCCAGATACCGCGAATCGTGCCGCAATCCTCTTCGGAAATAATCACATCCTGGGCCACGTCCACCAGACGACGGGTCAGGTACCCCGAGTCAGCGGTCTTGAGCGCCGTGTCGGCCAAACCTTTCCGGGCACCGTGGGTCGAAATGAAGTATTCGAGCACGTCCAGCCCTTCGCGGAAATTGGCGCGAATCGGTTTTTCGATAATTGCGCCCGATGGTTTGGCCATCAGGCCGCGCATTCCGGCCAACTGGCGGATTTGTTGGGCCGAACCGCGCGCCCCGGAATCAGCCATGACGCTGATCGGGTTCATTTCGCCGCTGTCCCGTTCCCGCTTGCGCATGGCTTCGAACATCTGTTTGGCAACGGCTTCGGTCGTTTCAGACCAGATGGCAACCACTTTATTGTAGCGTTCGCCGTTGGTGATGATGCCGTCTTCGTACTGTTGCTGAAAGTTGCCCACTTCCTGGTCGGCCTTGGCCACCAGGTCAACCTTGTTGTCCGGCGTCACCAAATCGTCAATGCCGATAGAGATACCGGCCTTGGTCGCATAGAGGAACCCAATGGCCTTGAGCGCGTCCAGCATCTTGACGGTGGTTTCATGGCTGTAGGTCAACTGGCAGTAGTTCACCAGTGACTGCAACCCCTTCTTCTTCATCACCCCGTTGATGTAGGGCATCGCTTTCGGCAAATGCTGGTTGAAAATCACCCGGCCCACCGTGGTGTTGATGACCTGTTTGACATAGCGCGGCGTGGCACGGAGCACATCCTGCTTGTCCCGTTCATTTTCCAAATCCATCAAGTCGCCCTCAAACCGGAGTTTGATGGGTGATTGGGTATTGACTTTGCCCGAATCCAACGCCAGCAACACGTCTTCTTCACTGGCAAAGGATTTGCCGCCCTTGGCGTCTTCGGTCTGTTCAAAGGTCAGATAGTAGCATCCGAGCACGATGTCCTGGGTTGGAACCGCAATCGGCTGGCCGTTGGCGGGCGACAGAATGTTGTTGTCGGCCCGCATGAGCACCGCAGCTTCGATCTGGGATTCGTGCGAAAGCGGAATATGAACAGCCATCTGGTCGCCGTCAAAGTCGGCGTTGAAGGCGGTACAGACCAACGGGTGAATCTTGATGGCCTTCCCTTCAACCAGGACCGGTTCAAAAGCCTGAATCCCAAGGCGGTGCAGCGTCGGAGCGCGATTGAGGAGAATCGGATGTTCTTTGATGACCTCTTCCAGAATATCCCACACAACGGTGTCCTGCCGTTCCACCATCTCCTTGGCCTGTTTGATGGTAGCCGCATGGCCGTGCTTTTCCAGTAGGTTGTAAATAAACGGCTTGAAGAGTTCGAGTGCCATTTTCTTGGGCAGTCCGCACTGATGGAGCTTGAGTTCCGGACCCACCACAATTACCGAACGGCCCGAATAGTCCACGCGCTTACCCAGCAGGTTCTGCCGAAACCGGCCCGATTTTCCTTTGAGCGTATCGGAAAGCGATTTGAGCGGACGGTTGTTGACCCCCCGCAGCACCCGTCCCCGGCGACCATTGTCAAAGAGCGCGTCCACGGCTTCCTGAAGCATCCGCTTTTCGTTGCGGACAATCACTTCCGGAGCTTTCAGTTCAAGCAATTTCTTCAAACGGTTATTGCGGTTGATGACCCGGCGATAGAGGTCGTTCAAGTCCGAGGTCGCAAACCGACCGCCGTCAAGGGGCACCAAGGGGCGCAGTTCCGGCGGAATGACCGGAATCACATCCAGAATCATCCATTGCGGATGGTTGCCGGAGCGGCGGAACGCATCCACCACCTTCAGCCGTTTGGCGTATTTGAGTTTTTTCTGCTGGGAGGTTTCCTCCTTCATCTTGACGCGCAGTTCTTCCGAAAGATCATCCACTTCGACCTTTTCGAGCAGCGTCTTGATGGCTTCAGCTCCCATCCGGGCGACAAAACGGCCCGGATATTCCTGCATCAGCTTGCGATATTGCTCGTCACTGAGCAGGTCTTTTTCTTTGATATCCGGCACGTCGCCGGCATCCACCACAATATAGGACTCAAAGTAAAGAACCTTTTCCAGTTCCCGCAACGGAATGTCGAGCAAGTGGCCGATGCGCGAGGGCAATCCTTTGAAAAACCAGACATGCGAACAGGGGCTGGCCAGTTCGATGTGGCCCAGCCGTTCACGACGGACCTTGGAAAGCGTGACTTCGACCCCGCATTTGTCGCACACCACGCCACGGTGTTTCATCCGTTTGTATTTTCCGCAAAGACATTCCCAATCCGTGACGGGACCGAAAATGCGGGCACAGAAAAGGCCGTCGCGTTCCGGTTTGAACGTGCGGTAGTTGATTGTCTCGGGCTTGGTCACTTCACCGTGCGACCACGAACGGATTTTTTCCGGCGAAGCCAACGAGATTCGAATCGCCTCGAAATCCGGGGCGATGGTTTGTCTGTCTTGCATCCTGAACACGTTTGTACCCTCCCAATCGAATTGAGAATTGAGCATTGAGCATTGAGAATTTCAGCAGCCTCCCTGCACCCCGGTCAGTCCACCTGAATTGAAAACCAAGTTCTCAATTCTCACTTCTCACTTCTCACTTCTCAATTCTTCATTCTCAACTAGCTCACGGTTTCTTCCTTCTCTTCGCGCTTGACGAGTTCGACATCAAGACACAACGACTGTAATTCGCGGACCAACACGTTGAACGATTCGGGCACACCCGGATCGAAATCCGTTTCCCCCTTCACAATTGCTTCGTAGCTCTTGGAACGTCCCGCCACATCGTCCGACTTGGCCGTCAACAATTCCTGCAGAATATGCGCTGCGCCATAAGCCTCCAGGGCCCAGACTTCCATTTCCCCAAAGCGCTGGCCGCCGAATTGCGCCTTGCCGCCGAGCGGTTGCTGCGTGATCAACGAGTATGGCCCAATGGACCGGGCGTGAATCTTATCATCCACCAAGTGTGACAGTTTGAGCATATAGATATAGCCCACCGTCACCATTTGTTCGAATGCGTCGCCGGTCATCCCGTCAAAGAGCATGGTCTTGCCTGACTGGTTGATCATGGAAGGCAACCCGCTTTCCTCGCGCAGGCGGCCTGCTTCAGCCAGTTTTTCCTTGATTTCGGTTTCGGAAGCCCCGTCAAAAACCGGGGTCGCAAACCGCACACCCAACACCTTGGCAGCCCAGCCCAAGTGGGTTTCCAGAATCTGACCGACGTTCATACGCGAAGGCACACCGAGTGGGTTGAGCACGATTTCAACCGGAGTGCCATCCGGCAGGAAGGGCATATCCTGTTCCGGCAGAATCTGGGCAATCACCCCTTTGTTTCCGTGGCGTCCGGCCATCTTGTCGCCCACTGACAGCTTGCGCTTCATGGCAATGAAGACCTTGACCATCTTGATGACGCCGGGGGGAAGCTCGTCGCCCTTCTTGAGTTTGTCCACTTTTTCCTTGTGGAGTTCCTGCAAAATGTTGATCTGGCGTTTGGTCCGTTCTTCCAGTTCCTTAACCTCAGCCGGAACATCAATTTTGGTGTTTTGCAGCTCAATCTTTTTGATGGTACCCAGGTCAAGCTGTTTTAACACCTCCACCGTCAGGGCATCACCCTTGAGGAGCAGGGTTTTCTTGCCATGCGTCAGGTCTTTGGTCAATTTCTGACCATCCAGGATTTCATAAATCCGCTTGTTGCGTTCTTCCTCAAGAATCCGTTTTTCGTCGTTGAGGTTTTTGATCAAGCGGTTCTCTTCAGCCTGTTCAATCGCCAGGGAACGTTTGTCCTTTTCCGCGCCTTTGCGGGTAAAGACCTTGACATCCACCACCGTGCCTTCGATTCCGGGCGGGCAGGTCAACGAAGCGTCGCGCACATCCCCGGCTTTTTCGCCAAAGATGGCCCGCAGCAGTTTTTCTTCTGCCGTGAGTTGGGTTTCACCTTTGGGAGTGACTTTCCCAACCAAAATCGATCCCGGTTTGACCCGTGCGCCAATGCGGATAATCCCCGAATCATCCAGGTCACGCAGCATGGATTCTGACACGTTGGGGATGTCGCGGGTGATTTCCTCTGGTCCCAGCTTGGTGTCACGTGATTCGATTTCAAGTTCCTCAATGTGAATTGAGGTATAGGCATCCTCCCGCACCAGTTTTTCGGAAATCAGAATGGCGTCTTCAAAGTTGTATCCGCGCCAGGGCATAAACGAGACCAGCACGTTGCGGCCCAAGGCCAGTTCGCCATGGTCGGTGCAGGGTCCGTCAGCCAGCACATCGGCTTTCTTGACCCGTTGACCGACCTGCACAATCGGTTTCTGGTTGATGCAGGTGCTTTGGTTCGAACGGCGGAACTTGACCAGTTGGTAAATGTCCGCAGTCACTTCGCGCGAGAGCGAACCGGATTGTGTATTATCTACCCGGATGATGATTCGCTCGGAGTCCACGCTATCCACTACGCCGTCGCGGCGGGCCAGCACCACGGCTCCTGAATCCTGAGCTGTGACTTTTTCCATCCCGGTTCCGATGAGCGGCGCTTCAGCCCGCAAGAGCGGTACCGCCTGCCGTTGCATGTTTGAACCCATCAGCGCGCGGTTGGCGTCGTCATGTTCCAGGAACGGAATCAAAGCCGCCGCCACGGAAACCAGTTGTTTGGGCGAAACGTCCACATATTGGATTTCATTTGGAAGCAATTCCTTGAAATCACCCATCTTCCGGGAGGAAACCCGGTCATCGAGGACTTCCCCGCCCTGGCCGGTCCGGATGTTGGCCTGGCCAACTGCGTACTTGTCTTCCTCCCAGGCTGACAGGTAAAACGGATAGGGTTCAACTTCAGCCTGTTTTTGGCCCGATTGCAACACCCCGTTGGCTTTCTCAGCTTCGGCTGCCCGAATGTGGGCCCCTGGCCGGAGGGTCGTGTCACCGCCGTTGAGCACCCGGACATATTCGGCGACCTTGCCGGTTTCAACCTTGCGATAAGGCGATTCGATAAAGCCGAATTCGTTGATTCGGGCAAAACAGGAAAGCGACGAAATCAACCCGATGTTGGGACCTTCAGGCGTTTCAATCGGACAAATCCGGCCATAGTGGGTCGGATGCACGTCGCGGACTTCGAAGCCCGCCCGTTCGCGTGACAGACCACCCGGTCCCAAAGCCGAGAGCCGGCGTTTGTGGGTGATTTCCGACAGCGGATTCGTCTGGTCCATAAATTGTGACAACTGGGATGAACCAAAAAACTCGCGCACGGCAGCCGTGACCGGTTTGGCATTGATCAGGTCACGCGGCATGGCAGTCTGCATTTCCTGATGGATGGACATCTTTTCCTTGATTGCCCGTTCCATGCGGACCAGACCAATGCGGAACTGGTTTTCCAGCAGTTCTCCGACCGCCCGTACCCGACGATTGCCCAAATGGTCAATGTCGTCCGCTTCGTAAATCAACTCGTGGCCGTTGGCTCCCATCGCTTTCCCTTTGCGGAGCTTGAGCACATAGCCGATAACATCAATAAAGTCTTTGGGCGAAAGGGTTTGCTGATCCAGCCGGTCCCGTTCCGGATAGCCCATCTTGATATTGAATTTGAGCCGGCCAACCCGCGAGAAATCAAATTTCCGCTCGTCAAAGAACATCCCGAAGAACAGATTCCAGGCGGTCATGACCGTTGGCGGATCACCGGGGCGCATCTTCCGGTAGATTTCCAGGAGCGCGTCCACCGGCTTTTTGATCGTGTCCTTGCGGAGGGTCTGGAGCATGATCGTGCCCACATCATCCCGCTCCGGAAAGAAAATATCGAATTCTTCCGCTTCCGATTCGACCATCTTGGCGAATTCGCGGGCAGTAAATTCGCTTTGCCCTTCCACCAGGACTTCGCCCGTGCTGGTGTCGATCACATCATCCACCACACAGGCACCTTCCAAGTCCGCTGCTTCCACCGGGAACTCGGTGATTTTGAGCTTGGCCATTTCGTCCAGCGCCCGATGGGAAACCTTTTTGCCCGGTTTGACCACGGCTTCGCCAGTGGCCGGGTTGGTGATGCCGCTGGCGATTTTCAAGTCAAACAGACCCGGTTTGACCACCAGCCACAGCTTCTTGTCCCGAACCCGTACTTTGGACGTGGTATAGAAGGTGCGAATAATATCGCCATCCGGGTAATTGGCGATCCGGATTTGTTCTTCCAGTTGAGCATCGGTGTAATCACCCCGCTTGATGCCATCCATATCGAGCTTGACCGCCAACCCCAATGCCCGCAAGAAGATGGAAGCCAAAAACTTGCGTTTTCGGTCAATCCGGACATAGAGCAGGTTCTTTTGATCGTACTCAAACTCAATCCACGAACCGCGATACGGAATGATTTTGGCAAGGAACACCTGTGATTTTTCAAAAAAGACCCCAGGGCTGCGATGCAACTGCGAGACAATCACCCGCTCCGTACCATTGATGATAAAGGTCCCGTTGTCGGTCATGAGCGGAATGTCGCCAAAGTAAACGTCTTCATCCCGAAAGTCGCGCAGACTGCGTTGACCGGTTTCCTCATTCTTGTCCCAGACCGTAAGTCGGATTTTGACTTTGAGCGGAACCGCATAAGTCATGCCCCGTTCCTGGCATTCCTGCACATCATATTTGTGCTTGAGGCCGACCGGCTCACCGCAGATGTCGCACAACTGGACAATATTTTTGTTGGGAGTTCCGCAGGCGTGGCAGATGACATCTTCGCCCGACAACGGATTGACCCGGATCACCGCACCGCAACTGTGACAGTTGGCCCGCAAAAAGCTGAGCCCTTCGTTTTTGCCACATTTGCACTTCCATTCCCCGATTGAATATTCAACGAAGTCAAGTTGTGCCGTATCCCGAAAATCATTAATGGGAAAGACCGAACGAAAAACGGACTGGAGGCCGATGTTTTCCCGCTCCTCCGGCATCAAATCCATTTGGAGAAAGCGATAATACGACTCCCGTTGAACCTCGATCAGGTTCGGAATACGGATCGTCGTTTTGATTTTGGAAAAATCGTGGCGCTCATGAAGAGTGGTAAGATTCGTCGAAGACACAGACATAGAAGTGTTTTCCCTCATTTGCGTGTGCGCTGGGTGCGCCGGACGGTTGTTTGCTTTGGTTCCCAACCGGAAGACGGATTGCAGACCTTTGGGGCGTTACAAAAAGTGGAGGGTCCCC
Organism: Blastocatellia bacterium; assembly: GCA_019695185.1. Lineage (GTDB taxonomy): Bacteria > Acidobacteriota > Blastocatellia > Chloracidobacteriales > Chloracidobacteriaceae > JAIBAN01. The sequence goes on along the minus strand of JAIBAN010000049.1, from coordinate 4,145 downwards.
CAAATTTTTTGGGTACAGCCGGACACTTTCTTTTTGGCAATTTCAGCAGGAAACACAAAATCGAAGACCGACTCAGACAGACCTCTCCGAGAACGCTCTTCCGATACGCTGAATAATTTGAAGTTGGTGTGTTTCCAAATGATTACGGAAACGACATTCGGCAAAGTACACAGATGCACTTGCTACGCCAAAAAAGAACTCAAAAGTTGAGAAAAGTGAAGCTGAAAGAATTTCAACGTGCTGTGAACGGCACTCTACAGCCAATTTTGAAATTCTTCCAGCCCTTTTTGCATGTACCGACCCGAATATGTGGGGCGACAACAAAACTACTTCACTTCGACGGTCGCGCCAGCTTCGGTCAGCTTCTTCTTGATGGCTTCGGCTTCGTCCTTGTTGACGGCTTCCTTCACCGGTTTCGGAGCGCCTTCCACCAGGTCTTTGGCTTCTTTCAGGCCGAGCGAGGTGATTTCGCGGACAACTTTGATCACGTTGATCTTGTTGGCACCGGCCCCCGTCAGGATGACATCAAATTCGGTCTTTTCCTCTTCAACCGGGGCAGCAGCGGCGGCGGCGGCGGGAGCGGCAGCCACTGCAGCGGCAGCGGCAGACACGCCGAAAGCTTTTTCCATCATTTGCACGAGTTCCGACGCTTCAAGCAGCGTCAGCGATTTCACTTGATCCAAAATTCCTTGCAACTTTTCAGACATTGTATCCTCCGGAAACTATCAAAACAGGTCCATATTAAACGGCTGGGAACTCCAACCGGCGGGCGGCGACTGCGGGTTGCATCACCTCAGACGCTCACCTCGTCCGAGCTGCGTATGTCACTGACAGGCTCCATACGCGGGCTTAATATTGCGAAAAAAACTTGGTGGACTATTCGCCTTTCTTTTCGGCGATTTGTCCCATCACAACCGTCAGGTTGCGCGCCACACCGCTGGTTGCAGTCGCCAACCGTTGCGCGCCCGAATTGATGAGGAACATCAGCTTCGACATCAATTGTTCGCGGGACGGGAGGTTTGAAAGTGCATCCAGGTCTTTGGCGAAAATTTCACGACCTTCGACCACTCCGGCTTTGAACACAAACTTCGGGTGATCTTTGGTAAACTTGGTCAGCAGCTTGGCAACGGTGACCGGGTCTTCGGCATTGATGGCCACAGCCGTCGGCCCCACAAAATGCTTGTCCAGCACTTCCAAAGCAGTTCCTTTGGCAGCGCGGCGAGCCAGGGTATTCTTAACGACCTTGTAGCGGATGTTGGCTTTGCGCATCTCAGCGCGCAGCATCGTATCGGTTCCCACCGTCAATCCTTGGAATCCCAGCAAAAATGCATGTTTGGTCGCTTGAAACTGCTTGACGAGGGTTTCGATTTCCTGATTCTTTTGTTCCTTATTCATACTTCCTCTTCAACGAAAAGTCGGCTCCACCTAAATGGCATGACCTTCGGCGTTAAGCGTGGTAAGGTGCGGCATCCAGACGCACACTCGGTCCCATGGTCGAACAGACATAGACAGCTTTGACATAACGGCCCTTGCTTGTCTGCGGTTTGGCTTTCACCACGGCATCAATCAGCATTTTGGCGTTTTCGACCAGTTTTTCGGCGTCAAAGGAGGATTTCCCAAACGGCGCATGAATCACCCCGGTTTTGTCCACCCGATATTCGACCTTGCCGGCTTTGGTTTCCTGCACGGCTTTGGTCACATCAAAAGTCACAGTTCCGGTTTTTGGGTTCGGCATCAAGCCACGGGGACCAAGGATTTTACCCAGGGTCCCGACGACCTTCATCATATCAGGGGTCGCAATCATGGCATCGAAATCCAGCCAGCCGCCCCGGATTTTATCCACGATTTCTTCGCCACCGACTTCTTCGGCTCCAGCTTCACGGGCTTCCTTAATTTTTTCGCCCGAAGCCACCACACAGACGCGTTTTGATCTTCCCAGACCGTTGGGCAACACCACGGTGCCACGCACCATTTGGTCCGCTTTGCGCGGGTCAACGCCCAGAACCATCGTCAATTCAAGCGTTTCATCAAACTTGGCAAATTTTACTTTTTTAACCAGACCCACCGCATCAGCCAATTGATACTCTTTGGTAGCATCAATCTGTGCAGTAGCGGCACGAAACTTTTTCCCTGCTTTGGGCATGAGGGTACCTCCAGGTGCAAACGTAGCTGTTTTGAGGCAGGCTACTCCCTTAAAAAATTCTGAATACCTTAGATTAGATTCAGAATTTTTGAATGTTCTTATTCAATGACATCCAGCCCCATATTACGGGCTGTTCCGGCAATGGTCCGAATTGCAGCTTCGACTGATCCGCAATTCATATCCTGCAACTTGAGTTCCGCAATTTCACGCAATTGTTTGCCTGTGATTTTGCCGACTTTTTGCTGATTCGGTTTGGCCGAACCGGAGGTAATTCCGGCTGCTTTCTTAAGCAGATCGGCAGCAGGTGGCGTTTTCGTCACAAAGGTAAATGAACGGTCAGCATAGATCGTGATCACAACCGGGATTTTCATGTCTCCCATGTTGGCTGTCCGTGCATTAAACTGCTTGCAAAACTCAACGATATTGACGCTGTGTTGCCCCAACGCCGGTCCAATTGGCGGTGCCGGGTTGGCTTTTCCAGCCAGCACCTGCAACTTTACATAGGCCGTGATTTTCTTTGCCATACAACCTTAACTTCCTATTTCCTCTTTGACAGTCACCGGGTGGAAAATCTTTACTCTTCAGAAAAAGACAATTTGTCCACTCCCAGAAAATCCAGTTCCACCGGTGTTGCCCGCCCGAAAATCGTCACCATGACTTTGAGCGTGTTTCGATCCAGATTAATTTCTTCAACCACCCCGGTAAATCCGGTGAAAGGACCGTTGGTGATCCGCACTGTTTCCCCATGGGTAAACGTAAACCGTGGTTTCGGTTTTTCCGTTGATTCGGTCACGTGGTGGATGATTTGATTGACTTCTTCGTCAGTGAGTGGTGTTGGCTTTTGGCCTCCGACAAAGCTGGTGACTTTGGGAGTGCTTTTAATGATATGCCAGGCTTTGTCTGACATTTCCCCGGTTTTGTCATCGGTTTCGATTTCAACCAGAACGTACCCCGGAAAAATCATCCGGGAAGTTTCAACCCGCTTGTTTCCGCGCATCTCAACCACTGTCTCGGTCGGAACCAAAACCTGCGAGATTTCCTCTTCCATCGCATAGGCTTTAACCCGTGTCTGAAGACTTTCCCGCACTTTTTTTTCATACCCGGAATAGGTATGAATAATGAACCATCGTTTCGCCATCTGTGCTCACTTTTTGCAGCGTATCTGCTCTGAAAATTCCCGGTTTAGCGAAAGAGCTTATTGATTTGGTCAAAACCAAGGGTAATCAGAACATCCGCTCCCCACAGGAAAAATCCGAAAAAGAAGACTGCGATAATCACAACCAATGTTGTTCCAGAGACTTCTTCGCGGGAAGGCCAGGAAACACGCTTCATTTCCTGCATGACATCCCGGTAAAACTGCTTGATGCTATCCCATTTCGCAACGACCTGATTGGACTCGCTCATGCGTGCTACCTCAGTTGCCTGACTCATGACTGCCTCATTTCAAACGACAACACCACTACTCTGAAAAATCAGAGTTTGTTTGGCAGGGGTATCAGGATTCGAACCCGAACTTACGGTTTTGGAGACCGACGTGCTAACCGTTGACACTATACCCCTGTTTGTTGAACAACAAAAAATCAACCCCGGAAAGGATAATTCCCTCCCGGAGAAGCAAACCAACGAATTTGGTTTATTTTGTTTCCTTGTGCGGCGTGTGCTTGCGGCAAAACCGGCAGTATTTTGAGAACTCCAGGCGACCTGTTGTGGTCTTCTTGTTTTTGTCCGTCACGTAGTTCCGGTTTTTGCATTCCGGACACTGCAAGACAATGTTATCACGTGCCATTGGAAAACCTCTTTATTGAGTTCCGGGTTCCGAGGACTGAGGACTGAGTATCAGTTTCCTCGGCCCTCAGTCCTCAGTCCTCAGTCCTGCTATTCGATAATATCGGAGATCGTGCCGGCACCAACCGTGCGACCGCCTTCGCGGATTGCAAACCGCAATCCTTTTTCCATTGCGATGGGCATGATCAATTCCACTTCGAGCGCCACGTTGTCGCCC
>JAIBAN010000048.1 GCA_019695185.1 Blastocatellia bacterium | reverse complement strand
GTTGAGAGTTGAGAGTTGAAAACTAAACCCCAAACCAAAACCCTAGATTTCCGCTATTCGAAAACCCTGAACCCTGAACCCTGAACCCTGAACCCTGAACCCTGAACCCTGAACCCTGAACCCTGAACGCTGAACGCTGAACCCTGAACGCTGAACCCTGGACCCTGAACCCTGGACCCTGGACCCTGGACCCTGAACCCGAAACAAGCCTATGACGAACCTTATTGACCGTTTTTCAGACGCCTTGAACCCGATTGTGGTCAAGGAATTGCGCCAGGCCGTTCAAAGCAAGTTTGTTTCGGGCGGACTGACTTTGCTTTTGGTGGTGCAATTGGCTGCCGTCGGAATTTACGTCCTGAATAATGACAACCCGAATGATTTCAGTTCCGGACGCCAGATGTTTTTAGTTCTCGAAGCCTTTCTGCTGGGTTTCTCGCTGTTGTTTGTCCCGGCCTATACCGCCATTCGGATGGTGGCGGAACGCTCAGATACCAATGTTGATTTGCTTTTCATCACCACCATCAAGCCGATTTCGATTGTCTGGGGCAAGTTTCTGGCCGCTTTGGTGATTGCCGGACTGATTTTCAGTGCCTGCCTGCCGTTCTTAACCTTTACTTATTTTTTACGGGGAATTGACCTGCCAACCATTTTTCTGCTGCTCCTGCTGGCCTTTTCGGTGGTGGTTTCATTTGTGCAGCTCTCAATTTTTCTGGCCTGTCTGCCGGTGGGCAAAATTTTTCGCATCATTTTGGGATTGCTCCTTTTGGGGGCGATGTTTCCTTCGTTTGTGGGAACGATTGCGTTTAGCGAGGACTTTTCCCGGCGTGGGGTGTCCAGTCAGCTCCTGTCTTTCGAGTTTTGGGGACCGTTTCTTTCCATTGGTTTGGTTTTGCTCATGGCAATCGGAACCTTGTTTACCTTTTCGGTGGCTTTGATTACGCCTGCCTCAGCCAACCGCGCCCTGCCGGTCCGTCTTTTCCTGACCATTTCCTGGGTGGTGAGCGGAATTGTTTGTCTGGCTTTGAGCAAGTGGGTTAATGAGATGGTACCGGTCGGAATCTGGGCTTTTTTGTTTTTTGTGATATTTGCCAATGCTTTCTTTGCATCGGTGAGCGAGCGAGAGGAATTGGGCCGCCGGGTGCTGCGGTCCATTCCCAAAAATCCGGTTTTCCGGCCTTTTTTCTTTTCCTTTTACAGTGGGGCGGCTTCGGGCTTGGTCTGGTCGTTGGGCTTGGTCCTGCTGACCGTGGGCATTTGTGCTGCCTGGCACGAGTTTTCCGGAGTTACCAATTCCAAACGGAATTTCCGTGAAATGACCGAAGCCATGTTCGGCCTCTGTTTGTATGCTTTTTGTTATGCGTTGCTGGCGTCGAATCTGCGCCGCCTGGTTTTACGCAAAATGAATCCTGAAAATACCTGGGCGTTGGGTTATATTCTGGTGGTGTTGGGGTGTTTTATCCCGCCGATTGTGGGTTTTTTGCTTTCAATGAGTTCGCGCAACAAATCCGTTTTCCTGTTGAATCCCTTTGCTTTTGCAATTGTGGATGACAAATCCATGCAAAACTTTTTTTGGATTGTGTTGGGTTGTTGGACGGCTTTGATGCTGGTCGTCAACTCTGTCTGGTTGATACGTCAGTACCTTAGATTCAAACCTTTGCCACCTCCGTCACTGTACGTGACCCGCCCCATGAACCCCGCTTCCGACGGACCTGCCAGTTATGAGTGACCAGCTCCAGCAGTTTTTGAAAAACGGGGAACGGGCGGGGATGCGCTATAAACTGTGCATTCCGCACCGGGCAGCCACCGGGCAGGCGGGTAATTTTCTGGGAATGCGCGCCGGCAGTTCGCTGGACTTCAAAGACCACCGGGATTACCAGGCGGGTGATGACCTGCGGCATATTGACTGGAACGCCTATGCCCGGAGCGACAAGTTGATTGTCAAACTGTACCGTGAAGAAGTCAGTCCGCACCTTGATTTGGTCATGGATTGTTCGCGCTCGATGGACGCCGAAGGAACCCGCAAAGCCGAAGCAGCCCTGGGGCTTTCGGCCTTGTTGGCCGTGGCCGCTGCCAATGCCGGGTATTCCCATTGCGTCTGGTCCGCCCGCAATGGTGTGCGGCGGATTGAAAATCCCGGCGACCAGCCACATATCTGGCGCGGCCTGCGGTTCGACTCAAATCAGACGTTGGAAAGCTGTCTGGCAGGTTCCCCGCCCTCGTTCAAACCGCAAGGGGTGCGGATTGTGGTCAGCGACCTGTTTTGGCTGGGTGACCCGCTTCAGACCTTGCAGCATGTGTCTCACGGAGCTGCCAATCTGGTGGTGATTCAACTGTTGGCGGCAACGGATGTCCAGCCTGAACTCAAAGGAAATGTGCGGCTGGTGGACAGTGAAACCCAGGAAATCAGGGAGCTTTTCGCCGATTCCCGTGCCTTGGAACAATATCGCTCCGCCTTTTTACGCCACCAGTCGAACTGGGAAACTGCCTGCCGCCACGTTGGTGCCCGCCTGATTCCCGTGGTGGATTTGGACTTTTTGGACCACTGGGACCTCTCGCCGCTGGTTCGGGAAAGTATCCTGGCCTTTGCCTGAGACCGGTTTGACACTACCTCCAAAAAAAAATAAGATGCCGCCCCGGTACAGCACCTGCTCCCACAGCCACGGTCCCCAATCCGGACTCCGGCAACATTTTTCCTGTCATCTTGCGGTTCATTGGAAGAAACAGCACAAACAAGGCAGACAGAAACTGCCTGAAGGCCGCTTGTTACAGCAGGACAAGGACATTTTTCGGCTTGACCACCTCGACCACTCCCACATCCGACACCATGAACGGGAATGACTCCCCCGGACTCCCCGTCACCCGCATCCAGGCTTCGCGGGGCTGGGTTTCCCTGAAACTGGCCGAAGTCTGGGAATTTCGGGAATTGCTCTATTTTCTGATTTGGCGGGATGTCAAAGTCCGCTACAAACAAACCCTGGTGGGGGCTGGGTGGGCCATCATCCAGCCGGTTTTCACGATGGCGGTCTTCAGCATTTTCTTTGGCCGCTTGGCCAAAATGCCCTCAGATGGGATCCCTTACCCGGTGTTCAGTCTGGCTGCGCTGGTTCCCTGGACCTTCTTTGCCAATGCGCTGACCCAGGCGGCAAACAGTCTGGCCACCAATGCCAACCTGGTCACCAAAGTTTATTTTCCCCGCCTGATTATTCCCACAGCGGGAGTCTTGGCCGGGCTCTTTGACCTAGCCATTTCATTTGTGGTGCTGGTGGGATTGATGGGGTATTACGGCATTTTTCCCAAAGTTCAAATGCTGGCCTTTCCTTTATTTATCGGGTTGGCGGTGGTGGCTGCGATGGGCGTGGGGTTATGGATGGCTGCCGTCAATGTCGAATACCGGGATGTTCGGTACGCTTTGCCGTTTGTGGTGCAGTTTTGGATGTTTGCCACTCCGATTGCCTATTCCTCAACCCTGGTTCCGCCCGAATGGCGCACCTTGTATGCTGTGAATCCAATGGTTGGTGTCATTGAAGGGATTCGCTGGTCCTTGCTCGGAACCGGTTCAGTTTCCTGGGGCATGCTGGCTGTTTCCTGTCTGGTTGCACTGGGCTTGTTGATTTCAGGTGCCTTTTATTTTCGCCGAATGGAAAAGGATTTTGCCGACCGGATTTGAACCAAGCCTCTGTAATTGAGAATTGAGAATTGAGAATCAAAAACCAATCGCCGTTCTCAAGCTTTCAGATACTCGAAAACCCTGAACCCTGAACCCTGAACCCTGAACCCTGAACCCTAGACCCCTATTATGTCTGACGTTGCAATTCGAGTTGAAAACCTGGGAAAACGTTTCCGTATCGGGGCCAGCCAACCGCGCTACCGGACGCTTCGTGACACGCTCATGGATTCGCTCAAGAAGCCCTTCCAGAGTGTGCAACGCCGGTTTTCGGGTTCCCCATTTTCGGCTGGAACGCCGGAGGAAACCGAGTTTTGGGCATTGCGTGACCTTTCCTTTGACGTGCAGCAGGGCGAAGTGATTGGCATCATCGGGCGGAACGGGGCCGGCAAAAGCACGCTGCTCAAAATACTGTCGCGGATTACGGAACCCACCAGCGGGTTGGTGGAAATTCATGGCCGGGTCGGCTCGTTGCTGGAGGTTGGAACCGGGTTTCATCCGGAATTGACCGGACGGGAAAATATTTTTCTGAACGGCGCAATTTTGGGAATGCGGCGCAAGGAAGTCCAAAGCAAGTTTGATGAAATTGTGGCGTTTGCCGAAGTTGAGAAATTTCTTGACACGCCGGTGCGCCATTATTCAAGCGGAATGTATACCCGACTGGCGTTTGCCGTGGCAGCGCACCTGGAACCCGAAGTTCTGCTGGTGGACGAAGTGCTGGCGGTCGGCGACGCCAGTTTCCAGCGGAAATGCCTCAATAAAATGGATGATGTCGGCAAACAGGGGCGGACAGTTTTCTTTGTTTCGCACAACATGCCCTCCATCACCCGGCTTTGCCAGCGGGTGTTGATGCTTGACCAGGGGCGATTGGCCAATGACGGGCCGGCCCATAAAGTGGCGGCGGCATATTTGGCAAGCGGCATCGGGACCACTGCCCGCCGCGAGTGGCCCGACTCGCTCCGGGCTCCGGGAAATGAGGTGGCCCGACTGCTCTCGGTGACCATTCGCACTGAAGTCGGAGAAGTCTGCGATGCTGCCGATATTCGTCGCCCGGTTGGGTTGGAAATGGAATTCCGGGTCCTCAAGCCGGGTTACGTCCTGGTTCCCAATTTTCACGTTTTGAACGACGAAGGAACCTATGTTTTTTGTGTCAACGACCATGACCCCGAATGGCGGCGCAGGCCCCGTCCGGAGGGAATCTTCACCAGTACGGCCTGGATTCCGGGAAACTATCTGGCTGAAGGCGGGCTGATTGTTGGGGCGGCGGTCAGTACCCTGGACCCGGTTATTGTCCATTTCTACGAAAAGGATGCAGTCTCATTCCAGGTGATTGACCAGACGGATGGTGAAACCGCACGGGGTGATTATGCGGGGCCGTTTCCGGGGGTGGTCCGCCCGCTGCTGCCCTGGACGACCACGTTTCGTCCCCATCTGGTATCAACCACCCAGGAATCAAAATCATTGGCCGGGAGTTGACCCGCAACCGGGAATCCAGTAAAACACCGCGATTCCAACGATCCAAGGCACCCACATAACCAGGGCCAAATCTGAATCCGCTTCGTTCCCTCCAAAGTCCGGCGGATAACCACGTACATGAATGTGACTGCACCTTTTTTCTCGGTGGTTTTACCCACCCGAAACCGCGCCAAACTTTTGCCCACGGCCATTCAGAGCATCCTCAACCAGACTTTTGGGGATTTTGAACTGGTACTCAGCAATAACTGTTCCGAGGACGAAACCGAAACGGTGGTCCGGTCCTTTACCGACCCGCGCATCAGGTATGTCACCACCCCTCAGGCTTTTTCGATGACGGAAAGCTGGGAGTTTGCATTGCGGGAAGCCAAGGGGCAGTTTATCGGGTTTATCAGTGACGACGATTTTTTGCTGCCTTCGACCCTGGAACGGGTGGCGCAGGTGTTGAACCAGCATCAGACTGAAATCGTGAGTTGGGAACTGGCTGATTATTTTTATCCTGAATGGTACCTGGAAGAAACCCAAAATCACCTGCGGTTGCGCCCTTTTACCGGCCAAACCTACGAAGTTCCTGCTTTGGAGGGAATTCACTCCTATTTCCAAACGTTGGGGGGCTATTTGTGGGCCCCCCGGATGCTCCAATCAGTGGTTTCCCGTGCCTGTGTGGAACGGGTTCTGGCTCGATACCAACGGGTGTTTATGCCTCCGGCCCCGGATTCGGCGGCGGCGATGCTGCTGCTGGGAGAAGTGGACCATTTTGTCCATCTCAATCTGCCCCTGTTGGTCTACGGTCATTCCCGCACCAGCAACCGTCCCGTGGGTTTATGTTTTGACAGCGGCCAGACTTCCAATTGGGAAGCCTATATGGCTGACGTGCGCAAAAACAGCCAGTTTCAGTTTGTTCCGGTCAGTGCCGTCACCTGGTCCAGCAGTGTGGCCGAAACGTTGTTGCGGGTGAAAGCCACTTTGGGTGAACGGTTAGGGGAAATTCCATTTAACTGGGAAGGGTTTTTCCGGGCCTACACTTCTGAATTGCTGGAATTGCAGTGGCGCGGCGCGGCCTTGGAACCTTTTCTGGGTGAACTGGAGAAAGTGGTTGCGGATTTTCCGGAACCGGTCCGTCAGGGGGTGGCGGAATCTCTCAGCCTAAAACCAACTTTAGGACAACCTGCCCCCCGGACACTGGCCCGCAAGCTGATTGACCACTTTGAAATTTTCCAGGACCTGGAAAACTCTTTGCGTCCGATTCCCAAGCTGGGTCCGGTTGAGTTCGCCGGCAAAACTGCCGGTTTTAATCACATCGAAGCCGCCGGAGCGTGGCTTCACCACCGGATTGACCGGGGATTTCGCAAAATCATGAAAGCCCAGGGCCGGCAGGGCGGCAACAAATCCTAAATCGAACTCTTTGGGATTTTCACAGATTTTCTCACCGCAGAGGCACAGAGTTCTCGCAGAGTTTTCGCAGAGTTTTTCTTTGTTTTTCTCTGGCATCCTTTGCGTATCCTCTGCGCCTCTGCGGTGAAAAAAAATAATTCACTTGGTTCCAATCTGCCCTTGGACCAATTGAGCAGAACCCGATTTTGGCAGTTGAACCAAACAGAAAGGGTTTGGTAAATCCGTAACAGTCAGCATTTCTTACCGATGAACTCAGTCCTCAGTCCTCAGTCCTCAGTCCTCAGTTCTCTCCCGATTCCTTCCATTGCCATTCTGGGAGGCGGGGCGGTCGTGACGGAGCTATATCTGCCGGCACTCCGGCTGCTGGGGTGGGACCGGAACCTGCATATCGTGGACCCGGCAGCCACCCTTGCCAAAAAGTTTGCCGGTCTGCCGAGCATTACCTTTCATCAACAGGATTTCACCAGTTTCCTGAAATCCGCACTGGTGCCGGGTGATTTTTCCTTTGCGGTTGTGGCGCTGCCCAATTTTCTGCACGAAGCCGCTGTTTCCCAGGCGCTTGGCAAAGGGTTGCCGGTTCTTTGTGAAAAGCCTTTGACCCTGACCGAAAAGTCTTCGGCTGCATTGGCTGAACTGGCCCGCCAAACGGGAAAACCTCTGGGAGTGGGGATGGTTCGCCGGTTTCTGCCCTATATCACCGCCATGCGGGAAGCATTGGCCGGCAATCTGATTGGCAAACTGCTTTCGCTGGATATTCAGCATGGCGGTCCTTTTGCCTGGGCCTCGGCCAGCGGGGTATTTTTCCAAAAGGAAAGCGGCGGAGTGCTGGCGGATATGGGGGTGCATTATCTGGATTTGGCTGCATACCTGGCGGGACCCCTCCGCCCGGTCAAATATCAGGATGATGCACGGGGCGGTATTGAAGCCAATTCCGATTTTGAACTGATGTCGGAAACCGGTGTGACGGTGCGCATCCGACTGTCCCGAACCCATGAGTTGGAAAACACAATTGTGCTTGAGGGTGAAACCGGGACGCTCCAGGCGGGGGTGGATGTGTTTGACGGTTGTGACTGGCACTCAACCCAGCATCCGCGCCTGATTGCCCGGTTGGCTCCGGCTCAGCCCTTTCACAATCCCCGCTGGAAACCCGATTTTATCTCCTGTTTTGCCGAACAGTTTCACCGGTTTCACCAGGTTGCCGCCGGTCTGGCAGAGCCTTTGGTGGATGCCTTTCAGGCGGCCCAAACCGCCGGGCTGATTGAGTGGGCTTATTCCAACCGGGCTGAAGGCGATTTGGGTGTCAGGGCGTTCCCTGCTGCAATGGGTCAAACCCGTCCGGTTCTGGAACCAGCCCCGGTGGTGGTGACAGGCGGCACCGGTTTTATTGGAACCCACCTCATAGAGCGACTGACCGAAATCGGTTTGCGCGAGATGCGGGTGCCGGTCCGTAATTTTCAAACCTGCGCCGAGGCTGCCCGGTTCCCGGTCAAACTTATTCAGACAGGTTTGCAGGACCGCGACAAGCTGCGGGAAGTCATAAGGGGCTGCCGGTTTGTTTTCCATTTGGCCTACGGACGCGACCGGGCGGACAGTTCGGCCATCACCATTGAGGGAACCAAAAATATTGTCGAAGCAGCCATCGCCGAAGGGGTCGAAACGGTGGTTGTGCTGAGTACGATGTATGTTTTTGGCCATCCCGTCACGGAAACTCTGGTGGACGAAACCTGGCCCTATGCTCCGGCAGGCGGTTTTTACGGCGAAACCAAAGTGAAAATGGAAAAATGGTGCCTCAATCGGGCCAAATCCTCCGGCAAAACCCGGATAGTGGTGCTCAACCCCTCCTGTGTGTACGGTCCCGGAGGCCGCACTTACACTCTGCTGCCATTGCACATGGCGCAGGCCGGTACGTTTGGCTGGATTGAAAACGGCAAAGGAATTGCCAATTACACCTATGTGACCAATCTGGTGGACAGCATCCTTCAAGCCGCCACGGTTCCGGAAGCTCACGGGCAGCGGTTTCTTATCACGGACGGTTTTACCACCTGGAAAGATTTTTTGAGTCCGTTGTTTGGTGACCGGGCCGACTCCTTTGGCACCTGGACCATGGCTGAGTTGAAATCAGCCCGTCCCGGACGGAAAACCAACGTCAAGGACCTGGCCCGCCATTTAATGAACGACTATGAATTGCTGGAAATCATCAATGGCATGCCGGTTTTGGGGCCGATGAAACGGCAGGTGTTCAATCTGGCTCCGCGTTTTCGCTCCCGTTTGAATGATGTCCGGTTTGAGACGGGGCCGTTGGCGATTGTGCCTGACTCTGAAGCAGGCCCCGTGCTGCGCCCTCCGGTCTGGCTGGGTGACTTGTTCGGACCAACTGAGACCCGTTTTTCCGCCCGGAAAGCACAACAGATTCTAGGCTGGAAACCTTTGATTGACCTGCCAGCCGGGCAAAGCCAAAGCCTTGCGTGGTTGCGGGAAATACAATTGATATAGACCTTCAGAAAATGCCAGCGTTCTGCCTGCAGGCGTGAGATTTTTTGAAGTATTTGAAACAAAAGGTTTGATTTTTTTCACGCCTGAAGGCGTAACTCCAACCTCTTCTGAAAAGCATTTGGTTCAATATGAAAGTGGTCATTTTGGCAGGTGGTCTGGGCACCCGACTCGCGGAAGAAACGGAAATTCGACCCAAGCCGATGATTGAAATCGGGGGCAGGCCGATTTTATGGCACATCATGAAGCTCTATTCCCATTATGGCTTCAATGAATTTTTCATTGCGCTGGGGTACAAGGGCGAGGTCATCAAACGCTTTTTTCTGGATTACTATAACCTCACCGGGAGCATGAAGATTGACTTGCAAACCGGAACAACCCACATCTATAACAGGGAAACCGAAAATTGGGTGGTTCATCTGATGGATACGGGGCTGGAATCCTCAACCGGTGGAAGGGTCAAACGACTGGCTCCCTGGCTTCAGGACGGTCCGTTTATGGTGACCTATGGCGATGGCGTCTGCGATGTCAATGTGCAGGAATTGCTGACCTTTCACCGTTCGCATGGCCGGTTGGGCACTGTCACTGCCGTGCGTCCGCCGGCCCGCTTTGGCGGCCTTGTTTTTGAGGGCGACCTGGTTTCCGAATTTACCGAAAAACCCCAAATTGGCGAAGGCTGGATTAACGGCGGCTTCATGGTGCTGGAGCCGGGGTTATTGGATTACCTGCCGGATGATTCCAGCAGTTTGGAAGTGGACGGCCTGGAACATCTCGCCCGCAACCGGCAACTGGCGGCCTTTCGGCACGAGGGGTTTTGGCAATGTATGGATACCCTCCGCGATAAACGCCTGCTCGAACATCTTTGGGAAAAGGAAACCGCTCCATGGAAACTGTGGAAATAAGTCCCTTTTGGCGGGACCGTCCGACCCTCGTCACCGGTGCCACCGGGCTGGTTGGCGGCTGGCTGGTCAAGCGTCTGGTCGGCTTGGGAGCCGATGTGGTGTGTCTGGTCCGGGATTGGGTGCCGCAGGCGGAACTGGTGCAATCCGGTACACTGGACCGGGTCAAAACCGTGCGCGGCGATATTTGTGACCAATCCTTGCTGGAGCGCGTGCTGGGTGAATTTGAAATCAACACCTGTATCCATCTGGCGGCCCAGACCATTGTGGGCATTGCCAACCGGAACCCGGTTTCAACCTTTGAGGCCAACATTGCGGGCACCTGGCGGCTGCTCGAAGCCTGTCGCCGCAGCCCGGCGGTCAAACAGATTGTCATGGCTTCGTCGGACAAAGCCTATGGTGACCAGGAAGTGTTACCCTACCGCGAAGACACGCCGCTGGCCGGTCGCCATCCCTATGATGTCAGCAAGTCGTGCGCTGATTTGATTGCCCACAGTTATGCTGTTTCCTACGGGCTGCCGGTGGTGATTACCCGTTGTGGGAATTTTTACGGCGGGGGCGACCTCAACTGGAATCGGATTGTACCGGGAACGATTCGTTCCATCCTGCGCGGGCAGGCCCCGGTCATCCGTTCGGATGGAACGCTGGTAAGGGATTATTTTTACGTTGAGGACGGAGCCGCCGCCTATACGCTGCTGGCGGAAAAACTGGCGGAAAATCCGGACCTGCGTGGCGAGGCGTTCAATTTTTCGAATGAAATCCAGCTTTCCGTGCTGGAACTGGTGGAACGGATTCTGCACTCCATGCACTGTGGGCTGCGCCCGGAAATCCGCAACGAGGCCACCAACGAAATCAAGCACCAGTATCTGAGCGCGGCCAAAGCCAGGGAACAGTTGAATTGGTCCCCCCTGTTTTCCCTGGAAGCCGGACTGGAACGGACCATCCGCTGGTATCAAGACTTTTTGGGGGCTGCGCATGGTTGAAACCACTTTTTGTTGCCGTTCGTGCGGAGCGGGAAATCCGGTCGAAATTCTTTCCCTGGGCGTGACGCCGCTTGCCAACTCACTGTTGCGTGAAGCCGCCCTGTCTGAGCCGGAGCCGAAATTTCCGCTGGATTTGGTGTTCTGTCCGGCCTGCACCCTGCTGCAAATCACGGAAACCGTCCCGCCGGAAATCCTGTTCCGCGAATATTTCTATTTTTCATCTTTTTCCGACACGATGCTGGCCCATGCCGAAAGCATCGCCAACCGGCTGATTGGCGTGCGTGGTTTGGGGCGTGACAGTCTGGTGGTGGAAATTGCCAGCAATGACGGGTATCTGCTGCAATATTACCACCGGGCGGGAGTGCCGGTCTGTGGTATCGAACCGGCCCGCAATATTGCCCAGGAAGCCTGGGACAAACGAGGGGTTCGAACCATTTGCGAATTCTTCAGCCAGAGTCTGGCACAGGACATGGCCTCCCGTGGTGAGCGGGCCGATGTCATCCATGCCAACAATGTGCTGGCGCATGTGGCGGACCTGAACGGGGTGGTGGCCGGCATCGGTGCATTGCTCAAACCGGACGGTGTGGCGGTCATCGAAGTGCCCTATGCCAAGGACATGATTGACCACGTTGAGTTTGACACGATTTACCACGAGCATCTGGGTTATTTTTCACTGACCGCCCTCAATAGACTTTTTGCCCGGCACGGGTTGGCCATTGTGGATGTGGAGCGGTTGGCGATTCACGGTGGTTCGCTGCGGATTTTTGCCCAGCCGGAGGGCTCCGCTCCGGTTCAGCCGCGAGTTCGGGATGTCCTGGCAGAAGAAGCCGCCTGGGGGGTTGAAACAGCCGATTTTTATTTGGGTTTCAGCGCCAAAGTTGAGCATCTGCGGAGCGAGTTGCTGACCTTGCTGCACGACCTCAAAGCTGCCGGAAAACAGATTGCCGTTTATGGCGCTTCGGCCAAGGGCAGCACCTTGCTCAACTATTTTGGAATTGGCCGGGAAACGGTTGCGTTTGTGGCTGACCGGAGCACGGTCAAGCAGGGCCGGTTCACGCCGGGCACCCATTTGCCGATTGTGGCCCCGGAACATCTGCTGACGGCGAAACCCGATTATGTGCTGCTGCTGACCTGGAACTTTGCCGAGGAAATTTTACGCCAGCAGGCGGCTTTTCGGGACCAGGGCGGAAAATTCATCATTCCGATTCCGGAAGTGAGGATTGTGTGATTTTTCGGGAAACCAAACTGGCGGGTGTTTTTCTGATTGAACTGGAACCTCACGCCGATGAACGGGGCTTTTTTGCCCGTTCGTTTTGTCGCTCCGAATTTGCGGCCAAGGGGCTGAACCCCAATCTGGTGCAGTGCAATATTTCCTACAATCGTCAGCGGGGCACGCTGCGGGGGATTCACTTCCAGGCCGAACCATACCCGGAGGCAAAACTGGTGCGCTGTACTGCCGGAGCCTTGTTTGATGTGGTGGTGGATTTGCGGCCAGATTCGCCGACCTTCAAAACATGGTACGGTGTGGAGCTTTCCGCCGCCAACCGCCTGATGCTGTACATTCCCCCCGGTTGTGGCCACGGGTTCCAATCCCTGGCGGACGACACCGAGGTGTTTTACCAAATGTCGGAAATGTATCATCCGGAAGCCGCCCGTGGAGTTCGCTGGAATGACCCGGTTTTGGGTATTGTCTGGCCGCTTGCGGAACCTGTTATTTCACAAAGGGACCAAACCCTGCCGGGATTGGACCGGTTTTGATTTTCCTGCCTGATTGAACCGGCAGGGTGAAAGCACATTTATGGTTGAGATTGATTCAGGAGAGCTGCACCGGGCGCTGCAAACAATTGGCGCGCATGAAACGGCACGGGAGCGCATGGTCCGTGCCTGTCTGGCCATCGAAAAGGATTTGGCCCAACCCAATCACAGTGTCCGTGACGAGGTGACCGGCTGTCTGGTGGATGCCCTGCACGCCGGGTGCGGTGTGTTGCGCAAACAACTCCGGTCGGGAATCATTTTTGATTTTCTGTACCGTTCGAAAATTGCCCGCGATTTCGTTATGAGCGAAGACCCGGCTCCGGACCATGTCTGGGAACCCCAAACCACCAAACTGCTCTTGTTTTTGGCCCAGGGCGCACGCCATGTGCTGGTGGGCGGGGCTTATGGCGGCGACCATGCGATTCTGATTGCGCACCAGTTGCAAAACTCGCCAGGGTTGTGTCATGCCTTTGAGCCAAACGCAGAACAGTTTGGAATGCTCTTGCAAAACGCCCGCAACAATGGGTTGACCAATGTCAAGGCACAGCAACTCGGCCTGTGGAAAAATGATGAAACCCTGCTGCATCTGGTTGGGGACGACTCACATGCGCATCCGGAGGAAGTAGCCGGAGAGTCTGCCGGCAGACCGGAGGTGTTTCCCACCATTTCCATCAATACCTATGGCCGGCAACAGGAAATTGCCTCCCTGGATGTCATCATGCTCGACATCGAAGGCGGTGAGTTGGCTGCCCTTGAAGGAGCGACCGCATACCTGTCACAACCGGCGGAAACTGCTCCGAAAATCGTTTTTGAAATCCATCGCAGCTATACCGACTGGTCCGCCGGGCTGGAGCAGACGCCGATTGGACAGCTCCTGGTGGGTTTTGGCTATCACCTGTTTTGTATTCGGGATTACCAATCGAATGTGCCGATGGATGGAATGCCGGTGGAATTGATTCCACCCCAGGATACGGTGCTGGCTGGTCCGCCCCACGGGTTTAACATGCTGGCGGTCAAGGATGTCAATTTTGTCAACCAGGACTTTTTCCGCATCCGGCACAATGTAAGCCCCAAACTGCTGGCCCACAAAGACCCTTTGCTCCATCAGCCGTTATAGGGCGTCGCCCAATTGTTTCTCGCAAAGTCTTATGTTTACAGTTTTCGGCTCAAGGGGATTTATCGGTTCCCAGATGGTGCAGTATCTGAAGGACCGGCAGGAGTCCGTCTACTGTCCGGAACGGGATGAATTGCCCACCGGACGCAATCTGGGCCGGGTCATCTATTGCATTGGCCTGACGGCTGATTTTCGGACCCGCCCGCTGGATGCCGTGGAGGCGCATGTCGCCAAATACCTGCGGATTTTGCAAACCTGTACGTTCGACTCAATGCTGTATTTGTCAACTACCCGATTGTATGGCACGACAGGAGCAGCGACCGACGAAACAGCCACCCTGCAAGCCCAACCGGCCAACCTGAGCGACCTTTACAACCTGTCCAAAGCCATGGGCGAATCGCTCACACTGACCGCCTGCCCCAATGGAAAAGTGGCACGGCTTTCAAATATTTATGGACCCGATGCCGAATCCCGGAATTTCCTACCCTCGTTGATTCGGGAAGCGCTCACCCAAGGTTTGATTCGGCTGGGAACGTCCCTTGATTCGGCCAAAGATTACCTGGGAGTGAAGGCGGCGGTTGAACTGTTGTACCGGATTTCCAGCCACGGTCAGGAACGGTTGTACAATGTCGCCAGTGGATGCAATCGGACCAACGATGAAATCATTCAGGCCATCCGGCAGCAGACCGGCTGTGCCTGTGAAGTTCTGCCGGGGGCAGCCCGCCTGGTATTTCCTTCAATCAAGGTCAACCGGATTCGCCAGGAGTTTGGGATTCCGGCTTCGGACCTCTTACAGGACCTCCCGGCCCTGATACAATTTTATCAAGATGCGGAGTCACAACGTGATTGAAATAGATATGCAGCAGGAAACCGTCACCATCCGGGATGGGGAAACGACGAAACAGCTCCGGTTGGGATCGCCGGAAGCCTTTCAGGTGTTGTCACAGGTTTGGCTGCGGGCGGGCTGGGATACCAAATACGTCTACACGTTTTCCTGGCTGGGTCGCCCGATTATTCAACTGCCGGAAGACATGGTGCGCATTCAGGAAGTGATCTATCAGATTAAACCGGACGTGATAATCGAAACCGGGGTGGCGCATGGCGGCTCGCTGGTTTTCTATGCCGGTATCTGTAAAGTCATGGGGCGGGGAAGAATCATTGGGATTGACATCGAAATCCGGCCCCATAACCGGGCGGCACTCGAACAGCATGAATTGTTCCCCTTGATAACCCTGGTGGAAGGCAGTTCCATTGCTCCCGATGTGGTTGCCTCGGTGACGGAACTGGTCAAACCGGGTGAAACCGTGCTGATTCTGCTTGATTCCAACCACTCGAAGGAACATGTGCTGGCGGAACTCAGGGCCTACAGCCCGTTGGTGACGCCCGGTTCTTATATTGTGGCCACGGACGGGATTATGAAGGACCTGGCGGGAGCGCCCCGGAGCAAACCGGATTGGGCGGAAAACAACCCCTATGCTGCGGCCCAGGAGTTCCTCCAGGAAAACCCGGCATTCCGTTACGAACAGCCGGTCTGGCCGTTTAATGAAAGCAATGGTCTGACGGATAATATGACCTACTGGCCCGGTTCCTGGCTGCGGCGGGTCGCACCGGAAACCCGGTAATGGCTGACTGACTATTGGATGCAGCTTTTCAGCATGAAAACCGTTGTAATTGTCGCGCCCCATTTCCCGCCGAGCAACCTCGCCGCCGTTCACCGGAGCCGCTATTTTGCCCAACATCTGCCCAAGTTCGGGTGGAATGTGCGGGTTCTGACAGTGGACCCGTCTTATTACGAGGAAAAACCGGATTATGACCTCGCCGGACTGGTTCCGGCAGACCTGGAGGTCATCCGCACCAAAGCCCTGCCGACCAAACCGGTCCGGCTGGTTGGCGATGTCGGGATCCGGGCCTTCTGGTGGCATTATCGTGAACTGTGCCGGTTGGCCAAATCCGGACAGATGGATTTTTTGTACCTGCCGATTCCGGCCAATTTCTCGGCCATGCTGGGGCCGCTCATTTATCGTAAATTCGGCATTCCGTATGGCATTGATTACATTGACCCGTGGGTTCATGCCTGGCCGGGTTGCGAGGTGTTTCCCAGCAAGGCTTGGGCTTCCTACAATTTAGGAAAATGGCTGGAACCCAAAGCCGTCCGTCATGTCAGTCTGATTACCGCCGTGGCTCCCGGTTATTACGAAGGGGTCCTGGAGCGAAACCCGCATCTGGCCCAGGTGCCCTGTGTCGCCATGCCGTATGGTGCCGATGCGGAGGATTTTGCCTACCTCGACCGAAATCAACGCCCGCCCTATCTGTTTGACCCGGCTGACGGAAAATTCCATGTCATCTATGCCGGGGCCATGCTGCCCAAAGCGTTTACCACCCTCGAAGCATTGCTCGCAGCCATTCACAATCTCAAACAACGCCGGGACAGTGTGGCCGCAGCCTTGCGACTCCATTTTATCGGGACCGGACGCCATCCGACCGACCCGCAGGGGTTTCTGGTCAAACCTCTGATTGAAAAATATGGCGTGGCGGATATTGCCGAGGAATACCCCATACGGATTCCGTTTCTGGACGTGCTCAACCATCTGAAACATGCCCAAGGGGTACTGGTTTTGGGTTCTTCGGAGCCCCATTACACTCCATCCAAAGTATTCCAGGCGGTTTTGTCAAACCGGCCCCTGGTGGCACTCCTCCATGCCCGGAGCACCGCCGTGCAAACCCTGCATGAAGCTGGCACCGGCCATGTCGTGACCTTTGATGAAGAAATCCCTGTTTCCGAGCGGATAAGCGAAATCGAAGCTGCGCTGGGACGGTTACTGACCGTCCCATACCGACCGGAAACCGTTAATTGGAAAGCCTTTGACGCCTATTCGACCGAAACCATGACCCGAACTCTGGCTGAAGCGCTGGACCGGGTGACAACCGGAAAACAGTTTTGAGTTCCGCCTTCAGGCGGCTGTTCAGAGTACAGCCTTTAGGCTGCTGAAAGAAAAGTAAGGAAACTCCAAACAGCCGCCTGAAGGCAGAACTCAGAACAGCCGCCTGAAGGCGGAACTCCAAACAGCCGCCTGAAGGCGGAACTCAGAACTCAGAGCGCGGAACTCAAAACTCAAAACTTCACCTCATGCCTTCCTCTTCCCGTTATCGTCTGGCCATCGTCACCACGCATCCGGTGCAATATTACGTGCCCTGGTACCGGGCTTTGGCTGCCCATCCGGAAATTGAGGTGGAGGTCTTTTACTGTTATCGCCAGTCTCAGGAGGGACAAGCCCAGGCTGGCTTTGGGGTCAACTTTGAATGGGATGTGCCTTTGTTTGAGGGGTACAAATGGCATTTTTTGGAAAATGTGGCAAAAAACCCCAATGTGTTTGGTTTTTCCGGTTGTGACACTCCCGAAATCGCCACCCTGGTGCGGGAAGGTCGGTTTGATGCCTTTTTGGTGCAGGGCTGGTACGTCAAGAGTTTCTGGCAGACGATGCGAGCCTGCTGGAAATACCGGGTTCCACTGCTGGTGCGGGGTGATTCCCAGTTGGCCAACGACCGCTCCTGGCTCAAGCGAATGGCGAAATACGGTTTTTACCGTTGGTTTTTGCGGCGTTTCAGTGCGGTCCTGCCGGTGGGGCAGCGTTCGCGTGAGTATTATGCCTATTATGGAGTTTCTCCGGAAAAGATGTTTTTTGCTCCGCATACCGTGGATAACGAGTTTTTTTCCAACCGGGCGGCGCACTTTGGCGGGCAAGGGGAAGCCCTTCGGAGGCGCTGGGGGATTCCGTTGCAAGCGCGGGTGATTGTGTTTGTGGGAAAACTGATTCCCATCAAACGCCCCCAGGATTTGGTCAAAGCGGCCCTGCACTTGAAAACTTTGGTGCCTGAAAGTCATGTCGTTCTGGTTGGGGATGGACCTTTGCGCCCCGAACTCGAAGCCTTGGTCCAGCACCATGATTTACCGGTCACGTTTGCCGGTTTTTTGAATCAATCCGAAATTTCCCAAGCCTATTCAATTGCCGAGGTGCTGGTGTTATGTTCCGAAAGTGAAACCTGGGGCCTGGTTGTCAATGAAGCGATGGCCTGCGGGGTTCCCACCGTGGTGACCGAGACCGTGGGCTGTGCGCCGGACCTGATTGTGCCGGGAAAAACCGGTGCTGTGGTTCCGGTTGGCAATCCCGAACAATTGGCCAAAGCCATCCAAGACATTTTGGCTGGGGGAAAAGGCCGGGAGGAATGGGCTTTTGAAACCCGGCAACAGATTCAAAAATACAGTTTGGCAGTTGCCGTTGAAGGAACGGTTCAGGCTTTGCGCCATGTGGTTTCAGGTCAAAATTGACCGAAATTTGTGAGGGAGGGGGGCTTCCCCAGCCTGCGTTTGGCACAATCTTTTCACGTATGAAAATCTCAGTGGTGCTTCCGGTTTACAATGGGGGCCAATACCTTGAAAAATCGGTGTTATCGGTGCTGGAGCAACATCACCCGGATTTTGAGTTTGTAATTTGGGACGATGCCTCAACCGATGGCAGTTTGGCATTTTTGCAAGGGCTGTCCGACCCTCGCCTCCGGTTGTATCAAAATTCCAGCAATCGGGGGTTGTTTCCCACCTTGAATCTGGCCATTCAGGCTGCTCAGGGCGATGCCATCCGCCTCTGGTCCCAGGACGACATCATGAAACCAGGGTGTTTGGAACAGGAGCACATGTTTCTGGAACAGCATCCGGAGGTTGGAATGTTGTATTGCGGCAGGGATGTGATTGACCAGGACGGGAACATCACGACGCCGTTTGTTGCCGATACCACACCCGAAGTAATTGACCCCAATGTAGCGACCCAGATCATGTTTTATTATGGCTCGATTACGGGAAATATTGCCAATGTCACCTTGCGGCGGAGTGTGCTGGACGAAGTGGGGCTGTTTCGGGAGGACATGAAAGTTTCCGGTGATTTTGAAATGTGGGTGCGGGTTTGCGAACGATATCCGATTGGATATGTGCGGCAATCCTTGATTTTGTTACGGGCTCACACCGGACAATTTAGCCAGAAACCAGGCATCAATTTGGTTTTTATGCAGGAAAACCAGGAAATTCAGCAAACCCTGCTCAATCGTCTTCCAAGTGGGTTGAAATCATTTGGTCACCGGTACCTGAAGTGGATTGTGTACACCCAATACGCTCATTACTGTGTGCGATGTCTGCTTGCAGGCAAGACTTCCCTGGCACGGCAGGTTTTTGACCAGTTGGACCGGTTTGACAATGGTTGGCTGGCGCTGTTTCGGTGGTTGATTAGTGGCAATTCCCGCTTATTTCGCCTGAAACCAAAATTCATGAACTAACCCTCGTGGCTGGAGCTCCACCAGGGCTACACGGGTTCTGGTTGGGGGGCCGGATTTGGTTCGGATGGTTCCGCTTTGGCGGAGGCGGTCTGTTCCCAGCCAAGCATGGTAAAGAATCGTGCCAGCATTTCAATTGCCACAAAGGAAGCCGCCACTGATGCCGTGGTTTCAACCAAAGCCCCTGAGACGGTTGAAAAGGCCAAGCCCGGCAAATACCAAAAGGCAAACATGACGCTGTTTCCGCGCATAAGAGAGTTGAAAGACAGGTTATCCAGCAATGACAAAATCAGTCCAAAGCACACAAAACCAATGATGACTCCAGTGGTGCCAAAGTTAATGTAAAACTCCAGGACCGTGCCAATACCGACACTGGTTCCTTCGGCAAACTCCATCCCGGTATATTGGGATACAATCTGTCCGCTGCCTGCCGTCAGCGGTTTATTCGGCCACAGGACGCGGGGTATCAAGGCATAAACAGCCTGTTCCAGCGTTTCCCCTTCGGCAAAGTCCTGGGCCCCGGAACCAATGTACTGGACGGCTTTTCCCACCAGGATGTTCTGGTTCAAACGGTTATCAATATGGTTCAGGTGGGTTTGGTCATAAGGGTCGAAAAATTCGAAACGGGAAAAGGTATCAAAAACCCGTTCCAGTGCCGATTGGTTGGACGAACCTTCACGGAGCGCGTCCCTGATACTGCTTTTGTCCCGTGAATAGGTCACAAAAACCGAAAGCCCAAAGAAAACCATCAGCACCAAAATCAGGGCCAGCCGCCAGGCCGGTCTATAGAAGGCACCCACAAAACAGACGAGCGAAAAAATCAGAATGGCCCCGGCTCCGAGAAATCCCTGATAGGCAATCGTAAAAACCGGAAGGATTGAGGATAGACCAATCCAAAGGTACATTTGGAGGTTCTTTTTTTGGTGCCACCGAACCCAACAACGCAGGATAAACCCGATATTGACCAGGTTCATGTAACTTGTCAGTACGGAAGTAATAGTGGGCAAAATGCCAAATTGGGGAACCCACACAAAATGATAAAAAATGTAAATGACAATTCCACTCACAATAAAAACAGTGGCGAACCGGTCAAGAGGTCCAAGGTGTTGTTCCGTGAGGGCAGTTTGTTTGCGGGGAACGGGAAAGACCAGGTTCAACAGGGAGAACCCAACCACAAAGGAAATCAACCCAATCGTGGTAACCTGAAATCCAAGCCGGTTGGCTTCCTCTTCAGGTGAGGAAAACCAGGGGAGCAGATTTATGGAAGCCCCGCTCAGGTGACTCAGCGCCAATAAAAAAACAAACGTCAATCCTAAGCCTTGGACCACCCCGCGTCGTTTTTGCTGGTAAAGCAGAACCACAACCGCCAGAATCCAAAAAACAAAACAAAGCCTGAAATCCAAATCGAACATAAAAAATATCAATCAGTGCCAAAATCAAAGGAATGAAACCTGAGTGAAATTCCAGATTGGGAATTGTCCCAAATTTATGGAATGGTTTGAATGTAAATGGACCCAGACTGTTTTTGGTCAATCGGAGGGAAACTCAATTACAGTGCGATTCTTTCACAAATTGGACTGTCGGGAAAAGTTATTCCTGGCTGGAATCCAAAAGTGATGGCATAAAGGGCTCGTCATTGCCAGCAATTTCCAGCAAGAGCAGGTCAGTTTTGTCAGCACTGGGCTGTTTCACCCAAATAGCACAACGTCGGTTCACATAATGGAACACCAACACAAAGTGAGGCCCCGCCTGGTTGGAGCCTTTTCGGGGATTTGCGGGATTGGCGGCGTCCAGTTAAGCGGGCGTCTGGCTTGGGAAGGTCTCTGTGGTTCAGGGCAATTTTCCCACCCGCAACTCCTGTCGTATGCTCCACCGGAACCGGAACCTGGACTCCGACCCAAGGGAATATACACCGTTTCCAAGGGAGCCGCCTTGCGGGCTGCCTGGAGCCTGCACCAGGACCATGACCTGTTGCTCTTCTGGCATTTGGGGCTGGTCAAACTGCTGCCGGTCCTCCACCGCCGCACCAGCCACACCGCCCTGTTTTTGCACGGTATCGAAGCATGGCGACGGCTTTCCTGGCTGGAGCGGAAAATTATGCGGCAGGTGGACCTGTTTTTGACCAACAGCCAGTTTACCTGGGAGCGGTTTCTGTCCTTTAATCCGGAATTTGCCAAAGCTCCCCACCAGACGGTTGCACTGGGGGTGGACCAGCCTCTGGCCAATCCGCCGGATGCAACAACCGTCAAACCGGCGGTGTTGATGCTGTCCCGGATTGCCAAAGGCGAAGGATATAAAGGTCATGAGGAGATGCTGCGGGCTTGGCCACTGGTCCTGCGCCAGACCCCGGAGGCGGTGCTGTGGATTGCCGGTGACGGAGACTTGCGGCCTGCTTTGGAACATCTGGCCTGCGCGCTCCAGGTGGAAAATTCGGTTGTATTTTGGGGACGGGTTTCCGAGGCGCAAAAAAACGAATTGCTGGCAACCTGCCGCTGTTTTGCCCTGCCCAGTCGGGGCGAAGGTTTTGGCTTGGTGTATCTGGAAGCCATGCGCCTGGGCAAACCCTGTCTGGTCAGTTTGGAGGATGCGGCCCGCGAGGTGGTCAATCCGCCTGAGGCTGGTTTGGCCACGGCCCTGGAGCCCCAAGCTTTGGCTGAAGCCCTGGGATGTTTGTTGCAAACTGGGGGTGAATGGGAAACCCTTTCACAGTCTGCCCGCCTTCGTTATGAAACTCAATTTACCGCCAAACATTTCCAAGAGCGTTTGGTGGAGGCACTGACCACCCTTTTTTAGGACACACCCATGATTGATACCCAACTCAAACTGTTGTTGCTCAGTAATTCCATGATTGAAGGCCAGGAATACCTGGAATTCGCCCTCCAGCCCATTCGTGGATTTTTGGGAAGTCAGGTTTCGACCGTACTTTTCATCCCCTTTGCCGGAGTCCGGGTTTCCTGGGACGATTATGCGGCCAAAGTTCGCAACCGCTTTGCAGTCATTGGCCTTGAAGTGGATTCAATTCATACCTTTGCCAATCCCGGAGAGGCCGTTGCACAGGCCCAGGCAATTGTGGTGGGCGGAGGCAACACGTTTCATCTGTTGAATGAAATGTATATCCGGGATGTACTGGGAGCAGTTCAGTCAAGGGTTCGACAAGGGGTGCCGTTTATTGGCTGGAGCGCCGGTTCCAACCTTGCCGCTCCGACGATTCGGACCACCAATGATATGCCGATTGTTCAACCGCCCAGTTTTGGTGCTCTGAATTTTGTCCCTTTCCAAATCAATCCGCACTATCTGGACACGCACCCGGCAGGGCACAAGGGTGAAACCCGCGCCGAACGATTGGAGGAATTTATTGCCCTCAATCCGGCGGTAACCGTGGTGGGATTGCGTGAGGGAAGCTGGCTGCAAGTGGAAAACGGGAGGGCCGTGCTGCAAGGACCCCATTCGGCCTGCATTTTCAAGGCAGGGGTGGAACCCCTTGAATTGCCCTCAGGTCAATTCATAAGGACTGAGGACTGAGGGCAATACCAGGACTGAGGACTGAGGACTGAGGACTGAGGGCAATACCAGGACTGAGGACTGAGGACTGAGGACTGAGGGCAATACCAGGACTGAGTATTTTTGTGGTTCAGATTGGAGCCGGTTTGAGAAAATGCAGTTTGAAAAACCTTACTTTCAGTCCTCAGTCCTCAGTCCTCAGTCCTCAGTCCTATTTTGCTGAGTATTCCCGCCAGGTCATGGACTGTTGGCCATCGTCAACGCGGGTCATGGTGATACAACCCGGAGCTGGACAGACCAGATTGCACAGGTTACAACCCACACATTCATCCTCGTCCACAAACGGAAATTTCTTGGTTCCGATTTGGGTGAAGTGAATGCACTGGTGGGCACCGTCTTCGCAGGCCACATAGCACAGGTTGCATTGAATACATTTGCTGTGGTCAATCCGGGCCACTGTTTTGTATTTCAAATCCAGATTGCCCCAATCCGTCACCCGGTTTGAACTGAGCCCGATGATGTCCTGCACGCTGGCAAAGCCTTTTTCATCCAGGTAGTTGGAAAGGCCGTCAATCATATCCTCGACAATCCGGTAGCCGTAATGCATGACTGCCGTGCAAACCTGGACGTTGGTTGCGCCAAGCAGCAGGAATTCCACCGCATCACGCCAGGTTCCAATCCCGCCAATCCCACTGATGGGGATGCCGACTTCCGGGTCACGGGCCAGTTCCGAAACCATGTTGAGGGCAATCGGCTTGACTGCCGGGCCGCAATAACCGCCATGTGCCGCTTTGCCGTTGACATTGGGATAGGGAATCATGGTGTCAATATCCACACCCATCACGGAATTGATGGTGTTGATGAGCGACAGCGCATCCGCTCCGCCCCGGACCGCCGCCCGGGCCGGATAGTTGATGCTGGTGATGTTTGGCGTCAGTTTGACAATCACGGGGAGTTTGGTTGCGCCCTTTACCCATTCCGTCACCATACAGGTGTAATCGGGCACCTGTCCCATGGCGGAACCCATCCCCCGCTCGGACATTCCATGCGGACAGCCGAAATTGAGTTCGATGCCGTCCACTCCGGCGTCTTCGACTCGTTTGGAGATTTCCTCCCACGCCTCTTTTTTCGATTCCACCATGAGTGAGGCAATCACCGAATGTTTCGGGTATTTGCGTTTGACCTGCCGCATTTCCTCGATGTTGACTTCGGTCGGGCGGTCTGAAATCAGTTCGATGTTGTTGAGGCCCATCATCCGGACGGGGCCGTAATCCACCGAGGCCAGCCGGGAGCACACATTCACAATTGGTTCACCAATGGTTTTCCAGACGGCCCCGCCCCAACCGGCGTCAAAAGCCCGTTCCACCATCGAGCCCATGTTGGTTGGCGGAGCCGATGCCAGCCAAAACGGATTGGGCGATTCAATTCCTGCGAGATTTACTTTGAGGTCTGCCATATCTTTTCCTTCTCAGGACTGAGGACTGAGGACTGAGGTCCGAGGTAAATCAATGGAGTGAATGTCCCCCAACACAAAGCCACAACAGATGATGGGGAAAACTCAGTCCTCAGTCCTCAGTCCTCAGTCCTCAGAGTTAGAAGCCAGTCAACGGAATCGGGAACTTGAAGTCATCAAGTCCGGCCAGTTGAATGCGTTCGCCGGTCATCACAAAGTGGATGCCACGGGCGGCGATTTTGCCATGTTGGGCGGCGTCCACTGCCTCGCGCCCGCCGTTTACACAATCACCACCGGCAAAGTATTTGGGATTGGAAGTTTGCATTGATTCCGGAGTGACTTTGACCCGGCCTGCCGGGTCGAGGTTGATACCGGGAATGGTTTCAAGGAAGGACACCCGTTTCTGTTGCCCCAGAGCTTTGATGACCATTTGGACCGGAATCTCAAATTCGCTGCCCGGAACCGGTTGATATTCGGCCCGTTTGGATTTGCCTGCGGCGGGTGCCAATTGGGTTCGGACACAACGCAGAGCGGCAATGCCACTGTTGTCAGCATTCGGAATGATTGCCACTGGTGCGGTTTGCCATTGGAACTCAACCGCGTCACTTTTGGCCAGCTCATATTCGTAATGGTAGGCCGGCATTTCCTTTTGGGAACGCCGATAAACCATAATCACATGTTCGGCTCCGAGTCGTTTGGCCTGGGTAACGGCATCCACCGAGGTATTGCCCGCGCCAATCACTGCAACTGAAGTGGCAATCGGGACATTTTCCCATTGGCGGGTTTTAACCTGGTCAATAAAATCAAGGGCTTCATATACGCCCGGCAGGTCTTCGCCCGGAATGTGCAGTCGGGAGGTTGCTCCCAAACCAACTGCCAGGAAAATGGCTTCATGGCGGGTTTCGAGTTCCTCCAGCGTCACGTCGGTTCCAACCTTGGTGTTGCATTTGATTTCAACCCCCATCCGCTCAATCCATGAGACTTCAGTCAGGGAATCAATCTGGGCCATTTTGTATTCGGCCATGCCATAAGTGTCCAACCCTCCGGCTTTTTCCTTTTGTTCGTAAATCGTAATCTGATAGCCCAACCGGGCAAGAAAAGCCGCACAGGAAAGTCCGGCTGGACCGGAACCAATAATTCCCACCGATTTTCCATTATGCGGATTGGGTTTGAATAATTGCGGGGCCCCTTCGCGCATGGCATGGTCGGTGGCATAACGTTGCAGGCGGCCAATCATAATCGGCTGGTGCATGAGGGTGTTTTCCACACAGGCACCGACACAGAGCGCTTCGACCGGACAGACACGGGCGCAGGAGGCCCCAATTGGGTTGGCGTTGAAAATCACCCGCGCCGAGCCCATGACGTTGCCGGAGGCGATTTTTTTGATAAAGGCCGGAACGTCAATGTGCGTGGGACATGCCTGGGTGCAGGGTGCGTCATAGCAGTAGAGGCAACGCTGGGCTTCAAGGCGGGCTTCGGTGTCGGACAACGCCGGTTCGATTTCGCGGAAGTTCCGTTCGATTTCTTCCACTGGAATCAGGGTTTTGGAAACTTCAGTAGTCATAGGCTTTTCAGGAAAAATTGCTGGAGGGGTTGATTTCACATTATCCACGACAGACACGGAGAAACATGGAACAGCACAAAGAAAAGACAAATACAAAGGCCGTTATTTGTGAAGCTTTTTCTTTCTTCGTGTTACTTCGTGTCCTTCGCGGATAAAAAAGTTACCGGGAAACACCCGGTTTCTTTCGGCTATAGGTAAATTCCTCGGTTTCGGTTTTGCCTTCCGGGTTTGTTTTTTCAAGGATTGCTTTCAGCCTGTTTGGCGCGGTTTGGTGATAACTGAGCCGGAGTTTGTTGCCATGCTCAATACATTCAAAAACAGCCAGGTGGGGTTCCAGTTTGACCAAGGGCCAATTGAGTGGCTTGTCTTTCTCTTCCCAACCAATCAGACCGGAATTGAAATGGCGTAAGCGCAAGGTTGGTCCGGCTGGTGTTTGTTCAATGGCACACAGTTCGTAAAGCATCGGTTTGCCAGCTTTGACAACCCGAAAGGCACACATCATGGAGTCGCCTTCCGGCTCGCTCCAGATTTCCTCAAAGATCATGTCACCTTGTTTTTGCACCCAGTGGCCGGCCATCCAGTGCAGCTTTTGAACAGTTTTGGATGACTGAGGCACCACAGCCGGTTTTTCCTGCGCCGCCGCCGACAGTGCCCCCCACAACCCAAACATGCAAACGGCAAGTGAAAAGATATGTACCTTCATGGTTTTTCTCTCACCTCGGTCCTCAGTCCTCAGTCCTTTAATTGCCCTCATTGGGCAGTCAATGCACCGTATGAATCAGGCCGCCGGTCACGGAAGAACTGCCAGGTATTGCGCACCTGCCGAATCAAATCGAAGTCCAGGTCAGCCACCACCAGCGCGTCTTCGTCACGCGGAGCCACCGCCAGCATTTGGCCGCGCGGGTCACAGAAATAGCTTTGCCCGTAAAATTCACCAATGTTCCAGGGGGCTTCGTATCCAACCCGGTTAATCGCTCCGATAAAGTACCCGTTGGCTACGGCATGGGCTGGCTGTTCGAGTTTCCACAAATATTCGGAAAGCCCGGCCACGGTTGCTGAAGGATTGAACACGATTTCGGCCCCGTTCAAGCCCAGAGCACGAGCGCCTTCGGGGAAATGCCGGTCATAGCAAATGTACACCCCAATCCGGGCGAATGCGGTCTGGAACGTCGGATAGCCCAGATTTCCCGGACGGAAATAGAATTTTTCCCAAAATCCGGGGGCTACGTGCGGGATGTGATTTTTGCGATATTTCCCCAAATAGGTGCCGTCGGCATCAATCACTGCCGCCGTGTTGTAGTAAATGCCGGTGATTTCCTCTTCGTAAATTGGCACGATAATCACCATCCCGTGTTTTTTGGCTGTTTCCTGCATCAGTCTGGTGGTGGGTCCGTCCGGAATTGGTTCGACGGCTTCATACCAGCGGGTCTGCTGTTCGGCACAAAAATAGGGGGTCGTGAACACTTCCTGCATGCAGAGGATTTGCACTCCCTGTTTGGCCGCGTCTTCAATCATTCCGAGGTGCTTTTCAATATTGAGGCGTTTGATTTCCTCCATCGAGGCATCCACCGGGGCTGCATTTTTTGCCTGAATCAAACCGCATTTCACAATCCGAGATGACATGTTGACGACTCCTTTTTGTAATTGAGAATTGAGAATTGAGAATTGAGAATTGAGAATTGAGAATTGAGAATATTTTTCACTTTGAACATGCAGCCAAACCGAAAATTGCTGTTTATTGACCCAGGACCATTCTCAATTCTCAATTCTCAATTCTCAATTATTTCTGAACCCTGATTTGGTTTTGCATACTGATAAAATAAAGAACAAACGCAATGCCGAAGGTGACAAACCAGGCGTAGGTGTATAACGTGTCCAAAAAATTGGGGTCGGCCACCTGACCGCCCGGCGTGGAGGCTGCTCGCAAAAACCCCGGAACCACCGGTGCCACCGCCAAAACAAAGACTCCAATGGCGCGCCAGTTATACCCGCTGCCATAGGAGTAGGGGCCTTTCTCATGAAAGAGTCCGGCCAAATCCAGTTGTTGCCTGCGCAGCACCCAGTAATCGCAAATCAGGATTCCGGCGATGGCTCCCATCAAACCCGAATACCCAATCAGCCACGTGAAAATATAGGCTCCCATGGAAGCCATCAGTTTCCAGGGCATCATCAAAACTCCGATGACCGCCGTAATCAGTCCGCCACCAACATAGGAAATCAGTTTTGGGTTGAGGTTGGAAAAATCATTT
Organism: Blastocatellia bacterium; assembly: GCA_019695185.1. Lineage (GTDB taxonomy): Bacteria > Acidobacteriota > Blastocatellia > Chloracidobacteriales > Chloracidobacteriaceae > JAIBAN01. The sequence continues at coordinate 30,592 of JAIBAN010000048.1, read as the reverse complement.
GACGGGGAAACCACATTGGCCGCCATGTTGGTGGTCAATTGAGCCGCAAAAATTACCAAGGTGGCAAACAGCACGACCCATACGCTGTTAAATTTGGTCATCAACTCAACCGGGTCAGGAATTGGCCTGCCGTAAATCAGCACTGTGGCACTGGTCACGGCCACTCCAATAAAAGCAAAGGCGGTCATGGTAAAGGGCAATCCCAGAGCCTGACCCATCATTTGGGAGCGTTGCGAACGGGCATAACGGGTAAAATCAGGAATGTTCAGACTGAGCGTGGCCCAATATCCAACCGAAGCCGTCAGAGCGCCGGGAAACACTGACCAAAAGGGATTATGCTGTTTTTGCAAAGCAGCGGATTCGGTCAAGACCCTGCCCAACCCGCCGGCTTTCATCGAAGCCCAGACCAACAAGGCCAACCCCCCACCCAACAGGAGCGGCGCTGACCATGTTTCCAGATGTTTAATGCCTTCGACCCCTTTCAAAATGATATAGACCTGAATGCCCCAAAACAGAAAAAAGCCAACCCAAGTGTGAAAGGGAACTCCCAGCAATCCGGCTCCGCCCAAAAGTTGGGGCCAGCCGCTCCACATGATGCCAAAGAGCGCATCCAGGGCCGAACCTCCAATCCAGGTCTGAATGCCAAACCAACCGCAGGCCACAATCGCCCGTGCAATCGCTGCGACGTTGGCCCCTTTGGTACCAAAGGACGCCCGGCACAGCACCGGGAAGGAAACGCCGTATTTGGTTCCGGAATGGGCATTGAGTACCATCGGAATCAGCACAATCGTGTTGCCCAGCAGAATGGTAATCATTGCCTGCCACCAGTTCATTCCGGCTTCGATGAATCCTCCCGCCAGCGTGTAGGTGGTAATCACCACGCTCATACCAATCCACAGCGCTGCAATGTTCCAGGTAGACCAGGTGCGCTGCTTGATGGTGGTTGGAGCCAGGTCCTGGTTCCACAAGGGACTGGCGGAGACATCCTGGTCCAACTCGACGAAATCACGTTGTTCGGTTGCTTGGCTCATGACAGAAAAATCTTCACCACAGAGGCACAGAGAACACAGAGTGTTCACAGAGGTTTTCTAATTTTCTCTGTGCATCCTCTATGTTCTCTGCGCCTCTGTGGTGAGTGGTTTTGACATAATTAAAACGTCACGCAGGTCCCGCGTTTTTGGAATTGGCCGTTCCCGGCCTTGCCCTTGAACTCGCCATCCTGAATCACAATTTCGCCCCGCGAGAGCACGGTTTCCACTACGCCCTTGATGGTTTTTCCCTCATAGGCGCTGTAGTCGCAATTCATGTGGTGCGTATGGGCGCTGATGGTCTGTTCCTTTTCCGGGTCGAAAATCACGATGTCCGCATCGGAGCCAATGGCAATCGTCCCTTTTTTCGGGAAGAGGCCAAACATTTTGGCTGCTGCGGTTGACGTGAGTTCCACAAACCGGTTGAGGCTGATGCGGTTTTCCACCACACCCCCGTTGTAGATGAGCGGAACCCGATGTTCCACGCCCGGCGCTCCGTTGGGAATCTTGGTGAAATCGTTCAGGCCAAGTTCCTTTTGCTCCTTCATGCAGAACGGACAGTGGTCGGTGGAAATGACTTGCAGGTCATCCATCCTGAGACCTTTCCAGAGTTCCTGCTGATTCCATTTTTCCCGGAGCGGCGGCGTCATCACGTATTTCGCGCCATTGAAACCCGGCTCGTCATAGTCGTCAATTGACAGAAACAAATACTGCGGACAGGTTTCAGCGAAAGCGTAAATTCCCCGGTCGCGGGCTTCGCGGACCTGATTGAGTGCATCGGCGCAGGAAAGGTGGACGATGTAAACCGGCGATTCGGCCATTTCCGCAATCGCAATCGCCCGGTGGACGCCTTCGGCTTCGGCCAGTGTCGGACGGGTCAGGGCGTGATGTTTCGGAGCAGTCCGGCCAGCGGCGAGTGCCCGCTTGATGATTTCGTTAATCACCACCCCGTTTTCGGCGTGCATACAAATCAGCCCGCCCCGTTCCCCGGCGGCGGTCATGGCCCGGTAAATGGTTGCGTCATCAACCAAAAACACTCCGGGATATGCCATGAAGAGCTTAAAGCTGGTCACACCCTCATCCATGACTTTGTGCATTTCGGGAATTCTATCGTCTTCGAGGTCGGTGCAAATCAGGTGAAAAGCGTAGTCAATCGCTGTTTTCCCTTCCGCCTTGGAATGCCACGTATCCAGTGCCTCGGTCAGCGTCTGGCCTTTGTACTGTACGGCAAAGTCAATGATGGTGGTCGTTCCACCATGCGCGGCGGCAATGGTTCCGGTGCGAAAGTCATCCGACGATTGCGTTCCGCCAAAAGGCAGTTCCATGTGGGTATGCGGGTCAATCCCGCCCGGAATCACATATTTCCCGGTGGCGTCCAGCACGGTGTCGGCCTCGATGTCGAGCTTTGCGCCGATACAGGAAACCACGCCGTTTTCAATCAGAATGTCTGCTTTGTAATCGTCAACTGCCGTAATCACGCGCCCGTTTTTGATGAGGGTCTTCATAGGGTACGCACTCCTGAAGAAAGAAACATCGTCCAACCGGAACTTCATGAACGAAACGGTGTCAATTGTTGAGAGAGCAGCCTAACCAAGCTGCAAAAAATGAAAAATCCAATCCGGAAATCCCGAATATGTTTGAAAATCTGTTCGAATCCGCCAAACCAAAAGCGGTGGTTCAACGCCATTGGAGGATTTTTGCCTTCATTTCAATGCTGTGGGTGGTGACGTTTTTCACCACACTGGTTGAAGAAGTCTGTTTGCCAAACCCAGAGTTGCATGAACCTTTAATTTGTTGTTCTTGGGTGAGCCCACCACCACCACCGCTCAGGCCAGAATATGGCCCCATTCCCGTCGAAAGATTTATTTGCCCCGAAGTCCCACAGGGGATTTGCTCTGAAATGCCTACTGACATGCCCGATGAAAGTGACCTTACGACACTGGAACCGGTTGTAAAAAGCTCTAAATGGTTTGAGCGAAATGCAATTCCCTCGGATTATCCCAGGCTTGGTTATAAGTATCTGGGAACCTTCAAAATTGATCTTCTCATTTCTGAAGACGGAAAGGTGATTTCAGCAACTCTTGTAACTGGTTCCCCTTGGGGCAATTTCGTTCGTCAGACAATTTCTAAATGGCGCTTCAAACCCTGTCGGGTAAATGGAAAGCCTGTGCCAGTGGTTGGCCGTTTTGTTATTGAATTTACCTTGTAAGTCAAACCCTCTTTCATGCCAATCAAGGATTGAGGATTTTATGTTTGAAAACCTCTTCGAATCGGCTTCACCGAAGGCTGTCAAGCTGCGCCATCTGAAATTTGTGGGTGTCGTTTCCACGCTTTGGGTGGTGACGTTCTTTACCACATTGGTTGAGGAAATCGTCCTGGCCCCGGCTGAACTGGAGCCGCTGCTCGAAATGGTTGTTGGCTGTCTATACTCTCCCAAACCTAGGGTGCTACCCTTGCCGATGTCTCCATTTACTATCTGTCGGCGTGGAAGTTATACCCCTGAAATCAGTCGTTTCCCGGATATTCGGAATCGAAAAAACTCGATTTGGCTTGAACGACACGCCATCAAAAAAGTCTATCCAAACACCCTGAATATGTGTCTGACCTCAACCTTTGTGGTTGACATTGTTATTTCTGAACAAGGCAAAGTGATTTCCGCCAAGTTTGTGAGAGGGTGGAGCCCACTTGCTGAATGCTCTATCCAAGCTGCTTTGCAGTGGCGCTTTAAGCCTTTAGTTGTAAACGGAAAGCCAGTTCAAATCGCTGGTCAATTAAAATTTCGATATGAGAACGGTTGTTTGGTTAAATGATTTGACCAAACAACCGCCTTTGAGTGATTTGCATTGAGGCAGCCTAAAGGCTGTACTCCAAACTGCCGCCTGAAGGCGGGACTCCAAACAATTATTTCTACAGACTTGCCAGCCCGGCATCGAGCGCGGAAATCAGTTCGTCAATGTGGTCATTGGTTGCCACGAGCGGCACACCCGTCCGGATGACGTTCCCGTACAATCCACCCTTGCCAATCAGCACGCCGCGTTTTTTCGTGACTTCGAAAATATGGAGCACTGCTTGCGGGTTGGGTTCTTTGGTTTCGCGGTCTTTGACAAATTCGAGCGCCTGCATGAGTCCCATGCCACGCACATCGCCGATGACCTCATATTTTTCCTTGAGTTCTTCAAGCTTGCTCCGGAAATAGCTGCCCACATCGGCGGCATTCTGCCGGAGGTTGTCTTCCTCGATGACTTTGATGACCGCCAGACCTGCCGCCATCGAAACCGGGTTCCCGCCGAAGGTGCAGAAGGTCAAACCGGGGAATTTGTCGGCCACTTCCGGGGTGGCTGTGGTCATGCCAATCGGAGCGCCGTTGCCCATTCCCTTGGCGGAGGTGATGATGTCGGGCTCCACGCCCCAATGTTCAATCCCCCACCATTTGTCGCCGGTCCGGCCCCAGGCAGTTTGTACCTCGTCAGCGATGAAAAGACCGCCGTGTTTGCGGGCGATTTCAGCCGCAATCTGGAAGTATTCCGGCGGAGGCACGATAAAGCCCCCTACGCCCAGAATCGGTTCGGCCATAAAGGCGGCGATGCGGCCCGTGGTCTGGGTTTTAATGATGTCTTCGATGTCTTTGGCGCAGGCAACGCCGCAGCTTGGATAGCTCAGTTTGAACGGGCACCGGTAACAATAGGGAGCGGCAGCATGAATCATGCCCGGAATCTGGGCCGAAATCGGTCTCCAGGTGGAATGCCCGCAGGCGGTCAGGGCCGTAGCCGAACGTCCGCTGTAGCTGTGCCGGAGCACAATCACTTCGTTACTGCCGGTGGCCAGTTTGGCCGCCAGCACGGCAGTGTCGTCGGCTTCGGTGCCGCTGTTGGTGAAAAAGGTCTTCTTCAGTTTTCCCGGCGTGATTTCAGCCAGCTTTTCCGCCAAATCCGACTGCGGTTGGTTGGCATAGAGTGTCGAGGTGTGCGAAATCGTGTTGAGCTGTTTGATGATGGCTTCGTTGACTTTGGGATGGGCGTGGCCGAGGCTGACAGTAAGCACGCCACCGAAACAATCAAGGTATTTGTTATTGGCGTCATCCCATACATACATTCCTTCGCCACGGGTAAGGGCCACCGGCTCGGCGTAATACATCGCCACAGCCGGAAAGAGGAATTCCTTGTGTTTCCGGACGGATTCGGATTGATGGGAAGATTGATGGGGGGTGCTCATTGGAAATCTCCTTATTTCACTTTTCTTTGATTAACCACAGAGGCGCACAGAGGAAGAAAATATTGGAAAACCTTCTGTGCGCCTCTGTGCGCCTCTGTGGTTAAAATACTCATTAGTACAAGTTGCCTTCGCGTTTACGCCCGGTGTAGTCCACATAGACGACTTTGATTTCCGTATAGAAATCCAGCGCCGTCGAACCCTGTTCGCGCTCGCCGATACCCGTTGCTTTGATTCCGCCAAAAGGAATATGGGCTTCGCCACCGGTCGTGGGTGAATTGACGTGCGTCATACCGGTTTCGATTTCGTCAATGAAGCGGTAAATGTAGTTCGCGTCATTTGAGAAAATCGAGGAACTGAGGCCGTACTCGCAATCATTGGCGTATTCCATCGCCTGTTCAAAATCTTTGACGCGCAACACGGAAAGCACCGGCCCGAAGATTTCTTCGCGGGCAATCCGCATGTCGGGCTTCACATGGTCAAAAATGGTGGGCTGAACGAAAAACCCCTTGGCAAATTCCTCGCCCTCAGGTTGGCCGCCGCCGCAGACCAGTTTCGCCCCGTCTTCCTTCCCGGCATTGATGTAATGGAGCACGGTTTTGAACTGGCTTTCGTCCACACTGGGTCCCATGTGGACGCCTGGCTTGGAACCGTCGCCTAAAATCATGGCTTCGGCTTTTTTGCGAAGTCTTTCAACAAATTCATCCGCCACTGATTCTTCGACAATGACGCGGCTGGTTGCGGTGCATCGTTGTCCGGTTGAGCCGAAGGCACCCTGCGCGGTGGACTCAGCCGCCAAATCCATATCGGCGTCGGCCAAAACCACCACCGGGTTTTTGCCGCCCATTTCGCATTGGGCTTTGCAGCCCCGGCGGGAAACCTGTTCATAAAGCCGGATGCCAACTTCGTTGGAACCGGTGAAGGAAACCGCCCGCACTGCCGGATGGCTCAAAATCTCGTCGCCAACGGTTGAACCGGAACCCAAAATCAGGTTGAGCACGCCTTTGGGAATCCCGGCTTCCTCAAAGATTTCAACTATCCGAACCGCAGTTCCGGGCGTGTTGCTGGCTGGTTTGAAGACCACCGTGTTGCCCGCCACCAGCGCCGGGGCAATTTTCCAGACTGGAATCGCCACCGGAAAATTCCAGGGCGTAATGCAGGCAACCACACCAATCGGCTGTTTCACCGTGTAGGCGAAATTGAGGGGCAGTTCCGAGGGAATGGTTTCGCCATTCATCCGACGGGATTCACCGGCGCAAAAATCAGCCACATTGATGGAGCGTTGCAGTTCACCACGGGATTCGGCCAGGGTTTTGCCTTCTTCGCGGGTCAAAAGCTGGGACAATTCCTCCTTGTGGTCTTCCATCAAACGGGCAGCGCGGGCCACAATTTTGCCTCTGGTCGGAGCCGGGGTGGAACGCCACATCTTAAACGCGGCGGCGGCGGCATCAACTGCCGCACGGGTTTCTTCGCGGGTGGAAAGTTTGACGTGACCAATCACGTCATCCGTGTTGGCCGGGTTGATGTTGGGGACGGTTTTTTCAGCCACCGATTCGACCCATGCGCCATTGATGAAATTCTTGTAGACGTGCATTTGTGCCAGGATTCCTTGGGAAGAAGTTTCGGCAGGGACGCCAAAATGCAGAGACCGCGCAGAAATAAATCTGCGAAAGCTCTGCGGAAACTCTGCGTCTCTGCGGTGAAATTTTTGAAGAAAAACTTGCCGAAATAGGTAAGATCAACTAAGACGAGGCGGCATCATACCACACAACCGCTGAGGGGAAAGAAAAAAATATGACAATTCATGTACCAAATGAAGCCTACACAAGTGTGAGGCATTTGCTCGAATTTCGCCGGACCAACCAAGCCGAACAACCGTTTTTATTTTCGGAAGCCGATGGCCGGACCTACACCTATCAGGAGTTTTCCACAGCGGTTGAACGGACGGCCCGGCTGCTGGCCGGTCACGGCATTGGCAAGGGCGATGTGGTGAGCCTGCTCATGCCCAACAGCGCTGAATATATCATTGCCTATTTCGCCTGTTTCACGTTGGGGGCTTTGGCCGGACCGGTCAATTCCATGCTCAAGGCGCAGGAAATCGCCTACGTTATCAACAATTCGGAAGCCAAGGCGATTTTGCTGCATTCCCAATTCCAGCATTGGATTGACGACATTCGGGCGGAATTGACCCATCTGCAAACCATCATCACCTTTGACGATGAGCAGGCAGCCACGGCCCAGGTTGATTTGGAAACAACCGCGCCCTGGGCGGCAACCAGACTTTGCCGCGAAGACGAAGCCATCATTATTTATACTTCGGGGACCACCGGGAAGCCCAAAGGCTGTTTGTTGACACATGGAAACCTGTTGGCCAATGCCCGCCAGATTGCCAACTGGATGGGCTATGACGAGAAAGACCGGTTGCTTTCAGTTATGCCGCTCTTTCACATGAACGCCGTTTCCGTAACCACCATGACGCCGCTTTATGCCGGAGGTTCCACCGTCGTGAGCCCGAAATTTTCGGCCACCCGCCATTGGCAGATTGTTTCCGAATACGGCATCACGTCGTTTGGCTCGGTGGCGACAATGCTTTCCATGCTGCTCAAGACCTATCCGGACGGGGTTCCGGCTGATTGCGACATTTCCAAGCTGCGGTTTGCCATGTGCGGCTCGGCTCCGGTGCCGGGTGAAGTCATGCGCAGTTTTGAAGAGCGGTTTAACTGTCTGGTGATTGAGGGGTACGGGCTTTCCGAATCCACCTGCCGCTCAACCTTCAATCCGCCGAATCCAAGCCGCAAGGTTGGTTCCTGTGGGGTGCCGATTGGAAATGAAATGAAAGTGGTGGATGACGACGACAACGACGTACCGGACGGTGTTTCAGGTGAAATCGTGATGCGCGGGGAAAACCTCTTCAAAGCCTATTTCAAAAACCCATCCGCCACGGAAACCGCGTTTCGGAACGGCTGGTTCCACACAGGTGACGTTGGCTACCGCGACCCGGAGGGCTTTTATTTCATCGTGGACCGCAAGTCGGACATGATTATTCGCGGCGGGGAAAACATCTATCCACGCGAAATTGACGAAGTGCTGTACAGCCATCCGGCGGTGGCCGCCGGGGCTGCCGTGGCCATGCCCGACCCGCTCTATGGTGAAGACGTGGCGGCTTTCATTGTTCTGAAAGACGGAGCCGAGGCAACCGAAGAGGAAATCCTGACTTTCTGCCAGGAACGGCTGGCCGATTACAAATGCCCCAAGAAGGTCTTTTTTGAATCGGATTTTCCGAAAGGTCCAACCGGCAAGGTCCTGAAACGCGAGCTGGCCAAAAAATTTAAGAAATAATTTGGCGCACCTGCTTTTCTGAAAGTGAAACACGCATGGAAAACGCACCGGCTGCCATCATTGGCGAGGCAAAAGGGTTGCTCCAATTGGGAAAAAACCGTGAAGCCCGTGACCTGTTGTTGCAGGAAGGATATGTCAACCGGCTGGTTCCGGAGATTCAAAACGCTTTTCTGGAACTGTTTGCTCCAAGTCAGGAGTTGCTGAACGAAGAACAAACGACCTTTCGGAAGCTGGTTTCACAGCAACCCAAAATCCGCTTTGAAGCGGCCCGTTATCTGTGTCGGCAAGCCCACAATGAGATAAATATCAAGCGGGAAGCCTGGTTGAAAGACCCTCGGACGGTTGATGTTTTGCTGGCGGCAGCCCGCGACGATGAGCCAAAAACCCTGGCTGAAATTGCCCTGGCTTTGGCTGCTTTGGCCGGAAGGTATTACCAGGATTTACGGATGTATCCGGTTTTGCAGGAGCTGATTCGGCATTCCGCGAGGGAGGTTCAGTGGGGCGCTCTTCGGGGGGTTTGTGAATTTTATCAGTGTCCCGACCAGTGGGATGTGCTGATTCCTTTTTTGGTAAGCCGTTCACCTGCCAAGTTCAAAGGGACAATTGCCCATGCCATTTATACCGGTCCCAGGGAGTTGCGACCTTTCAATCACGCACTTCTGAGAAAAGCCCTGCTTTCCGCTCTGGTAAAGGAACGGGTGCCGGAAACCAAGCTTGGGTTGATTCGAGCCTTGGGTTGCGTGGGAGATGGGGATAGCGGGTTGGAGTTGAAGCAGTACCTGAAGGAAACCACTGATTCTGAAATCAGAAAACGAATCAAAGAGGCCCTCAAGGACATTCAGGAGAGAATTGAGTAACCGGGGTTCAGGCTTACTTGGTGACCGGTTGTTTCCAGCAGGGCTGTGGTTGGTTAATGGAGGTCCGGAATGGGTTTGAAAGTATCTCCCGGACTGAAAATCAAATCGGCCTTTTTGGTGGATTCCTTAAACCCAATCACATTGGTTTGGTCTTCAAAGAGGTCGAAAAAGAGCTGATTGCGGATAGTCGCCCCGGAAAAACCATCCGCCAAGGGGATTTCGAGATAAACCCAGGTGGTGTCAACCTGTGGTTCCATTCCCACCCAGACCGGTTTCAGGCTGACCCCTTGTCGGTTTTTGATTTCGAGTTTTTCGGAAACGTAAGCAAAGGCAGCCTTTTCGGCTTCTTTTGAAACATCCAGGGAAATGTGTTTTCCCGCCCGCCTGCTCAGAATTTCAGTGAAGTCGTCGGAAAACAACCGGATGGCAATTTCAACCGATTTTTCCTGCCGGTTGAATTCCATCTGGGTAAAGCTGGCATGGAACTTGTGGGCTGAAACCGTGGCGGAACAGGCGGGGGGCAAATCCAGGGCAGGAAAAGCGCCCATGTATGAAAACAGAAGGATTCCAAACAGCAAAAGACGGAACCTGCTTCCAATTGGGCCGGTACTCAGGGGCTTGGGTCTGAATGACCCTGAACCCTGAACCCTGAACCCTGAACCCTGAAGTTTGCCCAATTCGCCCATCAAGCCTTATTTCCCCTCCTCCTGGGATTTATGTTCCTTTGCTTTGCGTTCCATTTCCATCATTTGCATTGGATTCGGATTCCGGAACTGACGTTCCTTAAACACCTGAAACCGTGATTTCGTCAACTGGCGCGGAAACACATTGTTGGCAAGGTCGGTATCCGCCGTTTCCAGATGGGGGTCCAGGGTCACAAATTTCAGTTCTTTTTTCGTCACAATGGTTTTGGAAACATCGGTGTTGTTATAGCGCCAGATTTCAGCCGGAATCCGGATTTCCTCTTTGGTGCCGTCGGTGTAGGTGAGTTCCAAAATCACCGGCATAACCAAACCTCCGATGTTTTTCAAATCCACCGTGTAGAAATTGTAGTCTCCGTTGAACAGTTCTTTTTCATTTTCATCCAGCGAAGCCAGAAACTTTTTGTATTCCTGGCGCTCCCGGTCGGAAACCCGATACTGATCATATTCATTGTAAAAATCCTTGAGTTCCGGGAATTGGTCCACCCGCTTCGGAAGGCTCCGGTTCCGAAGATGCGAGATTGATTCAGGTTGCTCGGCATCCAGTTTTTTCTGGAGCGGTTTTTCAATGTCGGGGTTCTGGGTATCAATTTTGTAGAGCCAGACATTTTCAATCGAAATGTCGGTGTGGTCGGTGGTGTAAAACCAGCCCCGCCAGAACCAGTCGAGGTCCATCCCGGAGGCGTCTTCCATGGTCCGGAAGAAATCAGCGGGCATTGGGTGTTTGAATTTCCAGCGCCGGGCATATTCCTTGAACGCAAAATCAAACAGCTCGCGCCCCATGACGGTTTCCCGCAAAATGTTGAGCGCCGTGGCCGGCTTGGAGTAGCCGTTACTCCCAAACTGAAGCAGCGAATCGGAAGCGGTCATAATTGGCACCTGGGCTTCGCTGGTCATATATTCGGTGATGTTGCGCGGTTCGCCCCGGCGGGAGGGATAGTTGGCTTCCCATTCCTGTTCCGAGAGGTATTGCAGAAAGGTATTAAGCCCTTCGTCCATCCAGGTCCATTGGCGTTCGTCGGAATTGACAATCATCGGGAAAAAGTTATGTCCGACTTCGTGGATGACGACCGTAATCAGAAAATATTTGGTCAGGGCCGAATAGGTGCCATCCTCCTCCGGTCGCGGGCCGTTAAAGGCAATCATCGGATATTCCATCCCGCCGACCGGCCCGTTGACCGAAATGGCCGTTGGATAGGGGAAGCCGAAGGTATAACGGGAATACACGTTGAGGGTGTGGATGATGGCCTGGGTTGAATATTTTTCCCAGAGCGGGTTGCCTTCCTTGGGGTAAAAGGACATGGCCATGACCCGGTTGCCTTCGACGGAATGTCCCTGGGCATCCCAAATGAATTTCCGGGAGGAGGCAAAGGCAAAATCACGCACATTTTCGGCATGGAAAACCCAGGTTTTTTTCCCTGTGGGTTTGTGGGATTCGTTGGCTTTGGCTTCTTCCGGGGTCACAATCAAAACCGGTGATTTGGCGGTTTTGGCCTGTTCCAGCCGGTCCCGTTGGGCTTTGGTGAGCACTTCCAGCGGATTTTGCAAAACCCCGGTGGCGGCGACGATATGGTCGTCGGGCGTTGTGATGCGGACTTTGTAATTGCCAAATTCCAGGGTGAATTCCCCGGCCCCCAAAAACTGCTTGTGCTGCCAGCCGGTGGCATCAGAGTAAACCGCCATGCGGGGAAACCACTGGGCGATTTCATAGATGTTGTTGCCGTCTTTGGGGAAATTCTCAAAACCGCAGCGGCCTCCGACTTTGCGGGCGTCGTTGATTTTGAAATTCCAGTCAACTGAAAAAACAACCGATTCCCCGGTTTTCACCGGCGCTTTCAAGTCAACCCGCATCATGGTCTGGACAATCGTAAAGGGCAGAGGCTGCCCCTTGGCGTCTTTGACGGCGGTGATGTTGTCGCCTCCTTCAAATTCACGATGGACCAGATTGTCAACCAGTCCAATCGGCAACCGGTCCAGCTTGGGCGTGGCACGGGTGGCTGCCCCAACCGAATCCCGTTTGAACAGATTCTGGTCCAATTGCAGCCAGAGATAGGTCAGCGTATCAGGTGAATTATTGAAGTAAGTGACGGTTTCCTTCCCCGTAATGGTTTGATTTTGGTCGTCCAGTTCAACCTCAATCGAGTAATCCGCCCGTTGCTGCCAGTATTTATGCCCTGGGGCACCCGAAGCCGTGCGATATTCATTCGCTGTCGGCAGAATTTCCTCCAGTTGCCGGAATTTATCCGACGGTTTTGATTTTGACTGACTAAAGCCGGGAACCGTCAAAACGAGTCCGACCAAAAGCAAAAGCCCTCCCAAACGCCAAACTTGCACCAGTCCATCCTCCTCAAACTGTATTTTGTAGTGCGCAAAGATATGAAACCGCGCGGCGAGATTCAAACATTGTGTGATGAACGGCGCGATGGTACCTTTGACCTGTCGGTTTTGGCTTTTTTTTCGTCCTTTGCCTGAATTTCCAGTTACAAAATATTGAAACCGACCGGGACCCGACCCCTTCACCTAACATTATTGCGCAAAACAATGAACCAGTTACCTTTCTCCGCCAGGTTTGGCAAAATCGGTTGGCTTGTGGTTCTGCTGGTTGGTTTTGTCGGGTGGAACCAGTGTGAGGGGAAGACTCTTCCCGCCGCCCTTTCTCCGGCAGCCTTGCCGACCCATCCTGGTTTTCGTGTTTTTAATGAACGGGATGGCCTGCCGCAAAATTCAATTACCGCTTTGGCCCTCGACCAGCGCCGCTATTTATGGGTGGGAACCCAGGATGGCCCGGCCTATTTCAATGGCCGCCGCTGGATACCGGTCAAATTGCCGCAAAAAAACGGCTCCACCATCGTCCGGGCCTTGGCCGCCACCAGTGACGGCAGCCTGTGGTTTGGCACCAACGACGGATTGTTCCGCTTGTACCAGGGAAGCTGGGACCTGTATGACACCAGCCGGGGGCTGGCTCATAACGGTGTTCGCTGTCTGCTTGAAACCCATACCCCGGAAGGAACCATTTGTCTCTGGGTGGGAACCCGCAAGGGGCTTTCCCAAATCACCTGCTCCACCGCAGAGCAAGCCCCCGTCAGGATACAATCTTTCGGAAACCGTCAAGGCTTGCCTGAGGATGTTGTTTACTCGTTGCTCCAGGTTGACCGGGAGGAACTGTTGGTGGGCACCCAAACGGGCATTTACCGCTTGCAGAACGGGGCATTTTCTGATTTTTCCCAGCTCACGGCTTTGGACAAGGGAACAGTCTGGGCCCTCTCTCAAACCAGTTCCCCAGCCGGGGGAACCCGGTTCTGGGCGGGGATGGATGGAGGATTGTTTGTTTTTGAAAACAACCGCTGGCAGCGGGTCCTGAACGATGCGGTGGTCACCCTGGCGGAAACCGTTTCGGCAGACCGCAAAAGCACCCTGTGGTGTGGCACCGAAGAAAAAGGAGTGGTGGCGATTACAGGTTTGGAAACCGCCTATTATTCGGTTAAATCAGGACTTCCCAACAATACCATCCGTTCACTTTTGGCCGTTTCCCACCAGGGTGTCACCCGGAGTTTATGGATTGGAACCCTGTTTGGATTGGTTCGTTGCGAAGCCGGGCTGTGGCAGGTGGTGGATGAATCAACCGGGCTTCCCAATTTTGGAGTGGACAGCATTTTGGTGACGGCTGCCGGAACTCCTGCCGAAACCTTATGGGTTGGCACGCATGGCGGTGGAATTTTGCGCTGGTCCCAGGGGAAGTGGGATAAAACCGACCGGACCAGCGGATTACCCGATAACGTGGTGTACTGCATGCAGGAAGTTCGGTTGCCAAATGGGAAATCCGTTGTTTGGGTGGGAACCGACAATGGTCTGGCGGTTTGGGAGGACAGTCGCTGGCAGGTGCTGACCACCAAGGAAGGACTGCCCAACAAATCGGTGGTGGCCCTGCTTTCATCCAGCAATCAGAAAGGGGAACCGGTGCTTTGGGTTGGAACCCAGGCGGGCTTGGCCTGTTTGGAAAACGGCAAATTTTCGGTGTATTCCAAAGACCAGGGACTGCCCGGCAATATCATCATGGCGCTGGCTGAAACCACTGCTCCGGATGGAACCAAAACATTGTGGGTGGGGACCCTGGACGGCGGCCTGGGGCGATTGCACCAAGGGACCTGGACGACCTTTGCAACTGCTTCGGGGCTGCCGCATGAACTCGTGTTTTCCATTCTGGAAACTGTTTCCCCAACAGGCGAACATTGGCTTTGGGTGGGAACCATGAACGGACTGGCCTTTGCCAGACTGGATACGTTGCAAGCCGGAACTCCAAATTCCTGGAAAGTGCTCAACGATTCCACTGCTCCTGCCCTGCCCAATAATGTGGTCTATCAGGTTGTTGAGGACAAGCAGCACCGGTTGTACCTCTATACCAACCGGGGCATCGCCCGTTTAACCCAACCACCGCCGGATTCTGCCATTCAGCCGGAATTTCAACTTGTCACCTGTACAACCGAAGATGGCTTGGCTTCGAACGAATGCAACAGTGGTTCTGCCTTTCGGGACGCCTTGGGTCGGTTATGGGCCGGAACCGGTGGTGCCGTCAATATGCTGAACCCGCAGGCAGAGGTTGAGGACTACCGTTCCAAACCTTTGTATTTTGAACGGATTTACCTCAATGGGCAGCCTCTGGAAATCTCCGGTGTTCCTCCGGTCCGGCAGGGAGGGGCCCCGGTTGGGCAAGGGTTGGCCGGGGCAACTCTCAACCACAACGAAAACAATCTGGTTTTTGAATATGGCCTCATCAGTTGGTTTCACGAGGGGCAAACCCTCTATCAAACCCACTTGGTTGGATTTGAGCCGCGTCCGTCGGAATGGTCCCCCGATTACAAAAAAGAATATACCAATCTGCCCGGTGGGACCTATTCCTTCGTGGTGCGGGCCCGTGATTATGCCGGCCATTTGTCGGAACCGGTGACGGTTTCCTTCCACATCCGGCTGGCTCCCTGGCGGACCTGGTGGGCCTTGGCCGGATATGCGCTGGTCCTGGTGGGGAGCGGTGCTCTGCTTTTTGCCTGGCGCGAACGGGCGCAAAAAATCCGGCAGGAGCAAAAACTCACCTATTTGAGCAATCTGCTGAAAAGCACGCAGGTGATAAACACAAATCTGGCCTTGGAGCTGGTTTTGCAGGACATCGCCCAGGAAGGTGCCGCGCTGGTTAGTGGGGAACCGGGGGGCATTGGACTGGTGGAAGGCGACAACGTGGTCTTTCGCCGGGTTTGGAACAAGGGCCGATGGGAGGAGCATTTGGTTGAGATACCACTGGGCGAGGGCGTGGCCGGTCAGGTGGCTGCCACCGCCCAATCCCTCATCGTCAACGATGCCGCCGCCTATGGCAAACTGTTTAACCCTGATTTGGCCTCTCGGTACTTGCAGGTCCGAGGCATGGTGGATGTTCCCATTATTGACGGCAATGGAACCGTCGTCGGGGTTTTGGATGTCAGGCGACCAGCCCAGCGGGCCCCGTTTACCCGGAACGACCAGATTTTGCTCGAAAGCCTTGGCCATCAGGCCGCCGTGGCCATCGAAAAAGCCAGCTTATATGGTCGGTTGGAAGCCCAAAACAGTCTGATTGTCAAATCCAATCATGAACTGGAAGACCTGCTCAAACGGGAACAGGAAGTCACCCGCAAGTTGAAGGAACTGAACCAGATGAAAGTCAATTTTATGCTGGTGGCCTCGCATGAGATGCGGACTCCGCTGACGGTTATGAAAGGGTATAACGAAGCTTTGTTGAGCGGCCATTTGGGGCCGCTCCAGCCCGCTCAGGAAAAATCACTCACAACCAATCAGCGCATGATTTCCCGGCTCAGTCTGATGGTGCAGGATATTTTTGAGCTGGTCAAAATTGATGATGGGAAAATCTCCCTTTCGCTTTCGGTTTGTGATTTGAGTGTTTTGATGAGGGAGGTCACCCAGGAACTTGAGGATTTCATTCAAAAGCGAAAACAGACGATTACTCTTGTAGTTGCTGAACCACTCCGGCTGGAAGCGGACGAAAAAAAACTGAAAGTCATCCTGACCAGTCTGATTCAAAACGCCATCAAGTTTTCCTTTGATGAAGGAACCATCCGGCTTTCGGCCCAGATTCAGGGGGAAGTGGTTCAAATTCAGGTGGAAGACCACGGCATTGGAATTGCCGCAGAACAAATGGACCATATTTTTGAGAAGTTTTATACAGACTCTGACGTGCAAACCCATTCTTCAGGCCGGTTTGAATTTATGGCCCGCGGCGCGGGTTTGGGGTTGGCCATTACCAAAAGTTTTGTCGAAGCGCATGGCGGGCGGATTTGGGCGGAATCAGCCGGTAAAGGAACCGGAAGCCGGTTTACGGTTGTCCTGCCCTTGAAAAACGGGCCTGAAAACCCGGCATAAAAAAATGGGCAATCCAGGTGGATTGCCCGTATGAAGGATTCTCAATCCCCACAGCCCCACGGCCTTGATTGAGAGTAGCAGCAACTCGTTCAGAGGTTTTCCGCTTCCGGGTGCTCACCGGGGCAACCTTTCCGCCGGAATTTCAGCCTTCGGCGTCATCCTCGCCATCTGCATCCGCATCGTCATCATCCATTCCATCCGGTTCATCGTTGTGGTCATCGTTTTTTTTCTGGCTGATTTTTTTTCGGTCTGTCTTTTTTCCGGCGGGTTTATCTTCATTTCCCATTTTGCGCAGGTGAACTTCTCCGTTAAAGGAATCAAGATTGATTTCCGTACCGCCGTCGCCAACCTTCCCGCGCAAATTACGGTTGGTGGAGGTGCTGTTTTCCAGTTGGAAATCGGTTTCCATTGAACCGGCATAGGAGGAAAGCGTGGCGTTAAATCCAGGCGGATTCGGTTGAATCACCATATCCACGTCACCCGTGGTGGATTTCAACCGATAGCGGCCATTGGCCCCGATGTTCGTTCTGACGTACACATCACCGCTGGTGGTGGTGACTTCAACCACATTGCTGCTGATGTCCTTGAGCGAAACATCACCGTTGACCGAGGTGATGCTCACGGTGCCCCGCAAACCAGCTCCGCCGACATCGCCGCTAATCAATTGAATATCAACCGAGCCGGCAATGTTTTTGAGCCCCACATCGCCATTTGAACGGGTCACTTTGACATTCCCATCCACGTCATGCAGGCTCAGGTCCCCATTTCCGCCCTGAATCGTGACGTTACCGTGAACGGCGGACAGGCTCATATCACCAGCGGTGGTATTGACCGTGACGGAACCTTTGACTTCTTTGACAGATACGTCCCCGCCGCCAATGCGGGCATCCAATTCGCCAATTTGATTAAGGCTGATGTCTCCGCCGCCCATTGAAAGGGAAACTGCTCCGTTGACTTCGTGCATGGAAAGGTCACCGCCACCGGCTTTGAGCGTCACGTTTCCACTGACTTTGCTCACGCTCATATCACCGCCGCCCATCGCCAGGGTCAACGGTCCGACCTGGGAAATGGAAATGTCCCCGCCTCCATTCTTGACCGATACGGCTCCGTTGATATTGCTGATGGAAATGTCACCATTCCTCAATTCCAGGCTCAGTTCCGCCTGACGTGGAAGGTTGACCTTGAGGTCAAAAGACTTGCTTCCCAGATGGGCTGCCGGACTGATGACGATGCCACCCGCCCCGGAGTCTTCCGTGATGGCCAGGACACTCCTTCACGGAAGACTCCGGGGCGGGTGGCATCGTCATCAGAGTCTTCCGTGATGGCCAGGACACTCCTTCCGTTGTCGTCTTCATCCGTTAAAACCTGGACGGTATCACCGTCCCAGCCGGTGACCCGGATGTCACCTGAAATCAGCCGCAGCGTTACTTTGGACCCGGCGGACAGTTTGTGCTCCAGCCGATGCGGGTTTTCCTGGGCTGAGGCTTGTGAAAGAAATGTGTGAGCGGCGAGCGCGCACACGAAGGACAGAAACACCAACAGTGTCTTCGTGCGTGATTTCATAATTGTATACCTGCCAATTGTGTGACTTCGAAACTGTACTTTTTTTAGGGTCTAGGGCCTTGGGTTTAGGGTCTGGGGGCTGGGGAAACCGGTTTGAAAAGACTGCATCAATTTCAAACAAACAATGGTCATTCCCCAATACTTCTATTCTTAAAACCCTAGACCCCAGACCCTGGCCCCTTTTCTTCAACTGCGCGGAAAGGTTTCGTCTTTTGGTTCCGGTTGGTCGGGCCGAACCGGGGCATTGGTCATTTCCCGCAGAATTTCAACTTTTTTCCCGTAAGCAGCCAGCATGTATTGGACCGCCACCGGGTCGTTCGGATTTTTCCGGGCGACGGCGCGGGTTTCGGCAATGGTTTGGTCAACGGTCCCCAGCGCGGTTTCCAGCCGGGCAATGACTTGCGGGTCCAGGTTTTCACGTTGCCGTTTGACATCCCGTTGTAAAAGCAAAATGGCTGAAACGTATTTTTGTTCCGCTTCCCGAATCAGTTCTGCCGGAGTCTGCGCCCGCCGCACGGGGGCAGCGGATTTGGCAACCGCGACACTCGATTTTACCGGCACGCCGGTTGATTGCGGTTTGGGGCTGGATTCATTATTACCCAAAGCCGGAGCCGGAAGCGGAGGATTGCTGGTACCGTTTCCGGCTATATTTTCCTTGACCGGCTGCACTGACGCAGGCCGCATCACCCAATAGGTCACTCCGGCGGTCACCACAATCAGAATCAAGGCAAAAGCCGGACTCAACTGCGGAGTTTTGAAGATTTCACGCAACCAGAGTTTGACCTGCTCAAAGGGGGTAGACTTTTGTTCCACCAGGGTTTCAGCGTTGATTTGCGCTTGGATGGCATTCCACATGGTGGGTGGCACGTCAAACCCACGGTCGTATTTGGCGAACAAAGCCTGTTCGTCCTTGAGGACTTCAAATTCGGCCCAGCAGGATTTGCAGGTTTCCAAATGCAATCTGGTCTGTTCCGTGTAGATGGGTTCAAGTTCGCCATCCACAAACTCTTCAAGTGTCAGCAGCACATCATCACAGTTCATGGCTGTCCCCCAGATACGGACGAATCCGTTTGCGCATTTCAGCTTTGGCCCGATGCAGGTCAGTTTTAATTTTGGGAATTGAAAACCCGGTGATTTCAGCAATTTCTTCATAACTGTATTGATGAAAGGCTTGCAGCGAAAAAATCAGGCGCTTGTCTTCATCAAGCTTGGCCAAAGCGTTTTGAATCACCTGACTCAATTCCTTGTTCAATAATTTCCCATCCGGCAGCAACTTGGCGTCCGGCAGTTCGGCGGCTCCACTGTCTTCCAGTTCGACCCGATGGTCATCGCGCTGTCTGGTCCGAAAAGACTCGCGGGCGACATTTTTGGCGATACCAAAGAGCCAAGTCGAAAGCTTGGTGTCATCCCGCAGGGTGGCAATCATCCGATAGGCCCGCACAAATGTTTCCTGGGCCAGTTCTTCGGATAATTCGCGGTTCCCCACTTGGTCGAAAATAAAACTCATCACCGGGCGGGAATAACGGTCAAAGACAAAGCGGAAAGCTTCTGCCTCCCCTTGCCGAATACGGGCAATGAGGTTTTGCGATGAATTCATCGAACCCTCTGCGTATCCACCCACGGATTTGACGCCAACCGCGACACTCATGAAGCCTTTTTCCTTTTCGTTTTGCTCAGTGAGTGTTTGCCGTAGGGAAAATGTTGCAAAAAATTTTAGGTCTTTTTACTGTGACGCTGCCGAATTGTGAATTGAGAATTGAGAATTGAGAATTGAGAATTGAGAATTGAACCCCAAGTTGCGTAGGATATTACTTGAGAAGGTGATTGATGTGATTACGCTTCAACCCCAATCGGAATTCTCAATTCTCAATTCTCAATTCTCAATTCAAAAAGACCGCAACCCTTATGGATTTTAACGACCGTTCCCGACCTGTCCGTGCCGGTGAAGAACTGGACCAGTCCCAACTCGAATCCTACCTCAAAACCACGTTGCCGCAGCTTTCCGGACCTCTGGTGGTTGAGCAGTTTCCCAGCGGCTATTCCAATTTGACCTATTTACTCAAGGTGGGTGACACCGAACTGGTGCTGCGGCGGCCCCCTTTCGGTGCGGCCATCAAAACCGCCCACGATATGGGGCGCGAGTTCCGGATTTTATCACGTTTAATCGAGGTCTTTGGCAAGGTTCCCAAACCGTTGGCCTATTGCACCGACGAAACTGTTTTGGGAGCGCCGTTTTATGTCATGGAACGGGTGCATGGAATCATCCTCCGGGCCAAACCACCAGCCGGAATGGACCTTACCCCGGATTTGATGCGCCGCCTTTCCACCGCCCTGGTTGATTCACTGGCGGAGATGCACAGTCTGGACGTGGAAAAAACGGGGCTTTCCGATTTGGGGAAACCAGCCGGATATGTTGAGCGGCAGGTCCGTGGCTGGACCGAACGGTATTTCAAGGCCAAAACTGATGAAATCCCCGAAATCGAGGCTGTGACCCGCTGGTTGGCCGAACGGATTCCTGGTGAAACGGGCAGCTCTTTGATACACAACGATTACAAATATGACAATGTGGTGTTGGACCCGCTGGGCCCGGCCCGGATTCTGGCGGTGCTGGACTGGGAAATGGCCACCATCGGCGACCCGCTGATGGATTTGGGCACCACCCTCGGCTATTGGATTGACCCCACCGACCCGGAAGAACTGCTCAACGCCCGGTTTGGACTGACCACCCTTCCGGGCAACCTGTCACGCCAGGAAATAGCGGCCCGCTATGGCGAAATGGCCCGCCGCGATATGTCAAACGTGGTTTTTTACTATGTTTTCGGGTTGTTCAAAATCGCGGTGATTGTGCAGCAGATTTACGCCCGTTACAAAAAGGGATTTACCAAAGACGAGCGGTTTGCCACCCTTGATAGAATTGTCCGGGCTTTGGGCATCGGTGCCTTTCGGGCTTCGCAGACAGGGAAACTGTAAAAAAAGAAAAGGTGATTGGTTGAGTTGAACCGTTTGGCTTCAGGCTTCGTCAGCACGCCACCCACAATGAAAAGAGGCACGTTCCACAGTCCTCAGTCCTCTTTTCACTTGAGAACATCAAAAACTGAATTCGGCGACAAGTCGCCGTGAAACAAAGCGGTGACAAGCCCCCGCACTCCAAATTCCTCAGTCCTCTTTTCAGGTCAGACTTCATGCGGCGGCGCACCACCAGCAATAAAAAGAGGCTCAGTCCTCAGTCCTCAGTCCTATTTTCACGTCAGGTTGGTTTTTTTCGGTAAAAATCAGCCAGCAGCATGACCATTTCACCGTAGCTTGCCACCCCTTGCTGAACTCCATTGGCTTTCAAATAGGTATCATTGACTCGGTTGGCCACCTTTTGCAGCCAGCCCCGGTAATGCAGCCAGAAATCCCGAATTGCCTTCAGGTCCGCTTTCGGACCGGGGGCCAACTGGGTTACCAGCGAAGTGATGTCGGTTCCGGTCAGGGCCAGTGAAAACAAAACATACTGGTTGGCGAGCAAAAAGGCTGAATAGCGGCACTCTGCCGAAGCCGAAGTGGAACAAACCAGAAAGGCCACAAAGTTGGCCTCATCCTCAGAGGCATACCCATGCTGGTGGGCCATCTCGTGAGCCATGGTAAAAGGCAGTTCACAATCGGGCAGCAGCCCGTTGTAGTTGGCTTCTCCCGTAAATGGGGCGTAAATCCCTGAAATCCCCAGGCGGGCCATGGTATCCGAAAACCTGACCGCTTTGGGCAAGGCCAGTTTTCCTCGGTGGTTTCCTGCAATCCAGGTGGCCCGGCCAAAATCAGCAGCCAACTGGCGGCCTAAAGCTTCACGGTCCATTGACATTTGGAGTGGTTTTTCAGTCTCACCAGAGGTTCGAAGCAAAGTGGAGGTGCGGTTAATGTCTTCAATCAGATTCTGGCTAAGGGCAACCAACTCCTCCGAGGTTGGTTCCTGATGAGGCAGCCCCAACTGGGCTCCAAGCGGCATCCGGGAATAGTTGAGTCCCCACAAGACCTGAAAAATCAACCACATCCAGCCCACCCCCAAAAGAACCCAGATGGTTGCCCTGCGGAGCGCATGGGAGGGTGACATCTGCTTTTTCCGGATGTGCCATACCATTCGAGCCAACCAACCAAGCAAACCCAGAGCACCAAAAATCAGGGCTGTTTCTGCCAATGAAAAAGAAAACCAGCGGCTGGCCAGGGCCAGCACCTGGGCAATCCGTGGATAACAGGTGCGGCTGTACCAGGATTCCACCAAGTCCGGTCGGGAGCCAACCCCAAAGCAAAGAACCAGGGCACATAGCCAGGGAAACCCCACCGCCAAGCCGAACTGATGCCGTTTTACCGCTTGTTGAAAAACCGACCACTTCATACAAGGCCACAACGCTCCACCGGAGCTGAAAAGAAAACCTGATTCAAATGGTTGCCGAAAGCAGGAAGCCCGTTATAGTCTTGGGAAAATCAACCGCAATTCCCCAAAAATCAATGAATACCAACGAAACACTGCAAACACAACTTGAACAGGCGATGTCCGGTTTACTTTTTCAAAGCGAATCCGATTTTCCGTTTGAGGTGGTTTCTTTTGGCTCGGTTGAATCACCATTGTCAGTGGAAGCCCTCTGTGAATGGCTGCAACTGCCGGCTGGAACCACGGTTGAAACGCTTGAGGCGGGCGCGTTTTTCAAACCCTTGGGAGCTGAACTGAATTGGTACGGCAACGAAGAACGGGAAACGGCTGCCCGCTATCGTGAGTTGTTTGCCTTTTTGACCCGGAACCTGACTGACCTGCGGGTTTTTCGGATTGGTGAAGTCAATCTTTCCATTTTTATTTTGGGAAAGACCCCGGACCAGCAGGTTTGGGGGCTGAAAACCCAGGCGGTGGAAACCTAAGGTTGTGCCAAGGGACAGGTGACGGGAAAGCCATCTGACTCGTTTTTTCGTTCCGGCTCAATCCGCATTCCGATTGTCACCCAAAAAAGAAAGCCATTTTTCCAATACAGCCTGACATTTTCCGATGTCCACCGGCTTTTCCAGAAAATCGTCCATTCCTGCTGCAAAACAAAGCGGGGCTTTGGTTGCAGCACTCGCAGTCAAGGCGATAATCGGAATGGGAACCTCCGGCTGGGGAATGCAATCAGCTTGAGGGGCACCCAAACGGAACCTCCTCCCCTGAGCTTCGCGGTGCCGTATCTCTCTGGTGGTTTCAAACCCATCCATGCCTGGTAACTGACAATCCATGAGGACAAGATGGAAGGAATGTTCCTCCAGTTTTTGCACGGCTTCCTCACCCGTCAGCACGCAGGCGGCAGAAATTCCCAGTTTCTGCAAAATTCGGAAAATCACCTTTTGATTGATGGGATTGTCCTCCACCAGCAACACCTGGGCTTCTTTCAACCAGGGGGCAGGGGAAAGCCCGTTTTGAGTCCCTGAAGGTTTCGAAACGGCTCCCTTCAGTTCCACCAGGGATGTTTCACCCAACGTCGGCAGGAGCACTGAAAAACTGGTTCCCACGCCCACCTGGCTGCGGACGGAGATGTTTCCCCCGTGAGCTGCCACCAATCGTTTGACGATGGCCAAACCCAGACCCACGCCCATGCCGGTATGTTTGGAATGGGCCTGTTGATAGGGTTCAAACACATAAGGCAGTTCACTGGCAGGAATCCCCTCGCCGGTATCCGTTATCGTGACGAGGAGCAGGGACAGCCCGGATTCAACCCCGGTTCCTTTTTTGGTGTCAACTTCCACCATAATGGCTCCGTCTTGCGGAGTAAACTTGATGGCATTCGACAGAAGGTTGGAAAAGACCCGTTCAAGCTGTTTGGCGTCAACCGATATTTTGGGCAGCAAGTGAGGGATTTCCGCTTTGACCCGGATGTTTTTGCTCCGTGCCGCCACATCGGCTTCTTCCACTAGTTCCTCTAGGAACTGATTGGTATTGAGCGGTTGACAGTTGAGTTTGATGTCTCTGGATTCGGTTCGAAAAACCTCCAGCATTTCGTTAATCAGGTTTAAGACCTTGTCCAGACTCCGTTTGGAGGCTCCGATGAACTGGGTTGCCTGTTCTGGAGAAAGCTGGAAGCCACTTTCAAAAAGTTCAATGGTTGCCTTGACCACGGTCAAAGGTGATTTCAGGTCATGCACCAGCATGGCAGTGAAGTTGGACTTGATTTGGTCCATTTCCTGCAATTTGAGGTTGGCTTCTTCCAGTTTAAGCCGCTTTTGCACCAGCCGGTTTTCATAAGCCAATTGTTCGGTAATGTCGTTGACCAAAACGCAGCGGGCGGGCCGTCCCTGAAATTCCAGTTCGTAGGAGTTGATTTCCACTTCCAGCAGGCGGCCTGCTTTGGTCAGGTGCTGCCAGCGGCTTTTGAGCGGCGGGACATTGTTCCCTGCCAGATTTTCTTTAAGGCGGGGAATTTCTTCAGGCGGGCGAATATCCAGAATGGCCATGCCGAGGAATTCCGACAGGCTGTAGCCATAGTGTTCCACTGCTGCCGTATTGGCAGCCAAAAACCGCAGGGTTTCCAAATCGTAAACCCAGGCCGGGTAGGGGATTCGTTCAAAGAGGAGCCGGTAGCGTCCTTCACTTTCACGGGCCAGCCGTTCCGTTTCCTTGCGACTGGTGATGTCACGAAACAGGGCCAGCACTTCGCCGTTGCCGCAGGGAACCACCCGTGATTCGTATTCCCGCACTTTGCCATTGAGTGTCACCTGATATTCGATGATTTGAACTTTTTGCTGTGCCAAGGCGGTGGCGACCGTTTCTCGTCCCAATGTGGCATAGGGTTCCGGCAGAAACTCATGGGAGTGGCGGCCAATGATGTCACGGTCAAACAAGGGGATGGCATATTTGTCGTGGGGGCGGTAATCAAGCACCAGCCCTTCCCGGTTCAGCCGGGCAATTGAATCGGGGATGGCCGACACCAGCGCTTCGCTTTTCGCCTGACTTTCCCTGAGTGCCGCCTCCGCCTGTTTCCGTTCGGTGACATCGCGGGAATTCAGCACGTACCCCCGCACGGTGGGTTCGGTCAAAAGGTTCCGGGCCAGGGTTTCAAAGTGCCGCCAAGTCCCGTCTTTGATTTGGCTCCGGTATTCGCTGATGGTGCCCGAACTGGTCCCCGTGTGAATGCCCTGGCGAAACCGCTCGACCACCGCTGGCAGGTCTTCCGGGTGAACATAGGCAAAGGCGTTGCGACCCAGAAGTTCAGCTTCGGAATACCCGACGGAACGCACCACCGAAGGGCTGACATAGCGAATCGTGCCATCTTCGTTGAGAACCGTAATCAGGTCCATCGCCTGGTCAATCAGGGTCTTGTAGTATTTTTCACTCCGTTCCAGTTTTTCTTCGGTTTCTTTGAGGGGGGTGATGTCCCGTGCATAGGCAAAAAAACCAATCACTTCCTGGGCCAGGTCAAATATCGGCACCTTGGTGTTGAGAAAGGTTTTAACCCCGCCCTCGCCTTCAATGCGGGTTTCATAACTTGCGGATTTTCCGGTTTCCAGCAGTTCCCGTTCTCCGGCGTGGATGAGGCTGACTTCTGCGGGAGGAAAAAGGTCGGCATCGGTTTTGCCGAGCACTTCAGCCACGGTTTTCCCCAGCAATTGCGCTGCGGCAGGATTGGTAACTTGATATTTTCCTTGCCGGTCCTTGATAAAGACGGCTTCTGGGACCGCCGTAAAAGCAGCCTGGAGCAGGTGCATGGCCTGTGACAAAGCGGGCTCTGGCGTGAGGTGGTGCGATGGGGTTGGGGCAGCGCGCCGCCAGGCGGCTAGTTCTGCCTCCAGCTCAAGCACACGTTGCCGGAGACACACAACTTCGTCCTCAGAATTCTGGGGAAGAAGGCGATGGGTCGTCATAGAGTGCCGGGGGGAGGCGTGAAAATTGGGAAAACTGTATTGGTATTGTTGTGTTGAGGCTAACAGCCGTCAGAAGTTTTCCATGTGTAACCGGAAACCATGCCCTCTGAAAGGGCATTTCATAAACCGAATAATTGCAAAGAACCAGCTTTCTGTCAAAAATTAGGTTGTATCAGCGCCTGATTTTGTCATTCGACTTCTACCGGTTTGCGGGGCCCCCTTTGGTGCCGGTAAGGGTCGGCGTATATCAGCCGCCGCACTCCGTAGCGTTCAAAGGGCTGCCAGTTTTCCTCCGGTTGGGCCAACCGGTCGGCAATGGCATACATGGCCGCCGGATTGACCCCCATGCCCAGGTGACTGGCGCGGACCTCGATGTTTTCGGTAATCGGTCCAGGTTTTTCGAGGGAGCATTTCCAATGCACAATGCCGTCTGAGCGGCTAAAAATTGAAGTGGTGGGAACTGGCGGTGCCGCCCCCAACCGGCGATGGAGGTTGTTTTCACCTATCTGATGGCCACTGACAAACTGGTAAAACCGCCAGGCATGATTGGCTTTCGGATTACCCGTAAACGGCGTTCCCAGCGTAACCACGAGGCGAACCGCATCGGGCAGAATTTTGGCCAACTCACGGGCATAAATACCGCCCAGGCTCCAGCCAATCAGGCTGACCCGGCGATTGTG
This sequence comes from Blastocatellia bacterium, assembly GCA_019695185.1. Lineage (GTDB taxonomy): Bacteria > Acidobacteriota > Blastocatellia > Chloracidobacteriales > Chloracidobacteriaceae > JAIBAN01. The sequence continues at coordinate 3,956 of JAIBAN010000048.1, read as the reverse complement.
GAATTCATGCAATTCCCTGAGGTGTTCCAGACACCCGCGCAGGATGCCGTGCCGGGGTCCCAGATTGACCCCGAAATTCCACGGATGGGGCGTGTATCCCAGCCGTTTCAGGTACCGGCGCAAGGGAACCGTGGTGTAATCTCCGGCCCCCAGACCGGGAAAAACCAGCACCGGATGCCCGTCACCTTTGGGCGCGGTTTGCAGAAAAGGCAAGGAGAGGATCCCGGCTCCCCATTCCCAGGAGGCGCGCATTTCCATTGCCAGCAGGAGCGGGGAGGGGGCTCCGTGGTCATATTCCGTGATTTCTTCGGGGTCCATTTCCACACGAGGTCGTTTCATACGGTTTCATTCCGGTATTTTTCGAGTTCTTCCACCCGATGTTTCAGGGTTTCCCTTGATGCTTATCATTCGCCCAGCCGTTTCCGTTTGCGGGTGGGCAGGGGGTCGGCTTCAACCACGGCCACCGGCGGCGCGGCTTTCCGGCGGACGGGTTTGGGGCGGGCGGGGTTGGCTGCCGGCTCCAAAGCAGGGGCCAGGGCGATTTTGGCCCGGCGGAGACGGGGCTTGGGCGCGGGCGCGGCTGTTTCTTCGGTCACCGCCGGCAGGCTGCGCTTGATTGATTCGGGTTCCGGAGTGGCTTCTTTGGCGTTTTCAGACGCTGCCAGGAGTTTCAATTCATCAAATTCTTCCTGGATGTACCGGGCCAAATCCTTGACATCGGGCATGGTCCGGCGGCAGGCGGTCAAACCGAAATCGAGATTGCCATGGTAGCTGACGACCGTGATATTGAGTGCCAATCCATGCACCACAATCGAAACCGGGTAATAGGTGGCCATTTTGGCTCCCACCAGATACAGCGGAAATTGGGGGCCGGGAACATTGGAAATGACCACATTGGCCAGCGGGGGAATACTGTTGGCCAGCCGTGAACGACCGTACAGCGAGGCCAGACCGCTCATCAGCCAGGGCGCACCAAACAAGGAAAAATCCGTGGGAATCAGGGACCGGATGTCGGCAAACGATTCCTTGGCGGACATGGTTGATTCCCGGATGGCACTCAACCTTTCCAGCGGGTCATTGAGGTTGGTGGCCAGATTGCAGAGCATCATGGCGACTTGGTTTTTGAGTTCGGTGTTGCCCATTTCCCGCAGGGAAACCGGACAGGCTGCCACCAAAGGTTTTTCCGGAACCCCGTTTCCGTCGTAATTTCCATCCTGCAAATAGCGCCGCAGGGCCCCGCTGCATAAAGCCAGCACCACATCATTGAGGGTCACATGAAAGAGCTTGGCCAGTCGTTTGATTTCGGGCAACGGGATGCTCAGGCCGGCAAACAGCCGCTGATTGGTGATTGAAACATTGAGCGGCGTGCGGGGTCCCAATGACAGGGCCTGCATCCATTTGAAACGGAATTTTCCTTCCTTGTCTTTTTTGGGGAGAATGGCACCCCCGATGGTTTTGACGGTTTTGGGCAGGGTAAAGGCCAGTTTGGCGTATTGGGCCGCCATATTGGTCAAGGCTGCCTGCACCAGTTCCGCCACGCCCAATTGGTAGCGATAGGCCCGCCGTCGGGTCGGAGGCGGCTTCACTTCGCGGGGCTGCGGGGTGACATCCAGGATGGCATGGGCCACGGCCACGCCTGCCTGTCCGTCAATTGCGGCATGGTGGATTTTGGAATAGAAGGCAATTTGGCCGGTGCTCAATCCTTCGATAATATAGAACTCCCAGAGCGGGCGGCTGCGGTCAAGCAGGCTGGAATGAAGCCTGCCAACATAGGTTTCGAGCTGCTCCATGGTTCCGGGTTTGGGCAAAATAATCCGCCGCACGTGATAGTCCAGGTCAATGTCGTCGTCATCCACCCAAATTGGGTTGGCCAGTTCAAAGGGCATCAACTCCAGTTTCCGGGTAAAAACCGGGGCCAGGTGCATCCGTTTGACCACATGGGCTTTCACTTCCTCATAAAAATCACCTTGATAGCCATCCGGCAAGTCAAAGAGAGAAAGGGACCCAACGTGCATCGGTGTTTCAGGGGTTTCCAGATAAAGAAAAGTGGCATCAACTCCGGTCAGATGTTTCATAGGGCAGATGTCAAAAGCTGGCTGGTCCACAAGGGACAGGGCTGGGGCCTTCTTCGGTGGAAGAAGGGCCGATTCAGTTGGAGACAGTGAAATGGTAAAGGGCGCGGAGTTCACAAAAATATCAGAAAAACGAACGCCCGTACAGACAAGCCGGACCCTCTCTTTCAACAAAGGAAAGCGGGTCGCAGCCAGGTCTGAATACAAACCCCGGTCCTTTACAAAATTTTCAAAATTTTTCAGCGGTTCCTGTTTTTTGCCTTGTCCAGATGGAAAAACAGGAGGAAAATAAACTGCTCATACTCAAATAATGACTTCCCGCCCTCATGCCCGAAAGAGCAATTTCCTGCCTGGTTCCTGTAAAATCCTATGCCCCGTCGTCACATTTCTGACCTTGTAGAGGAAGTTGCGCCTTCGGGACAACCTCCCTTTGCAGGCACCACCAAAAAAACCGGTTGGGCCTATGCCATAGCTGTGGTTGTCCCTTTTTTGGAGGTGGCGATACGGCTGACTTTTGCCCCGGTTCTGAACGATGAACCCTTCCTTGAACTGTTTTTGTTTCCCATCCTGTTAAGTGCTTTTTTGGGGGGACTCCAGCCGGGTCTGACCGCCACGATTCTTTCTGCCCTGACGGCTGCTTATTTTCTGTTGCCTCCTCAGTTTTCCTTTTCCCTGGCAAACAAGACCGACCAGTCAGAATTGTTTTCCCTGGTTGTTTTGGGAACGTTGGTCAGTTTGCTGTTTGATTCCACGCACCACAACGAAAAACGTCCCAAACAGAAACCCAATTCCCACCACTGGCAGGCCATTGCCTGGAAAACCCAAATGTTTTGTGGCATCGGCCTGACTTCATTGGCCATCGTTGGGATTTTCTCGTTTCGCTCCATCCTCAACTTGCGGGCTGAGGCCGAGCATCTGAAACGGGCGCAAAATGCCATCATCCAATTTCGGCAAACCTTTTTTGCGGTCAGTGAATTGCAATTGGCCCAACGCAACTACGTTATTACAGGTGACGCAGCGGATTTGGCCACCTATTTCGCAGCAGTCAAAGAGGTGAAACGCCAGATTATCAATCTCCATCAGCAAACAGCACAATCCCAAGAGCAGCTCAAACTGGTTGAGGAAGTTGAAATTACGATCAACCAACGGATTGACCTGGCCCAGTCGACAATTGAGAAACGACAAGTCGAAGGCTTTCCCGCCGCCCAGCGGTTTATTCAGGAGGGAAAGGGAGCCAGATTGAATGAGGAAATCCAACATCGTCTGGAAATCATTGAAACTTTGGCACGACAGGAAATGGCCAATGCGGAAACCCGCACCAGGCGCATTGGACAAACCACCCAAACCGTGATTGTGGGCAGCAGCATCCTGGCGTTCTGTTTCGTTGCCATCGGGTCGTTTTTATTGCGCCGTGATTTCGCAGGGCGGGGGCGGGCCGAAGCGGCGTTGCAAGAGGAACGCGAACACCTGGAAGTCAGAGTGGCGGAACGCACCGGCGAATTGGCCCAAACCGTGGCGACCGTAACCCAGACCAAGGCTCTGCTTCAGACGGTGATTGAAAATCTGGCAGAAGGCGTAATAATTTCGGACCTGAACGGAAGTCTGGTGCTTTGGAATGAAGTCGGGCTGGCCATGCATGGGTTTGAGAATGTCAAGGAATGGTCCTATCACCTGCCGGAACTGCAAAACATCTTTGAGCTTTCGACGCTGGAGGGAAACTTTATAGAAAGCCCGGCAGAAAACCCCGGAATTGATTTCGGGGATGAATGCCGTCCGAATTAAAAAACGGTGCTAACTCTAGCAGTTCCATAAGGTTAGTGGTATACTTCGAGGCATGATGAAAGCGTACAGGTTCAGAATTCAGCCCAGCCCAGCCGTCCGGCA
>JAIBAN010000144.1 GCA_019695185.1 Blastocatellia bacterium | reverse complement strand
CAATGGCCATTCCACATCCCAAAACGGTCAGGGCCAGCCTGACTTCACCGGAACAAATCCACCGTTCTTTTCACTGGTGGTTCTTTCAGTTGCCGGAATTGCCCGAAATGTCCGTTGCCGCCAACGTCTTTGCTTTTATTGATTACTTGTGGAAATACTGGTCACCCGGACTGGATGACCCCGCACACCTTCGGCGGATCAAGGATATGTTGTCCGTACCAGGCGTTTTAACAGCTTCTCTGGGATATTACCGAGCCATGTTTCAGCCGCCCGACCCGGCCTGCCTCGAACTGTGGGCCTTGATGGAACAGCGCATTACCGTGCCAACCCTTTCCATCTGTGGCGGGGATGATATTCGGGGCGAGGTGCTGGAAGCCCAAAGGGTCAATTTTGCCGGTGAATATTCCTATGCAATTCTGCCTGAGTGTGGTCATTTTCTGCATCGGGAACGCCCGGCTGAAGTTACCAGACTGGTGTTGGATTGGTTGGCAAAGGATAATTGAACAGGTATTCATGGGGCCTGAATTTTCCCAAACGCCTCCGGTACTGCCAGGTATAACCTGGCCACAGAGTGGAATTCCGTCCGGTTTCATCCAGATACCAACTGCGGCAACCACCCGCAGTCCAAACCGTTCCGGCCATCATGCTGTCAAGATTGGAAACATAGGTTCCCTGGGCTTCCGTCCGGGGTTCAATTTCGGCCAGTTGGTGTTGGCGCATAAAGCCCAGCACCTTCACCAAATGGTTGATTTGACTTTCAATCATATAAACCACCGAATTGTGGCCCAAGCCCGTATTGGGACCGAGCAGGAAAAACAAATTGGGAAAACCGGCCACCATCGTTCCCAAATGGGCCTTGGGACTGCCCTGCCAAACTTCCTCCAGCGACTGCCCCTGTTTCCCCCAAATAAATTTGCCCCAGGGAGGATTGGCCACCTGAAATCCGGTTCCATAGAGAATTGCATCCACCTGCCATTCGGTACCGTCGGTGGTGATGATGCCCTGAGGGGAAACTTCCCGGATGGGAGTGGTCACCAACGCCACATTCAATTTTCCCACGGCGGGCAGGTACTCATTCGAAATCAAAATCCGCTTGCACCCCATCGCGTAATCGGGCGTGAGTTGGTCCCGCAAGTGTGGGTCGGCTACTGACTTTTCCAGATGACGCAGGGCCATTCCGTGCAACCACCGCATGACTGCCGGTTTCCTGAAACAGACGACCAGAATTTCATTCAGGATATAGGTCTTGAGCCGAAGCAGTTTCTGCAACCAGGGGAAAGCGGCAAACACCTTCCGTTCCCTGAGGGACAAAGCGCGGTCATGCCGTGGCATAATCCAGGGTGGGGTGCGCTGAAACAAATAAAGCTGGCGTACTTTGGGTTGAATCTGCGGAACAAACTGGATGGCCGAAGCACCGGTTCCAATCACTGCCACTCTTTTATCGGTCAGGTCAAAGTGTTGGTTCCATTGGGCGGAGTGAAAGGCTTCCCCGGCAAATGATGCGATTCCTGTGAGATTCGGGAGGGCTGGTACATGCAGCGGCCCAAATCCACCCACCACCACACGGGCGGTAAAAATGCCCTTCGTGGTTTCCAGGTGCCAACATTGTTGGATTGAGTCCCATTGCAATTTGGTGACCTGGTGTTCAAAACGAATCAAAGGCAAAATCCCAAACCGTTCCGCACAGGTTTGCAAATAGGCCAGGATTTCTGGTTGCGATGAATACTTGCGGCTCCAGGAAGGGTTCGGGGCAAAGCTGAAGGAATACAGATTTGACTGGACATCACAGGCACAGCCGGGATAGGTATTGGCCCACCAAGTCCCACCCAAGCCGCTGGCTTTTTCAAAAATAACCATATCCTCAAAGCCAGCCTGTTTGAGTCGAATGGCAGCCCCCAGGCCGCTAAAACCGCTCCCGATGATAACAATTTGAAAATGGTGGTTTCCCATTGCGAATCCAGCTTGCCAAAAAAGGCCAAGTGATTGATTTTTGATTGTAACAGGCTTTATTTCGGCCTGATGTGATGGTTTAACCTAGGGGCCGACCCCAACCGGTTTTTACCAAAAGCACATGTGATTTTGCACCCTGATTTGATTCAGGCGTACCAATCAGAGGGTATCAGCCTGCAGGAGTCAAGAACGATGAACCAACCTTCCATTCACCCAAATCTGCAAACGGATTACCAAGCCGCAAGGACCATTGGGATTACCCTTATCCTGGCAGGAGGGTTTGACTTGTGTTTGGCTTTCCTTCTGGCAGGCTCCAGCAGTGGTCCGGGGAGAGTCTTCAACAGCCTTTTCCCTGGCACTTCGGGGTTGATTGCGGCGGCGGCCCTGGTGCCCATCGGATTGTGGGCGGTTGGGATGGGATGGCATGCGCTCCGGGTTTATCGCCCATGGATTGTCAGGGCATCCTGGCTGGTGGCACAAACCCCGCCCCGGCAAGGCCGGATCCACCCCCAGGGAATTCGGTCAGCAGTGCTTGAGTTTTCTGATGTTGCTGCAGGCAAGACCATTTCGGAAACAGTTTCACTCACGGGCGACGCCCGAAAACTGCTTTCCTTTCCTCAAACCGAAGTGGAGGCAGAGGTATTTTGCGACCCCCAACCCAAAGGGGTGATAGTCATTCACACCGGAAGCAACACATTTCTCAGTTTCCGCTCACAATGGCACCGTTTTTACAAGCCGGTTTAGAGTGTGCCTGGGAATTGTGTTTGGCAACGATGTCCGAGGTAGAAATATTATCAGACGAATTAGTTAACACTCAACCTGAGCCGGCCTCAACCTGATTGGCGGTCTCACCGAATATCTGAAACCGCGAATGGTGAATTCGGAGGGGATTCCAGTCTGTGGTGAGGTTTCCCGGATTTCCCTGACCGGGTTCCCCTTCAACAAATCCGGGGCAACTGTTCCCCCACGAGCATATCAACAATGCGCGTTCCGCCGAAACCCGTGGCCATGACGACAATTCCGGCTGGGGTTGATTCAACCTGGCCGACCAGACAGGCTTCCCGCCCATATCGGTGGAGGCGCATTCGCTCAAGTAAAGGTTCGGCCAGGGCCGGGGAAACAATCGCCACCAGTTTCCCCTCGTTGGCAACATAAAGCGGGTCCAGGCCAAGTAGCTCACAAGCTCCCTTGACTTCCTCCCGGACCGGAATCCGGGCTTCCTCAATCCGGATACAGACTTCTGCTGCCAGGGCAATTTCATTGAGAGTGGTTGCCACACCGCCCCTGGTTGGGTCACGCAGGCACCGGATGTCTTCCAATGCCTGGCGTTTTAAGGCTTCATCCACCATTTCCGCAACCAGGGAATGCAACGGGGCTGTGTCGCTCTGGATTCCGGTTTCAAGTTCGAGTTCGCCCCTGGCAATCATAACGGTGGTTCCGTGGTCGCCAAGGGTGCCACTGACAATCACCACATCTCCCGGTCGGGCGCGGGAGGCGGAAATATTGACCGGATGATCCAAAACTCCCACGCCGGAAGTGTTGATAAACAACTTGTCGGCACTGCCTCTGGGCACCACCTTGGTGTCACCAGTGATGATTTCGACGCCTGCCTCCGTAGCCGCCTCGCGCATCGAATCCACCACCCGACGCAAGTCATCAACAAAAAATCCTTCTTCCAGGATAAACCCGGCAGACAAATAGAGCGGGCGGGCTCCGGCCATGGCCAAATCATTGACCGTTCCGCAAACCGCCAGTTTTCCAATATCCCCGCCGGGAAAGAAAATCGGGTCCACCACATAGGAATCCGTGGTCAAGGCAAGCCGGGTGCCGGACCTTCCGGCGGACGGCACTTCAAATACGGCCTGGTCCTCCATTTTTTCAAGCAGGGGATTTCGCAATTTTTCCACAAACAGCCCTTCGATAAGTTCCCGCATGGCTTTTCCGCCACTCCCGTGGGCCAACGTGATATGGCTGTCACGGATGACGGGTTTGCGGCGGCGGGCGCGTTCCACCCGCTCGAAAAGGGGCGAAGGGGTAAATTCCGCAGGCATGGGTTAACCTCCCAGAGGAACCGGTTTCAGACCGGACCGTACGGCCATTTTGGAAAGTCTGCCGAAGTTGTAATACGCGGCGCAAGCGCCTTCGGCTGAAACCATACAGGACCCAATTGGGGTTTCGGGGGTGCAGGCGGTGCCAAAGACTTTGCATTCCCAGGGTTTTTTGACACCCTTCAGGATTTCCCCACATTGGCAGGCTTGCGGGTCTGCCACCTGTAACCCAGGCAGCCCAAAATGAACCTCCGCGTCAAAAGCAGCGAATTCCGGTTTCAACCGTAACCCACTGTGGGGGATGGAGCCCAGCCCCCGCCATTCAAAATAATCACGGGGTTCAAACACCCGCTCCAGGATTTCCCTTGCCCGCACGTTCCCTTCCGGTTGAACCGCCCGCCCGTACTGGTTTTCCACCCCGGCTTGGCCGGCCACCAACTGCCGCACCACCAGAAAGATGGATTGCAGCACATCCAATGGTTCAAATCCTGCCACCACCACCGGTTTCCCATAATCCTGAGCAACAAAGTCATAGCACCGGGTCCCAATCACCGTACTCACATGGCCGGGTCCCAGAAACCCATCCAATTGTAAATCCGGGGAATCCAGCATGGCTTTCAAAGCCGGGATAATCGTGATGTGATTGCAGAATACCCGAAAATTCCGGACACCATCCCTGGCTGCCTGTACAATTGTCAGGGCCGTTGCGGGGGAGGTTGTTTCAAAACCCAAAGCGAAAAAGACAACCTCCCGCTGAGGGTTGGTTCTGGCTATTTTGAGGGCATCAAGGGGTGAATACACCATTCGGACATCGGCCCCTTCCGCCTTGGCCTGGAGCAGGCTTCGGCGCGAACCTGGAACCCGCATGGCATCACCAAACGTGGTAAAGATGACGCCTGGGGTCTGGGCCAGGGCAATCGCGTCATCAACCCGGCCCAGGGGAATGACACAAATCGGGCAACCAGGCCCGTGAACCATTTCAATATTGGGAGGCAGCAAATCCTCAATGCCATATTTGAAAATGCTGTGGGTATGGCCACCGCAGACTTCCATGATTTTGAACGGCTGGGTGGTCAGGGCTTCAATTTGTTGAGCCAGTGCCAATGCCGGACCCCGCTGTCTGAACTCATCAATGTATTTCACCGGTGCGTTGTCCTTTCTTCAGGTTCCAACCCCAAACGGGTGTTTTTCTCCAGGATACAGGGACATCACCTTTTTCCCAGCCCACCCGGCTGCCCCTCACCGGGGGATGCTTTCAACAACTCCACCTCTTCGTGGTATTGCGCCAACTCTGCCAGCAGCCGCAGGGTTTCCTCAGCCTCCCTGGCATCTATCCGGCTCATGGCAAATCCGACATGAACCAGCACGTAATCACCCAATTCCAAAGTGGTGCGGTCCAGCAACCCAATGTTCACGTTGCGCCGCACGCCTCCGATTTCCACTTTGGCCAATTGGTTTTCTTCGTCCACAAATTCGATAATTTGGCCTGGAATTGCCAGACACATAAGAGTTCAAATCCTTCCTGCGGCAAGCAGTGCGTTTGCAATTGCAGCCTGCCCCAAAGCAATGCCCCCGTCGCCCGCTGGAACCCGGCTGTGGGCCAGCAGTTCAAAACCGGCATCAGCCAACCGGCGGGAAACCAATTTGAGCAGCAAACCGTTTTGAAATACCCCGCCGGATAGTGCAACCCGTTTCAACTTTTGCCGGTCCCTGATGTCAACCGCCATTTCCAGTATCAATTGAGCCACCGCCACGTGGAACCGGGCGGCTATCCGGGAAGCCGGAATTTCGTCAATCAGGTCTCCCACCAGGTTTTGAATGACTGGTCCGGCATGAATCACCCCGGTTCCATCAATTTCAAACCGATACCCAACCGAATCATCGGCGGCAGCCAGGGTTTCCAGTTCGATGGCTGCCTGCCCTTCGTAGGTTACCTTCAGTTTCAACCCAAGCAAAGCGGAAACCGCATCAAACAGCCGTCCCATGCTTGAGGTTTCGGGGCAGTTGACTCCCGCCGCCGCCATTTTTTGCAGCGTTTTCAACGATGCCCGGTCCACTTGGCCGAAAAATGGCAGGTTCAGGTTCAGGAATTCGTCACCATAAGCTTGCCACAAGTACATGGCAGCCATGCGCCAGGGTTCTTTGATGGCCTGAGTGCCTCCGGGCAGAGGAAGGTAAGCCAGGTGGCCAACCCGTTCCGCCTGGATGAAATCAGCCACCAGAAATTCCCCCCCCCAGATTTTGCCATCGGCTCCCCAGCCCAGGCCATCCATTGCCACGCCAATGACCTCACCCTCCGCCCTGTTATCCGCCAGGCAACTGGCAATATGGGCGTGATGATGCTGAATTCCAACTTTGCCGGGGATGTCCTCCACAGAAAGGGCATATTTGGTCGAAAGGTAATCCGGGTGCAGGTCGTAGGCCACCACCTCCGGATGAAGGTCAAACAGCTTTTGGAAATGACTGATTCCATTGGTGAAGGAATCCAGGGTTTCGAGATTTTCGAGGTCCCCGATATGATGGCTGAGATAGGCCCACTCGTCCCGCACCAAACAAAAAGTGTTTTTCAGTTCGGCTCCGCAGGCCAGAATTTCCTTTGCGGCGCGAAACCCCAGCCGGAGCGGGGCCGGAGCGTACCCGCGCGACCGGCGCAGCAATTGGACCCGGCCCGCCTGAACCCGTGCCACCGAGTCATCAGTCCGGATGGTGATGCGGCGGTTGTGCCTCAAAAACACATCGGCAATGCCCGGTAACCGCCGGGCAGCCTCACTATTTTCAAAACAAATCGGCTCATCCGAGACGTTCCCGCTGGTCATCACCAGAGGACCGGAGCGGTTTTCCAGCAGGAGGTAATGAAGGGGTGTGTACGGCAACATGAACCCAAAGGTCTTTGCACCCGGTGCCAGTGTGACGGGCAAACCGGCATCGGGGCGTTTTTCCAGCAGCACGATGGGCCGTTGCACTGATTGGAGCAGGGCCTCTTCCTCGGCTGAGACAACAGCAAGCCGTCGGACCACCGCAAGCGAAGCGGCCATGAGGGCAAAGGGCTTGGCTTGACGGTATTTACGTTCCCGTAACCGGTTGACAGCCTCATGGTTGAGCGCGTCACAAACCAGATGGAAGCCGCCCAGCCCTTTGACCGCCAGTATCTTCCCTTCCCGCAGCAACCGCTGGGCACAGGAAATCAGGTCTTCACCGGAGCGTGGGTTGAATTTGTTCCCTTGAGCATCAACCAGTTCAAGCACTGGCCCGCAATTGGAACAACCAATCGGTTCGGCATGGAACCGGCGGTCCCAAGGATTTTCATATTCCCGTCGGCAGCTTGGGCACATTTCAAAATCACGCATCGAGGTGCGCTGCCGGTCATAGGGAACACCTTCCACAATCGTGAACCGGGGCCCGCAATTGGTGCAATTGATAAAAGGGTAGCGGAACCGGCGGTCTGACGGGGAAAACAACTCTCGCAGGCAATCCGCACAGGTTGCCACATCGACTGAAATCGGTACCGCCTTGGCCCCTTCAACCACACTTTCCAGAATTTGAAAATCCTCATAGTTGGCCGCAGGCAGACCAACCCGGCATTCCACTTTGTCAATTACAGCCAGCGGCGGCGGGCGCAGAATGATTTCCTCAAACAATCCGGCAATGGATTTACTGTCACCTTCCAGGTCAATCACAACCCCGGCAGCATCATTATAAACCCGGCCTTTCACAACATGGCGCTGGGCCTGAGTATGAATAAAAGGACGAAACCCCACGCCCTGGACGATACCTCGCACCAGAATTTGCGTTCGGGTTGTCATTGGTGACCTTTCATTTCCCAAAGACTGAGGGCTTTTTCCAGGACTGCGAGCTGAGTATTTGCTCCGTTATGAGATTTCGTTTTTCCCATAGTGATTTTCCCAATCGGGTCTTAAACCAACCCTCAGTCCTCAGTCCTCAGTCCCTTGGAGTGCCCTCAGCCCTCAGTCCCTGGTTGAGGTCTTCTGTCCTTTTGACTGCAAAAAATTGAGCCACGGTTCCATTCCCTGGCCGGTTTTCGCAGAGACCTCCAGAATCGGAATTCCGGGCCGGACCAGGTGAATGTTCCGGTAGGCTGCGGCTGAATCAAATTCAACTGCTGCCGCCAAATCCATTTTGGTTATCACAGCCGCATCAGCCGAATTGAAAATGGTAGGATATTTCAGAGGTTTGTCTTCTCCCTCGGTGACCGACATGAGCACCAGTCGGAGGTGTTCCCCAATGTCATAGCTTGCCGGGCAAACCAGATTCCCGACGTTTTCAATGAACAGGAAATCCAGCTCTTCCAGCTTCCAGTCGCCCAGTGCTCGTTGCACCATTTCGGCTTCGAGGTGGCACACAGTGCCCGTGGTGATTTGCCGGACCGGAGCACCGGAACGGCGCAATCGGGCAGCATCATTATCCGTGGCCAAATCACCCACCAGGGCTGCGGTCCGGCAATCCCTCGGCAAATTGGTTAAGGTTTTTTCCAACAAGGCAGTTTTACCTGAGCCGGGGCTGGAAACCAGACTCACCGCCAGCACCTGGGCAGCCGTAAACCGCGCGCGCAGGGCACGGGCCAAGAGGTCGTTTTTTTTGAGGACATGTTCCCTGACCTGGACCAGTCGGGGCTGGGTGTCTGTCATGCAATTTCCAAACCCACCAGGGTGAGTTCCTTTCCGCTGCGAATCTCCGGAGTGGGCGTGGCACAAACCGGACAGAAAAATTGAAAAAGCTCGCAGGGGGTTTGTTCCTGCTGGCAATTCGGGCAAAACACCACCACGGGCAATTCTTCAATCATGAGCGTTGCCCCTTCAACCAAGGTTCCCACACTTGCGGCTTCAAAGGCAAACAGGAGGGCATCCTTGACCACTCCGGAAAGCAGCCCCAGTTTGAGATGGACGGAAAACACCTGTGAACCGCCCTGTTTACGGGTTTGCTCCTCGGCCATCTCAACCAAACTGAGTGCAATTGACAATTCGTGCATGGGGCTGTTCCCTTTTCTTTGGGGACGGACCTGCATTTATTCCATTATTTCCCCCACCAATTCGAACCTGAAGGTTAATTCATCCATGAGCCGCAAGGCACCCGCCGCAAAGGAAACCGGTTTGATCTGAAAATCAGTTTGCCGCAGGTTGAAATCGCCCTGAGCCAGGATCGTGTCACCCGCAAATTGCACTTGGGCCAGAATCGAAAGGTTGGGACGTTTTACCCCATGCCAAGTCAAATCGCCAATGATACGGGCCTGATACAGGCTCGGAAGCATTTTGGTCAGGGTGAGAGCCGTGCTCTGAAAGTGAACCACGGGATACGTTGTCACTTCCAGGACCTCCAGTGCCATTCGCTCAATTTCCTGGCGGTCTTTATCCTTGATGTCATCCAGAACCCTGAGCGAATCGGTCCTCACCCACACCTCCATCCCGGCTTCGGCCAGCGTTTCCGCAACGAACCAGCCTGCTCCGGTGAAATTCAGGATTTCAATGGTTGGACTGTGCCCCCAACTGGCCAACCACCCCTCAGGAAAAGCCTGGACGGTAAAATGGCTGACCTCGGGCATCAATTTGAACCGCACTTTTTGGTTCGGAATTCCAGGCATAGTAGCTGGGTATTTCATTGCAGCTCCAAACAGTTTGGGGCACTTGCCGGATTTGGTTTTTATTTCCCCAACCCACTCCTGGTCAACAGCAAAACCGTACCCCCAAGCAAACCACCTCCGAGAAAATGCAAGAAATGGTCGCTGACGTGGGATGCACCGGCCAGATTTTCCAAAGCAGACCGCAGAGGCGACACAGAGAAATACAAAGAAAAAACTCTGTGCAGCCTCCGTGTTCTCTGTGTCTTTGTGGTGAGTCGTTTCAGGCAGATTGGCTGCCAATGTTTTGTGGACTGATTTAGATGGAACCACTGATTGAGTCGCTCCAGAGTTTGATATTGATTGAGGCCCCTCCTGCGGGGCCTGGTTGCCGCACAAGTTGTTCCACCAGTGATTCAATCAGCCCCACGGCCTTGGGGATGGCGGCGGCCACTGTTTGACTGAGGCCAAATACCTCCTCATGTTCCGAGCCCAGACAGGCCGGTTCACAGCCGACCAGCAGAACGGGGCTGATTTCATTTCCCAAAGCCTGTGCCAATTCCATCACTTTCATTGGATGCAATGAATGAGGCTCCAATCCCGTCTCCCACAATCCTGGGGGCTGGCACCCGGTTCTTTCCGGTTCAATCACAAACAATGTGCCGGGTGGTTCCCCCAAAGCCACGGCATCCACCAAAATGACAGTTTCATAACCGTCGGTCAGGGCGCAGGCGAGGTCGAAACCACGGATGCCGAAATCTTTAACGGCCACCCCCTCCGGCAGTACCCGCTGGTACAATGCCTGAACGACCTCAACCCCAAAGGCATCATCACCAAAAAAAATATTTCCGATTCCGGCCACCAAAATCCGTTTCGGTGTGAGGGGCCTGTTTTCTTCAGGTGTCATTGGCCCTCCGTCCAGGGCTCAATTTCATCCGGGGAAAAAAAGAAACAATGTCCGGGCAACCGCAAGTGACCCAGGTCTTGCCCTGGGTCATCATCCACCACCACTGCGACATGGACGCGGTTTTCGTAATCGTGTTCTATGGCCTGGACGACTGCGCTTTTCCCTGCCAATGTCAGGTCAAAAACATCCCCTCCCGGTCGGGGACGCAGACGAACCCGGTCCCCCGGCTTGATTTCAACCCCTTGAGCCAGAACCGCCTGCAACCCGTTTTGATCTTCCAGTAAGTGCCATTCCCACTCTTCCATAATTTTGAATTGAGAATTGAGAATTGAGAATTGAGAATTGTAAATGTTATTTACCCCCAGCCTCCCAAGTCGTGACAAGTGACAAGAAAAAAATCCTGGCACCTGTTGCTGCCTCCCTGTCACGGTTGACTGTCTTTGATCCCAAGACTCCCAGGTCTCTCAGGACGGCTCTTTCCGCAAAACCCCGTGAAGCCTCATTAAATGTTCCTGCGAAAGCGCCTCAGTTCGTTCCAATATGAGCCGGGCCCGCTCGTCAACAGTGCGCATTTCCTGTTTTTCCTCATCGGTCAGAGCCATCACCCTGAGGGCCAGCATCTCATCAATTTCGGTCCCATCGTAAAAATCCCCAACACTTTCAGGGGCAATTTGGGGATAGTCATACAAGATGATAGGTGAACCAAGAACCGTCGAGCTGCTGCCCGGCTCCCCGACCAGAACCGGCCAGACACCCTGGTTGTGACAGGCTGAAGCCTCCCCCTGTAACCCGGCGGGCGGGTCCAGCAGGGAAATATAACTGCCTCCCTGAATTCCCAAAATGGTATGCGCCGAAATCAGGGAACGGGTCAGTCGGTCGTCCCAGGTCCTTATCAGAAGAGGTTCACAGGGAGTTTGATTTTCAAGCACAACCGTAATTTTTCCGAGTGTCTGCGTGGGGTTGGCTGGATTTTTGTGGTGGGGCAACACCTGACCCCGGATGGTTAAGGAAACCCGGATTTCCGGCACCACTTCCTCTACTTTGCCTCTCACCTGACCGCTGGAATCAGTTACCATCAGGATTCCCACCGCTTTCGGAAAGGAATGGTGGATGGTGGTGGCCTCTCTCACCAAATCCCCAAACTGGACCCTCAATGTCTCGACCTTGCGCTCGACACCTTCCTGCCACGAGTACCAGACCTGCCCCTCCAATTCAAGCGTTTCTCCGGGTTGAAACACCATTTCTTCAGGGTTTTCACCAGCTCCTTGAACCGCCTGATAAACCCGTCGGTCCCGTAAATTGAGAAAGCGGGCTTTAACATCCACCAGCGTGTCAGGTCCCGTCCAGGCCAAACACTCGGTTTGCAAACTCTGTGGTTCAATGTCAACCGAGGAAACATGGGGCATCGCCGGTGACAGCACACCGAAATTGAACCGCTTGCGGTTTTTCACCGCCGAAGGCCGATATGGATAGAGGAGGTACCCCTCATACAGAACCGCCGTGGCGATTTTCTCCGCTGGTTCAGGTTTCATGGTCCGGCCCTTTCCCTTTTCGGTTCAGGAGGTGCTCGATGGCTGCCTCAAAAGTTGGTATTCCATGCTGTGTTTTGTATTGGTACAACTCATCAAAGGCATCGCGTCTGAGATTGAGCCAGACACAGTTTGGATAATAAACCTCCATCATTTCAGACCAAGCCCGGACCGGCAGGCGAAACCGGGTTTCCGTGGTCCAGGGTATCTGAGCCACCTGTAACGTGTTGTCAGCGCTGGCATAAAATATTGTTCCACTCATCTGAAACAGCAAGGGAGCCTCGCCCTGCTCCAGTCCCGCGAAGAATTTGGTGGCCGCCACATTGAAATCGAAGGTACAAGGCACGGTCAGGTCAATCGTCGTGTGGTCCATAAAGGGTCCGACATTGTGGCTGACATGGGTCCACACCATCGTCCGCAGTGTCTGGTTCCACCGCGCCGGTTCTCCGAACAAATCCACCAAAGCCGCCCGTTCCTCATCCTGGTATAGGCGGCGGGTTGGCTCAATTTGAATCTGCGTACGGAGCAGAATCGAGTGAATCGCCTCTGAGTCATCCCGGTTTGTGATGTGAAGTTTGAACTGAAGGGCGGGAGCTGCGGCATACCGGTCCGGTTCGGCCCCCAGTATCTCAAACATCAAATCAGGCATGCTCAACTCCTGAAACCACTTCGGCCTGTTCGCGCAAACCGGAAAAGAAGTCGGCGACCTCCTGCCACAACCGGGTTCCACCTGAAAGTCCCTCCCATTGACTCCGCATCACTCCGACCAGCCTGAAACATACATCAATCGGGGTCAGGTAGTATTCAGGACCCCCCGGTACCCGAATACCACCCACCCGGTTGACCAGCAATGCCTCCACCTCCGGTTCCATTTCCCGAAGGATTGGGTTGGTTTGCTGGATTTCCTCCCAGGACGAAAGCGGGAGCAATGACTCAATCGCCCCGGCAGGACTTGGATAAAAGGCAACCACCTGTTTTTTGCCCCGGTCGTGATAAAAAAAGGCCAGGTTGATGGGGATTAACAGACGTTCCCACTGGGCATCAGGCAAAATGAAGTCGGCGAGCAACCTGACGGGTTGGTTCACCCGACGATATTTTCCTCCCGGATGGTCAAATAACCTGCTACAAGTGACACAGGCACATTTCAGCTCGCGGGCCTGCAATTCAAACAAATGAGGGTGGATTGGTGCCAGTTTTGCCCCGCAAAGGTCACACCGTTTAATGCTGGGAAGGGGACGGGCCAACCGGCGCAGTCCCGTAAAAGCTGTATTGGTCCGCATGGTGCTCATCCTCAATTTGAAATATTGCCATTCCGTGAAACCGCCCGACCCAATTGAACCAGCCCGGAACCTTCCGGCAACCCAAATCCTCCAATCACATCAACCCCAGTCACATCGGGTGCTGCTTGCAGGATTGTTTCCTCGACCAGGTTCTTGATTGCTTTTGCGGTGGTCAGGGAGCCGTGAAAATCCCCCGCCAGTCGGACCTTCACGATTCCTTCCACCAGACTCAGCAGTTCAATGTCCCCACCGGCTGTTTGGACTGCCG
>JAIBAN010000222.1 GCA_019695185.1 Blastocatellia bacterium | reverse complement strand
GGGAAACCTTCCATGAAACCCGTTTCCCCCGTTCCCGCCTAAGCCCCCGCCCCCCCCCCAGCAAATTTTGCCCCGTCCATTGCCCCCGTTCCCGCCCTGCGCAAGGTTTGAATCAAGGGTGCAATTCCTCAGTTCCACTGTTCCGCCGTAGTTGAAAATTGCCCCACCGAGGCCGGCTCCGGCTCCGCCCGGTTCATACCCGTCCCCGCCGTTGCCGCCTTTGGCGGTAAACCCCCTGAGCCTGACATTGTAGAGATAGAGTCGTCCGTCGGCTCCGGGAAAGTTCGGATTTCCCGCCCCCGTTACGTGAAACGCCCGAAACGTCGGGGCGTTGGCAGCCGGTTCGATGGTGCAGCCGAAGCCGTAAATCGAAAGGGTGCGAGTCACGTTGGGCAGCCCATTGTGTCCGTTGATGCCGTTGTCACGGGCCGTCAGGGTATAGGTTGAACCGGGCTGATAGAGATAGATGGCATCCACCGCCGGGTTGTTCATCGCCGCAATCAGCTCTGCCGGTGAATTGACAATGGTAAAGTTGGGCTGGGTTGTCAAATTGGTGGCAGGACCCGCTGGAACCCCAACCACGCCGGCTGGAGATGGGGTTTGTGGCTTTTCCTTGATTGGTTGGGATGGCTGTTTTTTTGCATCCATCCAGCCCAAACCGGGCCGGACCGTCATCAGACAACCAAAGACCAGAAAAACAATCAGAAACATTCGTCGCCGAACCGGGATGAGGTGCTGAACCAGCGGTGTTTTCATAGCTTTCTCACAGACAACCTTTGAGCTGCAATTGATGGCGGTTTAAGGTGAATCGCACGCAAAAACCAGGCTCTTGCAACTTGGTGGGAAAAAGCGAAAAAACATTTCAGGGGCCGGGACACGGCTGATTATGAGGGGGATTGACGTGGTAATGCGGGGGCAAGGAGCGGAGAGCAACTTGCGTTTGGGCGTCTGGGGCGTCTGAAGCAGGAACCTGTGACAAATAACATAGTGACAGTTTTTCCTTGTCACTTGTCACCTTGTCACCTTTTTGACTCCCCAGACGCCCAAGACGCCTAAGACTCTCTCAGGTGTTTTGATTCAGAATCCGCTTGGCTTCGCGTTCGCCGGACAAATAGGCACCATGAACCGTTGCCGGATGCTCCCGGTTGGTCGCTTCTCCGGCGAAGAAAAGCCGATTGCCGACCGGTTCCGCCAGCAGGTCATAGTCTTTGCCCCGTGCACCCGGCGGAACATGTGAATAGGAACCAAAAGTAAAAGGGTCCTGGCCCCAGCGGGTGACAATCCATTCGGTCGGATTGGGAATCGCGCTCCCATAGATTTTCCGCAGAACCGTCATGGCATCGGCCACCACTGCCTCATCCTTCATGGTTTCGATGCGTTCGGCATGGATTCCCGTCGCAAAGGCCAGCAGCAGCGGCTCATTCACATAGACCTGAAAGTTGTACCACTCGTTCCAACGGCCTTTCACTTCGTCAACATATCCGAAGGCGTGAACTTCAGGGTCCCAGAACACTTTTGGAAACCGTAAATACAATTTGTTCAGAATCCCCATCTCCAGCCGTTTGATGGCTCCCTGCTTGGTTGCGGGAAGGACCGGCGCAAAGGTGATGACGCCTTTTTTCAAGACACCCAGCGGAACCGTTACCACCGCCTGTTCAGCCGAAAAACTGCCCTGGTCGGTTACGACTTTGACACCGCTGGAACCATATTCAACCCGGTTGACAATCTGCTCCAACCGGATATCCAGGCCCTGCGCCAGAAAATCGGCGATTTGACCGTATCCTTTTGGAAAAATCACATCGTCACCGCCAAACCCGCCGTCCTGGTCCCAAAAATAAAGCGAAAGGCGGCTGGCATCGGCAGCATATTCGTTTTCAATTTCCGCACTCAGCGCAAAGTTTGCCAGGAGCTTATCCGCCGGGGAAATTTCGAGGTCGGCCAGGATTTTATCCACAGCCCGCTGGAGGGTCGTGTCTTCCGGATATTCCTCCTGGGCCGTGGCAATCCGGCGGCTCATTTGGTTGGAAATTCGTTCCAGCCGATTCCAGTCGCGGTCGGTAAAGGGCTTTCCATCAGAGAAAAAAGCATCCATCGAATCTGGGTCGGTCGCAATGGTTTTGATGTTGTTGGCAGCGGCAATGGCCGTTAGCGGGTTGTTTTCAGTTCCCTGAATCCAGGACGCCCCCAGGTCGAGTGAGAGGTTTTTCATCCGGCGGTCGGTGTTGACCCGGCCTCCGATACGGTTGCGGCCTTCCAGGACAATCACCCGTTTTCCGGCCTGCTGGAGCGTCCGCGCGGCGGTGATGCCCGCCATGCCAGCCCCTAAAACCAGAAC
Source organism: Blastocatellia bacterium (assembly GCA_019695185.1). GTDB lineage: Bacteria > Acidobacteriota > Blastocatellia > Chloracidobacteriales > Chloracidobacteriaceae > JAIBAN01. The sequence continues at coordinate 357 of JAIBAN010000222.1, read as the reverse complement.
ATCGGCCTCGGTTCCGGTTTGTTTCCGTTTGGATGCACCCTGGGCGTGAACGTCGTTCAGCCAGAGCCCTGACCCGGCAATGGCAAGACAGGTTTTCAAAAAGTCGCGGCGGGATTGGTTTTCCTGCAATGTCATCAGCTTTTCAAGAAGAGAAGGCTTGTTTTCGGCAGACATGCGATTGGCTCCTGTACAAAAGATATACTTCTGAAGTGGCATCTGTTGCCAAACATGTCGCACACGAAATCCGCAGAAAAAATACAGCCCGACCGTTTGTCTGCCGCCTGTTTCTTTTGCCACTGTTCCGGGCAATGCCTCCAGAGCGTGTTTGGAAAATGCATTTTCCAAATTTCCAAACAC
>JAIBAN010000143.1 GCA_019695185.1 Blastocatellia bacterium | reverse complement strand
ACAAAGATCAGTTCAAGTTCATCGCGGGCCTCGACAGTCCCAATCCGGACACGCCGTCCAGCCCCGGCCTGGTGGCACCGGTCCACGACTACACCGTCGGGCGGTTCGGCAACCAGCGGGCACGGTATAGTGGTCAGTTCGAATTCAGGTACTGGGTCCGCTTTGCCGCCGTCAGCGAGCCTCAGCCGCCTGTTGCCCCCCCGCCGGAGGATGTAGTGGGGCTGATGACGGAAGTCATTCCGGACGGAGGGGCTTGTCCGTCTTTTTGGAATGTAACCTGGACAACCGATGCCAGTGGAAATGAGATGACACAAACGACTGTCACCACGATTTGTCCGGGGTACACTTCCACATCAATCGCAACCGGACAATATCCGGATTTTGATTATTCCGGAGCAATTGCAAGTAATTATTATTTCATTGACGGTTGGTATGCCGCAGGCGGCTTAGGTTCACAACCTCAACCGAATATCAGAAGGCCGGCTGGCTATTCATCCGGCCAACCTGCTGGATTCGTTCCCTCCACCATCCCTCAGCCAAATGCCTGGAGCAGCGTTTTCACCGTCAACCCCAATCGCACTGCACCGCGTGCGGCAGCCTCAACCGAACCAGCAAATTTGCAATCGTACTCGGATTTGCAAATGCTGTTTCAGCCGTACCACGAACCTGAGCCAAGTTACCTGCGAATCGAGCGGTAAGCCCTCCTTTGTCCGGAAAGCAAACAAAAGGCGCAATCCGTTCTGGGTTGCGCCTTTTGTTTGTGGTGGTTTGCTCGTTTGTTATTTGATGACGAACGGAATTGATACTGCTTCCCCGGTATTTCCCGCCGCATCCTTGGCCACAATTTTGACCACCCCAACTTTTGATTTGGCGACCGTGCTGGGTATGGTCCAGGTGAAGGTCTGCATCGTTCCCGGCAACCCTGCCGCGACCGTTAAGCCAAAGTCGGTGCCGTCCGTGGCATAAAGCACGTCCTGCGCCGTGACGCCCACGTTGTCGCTGGATTTCCAGGAAATGGTCACGGTCGGGTCCACTTTCCGTTTCACCTTTTTGGCCGAGAGCGCCACGGTGGTTACCACCGGTTTTTCCGTGTCGGGCGAAACCACAACAGGTTTTTTGACGGTGAACATTCCCGACAGCCCCTGTCCCTGATTCCCTGCTGCGTCGAAAGCCATCACCACGATCTGAGCCTGCGGGACATCAAGGTTTTCCGGCACGTTCCAGGTGAAGGATTGGGCGGTTCCCGCCAGTCCGGAGGCAATACTGTCAACGGCTCCCGGTCCTGGGCGCGCCAGCCACACGTCATGCCGCACTACCCCTACATTGTCGGATGATTGCCAAACTATCACCACTTGTGTGCTCGCTTTGGATTCAACCTGCTGCCCTGCGGTCGGTGCCGTCACCGTCACCCTCGGCGCGATGGTGTCAGGGGGTGGAGCCATTCCCTGCACCGCAATCGTGCGGGAAAACTCGCTGGTTTGAGCGCCCGTACTAGTCGGTACGGTCAACGTGGCGGAAACGTCCGTGATGCCCTGGGCAGTGGAGGCTGGAATTAGGGTGGTGAATTCTCCCAGGGCGTCATCAACCCGCACCATATACCGCCCCAGCCCATAAGCCGCTGGGTCGGTGTCCGGGGCCGTAGGCCGGGCCGGACGGTTGGACGCATACAACTCTATTTTGCCCGGATTGGGGGCGAACCCGGTTACCAGAATGCTCCCGTCTGCCTGCCGCTGGGCGGTCCGCAGCACCGGCGAGGGCTGATAGAAATTTGGCCCCGACCGGTCCACCACGGTCCGGGTGTTGGGCAGGTATCCGCCGCCAACTACGTCGCCTACCTCCGGTGTGAGGGCGATGCCGGGTCCGGATACATTGGTGAACTGGTTTTCGGACATCGTGACGTTGACGATGGGTATGCCCCACGGATTCACGGACTCCTGGCTGCTGCCGGTGCTGGCGTCAAAGGGCCGGTCGCCCAGCACAATCCCGCCCTTGCTGCAATTGGAAATGGTGTTGCCGGCAATCACCGCTCCCCGGATTTGGGTGGCCTGAATGCCGATGCCGCAATTGGAAATCATATTGCCGGTGACTGCCGTGGGGCCAAACGGATTGGATGAATCCGGTTTTTGCGCCGTCCGGACCGCGATGCCCGTTCCTGGAAAATTGCCCACCATGTTGCCGATGATAGTGTCCCCCGCACTGGCAAAAATGCCCACGGCACGGGCGTTCTCCGCGACGGTTGGATCCGGCCCGATGTTTTCCCCATTGACGCCGATGCCAATCCGGTTGTTGCGGATGATGTTGGAGCTGGCTCCCATAACAAAATTTCCCTCACCTGGGTTGATTGCTCCAATCCCACCTGACCTAGTTCCGGCAATCACGTTGTTTTCAAATAGGTTCCCAGTAGTGCTGAAATTTAATCCGACGGTAGGGTTCCCAAGACTATCAGCCGTGCGTCTATATGTGGGTGGAGCAAGCCTTTTAGCTCCCTTTGCATTGGTCCCAAAAAAATTATTTCTGACAAAGTTCATTTTGTTAGGAGGGGCAAAACTAACAGGAAACCCAACAGGAAAAAAATAATCTATTGTCAGGTCAATTCCTTCTGAGCAGATAACGTTATTTTCAACAATATTTTCCTGGCTCCCAAATTCCAAAGATAAACCTCGTGACAAACCTCCGTAATTTTCACCGTCTGGGGTTAAACCAAACCAATTCCCAACTATTTGATTTCCCTTTGCAAGCAAGTTGGCATTTTCTGGGTGGCGGACAGTCCCAACCACTCCACCAACAGATTTCTGCACATTGGCACTTGTGTCAATAAACCCAAAGCCTGTTAGTTTATTATTGGAAGCTCCAGCAAATACAAAACAATGCCGTGAAAGGAAAACCTTATTTGGGGCACTTGGGGTAATGTCAAGGTCAACTACGTCGAAAAAGATTTCAGGCCCGTTTGGATTTGTATCCTCTACTGATTTTGCTTGAGAAAACCCGTCTATTACCAAGCCAGTTACATTAACAATTTCCAAAGTTTTTTTGGGTTTGAAAACCCAGACTTTCCTTGCGGAGTCATAACTTGGGTCTGACTTTGGAATTGCAAATGTAATTGTCCGATTCCCTTTCTCCTGAGTTGCAGTTTCAATTGCGCCGCGTAGTGAACCAACCCCTTGCTCTTCAGAATTGGTAACCACTAGTGGAGAACTCTGCTGGGGTTCGAGGACCAATGCCTGTGACGGTGTTTGCGTAAACACCGGGATTGGAATCAGGGTCAGAGTGAGAAGGGCTGCAAATACTGTTTTCAACATATCAGGTTCCGTCTTGAAATTTGGTTCTCTGTTTATTATTACCCGCAGGTTGCCAACTTTTTTCAACTTTTTCCAATCGTTCGCAGAGTTAGTTCATCCCCGCTTACCCAATGTTAATCGTGGAAGTGGAAAAAAATTGGATTAAGGATTAGGTCACTTCCATTAGTGAGTACCAAACCAAGTTGAATGGATAGTGCTATCCTGACTAATGGTATTTTATGCCATTCTTTGTTTTTTATGTGATTGAGTTCGGTTTCATTCAGAAAAAAGGGATGCGATTGAATGTTATAACGGAGGCTAGACAAAGCTTTTTGAATCTGTGTCGGTTGGATTGGGAACGTATTCCCAAGAAGCCGAATTGGAATTTTGTGAAGAATTTGCCACATCCAATAGTAGTTTAGTACAAATTCAAACAATAATTGCTCAGATTCAAATGTCATCCACAATGAATCTTGATTGTCAGCAGGATCAAGATTTTTCACATCTTTTAATGCCATAAGAAAATCAACTTTAAGCTCTTCTTTTGTGGCGAAGTAACCCTTCATAAATTCATATGCAATTAGGCGGTTTCGGCACTTTTCTCGAAAAAATTCAACACGGTCTATATCCATACCACACCTCTATTTCGGTTTATCAGAGCATTGAAACGAACTTGGATGAAAGGTGGAGTTTTCAGAAAAAAGTCTCAAACTGCGTTTCAGTCCTCAGTTCGGTATCCACCAACATATTTAGAACATGATTTTTCCAGGCGCGCACTGTGGTCGTTCAACCACACAAAGTTGATTTAACTGTGACCACTCAGGCGTCAATAGCTCCTCAACCACTATCGTTTAAACTCCAAAATCGCTAAATCGATATATTTCTGTGCAACTTCACTGTTGAGCCTTCCTGTTATTTCACTCCCCCGCAAAAAATGGCCTGCCCACCACAGCGGGGTTCCACGCAACAGGAACGGATTTTTTGTTTGTTCGAGCAATGCTGGCAACAACTGCCAGAAGGCTTCCCCTTTCGCTCCCGCATCCCTTCCCAGCGTTGCCAGTGTTGCCAAAAAGTCAGGGGTACAATCAAAGCGTTGCAAGGTTCCCTGGTCTGGCCGCATTTCCGGGGTGCAGGAAGCCAGCAGGTGCAATCCCGCCACCAATCTGACGGCATTCGAGAACGCCTCGACAGGGCTTCCTCCGACGGTTTCTTGGGCCAGCAACGAGTCCAGCCTCATCTCGATTTTGGCAAATTCAATCAACTGGGTAAGGATGCCGATGTTTCCGGAAATTTCGCAATAGACGACCAAGCCCTCCAAGTAAGGGGCAGGCAGATGGAGGGTTTCCGTCACCGCCGCGACAAATTCCACATTCATTCGAATGTATTGGTCCTCAATCCTGGGCAGAGCGTTATCCAAGACGTTCGAGCCGGATTGGGATGCCAAATCCTTCATAAACGAAGTTCTGCTCTTTCCTGAAATTGCGTGAGCCCACAGGTGCGTGAAAAACAAGCAACGGTCACGTGAATTGAGATTGATCAAGGTTCACCTCCAAATTAGAACTTTGGGACGAGGGAATGGACAGTCCCAACCTCTGACTCTTTACTCCGCTGAAAGCGGAATTATGGGCCAAAGAAAAAAGAACATGGTTGTCATGACAGCCAAAACCACAACCGTGCCAGGCAAAGGAACATTTGGTTTGTTTGAAGGGCGCGAACTTATATTTTTGTCCATGACCCTCCCTGCTTTAGGTGAATAACTTCTTTGGACCCTCAAAATGACTTGCAAAAGCTCTTCTTTCCCTGGAATACCTGACAAAGCCTAAAATGAATGCAACGGGCAGTTCTGGTGGGGATGGCTCCCAATGCAAAGTTGTATGGTGACAAATCATTTTCCCTTCAACCGGCCAAAACTTTTTGACAAAGTATTTGCCGTCCTTTCCCTGCACAATCGCATTTTTCCCCAGAACTTCGTCGCCTTCAGCAATCCTTCTACAAATCAAAACATCCTCTCGCTTAAACCCGATCAGATTTGATGTATCATGCAAAATTATGGCAAATACATCCTTTCTTCCGCGTGTAATTTCAACCGGAACCATGAGATATGGGGTGTACTGTGCTTGTTCCAGGACAGGCGGTTTTTGGCGGAGATCGAGGTTGAAAAAATGAGCATCGATATGGACTGGCTGAAAATCGCTTGGCTCATCCAGCCAAGCCCAATATTCAGCATCAGGTTCGTCGACTTCATTAATCAAACCTTTCTGATGGAGGATTTCGACGAGCAACCGACTTTCCTGTTCTGAATAACTCAAGCGGTTCAATTTAGCCAAGTCTTCAATAATTTCTTTTATTTCAGGTTTCATAGAAAATTTAGCATTAATGCGAACGAGTGCTTTTGTAATAAAATGACAGATTTGAAAATAATCTGTTTTCGGTTTCGGTTGATCAAAAATTAATATCCCGCAGGCTTAACAAAAGATGGAAATCCCTCCATCTTTGTTTGCTGTATCCTGGGGTTCCAACATCTCTCGTCCAAAGTTCGTGGAAAAGCTCAGCTATTTCCAAGTTTGTGCTTTTAAGTCTATTTTCGGAGTCCAAAAAGTGAACACGACAGGTAATTTCACCTAATTCTTTGATAAAATCATCCAGCGTTCCACAGGTAATCTGCCCCGAAACAGGATAAAAACAAATGTGGACGGTGCGAAGGTCATCAATAAAAAAAACAAACTCTCGAATCTTCTGTCGGCCTTTGAGCTTTTCTCGAACCATTTCAACAAAAAGATTTAGGTTGTCACCCGAGTATTTGAACTTTGCCTGCTCGGTAAAAACAATCTGATTGGAAAATAACTCCCCCTGTTCAATAAATAGCCTATTGCCCATCCATCTCATCAAAAGCGATTCTGGTTTCGGCATAATTTAATCCCCGTTATTGACGTCAACCATATGCCTTGTCTGTAACTCATTCTGAGAAAATTGAGTTGCAGTCGTCGATTTCTGTTTTCAGTTCAAATAACTCAGTCTCCCTGAGTTGGACCGCTGAGTATGCCAGTCGTTGAATTTGCATCTCGTTTTTCGGGTTTTGGACCCGCCTGGTTAACAGGATTGGGGTTGAAGGTGGATATCCAACAAGTTTGCAAAACTTTGTTGCTGCTTCCTGACAGGTCGGGGCATCAATGGTGGCAGCCCCTAACATTCCGCACTCACCAATCCTGGAAAAGCCAACGGCCGTGTTCTCGGTGGATATTTTGGGAAAAAGCATCAGACGATGGGCTGAACGTAAGGCATGCCTGAGAACCTGATCGAATTTTTCAGCCGATGAATCAACATGCCTTCGCATGTCGAACATCCACCAGCCTCGATTGGGCGATATTTTTTCAGGAAGTGTCAGCAGGGTTTCAACCAATTCCGAGTTGTCTTCGCCGCACGCAAGAACAAGTCCAGCACCTCGTTTGAGAAATTCTTCAACCGTTTGCTGGTGTTTTTCACTAAACCCCAATTCTCCAAGTTGTTGTTTCGACATAAAGAGTTCCCCCATCCAGTTAAAAAATCCTTACTGAATAATTTTTGGCTATTGTTTTTGAGACCCGGCACACCTTTGGGCCAGATATTCGTACAATTCCTTGGCTTCATCGAGTGGAAGCCAAAGGATTTCGATTCCATCCTGGGACGTGCTCACACCTTGATGATTTACGGTGACGACCGTCGTGGTCCACAAGCCTATGGAAGCAACGCCCAGCATTTTTTGAAATACTCCGCAATCAAACTCAACCTCCCGGACGGTGTGGAAGGGGACCCGGACAATGGTTTCGATAAAACCGGTGCGGATTCTCTCAATATATTCATCCGTGATCACATACTGGATATGATTGGTATGCCACACCACGTGCAAAAGCTCGAAACCCACCGCGAGAAAACCGATTGCGGTCACAACCAGCACCACCAGCGGCCAGATACCTGGGATGACCGGCCACAGGAAAAAGAACGCCGTGGAAACAACAGCGAGTGTCAAAGCTGTGAGCAACATGGGAGCGATGATTTTTTTCGTCGAGATTATGGTTCTTTTTTCCATAACCTGTTCCTGTATTTTCAAAATTTGGACTATGCCTCCCGGTGGTTTTGAGGTTGTTTGGCTTGAAGATTTCCCGAAATAGGTGGTTTTTGGCACACCTTCAGCAAATCTGTTTTTACACGTACTTATTTCCCACTGACGGGCAAAAAGTTGCGGTCGCCCGAAATTTTTTTTTCAGAAATCGTTTGTGTCTCTTTATCCCGCTTACAAAACTTCGTAACAGCCGAGAGTCAACTTGGAGTATTTTGTTTTGATCTCAACTCTGTGAGGGCACATTCTAATGCTTCGATAATTTCCTTTTCATCTACATCTGATTTGCGAAATTTCACTTGAACTGCAAATGAATTCCCACTGCCGATGATTTTTGACCTAAAAGCAAACACATTCCCTTTTGCACCTGTTTGCTTTGGTTTACTGACTTGAGTTGGAATGGTTGATTCACCAGCAAGAATCCTCGCTGCGACCATTCTTTGATTTGGAGGAATGTCGAGGAGTTGGGTTAAGCTAGTTCGTGTTAATTTTTCAATGCCCGCACAATAATCAAGAATTTCCGGTCCCAGATTTAATACTCTTACATGATTTGACAACGTTCCACGTGCTAAACCGATTGCTTTGGCGGCTTTTTCCTGGGTGCCTAGTTTTTCAACTAACTGACCCAAAGCACGAATCTCATCAACTGGGTGCAAATCTTCCCGCTGGAGGTTTTCAATCAATGCCGTGACGAGAAGGTCGTCATCGGAAATAAGTTTTTCAACCAAGGGCAGATCTGCCAATCCGGCTAGTTCGGCGGCAGCCCACCTTCGATGTCCGGCTACTATCGTGTAAGTGCCGTCACTTTCTTTTCGGCCAATTACTGGTTCTAAAATTCCTTGTTGCTGGATGCTTTCAGCCAAAGCCTGAATCGTGGCGCTGTTTTGATATTTTCTGGGCTGGTGAGGATTGGGGCGAAGCTGTCCAAGTGGAACTCGAACCAGTGAATCACCTTCGACACTGGCACGGATTCTTCCTGAGAGCTGATGTAAATAGGATGGCGGCGGTTGAAATTTTTTAGGCATTTCAATTTTCTCGCTGTATGTTTACCTGGTTGCCTTTTTCCGGATTTGGCTGGTTAAGCTGGAGACCATTTCGGCAATCTGCTCAACATCCTGGTTAGCCGGACATTGTTGGTCGTATAGTTTCAAAGGCTGTTCCTGATTGCTTGCTTCCGGTACGGCAATGTAATTTCGATAAGGTGGGAATACATGACAGCCATAACTGGTGGCTAGCATCCGAACCTCATTAAGGTACTGGGTATGGATGCGGCGATTCGGATTGAACTTGGTTGGGACGATACCTAACAATTTTGTAGGCGGTAGTGAAACTGTTTTCCGGCGGTCATTAGAGTCAATAAACTCTTCCAGGATTTTACCCAAGCCGGCAACTGCTTTAGGTTCGGTTTCAACTGGCACCAAAAGCCCATCTGCTGCAAACAGAGCTTGAATCGTGACCATTGATGTGTGTGGAGGACAATCAATGAGAATGTAGTCATACTTCTTCTCAAAGATTTTCAAAACCCCATACAACCAAGCGGGATTTTTCTTGTCATCCAGTCTGCGTTCCAATTTTTCTAAGGATAAATTCGAAAGCCCAACATCCAAACCATATTTAGAAAAAACAGGCGGTTGTTCCATTGCTTTGGTTTCGACGATTGACCAAAACATTTCATCATCCGGTCGTTCAAAAGGACTTAATCCAAAAAACTCTCCAAGGCATCCCTGTGAATCAGCATCCAGCAACAAAACTTTATGATGCAGACTGAGTTCGTAGCCAAGGTCGCGGGTGAGGGTTGTTTTAGCAACACCCCCAGCTTTATTGCAAATAGCGATAACATAACACTGTGTCATAGCGGTCCTCTGGGAAGTTGAAGGGGTCTGTTGCTGTAAAAACTTTTTCTTGTAAACCTCTCTCTCAAGTGAGGTTATAGCAATTGCTCGGTATCGAGCAATTTTTCTTATAATCTTGCGAGCAAGCTGGGTTTGACATTTTGAAAATCTAGCGGCTTTATGTTTTCAAAAAACTTTTTCCTGTAAATCGTTCTTTTATATTGAGATAAAGCAATTGCTCGGTACCGAGCATGAATTATTTTTAATTCTAGTCAACTAATATTAGTTGTCAAGTGATTTGAGTATAGAATCCTTGTTATTTTCCGGATGTGTATCGGTTCTTTGCTTTTTTAGGTGCCTTATGGCTTTTTTCACCTCGGAGATTCAGTGGTAAGCCTACGCTGGTTCGAAAATAGTTACTCACAGAAAGCCCTTTCCTTTTTGCTTCTTCAGCAAGTTGTGCTTTTTCCTCCTGCGTAACGTAAACAGGAATTAGTTTAAGAGTCGTTCCAGACATACCTTTTTCCTTTTTGGCTTAGTTGATAATGCTTTGGGAGCTTATCACAAAACAAATAATATTAGTTCAAAGGGGAAGACAATTATAGTCAAACACTTAAAGTTACTGGGACATTCCCCGCATTTCCTTCCTTATACCGTGAAGTGTCCCCGCACTGCTGCGGATGGGTCCCCCGCTTCCACAGCACCTCGGTCAACTCACTCACCACACCGACATCCAGGCAATATTCCCCCTTCTCATTTCTCCCCGTCCGCCGTTGTTTGAGTCCCATCCGCCGCAATGCCTTTGATACAAAGCGGAGCGGGTCGGCTGTTAGTCGTTCATCCGGGGGCAATCTCAGAATGCCGCCAATCCAGCCGCGATTGGCCCGGAGCCAGGCGACCAGGGCGACGATGGCCGGGCTGGTTTTGGAATACGTGCCGCCGTTGTTGAATTCGAGCGTGGCCGGGTCAACTCCGACCGCCTGCAACACCATCCGGGAAAATTCGCGTTCCGCCGCGAGGTTCCGCTGGTCCGGCAGAAAATCCGCCGTTTGGTTGTGGGTGCCTTGTGCCTCCCGCAGTTGCGCATCGGTGGCAAGTGCGATTTCGAGGTGGCTGATTTCGGCTCGGCGCTGGCCGCGCCGGTCTTTCTCAATGACCGCCGCGACGATGTCCGCCGCTGCTGTTTCGGGCAGCCGGTAGAATTCTTTGAGGTGATGCTTGTCGAGCGCCCGTGTTTCTTCAAAGGTGCGCCGGTGCTTGCGTTCCAGGATGGCTGCCGTGTCCGTTTCCAGGTCCGGAGCGGAAACCCGTGTCCGGAGAAACTCGTCCGCTTCGAGGCTCCGGGCTTCGTCCGCGAGCATTCCGGCGACGATGGTTTCCGGCTCGTCGGCCTCGTGGTACGTGACCCGGTAGCCGTCGGCGTCGAGCATTTCCAGGAAGCGGGCAAGAAAGTCGTTGGTGGCGAAGTTTTCCTCGCGGGCGACGGCGAGCGCCAGCCGGTGATACTCGCTATCCACGATTTCCGTGGTGCCACTGCTGTCGAGGCCAATCAATTCCCGGTCATGCTGGTGGGTGGCTTCCCAGCGGGCAGCGATGTCCCGTTCGGCAGTGGGCTTGGCGTTCTTCACGTCCGAAACCCAGACATGAAGGCGTTCCATGCCACGCACCCGGCCCAGGGCCTGGAGGCAGTCGGCGGGCGTATTGACACTGTGGGTGAAAATGCCGCCGACAAAGCTGAACCCATGGCCTTCGTTGATGGACACGCCGGTGCTCACCGATGGGGAAACCACGATATAGTCATAACAGCGGGCCTGCCCGTTGACATCGCGGAAAAACTCCAGCACCTCCGGGTCGCCTGAATTGTCACCGCTGATATAGAGGCCCCGCCTCCCTGGGGCTTCGGCTTCAAACAGCTTGAAGGCGGTCCGGGCCGTTTTCTTGCTGTTGCAGGTGAGGAACACCCGGCCATCATGCTGAAGCTCGGTCAGGGCGGCGGCCATGACCGCATCCGGCTTTTCATGGAGGGTCACGGTGCGTCCTGCGCCGATATGGTACTCGTTGAGCACCGTCACGGTGCGCCGGTTGGGTCGCCACAGCTCCAGCATGAGTTTGGTGAGCGGGGACAGATGGGCATCCAGGACGACCACCTGTTTGGCCTGGGCAATCAGGTGGCGCAGGACTCCCAGGACCAGCCGTTTATGCTCGATGCGGGTGGTGAGCCGTCGCAGCAATTGCTCGATTTCGTCAATCACCACCACGTCAAAGCAGCGCACGGAACCGTTGTCCGCCAACATCCGCAAAGAGTTCAAACAGATCGCGGCAGATTGGACCTCGCTGAAGGCGCAGTCGTTGGCCGTTCGCCGCCCTTTGTAATCGGAATACAGTTCAAATCCCAGCCGCTGGGCCGCGTCGGTGGCCAGGGCGACCAGATGGGAAATATAGAGCACCGATTGATTGCCCAGCCGGGGCAGGATGTGGTTTTTCACCAACTGGGTTTTGCCGGTCCCGATGCCGGAACGGGCCAGCAGGGTTTCGGCCTGGGCAATGCTTTCGATATCGGTTCCAAAATCGCCCAGATAACGGCGCTGGCACTCGATGACTGCGCCGCCGAACCACTGGCGCAACCGGCGGACAGCTTTGTGGCGGGCTTTGAAGAAAGCAAAGTGCGGGTCTGGTTTCTCCGGGCAGGCAAGCTGCACCCGGACGGTTTCCAGTCCGGCCAGCCGGTGCAGGTCGTTGAAATCGGTGGGCTGGTCCGTCGTATCCAGGTTGGCAAAAGAGGGAACCACCACCTGACAACGAAATTTGAGCGCCGCTTGGTGGGCTTTGATGAGGCCGGTGTTTCCCAGCGGTTCACCGCGTTCCAGCCGTTCGGCTTTCCACTGGTCATGGTCTGCCGCGATGACAATCCGGCACCGCGATTTGGGGCCGTACTGTGCCCGCAGCGCGGCCACCACGGGAGCCAGGTTGCCCGCATCCAGGGCACAGAAGATTTCGCTCTCAGCCTCGTCTCCCAGCGCCGCCCGGAGGGAAAGCCCGGTGGCCAGCCCTTCACAGACAACAAAGGAAGGACGCTTGGGGTTGAAGCCTTCCGGTTCACCCAGCCGGATGAACGCACCTTGTTTGGCCAAACCATAGGTAAACCGTTTCTCACCATCGTCCCCAATCTTTTGCAGTCCCAGGGGCTGGCCGGAGATGTCCGTGACCAGTGCCGCGACGAACCCCCGACCTTCGCCGTCGGTTCCATATCGGATGGCAGCACAGCCGGTCGCCGCTGTCCGGACGCCTTTGCGTGACAGGTACGCGCTGCTGCCGGTGGGGGCCAGGGTTTCCCAGAGCGCCAGGTCTGCCGCGACGCTGGCGGCTTTGGCCTGGCGTTCTGCTTCCGCCTTCCGGCGCTGGCTTTCTTCCCGTGCGATGAGCCCTGGCTGGGGTTGGGTTCTGGTTTTGGAAGCCAGCCGGTGACCGGATTGGAAGGACTCCCACAAATGGTTGAGGGCCGCTTTTGAGTCAAAGCGTTCCTGCCAGCCGCCGTTGCGGAAGGTGCTATAGGTAAGGTTGACGAAGGGAACCCCATCCGGACTGACACCGGATTGAAAAAAACCGACAGGGCTCCCTTTTTCGCCTTTTTTGCCCAGCCGGTTTTTGCCGTTGCGCAAATGGGGAACGGAAAAACCGGAAACGGATTCCAGCCAGGAAACGGCTTCCGCTTCCAAAGCAGCGGCGGTGTGGGGCTGGCGACAGAATGCAACCCAGCTCAAGCCGGATGGCAGGGGATTGCTGTGGGAACGGCTGGCATCAATGGCAAAACTCTGCATAGACGGACCTGTGCAGATGCCGGAAGGGAAGTGAACGAACCAAAAAACAGGCAAACCACGGCTTTTCCAGGCAAAAAAATCCCGGCCAATCAAAAAAACTGCAAAAAATCCGGTTCAGCCGCTTTTGCCCACTTCCGGTTTTCGGAAAGGCTCCGGGATTCTGGCTGCATCTGCCCAAATAGTTGAAAAGAAAGCACTTTTTCAGCTTTGGAAAGACACAAACACCCTCGCTCCACCAAAAAAATCCGGAGGACACAAAGTGGCAATACAGTCAGGTGCGTTCACCAAAATGGATAAAATATTCAATCCAAAGAGGTTACATGCCCGACCAAAAAGCGCGGCTGAATTTGACTTGGGAAAGGCGGTTTGTTAGGTTTTCATCGTCACACCCCACTGACATCTATCGTTAAGGAGTGCCGCCCCAACTTTTGCAGGGAAGGGCGGCATTCGGCGTTTTAGCCATGCGGTTTTCCGACCTCTCGGAAGTGACCGCAAGTTATCTGAACGATTCTATAACATGCTCGTCCGAAAAAGCATGGTTTTTTTATTCTTTTTTGAGCACTGCTTTTCATGTCAAAGCCTTTAATTACAACCTGCTTTTTTTGACTCATCCAGCTTGACTTACAAACATTACTATCTGACTACCTGTTGATAGTAGACGCTTGGCGGGAATGTTCTTACATTCGCGCCGGTGGAAAACAACAAACTCTCCCGTAAACTTGGAATTCTCATTACCCGCCTGCGCCGTGAACAAGGTTTCACCCAG
>JAIBAN010000047.1 GCA_019695185.1 Blastocatellia bacterium | reverse complement strand
CATTTTAGCCTCCAATTCTTCGTGCATCCGGATTGTTGATGGCTACTCTTTCTTTTTCAATGGCTTACAGCATTTTAGCCAACAATTAATGCATCAGTGCCCAATTCTCAATTCTCAATTCTCAATTAGAGTTTTTTGAGCAGCGCCTGAGCTTCCTTTTGCGTCACTCTGTCTTCACGTTCATGGTGAGGCGAGAGTGGAGCCGCCAGCAGCCAATCCAAATGCTCTTTGGCTTTTTTCTTGTCCCGGAGGGACAGGTAGGCTTCGGCAAGATAGAGGTGGTTCAGGTAAAATTTGGGACCGAATTTGAGGGCTTTGGTTAGGCATTCAATCGCTTTTTTATTGTCACCCAATGACATCGGCCAGCCCGGAGCCTTGTTATAGAGCCGTCCCAACACCCGCCAGGGACCGCCGTAAAAGTACGATTCATCCAATGTGCGCGCTTTCTCAGCATGGGTTTGAATCGGTTTAATCAGGTCCAGGCTTTTGAGAATTCCCTTTTCGTTCCCATACAGACCGTAATTGACCGCCAGCCAGAAGTTTGACTCCAGGGAATCCTCATCAAGTTCAACGCCATGTTCGCCAAACTCGACTCCCCGCTCGTACAATTCGAGCTTTTCCTTGGCCGGAGCAATTTCCCCCCGCCAATAATAGATTTCCGAGAGCAGGCCATAGGCCCACTCACAGGTTTCATCCTTTTCCAACAGAACGGCCAGCGCATCTTCAGCCAAATCAAGATTGTCATCGGCCAGTTCCCGTTGGTCTATCAATTTGCGGACTTTTGTATAGATGGCTTTGTGTTTCATAGTTTTTTTAATTGAGAATTGAGAATTGAGAATTGAGAATTGGTTAACCCATTGGCTTCGCTTTTTAGATTTTATCCAGGACCAACATAACGCCAGGAATGAAAACAGAATCAATCCTCAGACCTATTTTCACCTGAGTCTCAAAATTTTTCTCTCCTGTCTCTTGGGTCATTCTCAATTCTCAATTCTCAATTCTCAATTCTCAGGTCGAAACGTTGAACGCAAAAAATCAACCCCAATCGTGTGGCAATTCACACAGAGGGGCACGCCTTTTCCATAAAACGGGTTTTGGTTGGTTCCGTCAAACGTCTCATAAAAAAGCCAGAATTTACCCTTGGCTTTGGTTCCTTTTTCCTTTGTTTTGATCATGACGGAATAACCCACTGCTTTTTCGGTCCCGGAAAGATACAGTTCCTTGACCATGCTGGCACCTGTCCGAAAGAGGGTTTTCTTGTCTTTCAAATCCTCCACCAGAATCGGGTTATAGTAGGTCAGGACATTCCCCCCATGAGGTCCATCCGAGGGGTGAACTTTCTTTTCACTCACAAATTTTGCCTTGTACTTGCCGGCTTTAAGCCATTTCAACAGTTCATCCCGGTCAGTTGGCGGAATTTCATCATCGGCTGCCTGAGCTTCCTCAGTCGGGGGTTCCTCCTGAGCTGCCAGTGTCTGGTCCGGCATCCAGTTCCAGCCGAACAAGGCCAAAAACCCGGTGACCAATCCCAATTTTATTTGCTGGCGCAATTTCCCGTGGTTCATCTTTATCAAGCCTTTCTTAATCTCTCATACTCAATTCTCAATCCCGTTATACTTGCGGCAAACGGAACCAAAACCTGGATCCTCCGCTGGCCAGAGGCTCATAACCCAAATGGCCTCCCCAGCGATGAACGGCAATATGGCAATAATACAGTCCAACCCCGGCAAACGGAGGAGCGATGCTTTCCAGGGGAAAAGACTCCTGCAAAACCTTGGCTATTTCAGGGGGCACCCCTGGCCCCTCATCATCGATTGAAACCCCAACCGTGGTTTCGTCCAGGGCCAGGGTGACCACGACCTGACTTTTTGGAGGACTGTATTTCAAACCATTGTCCAGCAGGCTGAGAAACACCCGTTCCAGCCAGGAATTTTCTGCCAGCACCTGCCATGAATTGCGTGGGGTTCGGCCCGGAATGACCCGCAATTCGATTTTGCGTTGCGGGTAATCCTCTGCAATCAAGGCAATGGAGTCTTCGGCGCATTGCAGAATATTGGTCGAAACCAGGGCATTCGATTCCGTCCGGTTGACCAGGCGGGCCTCGTTGGAGAAGGTCTGAAGCAGACTTTCCACCAGCGCCCGCTGCATTTTGACCGATGCCAGAGCAGCATCAAGCGAATCCTGTTCCATTTGGGAAAACAGGTCACGGTGACGAAAGAGCTGTTCCAGGGTATGGCGGATGCCGACCAGTGGCTCCCCCAAATCATTGGCCAGGCAATAGAGCAGAATTTCCTTTTTTTGAACTTCGCGCAGGTACCGGTGCTGGTCAAGCACCGTTTCCCGGCCTTTTTGAATGATCTTCTGTTTTTCCTCGTAGGCCAGTTTCGGAAATTCGATCAGCAGCAATTTGCGACTCCCAAGGGAAACGGCAGTTGCCTCCAGGTGCAGTTCACTCGTGCCGTTTGGTTGCTCGGTCCAAATCCCGGATTTGAGTTGACCGCTTTCATGGCCAGACCAGAAATCTTTGGCATCAACCAGGAAATTGGCGAGAAACTGCATTGATTCGCCAGGTTTGACCGTATCACCGGTGACCATGCCCGGATAAAACCGGCAAAACCAGTCCGGCAATGTCCCACATAAGGTAAACGTGCTTTCGGACTGGTATTCCAGAATGGCCACATTCAGGCTGGCAAACAATTCTTCAAAAATTGACTGACTCATAGGCTGAGAATTGAGAATTGAGAATTGAGAATTGAGAATTGAGAATTGAGAATTGAGAATTGAGAATTGAGAATGTGAATTTGGAATTGGAATTTCGTTCCCTTATGGTAGGCCAGGGATGCTTGGTCGTGTATCAGCATGGAATCATTTGTTTTGGAAGCACCAACTGTTCATTCTCAATTCGCAATTCTCAATTCTCAATTCTCAATTCCCCGGTTTCCGCTGTAAGGCAATTTCATTCAGTCTTTGTTGCATTTGTTGCTGTCGTAAGGCATCGGCTGAAACATCAAGCAGCAATACCCAATTTTTTCCTTCCCGGTGAAAGACGTGAATGTCGGCAAAGACATTGGGAGCGGTCTCCACACAGGGGAAAAACACGGGCTCATCCCCAAGGGGAACGATGCCATGCAAAAAAGGAAAAAGCTCGGCATCAGGTTCCTGATTGAGCGGAGAAATACCGTACCGCTCCGGCCTCCCCCCCCACTCGCAGAGACGGCCTTCCTGGTCCAGCACGAAAAACGCCGGCAGTTGCTGTTCCATCGTCAGATGTAAGACATATTCCGAAATTGAAGGCGGCAATGCGGTCATGGTGATGAACCTTAGCCTTTCACAAGCCTCTCGGCCAGCGATTGAAACAGGTCTTCCACACCGGCACCTGTTTTGGCACTGGTCGGTATGAAAATCCAATCCTGCTCTTGCCACCTGCCACAAACAGAAGGATTTTCCTGCCAGTCATTGCCCAGGTCAGCCTTGTTCACCGCCACGGTGAATGGCAGATGCCCCACGGTGTCTTCCACCCGTTTCTGTAAATTGCGGGCTGTCTCCAGGGTTTCCGGGCGGGTCCCATCCACCACCAGCACGTAACCGGCGGCTCCCTGTAAATAGGACATCCGCACCTTTTGAAACTCGTCCTCCTCCCCTTCACCCGGCAAATCCCACAATACCAATGAAACTTCCGCACCATTGACCACGAGGTCTTTTTTATCAATTTTGACGCCAATGGTGGAATGGTACCGTTCAGAAAACAGGCTTTTGACAAAACGTGCCACCAAACTGGTTTTACCCACCCCAAATGCGCCCAGCATACAGACTTTCTTTTTGGTCATAACAGTTCAGGGTTCAGGGTTCAGGGTTCAGGGTTCAGGGTTCAGGGTTCAGGGTTTTCGACTATTAGAAAAATCCATGTTGTGAATTGGCTTTCAATTTTCAATTCTCAATTAGAAAGCCCTGGACCCTGATTTTACAGCATTTTCTCCGCCAGCATTCTGAAGGATTCTTCAACCCCCATGCCGGTTTTGGCACTCGTGCGAATAAAATTCCAGCCTTGTGCCTCCAGTGCCTTCAATTGGCTGTCGTCCAGTTCCCACAAGTCATGCAGGTCGGATTTATTGAGGACCGCCACAAAGGGAATCCGGCCAACGGTGGTTTCAACGTTTTTTTGCAGACGGATAGCAGTTTCCAATGATTCGCGCCGGGTTCCGTCAATCACCAGCAGGTATCCGGCAGCCCCGCGCAAATAGGACATCTGGACCTTTTGGAATTCATCCTCCCCGTGCAAATCCCACAAAATACACATCACGTCCTGTTCGGCCACCCGGAGCGTTTTCTTGTCAATCTTGACCCCTACCGTAGTGTGGTATTTCTCGGAAAAAATGCTTTTGACAAATTGCACGACAAGACTGGTTTTGCCGACCGCAAAAGCTCCCAGCATGCAAATTTTCTTTTGAATCATCGGACAAAACCTTTCATCGCCGAATTCTATAAACCGTCTTTGGGGGGTTGCAAGCAGGGTTCGGGGGCTGACTTCAACGGTTTTTGTTCTTTACCTCAAATTCACCTGAAAGGAAACCCGTCGGGCAACGACTGGTTCAGTTTCCGGCGACCTGACAGGTGTTTGAGGTGCGCTGCCCTGCGCCTGGAGCATCACCCCTGAAACTCCGTTTTGCAGCAGCCAAAGGCGCACGGTTTCCGCCCGTTTCTGACTGAGCCTGGAATTGGTGGTCTCCGTCCCCGTCTCATCAGTGAATCCGCTGATGGTAACGGCCACCTGCCGTTCCAGCCGCCGGGCCAGTTCCCCCAGCCGCTGGCAGTGCCGGGCCACTTCCTGGAGCACGGCTTCCTGTCCGGGCAAGGGAGCCGCACTGCCAACCGCAAACTGGATGACCTGCTTTTCCAGCCTGGCGGTTTCTTCGGTCATTTCCGCCTGGTCACTGTCTTTGAGCTGGCTCCCGTCCAGGCTTTCAATCCCGGCAACTCCCTGAGCCAATCGCCCGGCATCCCGAATCCAGGCAGCCGAAGCCGTTCCACTGAGGTGCAGGACGGTTCCCTCCAAAGACATGGTAACCGTCGGAGGCGGATGTAACACCCGGCTGGCACGGGCCAACACAAACTGCGAGGCCATGGCCTGATAAGGTTCCCAGCGGGTTTCAATCCGGTTTGGGTCAACTTTGAATCCAGCAGCCAGACTTTGGGGGTCAACCGCCAGGGGGTCGCGCAAACCGCGCAAGATAAACCTTCCACCTTGTTGGGAACTGAAAGTGACCACAATTCCCGGCTCGCGGTGCAACCGCTCCACGTAGGCTTCCCACCGACGGGCATCGCGCCACCCCCACCACAGCCAGACCACCAGTGCCACCCCGACCACGGCCAGGGTCCCAGCCAGGGCCGGATGCAGCTTGAACCCTGCTTCCTTTTGCCGGGCACCATACTGGGACATCAAACAGGATTCGAGATGGGGCCGCACACCAGCAAAAACCGTGGCATCTCCCTGAAAGGCTTCAAGCGCCTCACCTGCTTCCAGGTGAATGGCTTCAATCGCATCAATCATCGCCAAGCGCGCTTCGGCTGGAGCCGTTCCCCGAATGACCATGGCTACCACAGCCAAAGGACCGGCCTCAATCCAGACATTGACCTCGCCCACCCGGAGGGTTTCCAGGCTTTCACCCTGCCCCACCGCGAACGAATCATGAACGAAATCCTGAATCGCAGTCAGCATACCGGAAATCAGGTCCGGGTCCCGTGCCTCGATGTTGGCCGCCGTCACGTGCTCAAGCATCAGTCCGGTGTTTTTATGGATGAGAAAGACCTGTTCCACTTGGTAAACCAAGGTGTGCAGCAAGACCACTTCGGCAAAAGGTTTTCCTGTGGCGCGGGCTTCCAGCCGCCATTTCAACCCCTGAATGGAAAAACTGTGTTCCAGGGTTTGATTGAGAGACTGCACCATGCTGCCCAAAACAGTGGCAATGGCTTTCCGAATCATGGACCCAATAATCGGAAAGAGAATATCAATGAGAGCTTTCGGATCTTTTTTGATGGAAATGGTCAGGGCTTCGGCAATCGCCGGGGCCAATGCCTTGGTGAGTTTTTTGTCCTGGGCCGAGCGCAAAACCACCGCTTCGGCCAGGACTTCGGCGATATCCTCAGCCCGGTGCCGGGGGTCTTCCAACCTTGTGCGGAGCGCCGTCAGTCCATCCTGTTCCGGCCCCACCAGCAAGCGGCGCACCTGCGTCAGTTCGTTGTTACGCTCCACTTCAGCCAACAATTGACGCAGGGCATCCAGGTCATCACCGGCTTCACCGGCAGGCGGCAGGAGCAGACGATGAAGTTCAGCCATTTCATTCAGGTGTGTGGCCTGTGCCTCAGCATCCGAATATTCGGGAATGTCGTCTGCTTCCCGTCCGGCCATGCGTCACCCCTCGGAACCTGGCAACTTCAATTGATTGTTGAGCCGCATGGCGACTTCGGTGAAGAGGGCCGACAGGGCATACCGGTCGGTCTTGTCGTTGCGGAGTTCCTTGACCGCCTTTTCCAAAGCTGCCGCGAGTTCTTCGGCCTTCTTTTGAATATCGTCAGCCAGCCCTTTGGATTGCTCCAGCATTTGTTCCCGCAGGTCACGCTGGGATTTGGTGGCAAATTCGTCAATCTGAGCCACCCGTTTTTCAGTGTTCTTGATAAATGTGGTCAGTTCCTGGGCGGTTTCACGGTCGGCTTCGCCCCGTTCGTTCTGTTCCGCCTTCAGACGGTCGTTGAGGGAATCAATTTCGCGTTTGACATAATGCTCCAGCGCATCAAGCCGTTTTTTGACTTCCTCGCGCAGTGAAGCTGATTCTTTAATCAGTCGCTCTTCCAAAGTGGAAAACCGTTTTTCATTTTCCCGGATGTTGGACCCAAACAAAATATCCCGCACTTTGTCGAGGCTCCCTCCGCCCACTAAATCAAGGGCGGCCTGCGACTGAGCGGCTTCAATCATCGCCGCCGACACGTCTGCCGGGCGATTTTTCTTTTTATCATCACCTGTACTCATTCGTCATTGCTCCTTTTGCGGATTTGGGGTTGGAAAACTGGCTTGTTGATTTTACCGATGTGGGACAGGGCTACAGCATACACGAGAACCGTTTTTTCTAAAACAGTCTTTGAAAGCAGGGTCCAGGGTCCAGGGTTCAGGGTTCAGGGTCCAGGGTCCAGGGTTCGGGGTTCGGGGTTCCGAATACCACAAATTCGCGGTTTTGAATTGGCTTTCAATTCTCAATTCTCAATTAAAAAAGCCCCCGAACCCTGAACCCTGAACCCTGGACCCTGAACCCTAAACCCTGGTCCCTGAACCCTATCTTAATCATTCACCAACAGAATCTTCCCGCCCCTGGCTGCCTGTTGGGCGTGAATCACGGCTTCCCGAAAATCTTCCAGTTGATAGCGGGCCGCCACTGGGGAGGTAATTTTTCCGGCCATGACCAAAGGCACCACGGCGGCAAAAAGCTCCTGTTTCTGCTCCGGCGGGGCCAGACTCAGCCAGCGGGTCAGCCAAAACCCTTTGACAGTGGCTTCCTTGAAAATCATGGCTCCCGGATTGACAGTGACGCCCGTCCGGTCCATGGCACCATAGATGAGCATGATTCCGTCAGGGCCCAGTCCGGCGGCCATTTTGGTTCCGACTTCCCCAGCCACTGCGTCAATGGCAAACGGAGCGCCTTTTCCGCCGGTGATTTCCTTGATGCGGGTTTCTATGTCTTCATCAGCCGAACAAATCATTTCATCTGCGCCCAGGGCCTGCAGTTCGTCAAATTGTTCCCGCCGCCGCACAATGTTGATGGTTTTGAAGCCGTACACTTTCGAAAGCTGAATCACCATCTGCCCCAGCGCCGAGCCTGCCGCCGATTGGACCAACCATGCTCCGGGCTCGACTTTCATCACCACCCTGGTCATCAAATAGGCTGACATCGGATTGGCAATCAGCATTGAGGCGGTTTCGACCGACATGGCATCAGGAACGGCGACCACCTGAGTGGACTTGACCGCAGTGTATTCCTGCCAGGTGCCGCCGGTTTTGAGCGGAATCACCTTCTGGCCGGGTTTGAGAGTGGTCACATCGGCCCCAATCCGCTCGATGGTTCCGGCGGCTTCAACGCCGGCAGTGGCCGGCAGTTTGGGCTTGATGCCATAGAGGCCCATGATCTGGAAAATGTCCGACGGGTTGATGGGACGCGCCTGAAGCCGGATTAACACTTCGTCGGCGGCAGGTTCGGGGACTGGAAGTTCCTCAAGTTTGAGCACTTCCTGCGGCAGACCAAATTCAGAGAGTCGAATGGCTTTCATAGTTTTTTCCATCTGCCATTTGCGATTTGCGATTTGCCCTTGCGAGCCGTGACAAACACAAATGCAGCTTTGTTTACTCCTGCCCAAGCGGGAATTCCCACTCCCACAGGCGATGCGTCAGTTGTCAGTTTGATGGTTGGGGATGTAGAGTGTAGCGATTTTGACGTTTGTGCGAGTTGCAACAATATCCAGTTTTCCTGTTTTCGCCAACCCAAGTTGGGAACATTTGCCATTTGCCATTTTGCCAAAAGCCCGGATTTCCGACTCCTTTTTCTCATTCGGGATCCCTTGGCAGCCAACGGCAATCCGTCACTGAATGAATCGCAAGTCGCACATGAAAAAAATTGCAATTCGCACATGAAAGCGGGGTTTGGGGAATGCGTACTGCACCATCCATGCAGCGGAAGAGTTTGTGGCGGCGTATTTTTTCGCCACGCCGCGTGTTTTTGCTTGGTCTGGTGATGTTGGCCGGATTTGTCGTGTTCATGTATTTCTATTTGCATTTCACGGCCATGATTGACGCCAAGCTGCACGGTGAAGTCTTTGTCCGGGCCAGCGGCATCTATGCGGCTCCAGTCCGTTTAACCGCGGCTACCGCCTTCAAGAAATCTGAAATTGTGGCCCATCTTGACCGGCTGGGTTATCTAACGCCTGAAAAAAGCGGTGATTCCAACCGGGGACGCTATACCCTGGCAGGCAATATCCTGGAAATCACCCCCAGTAAGGATGCCGACGGGGGCGGGGTCCATTTTCCCCATGTCAAAATCAAATTTGCCGGAGAAAAACCCGTTGCCTTTACCGACCTCGACCTCAAACAGGAACTTTCCGAATGCCTGCTTGAACCGGAACTGTTGACTTCGCTCAACAAGGACCGTGAAAAACGAAAAATTGTTGAGTTCAAAGACCTGCCCAAAGACCTGGTGCATGCCATCACAGCCGTGGAGGACCGGCGTTTTTTTGAGCATCCCGGCGTCGATTTTCGCGGTCTGGCCCGCGCCATTTACCACAATTTCACTTCGCAGGACGGCTCGCAACAGGGTGCCTCCACAGTCACCCAGCAATTGGTCAAAAACTTTTTCCTGACCTCGGAACGGACCCTCAAACGAAAACTTTCCGAAGCTTTTATTTCGATTCTGCTCGAAACCCGGATGAGTAAGGAAGAAATCTTCCAGATGTATTGCAACGAAATTTATCTGGGCCAGGATGGAAGTTACTCCATCAACGGGGTGGGAGAAGCCGCCAAGTTCTACTTTAACAAGGATGTTATTAATCTGACCCTGCCGGAATGCGCTTTTCTGGCTGCCATCATTCGCGGGCCGGGCTATTACTCGCCGTACCAGCACGCCGACCGGGCGCTGGCCCGGCGTGACAAAGTGCTGGGTGACATGCTGGAAATGCAATACATCACCCAGGCGCAACTTGAACAAACCAAGAAACTGGACCTTCAGGTTCGCTCCAAAACCAGCAGCAGCAACGCGGACGCCCCCTATTTTCTTGATTTCCTGCAAGCCAAACTGGCCGAACAGGGCGGCGACCAGGCCCTCAGTCAGCAGTCGCTCCGGATTTATTCCACTGTGGATATGGAATTGCAGCGGGCCGCAGACAAAGCCTTCCGCGCCGGACTGGAAGCCCTGGAAAAAGGCAACAAACGGATTGCCGCCCAATCCAGCCAGTTACAGGGCGCGCTGATTGCCATCAATCCCAAAACCGGCGAAGTGCTGGCGATGGTGGGCGGACGCGATTATGGTAAAAGCCAGTTGAACCGGGCCAAGGATGCCCATCGCCAACCGGGCTCGGTGTTCAAGCCGGTGGTCTATACGTCTGCCATTGAGACAGCCCTCGGTGGCTGGAGCGACTTGGTGATTACGGCTTCTTCGCAGTTCATGGACGAGAAAAAACAGTTTTTTTACGGTGACGGACGGGTCTATGAACCAGACAACTACGGCGAGCAATATTCCAATCAACCTGTGACTTTGCGGACCGCACTGACCAAATCGCTGAATGTGGTGGCTGTCCAGATTGCCGAAAAAGTTGGATATGACCGGGTGGCCCTGACCGCTGCCAAGCTCGGATTGCCCAAACCCCAGCCCTATCCGTCCATCGCCTTGGGCGTGGGCGAGGCCACTCCGCTCGAAGTGGCCCGCGCCTACACCACTTTTCCCAACGGTGGCCGCTACGTCGAACCAATCGCCTTCACCAAACTGGTGGACGCCAACGGGCGGGTGGTCAAAACCATGGAGCCCCAAAGCCGCGAAGCCCTGTCCCCACAGGTGGCCTGTATCATGACCAACCTCCTGCGCGGTCCGATTGACCGGGGCACCGCAGCCCGCGCCCGCAGCATGGGATTCACCGCCCTGGCCGCCGGCAAAACCGGAACCAGCCGCGATGCCTGGTTTGCCGGATTTACCCCGAACCTGGTTTGCGTGGTCTATGTCGGTTTTGACGATAACAGCCAGCTTGGCATTACCGGCGGACAGGCAGCCCTGCCAATTTGGGTGGATTTTATGAAACGGGCTCTGGCGGTGCGTCCGGAACTGGGCGGAGACACCTTCCCCGAACCACCCGATGGCCTTGATAAAGTCAAAGTCGAGCTTACCACCGGCTTGCTTTCCACCGAAGCCTGTCCCGAATCAATTGACGAATATTTCATTCGGGGAACCGCCCCCACCCAACCGTGCAGCCTGCCTTCTTTGTTACCGACCGAAGACGGGCCGCTGATTCCCTTTCCGGGCATTGACCCGAACGAAGAAGACAAAGAACCCAAACGACCGCGTGAAGTCTTCCGGGATTTGCTCAAAGAAACCTTAGGCACCAAAAAAGAAAAGAATTAGGACTCCCAGGCCCAAAACCAGTAGTTGTCTTGGCAATCAACCCCATCCCCTCAAAAGCAGGAGAATCAGGCAATGAACTACGATGTGGTCATTATCGGTACCGGTCCAGCCGGTCAGCGGGCTGCCCAAACGGCAGCCAAGTACCGTCCCAGGGTTGCAGTGGTTGAACGCAATCGGCTCATCGGCGGTGTCTCTCTCAACACTGGAACCATCCCTTCGAAAACACTCCGGGAAGCTGCCATGTACCTTTCGGGCCGGCGACTGCGGGATGTCTATGGCGAAGGCTATTCGGTTAAGCGGGATGTGACCATGGAAGACCTGCTGGTCCGCTGCCGGTACGTCATGCAGCAGGAACGGGAGATGGTCAAAAAACGGATGAGCATGCGCAACATTGATATGATTGAGGGGCTCGCCTCGTTTCTGGACCCGCATACCCTCAAAATTCAAAACGGCGACAGCAGCACGACCATCAAAGCTGAAAAAGTCATTTTGGCCACCGGCTCCGTGGCCCGCCGTCCGCCGGGAATTCAATTCCGGGCCGGCAGTGTGTTTGATTCCGACGAAGTTCCCCTCATGCCCGCCTTGCCAGGCAGTCTGCTGGTGGTTGGGGCCGGTGTTATCGGGGCCGAATACGCCACGATTTTTGCCTCGCTTAATATTGAAGTTACCCTCGTGGACGGTCGCACCACCATCCTGGATTTTGTGGACCGTGAAATTGTGGACAGCCTGATGTACCACATGCGGGACCTGGGAATTACGCTCCGCCTGGGAGAATGCGTCCAATCCGTCGAATGGATCCGCGACGACCGGGTGGTGGCTCATCTGGAGTCAGGCAAACGCATCATCGCCCAGAATATTCTGGTGGCTGCCGGGCGACGGGCGGCCACGGCAGATTTGAATCTGGATGCTGCCGGTTTGAAAGTGGATGAAAACGGGCGACTCAAGGCCAACGAATTCTTCCAGACCGAAGTCCCGCATATTTATGCCGCCGGTGACGTGATTGGCTTCCCTGCCCTGGCCTCGACCAGCATGGAGCAGGGCCGGATTGCCGCCCGCCATGCCTGTGAGCGCGAGATTTTTAACCTCAACAACGTCTATCCCTACGGTATTTACACAATTCCCGAAATTTCCACGATTGGCCGCACCGAAGCCGAACTCACCGCAGCCAAAGTGCCGTATGAAACCGCCGTGGCACAATACAAGGATGTTGTGCGGGGCCGCATTGTGGGCGATAAGAGCGGCATGCTCAAAATCCTGTTCCACCTCCATACCCACGAGATTCTGGGCGTCCATGCCATTGGCGAAGGTTCAACCGAACTGATTCACATTGGTCAGGCGGTGATGGCCCACGGTGGCAAACTCGATTACTTTGTGGATACGGTCTTTAACTATCCGACGCTGGCCGAAGCCTACAAAATCGCAGCCCTGGACGGTATCAGCAAACTCAGTTTCGCCTGAAACAGTTCGGAGTTCCGCCTTTAGGCGGCTGCTTGGAGTTCCGCCTTCAGGCGGCTGTTCAGAGTTCCGCCTTTAGGCGGCTGCTTGGAGTTCCGCCTTCAGGCGGCTGTTCAGAGTTCCGCCTTTAGGCGGCAGGTTTTCATTTTCCCTCATGTACAACTGGCGCTCCCTTAACAAAGTCGAACAGGCAGTCATCCTTGCCGAACGCAGGGAGCGCCGGTTCCCCAAGCATTCCCCACCTCATTTTGACATCGAGGGCGAACATCAGTTTCTGATTTCAGCAGCCTGTTATGAGCATACTCATATTATCGGCCATACCCCGCAAAGAATGACTGATTTCGAGGCCGGGCTGCTGACTGATATTCAACCTTTATGTACTCATATTTATGCCTGGAGTTTGTTGCCCAATCATTATCACATCCTCGTCAAAACCGAGGCAATCAAGCAGGTTCGGCAACAATTGGGTCGGTTACACGGACGCACCTCCCATCAATGGAATGGACAGGACCAAACGAGAGGAAGAAAAGTCTGGCACAATTGCCTTGAAAGACTCATCAAATCCGAGCGTCATTTTTGGGCCAGCCTGAATTATGTTCACCACAATCCGGTTCATCATGGGTATGTTGAGAAATGGCAGGACTGGCCCTGGTCCAGTGCTGCCGCCTTCATCGAAACGCATGGACGGGAAACAGTCTCAACCCTCTGGCGGCAATATCCAATCCTGGATTATGGCAAAAACTGGGACATAGATTAGGTTTCAAGGCGAAATTGTTGGAAAAACAAAGAATGCCGCCTGAAGGCGGAACTCCAAACCGCCGCCTGAAGGCGGAACTCCAAACCGCCGCCTGAAGGCGGAACTCTGAACTTTACTTCAGTTGGAGTGCGTCCCATACGTCAGCCATGATGACGTTGGCAGTCGCCTGGAAATTGACACTGAGCGGGGCCGGCTTGTGATGAAAGGTCACATGCCAGTCGCTCCGGCGACGGGTGTTCTCCTGAAGTAAGGCGTGCAACCTCCGGCTTGAAACAAAAACCACCACCCCTTTGACTTGTGGTGATTCCCGCAAGAGGTCCAAAAACGCCAAGGATTCAGCTTCGCTTTCACCTGGAGTTTCAAAGTCAAACAAAACGATTTCCGCATCCGCCAGATATGGCCGGGCTGCCGTGCAACTTTTGACCCCAATAACCTGTTCCGGTTCGGCTTGAAAGCTGATGCGGCGGAATTGGGCGCAGAAAATACTGAGCGTTTCCTCCACGCTTTCGATAATCAAAACCTTCCGGGTCAGGGTCGGGCGGGCCGTCGGGGCAACTGGCCGGTTCAGTTCGGCTTTGAAAATCCGTTCCAGGTCTTTCTGCAAAAATTCGGCATATTCAAACACCAAATCCCGCCGTGAGCTTTGCATTCGGGGCCGGGTTCCGGCCTGGAGGAAAAAGGGACTCATGACAACTGTCCGCACCACGGTCACCTGGTGGTCGTCCCGCCAGGGATTGCCGGCAACCGTGCCGTCCGGATGCTGTTTGACCAGTTCGCCGACCAGTCCCCGTTGTTGCAACCGCTCAAAAAAATGTGTCAGGGTGTCGCCATATTCGTGTTCGCTCAGGCTGGTCAGGGAAACCACAAAATCACGGGTCAGGGTGGGCCGGTCCTCCGTTGGCAGGCATTCGGTAAAAAAATGGTTGACTGCCCGATTGAGAACAGCCAAAGGCACCTGGAGCGCCAGCCCATCCAGTTCGGGATAGCGGACCACGCTGGGAAAGGTGTAACACAAAATATTGAGGTCCGGGTCTTCACACAGGAAACAACAACCGACGCCGGACGGATGCTCCAGCGTCAGTTCGGTTTCCAGGACCGATTGCAGCCGCCGGGCTCCCAAGACTGACTGGGCAATGGTCTGGCCGTGACCGGAGCGGTCCAGCGGGACGGTCTGGTGAGCCAGCCAAACGGCGGCACCGCAGGCTCCCGAACGCGAACCTTCCAAGGTGTATTTGCCCAGCTCTCCAATATCCCAATGTGTCGCCGGGCGACTTTGGTGATGACTTGTCACGGTGGCTGCCGGAGGCGGTTCGGCGGCCACATTCAGGTACGGAGCATCATAGCGGATGAATTCCCGGACCCGGTAATCCTGGAAGCACACCGCTCCGGACGGATATGGAATGTAGCCCAGTTTATGCGGGTCAATCGAAATCGAATCACAATGCTGCAAGGCAAGTGACCGCCGGACCCAGTTTTGGGTATGCAGTTCGCTCCAGGCAACGGTCGAGGAAATTTCGCTTTTGACCTGTTCTTTCAGCATTTCGCGCAAAAAGAACGCAATATCGGCAGCTCCCTGCCGCTGGTCGGCAGGACAGGGATGCGAAAGTGACAACGCATAGCCGCCGTAACAGGCATCGCCATGCAGCCAGAAATCAACTTCCTGTTCGGCCCGGAATGCCTCCCGGATTTCCACCAGGCGGTCAAAATCGTCAATCGCACCTTCCTCGGTGGAACCGTAAACTCCCACCACCGCCAGGATGCAATCCCCTTCCTGCAACAAATCATGCAGCCGGTGCTGCAATTGCGCAGTATCGAGCCGCATGGCCCGGTCCAGCGGCAGTTTGACCAGATTGGCTTCGCCTAACCCAATGATGCCCAAAGCTTTCAGGAGTGAATAATGGGCGTTGGCACTGACCAGCACTTTGAAATTGGCGGGTAAGGTTGTGGTTGAAACCGCACGTAATCCGCTGAATAAATCACTCCAGCCCAAACCAAGAAAGGGTTTGACGTGCCGGCCCAACTCATGCTGGTGTCCGCTGGCCGCCACCATCTGGTCGCGCAAAGCCAGCATATCTGTCAGGCGCAACCGGCCCAACCGCCCTGCCGCCACCATTTCCCCAAATGTTCCGCCGGTCCCGACGGTGAATTCCGCCAGGGTGCGGGCCACTTCCGGCTGGGTTGGGGTGCCGCCCTTTCCTCTGGCATGTTCCAGGGCCAGGGCCAGTTGATACGGGTACAGCCGAACGTTGCGGGCTGCCCAGAGCGATTCCAGATTGGCCGCTGTGCCTCCCGAACAAAGATGCCCCCAGGCCTGTGCCGGGTCCAGATGGAGCATCCGGGCCATCAGCTTGACCGCCTCCGATTCCAGTTGCAGCGTGATGGTGGAGGCTTCCTTGTAAATATTGTTCTGGTTGTAGAGCATTGCCGCCGTATACCCCAGCACCGCCGGCATCAGTAAATCGCTTGTCATGTGCCCCAGATAGCGGGGGCTGAAGCTGGGAATGCTCCGTTTGAGCAGCGACACCATTTCAAACAGGCGGTCATGCAGCACTTCCCGATATTCCTGAAAATCACGGTCCAGCCGGTCCACGGCACCGACATAGGGTTCGTCTTCGGGATGAAAATTTCTGCGCCAGTAGCAATAATCCCGAAACGCATCCAGTAGAAATTTTTCCAGCAGTTCCTCATTTTCAGCTTTCGGCCCTAAAAACCAGGCTTTCAAACGGGGCGACAGGGTTGGTTCGTCATTTATTTTGCTCATTGTTTTGTTCCTGGAACGTCTTGTGGTTTTGTTTATTTTCCTTGCAGGTTGGTCCAGGCCCCCGATTGGATAAAACTGGCCCAGTAAAACGGATGGCGGTACTGTGGGTTTTGAAGCAGTTTGAGTTGGGTGTGCCTGAGCGCCGCACTCCTTCCCTCTCCGGCTTTCAACCTCGTGTAATATTCAACCATCAATTTCCGGGTTCCTTCATCGGAAACCGACCACAGGCTCATGAACTGTGCTTCGCTGCCAGCCAGCACCAGGGCGCGGCGCAGACCATAGACGCCTTCCCCGGATTGAGCCAATCCGACTCCGGTTTCACAAGCGGAAAGCACGGTCAGTCGGGTGCCCCACAAATCGAGTTGAGCGACTTCCAGCGCGGTCATGATGCCGTCGTCGTCAGCCGTTCCGCCGTGATTGGCTCCGGCAAAAAACAGCCAGGACCGCAGCAGTGGATTCTTTACCTGTAGTCCCATTTCATTTCCCCCCAGAGCCATTTCCCGCTCCAGCAGCCGTTGCCCGCCGGTTGCTTCTGCCGGAGTGGTATCAGTCAAAAAATACCCATGCGTGGCAATATGCAGGATTTCAGGCCGGCGGACGGATTTCACCGCTTCCTCAGTCGCCTCATTCCGGACCAGGAGTCTGGTGGCAGGCAACAAATGGCGGATTTCCTGTCCTTCGGCTGCTGTTTCCGGGAGCAGTTTCAACGGGTTATAGGACCGCCCGGCCAGTTTTGGACCGGGACCATCGGCATAATCCGGGTTGGCAATCACGAGCGGTGGTTGTTGGAACGGTAACGCAACCTGCAAGCGCAACAGGTCACGCCCGCTGGTGAGGTAGGTTAAGGTGTAATTTTCAACCAGGTATTTCCCTTTTTCGTCCATCAGGGCGGAAAAGGGAATCAGATTGAGCATTCCATCCGGAGACAACAGCAGGTGTTTGGCTGGTCCGACCAGTCGCCGGACCGGTTTGGTGATAAGGGTTTCCAGTGCCTGCGCGGCGGTTTTGACTTCTTTGGGAATGGATGTGGTTTTGCTGCCCAGCACCTTCCGGTAAGCTGCCACAGCCTTGTCAATCGGCTCGGCCTCACCCAAATCAGCCCATTGAAGCTCCGGGGTTCGGGTTCCGGGTTTGACGACAAAAACCACATAGCGCCGTTTTCCGGTCGGATTGTTCTGCGGGTCAAGCGGGATGTAACTCGCATATTCCACCAAGGCTGCATCAACAGGAATCAGGTTTTGGACGGCTGCGAGTGTAATCGGTGTCTGTTGGGCCTTGAATTCCAGGGAACGGCGGCTGATTTCATTTTCCAGTTTTTCCTTGCGGTCTTCCAGGTCGCGGATAGCAGCCAAATGGTCTTCCGGTTTTTGTTTCCCCGGCCCTCTGAGAGCCAACACTGAAATCTGCCCGGCCAGACTGGAGTATTCATCCAGGAGCTTTTGGTTTTCCGGATTGCCCTGGCTCCGGACCGTTGCCACGGCACTCGTCATGGCATCCAGTGACCGCCCTTTGCGGCGCAAAACTTCTGTGAGGGCAGCCCTGAGAGCAGCCGGGTCATGTGGCGCGGCCTGGGCCTGGACGGACAGAATTGCCCGAAGCCAGCGTCCGGTTTGGTTCAGATACAGGGCCTTTTGCTGCTCCGAGCCGGAAACCAGATTGCGCACCAAGTCCCGTTCGATGATTTCCTGCCCCTGAATCAAAGACCGAACCGCTTCTGTGACCTCACCCTTGGCCCAGGAAACCAAGGCCAGGGAATACAGGTTGGTGGCAAACTCCGGATGGTCCGCCCCCAGAACTTTTTCCCGAATTGCCAAAGCCCGGCGAAAAAGCGGTTCGGCTTTGGCCTGCTCTCCTTTCTGCACATAGAGTCTGGCCAAATTGTCGAGGCTGTTGGTCAGCACCGGATGATTGGGCCCCAGTGTTTTCTCCCGGATGGCCAGTGACCGCAGGTAAAGCGGTTCGGCCCGGTCGAAATCCCGCTTGTCCCGATACAGGTCGGCCAGATTCGTGAGCGGTGTGGCAAGTTCCAGGTGGTCCGGCCCCAGCTTTTTTTCCAAAATGGCGAGTGCCCGTTGAAAGAGCGGTTCGGCCTGCGCAAAGTTGTTTTGATTGGAAAAGTTCAAGGCCAGGTTGTTCAGACTGCTGGCCACTTCCGGATGCTCCGGGCCAAATGCCTTTTCCCGAATTGCCAAGGCCCGCTGGTAAAGCGGTTCGGCCCTGGCATAATCACTTTTCTGCCGGTACATATTGGCCAGATTATTGACACTGATGGCGACTCTGGGATGGGTTGGCCCCAAGGCTTTTTCATCAATGGCCAAAGCCTGCTGGAAAAGCGGTTCGGCCCTGGTAAAGTCGCTTTGGGACGAATAAAAACCGGCCAGCACGCGGCAGATGGTGGCAATGTTGGCGTGGTCGGGTCCCAGCGTTTTTTCCCAAATGGCTCTGGCTCGCAAAAAAAGCGGCTCAACCTTGGCATACTCGCCTTTGTTCATGTAGAGCAAACCCAGATTATTGAGAATGGCCGCCACATTGGGATGCTCCGGTCCCAGGGCTTTTTCAAAAATTCCCCTGGTCCGCAAGAAATAGGATTCCGCTTTGGCGTAATCTCCCCGGCTCGAATAAAACGAAGCGAGGTTGTTGACGGCCACCCCAACCTCCTCATGGTCCGGCCCCAGGACCTTCTCATAGATTGCCAACGAGCGCAGGTAGAGCGGTTCTGCTTTTTGATGGTTCCCGGTGTACCGGTAAAACTGGGCCAGATTGTTCAGGCAGCGGGCGACTTCCAGATGTTCAGGGCCATATTTTTTCTCCCAAATGGCCAAAGCCCGCAGGAACATGGACTCGGCCCGGTCGAATTCCCCTTTTTTTTCATACAGAATCATCGCCAGATTATTGAGACTCTGCGCCACATCTTCATTGTCCGGACCCAGGGTTTTCTCCCGCAAGGCGAGGGCCCGAACATGATATGCCTCGGCTTTGGCAAAATCACCGGTTGCCTCAGATACCACTGCCAGGTTGTTGAGGCTGTTGGCAACCAGCACCGGAAACCGGTCGGCCACCGGTTCGGCCTTTTCCAGGGCTTTGGCATAAAGCGTAATGGCTTCACTGTACTTGCCGGCGTCTTCCAGGGTTTTTCCCTGGTCCAGCCACGTTTCAATTTCCATTTCGGTTTTATCATCCGCTGTGGCTGGATGCAGAACTCTCACTTTTAACTCATAGGCTCCTGCCAGGGCGGTTTTCTCAAGGGAAACCACCTCCAGGCGGTAACCGCCGCTCTCTGACGCCAGGAAAAAGAGTTGTTCCCACCCTTGGATGCCGTTTGGGTGGTCAATTTCCCGCAGCACCTTTCCATTCGGGCCACTCAAGCGCAGCACCACATCAATTCCTTTCTGGTCCACCACCAGATTGAGGTAATCATTGGCTTTGAGTGGTATTGAAAAAGTGTGGGTTGCGCCGCCCGCCAGTTCCCGCTTGATGACTTCACCCGGCGCGGGCAGCGTTTGCAGGGGTCCCTTGTCCGACTGGGTTTGCCAGGCCCACAGCGTGGAACCGGCAACCGGCAGCCAACAACCAGCCACAATCAGCAACAAACCTGCGATGAATCGGGAATTCATATCAGTGAAGCTCCATCAATTTGGAAAAAACGGGATATGGCAGGAAGAAAAAGACAAGCAGGACCAAGCTATCCGATTCGACTTTTGAAAGCAATTCCGAAAACGGCACTGAAACCAAGGGGATTTTTCCGCTTTGGGCCAGGTCAGTTTTGGGAGCTTTGCGGCGCATCTGAAAATGCCACAGTGGGCAGGTCATCCAGCTTCACAGGGGTTGTGAGGGTTGTCTCAGAGGTTGAACGGCCCTGGACCGACCCGGTTCGAGTGGGCTGGTCGGTCAGCGGAATTTCAAACCGGTCACAGGTTTCGTCTTCGGTGAATTCGGCATATTGTCCCGCAAGTTGGTGTACCCGGTCGGCAACCTCGCGGGCGGAGGGCCGTGCCTCCGGCGTTTTGACCAACAGGCTCAACACCATCTCGTCAATTTCTTCCGGAAGCACGGGATAATGCGACCGCACCGGCGAGGGAACTTCGTTCAAATGCCCCAGAATGATGTTGTAGGCGCTGCTTTGTCCCCCGGCGAATGGTCCCTGACCACACAGGCATTCGTAACAGACAATCCCCAGGCTGTAGACATCGGAACGTCCGTCATAGGTATCATCCCGGAGCCGTTCGGGGGCCATATAGGTCGGAGTTCCGATGATGCCTCCGGTGACCGTCAGTTTTTTCCCGCTGCTGTCGTCATCAGTCAGCATTTTGGCAATGCCAAAATCCACCACTTTGACCACTTCTTCGCCATCGGGCTGCCGGTGCAGAAAAATATTGGCAGGTTTGATGTCACGATGAATAATCCCCAGCCGATGGGACTCCGCCAGAGCTTCAGCCACGGCTGCGATGACTTTGAGCGTGCGCCGCAGTGGCAAGCGCCGCCGTTCAGCCAACTCCTCGTTAAGCGAGTGACCTTCCAGCAGTTCCATCACCAGATAGGCAATGCCTTCGGCGGAAATCCCCGAATCAAACACCTGGATTGCATTCGGATGGCTGATGCGCGAGGCGGAAACCCCTTCGCGGCGAAAACGTTCCACCGCGTCGGCGGAATCATTGCCTTGCGAGGGACGAAAAACCTTGACCGCAATCGCCCGGTTCAGCACCAGGTGGGTTCCCCGGAACACCGCCCCAAATCCGCCGGCTCCGATTTTTTCCTCCAGCCGGTATTTTCCTTCCAGGACCGTTCCCGGCAGGGCTTCCGCCAGTGCCGAGAAAATCCGGTCGGCCTGCCGATGCGATTCCAGCAGTTCCCGATTGGCATGGTTGAGTTCACCGACTTTGCGGTCCAGTTCGGCGTTTTTGCGTTCCGTTTCCAGTTTTGCCACCCGGACCTGCTCGATATTTTCCGCCAGCTCCGCATTTTTGACCGCCAGCTCGGCAGTCCTTTCGGCCACCACCTGTTCCAGGCTTTCGGCACGCCGGCGCAGGGTTTGGACCCGCCATTGGACCGCCCCAAAAATACTCAGCCCCAATAGGACCAAACCTCCGGCATACGCCCACCAGGTTTGATACCAAAAAGGTTTGATGGTGAAAGCCAATTCGGCCCCGGTCTGGTTCCAGGCACCGTCGTTGTTGCAGGCCATCACCCGGAACCGATAGCTGCGGGGCGGCAGATTGGTATAGGTCGTCTGCCGTTGTGTGCCCATTTCAATCCAATCCCGGTCGTATCCTTCCAGCATGACCCGAAAGCGAACCCTGGGCGGGGCCATGAAACTATTGGCGGTGAAGTGAAATTCCAACTTGGCAGTTCCCGGCGGCAAAGCCAGGGCGGCATTGGCTGCCACCGGTTTCCCTTCCGCCAGGAGGGATTCCACCAGAACCGGAGGGAGTACCCGATTCCGCCGGATTCGACCGGGTTCAATCACCACCGCCCCGGCAATATTGGCAAACCAGAGCCGGCCATCCTGCGCCCGCCATGCCGACGGCTGGGCGACTCCATTGCATTGGTTGTTGCCCATGCCGTCATCCCGGTTAAAAGTTTCCAGAGCGAACGAGGTTTGTTTCCCATCGCAAAAGGCTTCCAGTTCCTGTTTGGAAATCCGGGAAACTCCCCGGTTGGAACTCAGCCACAGAAATCCAAACTGGTCCTCCAGAAAAGAAAAAACCGTATTGTCAGCCAGGCCCTGGCGGGTGGTCACGGTGGCAAACCGTCCGTTTTTGTACCGGGCCAGCCCATAATTGGTTCCTATCCAGACAGTTCCGGCAGCGTCCACATAGAGAGCCCGGATGGTATTGTCAGGCAGTCCGTCCCGTACATGATAGGTGGTTATTTTTCCCTCCCGCACGGAGGCCAGACCGCCAAAAGTGCCCGCCCACATCCCTCCCGTCGGGTCTTCGGCCAGCATGGTGACGGCATTGTGCGGCAAGCCGTCCTTTTGAGTCAGCAGGTGAAACTGGCCCTTTTCATACCAGGCCAGTCCGCCTCCATTGCTTGCCAGCCAAAGCCGTCCCTGGCGGTCCGGTTTGATGGCATAGATGGTTTCCGGTGGCAAACCGGGCTGGTCAGTGAAATGGGTCAAGTGCCCGTCCCAAATCCGGGTCACACCGGGAGCGTTATAACCGACCCAGATACCGCCGGTCTCGTCCTCTGCCAGAGAGCGGATGTAATCATTCAGCAACCCGTCCCTGGTCGTCCAGGTCCGGACCGTGCCGTCAGGCCGCAGACAGTTCAGCCCCTTGCCATGTGACCCAATCCACATGTTCCGGTGGCGGTCTTCAAACAACACCCGGATATTGTTTTCGGTCAAGCCATGCCGGGTGGAGTAGACGGAAAACTTCTCATCTTTCAGGCAATCCAGTCCGTCGCCCGTGCGCCCAATCCACAGGTTGCCTTCCTGGTCCTCACAAAACGAACGGATGAGGCCATGCGACAAACTGTCAGTGGGAAAAAATGAGGTCACCCGCCCCTCGGTCAGCCGACTGACGCCCCCGCCTTCATAGCCAATCCACAGGCTTCCTTCCCGGTCCTGGAAAAGTTTGGAGATGACCAGCGGCGACAAACCGTCTCTGGTGGTCCAGGTTTGCACGGCAGCCCCATTCACGTGGCAGAGGATGCCGTCGCTTCCCACCCACAGCGAGCCGTCCCGGTCCACCAGTCCGTTGACATACTGGCGGGTGAAAAGCTCTGCCACCTGAGCCGGCACCGCAAACATCACAGCTTTTTCTTCCCGCACAACCAAGATGCCGGTTTGCGGGCTGTAGAGAAACACCCCCCGCTCGTCATCCCCGATAAAAGAAGACCGGTTCTGCACCAGAGGGTCGGAAAAACGGATAAACCGGTTCCCGCGCCGGAAGGCAAAACCGCCCTGAGTGGCAACCCACATCGTTCCGTCACGGGTTGGATAAATGAGACTGATGCGGTTATGTGGCAATCCGTCGGCAGTCGTATAAATGGAAAAACGTCCCTGGCGATATTCCAGCAATCCGTCGTTGGAGGCTACCCATAAAACTCCATCCTGCCCAACCGCCAGCCAATTGATGGGATTTGATTTCAGCTCCGGCGTATTTTGCGTGTCAAACACGGCAAAATGAACCCCGTCAAACCGGACCAATCCTTCGTAAGTGGCGACCCAGATATAGCCATCCGGGGTTTGCACGACACAATGGGCGGAATTTTGCGGCAAACCGTCGGGCCAAGTGACATGGTTGAACTCCATGAGGGGTTTGTGCGGGTCCAAAGCCAGTGCCACAGAGGTTCCCGCCAGCCAGACCATTCCCCAGAGAAACAGTCGGACCAGCCATTCGAAACCATTGTTTTCCAAACGGGAAAAGCAGAGACGCATGTCGGGATTGGGACTCAGGGTTCAGGGTTCAGGGTTCAGGGTTCAGGGTTCAGGGTTCAGGGTCCAGGGTCCAGGGTCCAGGGTTCAGGGGCTTTTTTAATTGAGAATTGAGAATTGAGAATTGAAAGCCACTTCAAAACCTCGATTTTTCTGGTATACGAAAATCGAAAATCCAAAATCCAAAATCCAAAACCCAAATCCTGAACCCTGGACCCTAAACCCTGAACCCTGGACCCTAAACCCTGAACCCTGAATGCGTATCGTTTTGGCTCCCCCATCCCCCTTAGTTTTCAAACAACCCCAGGAGTTCGTCAAACCGGTAGGTGCGAATGAACTCACGCATTTCCTGAGCCAGCTCTGCATTATGTTCTTGAATTTGCCCGGCCACCACCAGGGCTCCATCCACATCCCCGGCCTCCAGTTCTTTTTTGAGGCGGGCGACCAGGGGCTGGGGCAGACCGGCACATTGGTGCCGTAAGCGGTCGGGGTGGGGAAGTTCATCCGGAGGGGAAGCCGCGACCACCGGTTGCGGGTCTCCTTCAAACAGGAACTTCACTCCCAGGTGTTCGGCCATTTTGTCAATGATGATTGCTTCCCGATACGGTTTGGCGACAAAGTCATCACAACCGGCTTCCAGAATACGTAACCGCTCTTGTTCCAGTACACTGGCTGAAAGCGCAATGATTTTGGGGCCAAGAAGGGTTGGCTCCGGATTGAGCAAATCCCGGATGGAAGGGTTCGGCAGAGGAATCTGAATGGAACCGGTGTTGCGCTTTTTCCGCTGTCCGTTTTCAGCCGGTTCCACATCTTTCCGTTCTGAGTGTTTTCCGTTGTGCCTGAGGGACTCAAACCGGTGGCGAATTTCGCGGGTCGCCTCATAGCCCGACATGACCGGCATGCTCATATCCATCCAAATCAGGTGCGGATACCATTCCGACCAAACCTCAATCGCATGGCGTCCGTTGATGGCTTCGCGCACGTCAAAACCCAGTGATGAAAGGAGCAGGTTCATCAGTTTCCGGCTGTCGTCGGCATCATCCACAATCAAAATCCGGAACCGGGGTTGCCCTGGCACCAGCCGCAATGCCCGCCGTCGTTTCTGCCGCCGGTCGGTTTTAGCCGCCACTTTGACCGGAATTTCAAAGCTAAAGGTGGAGCCTTTGCCTTCCTGGCTGACAACCTCGATTTCCCCACCCATCAGCCGGACGAAATTCTGGCTGATGGTCAATCCCAGGCCGGTCCCTTCCTGGATTTTACGTCCGCTCTCGGTTTGGACAAATGCTTCAAAGAGGTTTGCCAGTTCGTTCTGGCCAATCCCCATTCCGGTGTCTTCCACCTCAAAACGGCACGCCCCCTCCCGATATTGCACCCGGACGGCAACATAGCCGATTTTGGTGAATTTCAGTCCGTTGCCAATCAGGTTGATGAGAATCTGGCGCAGCTTGCCTTCATCCCCGACAATAAACTGCGGCAGGTCGGGAGCAATTTCAAACTTCAGTTTGAGGGCCTTGCTTTGCGCCCGTAACTGGAACATCTCCTCCAGTGTTTGCAGCAACCGGGTCAGTTCGAAAGTCTGTTCAATGAGTGTCAGTTTGCCTGCCTCGATTTTGGAAATCGAAAGCACGTCGTTGATGAGGCCCAGCAAATGTTCGCCGCTCCGCATAATGATACCCAGCCGTTTGCGGTCCTCGGCAGTGCGGTTGCGTTCGCGTTCCATCAATTGGGCAAACCCCAACACCGCATTCAGCGGGGTTCGCAGTTCATGGCTCATGTTGGCCAAAAAAACGCTTTTGGCGTGATTGGCTTCCTGTGCCCGTTTTTCCGAACTTTGCAACTGTTCCACCAACCCGGCCAGTTCAGTTGCTTTCTCCTGCAATTCGGTTTCGGAAAAACGGAGTTGTTCCACGGTTTTTGCCAACTCTGCCGTGCGGCTGCGGACCTTTGCCTCCAGGGCTTCATTCCGGTGCCGGAGCGTGGCGGTCCGATACCGGACCCCGCCAAAGACCAGCGCCCCGAAGGTTGCCAGATAAAACAAAATCGCCAGATTGGTTTGATAGAGATAGGGGCGCAGGGAAAATTGAATCTGGTCTCCCTGCTCGTTCCAAATCCCGTCATTGTTACAGGCAATCACCCGAAACCGGTAGGAATGGGGCGGGAGATTCGTGTAACGCACACTGCGGGAAGTACCGGCGTCCAGCCAGTCCCGGTCATAGCCTTCAAGTTTATAGCGAAACCGGACTTTTTCAGGGGCCAGAAAGGTCAACCCGGCAAAGAAAAACTCGATTTTGTCCCGGCCCGGCGGAATTTCAATGGGGCCGGTCAGGACCACCGGTTCGCCATCCACCGTCACCCGTTCAATCTTCACTGGAGGCGGTTGCAGATTGACCTGAATATTGTTTGGGTCAATCACCGTAACACCGGCATTGGTGGGAATCCACAACCGGCCATCCGCCGCCTTCCAGCCAGCCGGAAAACAGGCCCCACTGCACTGGTTGCCACTCAATCCGTCGGCTTTATTGTACTGAACCATGACCGCCGGTTTCTCTGTCACGTGGTTGGCAATATCAAGCAGAACCTTTTTATTGACCCGAAAAATCCCTTTCCCGGTACTGCACCATAAAAACCCCTTGCCGTCTTCCAGTACCTGGAAAATGCCTTCATCTACCAGTCCCTGTTTGCCAGTGAAACTGGTGACCCGGCCATTCCGATAAAGAGCCAGACCGCCATTGGTCCCCATCCACATGGCGTCTTCCGCCTGGTCTTCATAAAAAGCCCAAACCTGGTCGTTGGCCATTCCCTGTTTGGTGCTGAGTACACTCCAGGTTCCGTCTTTGTACCAGGTCACGCCACCACCGAAGGTGCTGACCCACAGGGTTCCCCGGCGGTCTTCAAAGAGCCCGAAAATCACATTCCGGGCCAACCCATCCTTGGTGGTGTAGGTGGTAAACTTCCCATCCTTGAAATAGCACAGGCCGTGCCCGTAGGTACCAACCCACAGCCCGCCGTCCTGGCTGGGCGTGACGGCCCGGATGGTATGGTGCGGCAGCCCGTCCTGAGTGGAGTAGGTGGTAAATTTTCCATCCTGAAATCGGCACAACCCTCCGCCGTCCGTTCCAATCCAGAGTGCCCCGGCAGCATCCTGGCAGAGCGCCCGCACGATATTGCGGGACAATCCATCCTTGGTGGTGTAGGTGGTAAACTTCCCGTCTTGATAGCAACTGAGACCGCCCCCAATTGTACCAATCCAAATCGCACCGGAACGGTCCTGGAAAATCGGGCGCGCATCATTTCCCGCCAACCCTTCCTGGATGGTGAAATTCAGGAATTTGCCTTCTTTGAAGCGGTTGATACCGCCATCGGTACCAACCCACAGGCTGCCTTCCCGGTCTTCAAAAATGGCCCGCACCACATTGTTGGACAGCCCTTCGCGGATGCCGTAGGTGGACAATCGTCCGTTGAAAATCCGGGACAGCCCTTCGGCTGCCGAGCCAATCCACATGCCTCCCTCGCGGGTGCGATAGAGGGCCAGAATCGGATCCTGAAAAGCATGTCCCACTAGTTCGATTGTATCGTGATTGATTTGATAAATGCTGCCACTGCCGGTTCCGACCCAGATGGCACCACTCGCATCACGACCCATCGAAAGAATGGTGTCATTGCTTTGTCCGGTCCTGAGCATAAACGGCGTCAGGGTTCCGTTGCGAAACCGGAACAGGCCGGCGGAGGCGGTTCCAATCCAGACATCCCCGTTGGGTGCCTCGTTGATGGACCGCACGGTGGTATCGGTCAACCCTTCGGCCACCCCGTAAACCTGAAAGTGCTGATTTTGAAAGGCGCATAAACCGCCGCTATCAGTTCCAATCCACAAAGTCCGGCGGCTGTCCTCAAACATGGTGAGGATATAATCATTCGCAATCCCATCGGCTTTGCCAAAATGAGTGAACTGGTAGTCCTTGTAACGTAAGACCCCGCCCCCATTGGTGCCAATCCACAGGGCCCCGTCGGATGTGGTCTGCAAAGCCAAAATCCCGTTTTTGGCAAAGGTGGGCGTATTGTTTTTATCAAAGACGGTAAATTCCACCCCGTTAAAACGAACCAGTCCTTCATAGGTGCCAAACCACAGGTACCCGTCTCTGGTTTGGGCAATCGAAGTCACGGAATTATGGGGCAAACCGTCCTGCCAAATATTGTGGTTGTATTGGGTAATCGCCTTGTTGGGGTCAAGGCCGTAGGCAGACAGGGGGGTCCAGAGACACGTCCATCCAAAAAATGCAATGAAATACAAAACCCTCAGCATTTCCCGAATTGAAAATCGTGGCATGCCGGCACCTGTCCGAATGAGTGGGTTGTTGAGGCGGCGTGGGGGATTTTAGAACGAATTGGCGAAAAAGGAAAAAGGAAAAGGTGACCTGGTGGGTGGAACAGACCGGTTCACCTTTTCCTTTTTTTCGAAAAACCGGCGGTTCTTTACCGTTGTCCGGTTTCAGCCGCCTGAAGTTTGGTTTTGATGCGGGCCACGTCTTCGCGTTCGGATGACAATTCCATCGCCTTCTGCCAGTATTTCCGGGCTTGGTCAAGTTTCCCCAACTTGTGATAGACATCGCCCAGATGGTCATTCAGCGTGGCGCTTCGGTTGTCGTACCCCAGTGCCTGTTCGATATACTGCTTGGCTGTTTCAAACTGGTTTTTCTTGAAAAAAACCCAACCCAGACTATCCAGAAATGAACTGTTGGTCGGTTCAATATTGACCGCTCGTTGAATCAGCGCCTGGGCCTCTTCCAGTTTAATGTTCCGTTCCGAAAGGAAATAGCCCAGGTTGTTCATGGCGGTCGGGTTATCCGGGTCAAGCGCCAGCACCCGCCGCAGGGTTTCCTCCGATTCCTTAAACTGTTTCTTGCGGTCCTGGATGGAACTCAGCAACAACAGATAGTCAATGTTTTTTTCGTCGTATTGGAGCGCTTTGCGAACAGTCTGCTCGGCATCGTCATGGCGGTTGCCTTCCATCTGAAGCGAAGCCAGCGTGACATAGATTTCCCCATCCTCCGGTGTGTTGGTCACCATCTTTTGGAGCAGCGTCACGGCTTTGTCGAGTTCGCCGATTTTTTGCAACAACTGGGCTTCAAAATATTTGAACTGACGTTCTTCCGGATACCGGACCTGCGCGTCGCGGGCGATTTTCAAGGCTTCGCCGTATTTGGTTTCATCGCGCAAAAAATCCACCGTCAGGGTATCGGGCAGGGTGCTTTTGGCCCCCAGCACCTTGCGCATGTATTCAAAAGTCTCAAACACTTTTTCCCGTTTGCCACCCGCCTTGTAGGCAGCCGCAATCCGCCGCAGAATGATTCCGGCATTGCGCTGGTCGCGTTCCCGGATGGTTCCGTCAGGATTGACCAACGCCTTGAGCGCAGTCTGGTATGCCCCCACCCCCTCGTCAATTCGGTTGAGTTCGATCAGGGTTTCGGCCAGTTCAAACTGCAACTGGAGACTTTCGGTGACATCCTGTCCTTTCAACGCCTGCTGGAGGATTTTAACGGCCTCTTCCCGTTTGCCGCTCCGCCGCTGGACCTGGGCCAATACACTGAGGGCGGCGACGTTGTTGGGGTCAAGGTCCAGAATCTTCTGGGCTTCGGCGGCTGCCGGTTGGTATTTGCCCGCCCGCATCAGGGTTTCGGAATATTCCAACACCAGTCCGGCATTGTTGGAATTTTCCGGCAGCACATCCTGATAGACTTCGAGAGCTTCAGTGGTCTGGCCGGAGCGAACCAGCGACTGGGCCAGCATGACAGCCAGGTCCAGGTTTTTATCACTCATCAAATAGGCTTGGCGGGCTGTATGGGCAGCATCCCGGTAACGCCCCTTGTCAAAATAAATACGGGATACAATCCGGTATTCCTGCAACCCGGCGAAACCGCTCCCCAACAGTTTTTGAAAGGAATCGAGCGCGCTGTCCACGTCATTGGCAGCCAGATAGAGCCGCCCCAACGTGCGATAGGCGTCAGGGTCGTTTTTCTCCAACCGGACCACCTCTTGAAATTGCGTAATCGCTTCCTGCACCTTTTCCTTGTCAATGACACGGGAGAGCGCCTGTGTGGTCAGCACATTTCCCAACAGCCGATGGGCTGCCGGATTCTCCTTGTCGAGCGTAACGGCTTTGCGGGCTTCATTTTCAGCTTCGCGTGAATTTTGGTTTTGGAAATAGATTTCGCCCAACGCAATGTGTGGCGCGGCAGCCTGTCCGTCGAGTTGAATGACTTCCTTATAAGTGTTGATGGCCCGTTGAAATTCGCCTTGATTTTCATATTCCCGCCCTTGCAGGAACAGCATATAGGCACGCATCCGCTGTTCGCGGGCACTGGGCTGGTCGCCCTTTTGCGTGTCAGCCGGTGGGGTGGATTTGGGCTTCTGCTGTGCCGACACAGGAGTCGAGAGCAAAACGGAAACCATTGCAATCGAAGCAAACAAATTTGTGGATTTCATCGCTTTGTTTGAAGTTACCAGCCTTTTCTGTGGTGAAGTGAGCACATTGTATGCCAGACCGTTGCCGGTCACAACCCGTTATGGAATTGAGAATTGAGAATTGAGAATTGTTTTATCGCATAATCAACTGCTTCTTTTTGAATAAATTGCCAGAACGAAAAACGCAACGATGCCCAAGCAGGCCTTTTTCTTTCTGGCATCCGATGCAAAAAGAACAAGTCGAATTATTCAACGCCGCAATTCTCAATTCGCCTCTACCTGTCGCCATTCGTGTCAACTGCAACACCAAGCGGCACCATTCTGCAACAGCGGACAATCTTTCAGTCTGGCCACCAGTGTTCAATGACATTTTAATCAATTGAAAATAAATAACTTATAAAATATTTGAAAATCCGGATTGAATGTGGCACGTGA
Organism: Blastocatellia bacterium; assembly: GCA_019695185.1. Lineage (GTDB taxonomy): Bacteria > Acidobacteriota > Blastocatellia > Chloracidobacteriales > Chloracidobacteriaceae > JAIBAN01. The sequence goes on along the minus strand of JAIBAN010000047.1, from coordinate 29,545 downwards.
ATTGAGTAACAGGGGTTCGATTCCTATAACCATTTTGGAGTTGGACAGGACCTGGACTTCACAAACAATTCAGTCCTGTACACTTCAAATTTACAACGGAGGAAATATGTCACCTACGCGGAACAATCGTCACCTTCGGCTGTTGGTCGTAACCTTGATGGTCCTTGCCGCCCTTTCCGTTTCTTTGGTGCGCAATCGTATGGAAGCTTCGGCACATGGCCGGAGAACCGTTGCGTTTCCGCAGGAACCGGTTCAAATCTCGGAAAGTGACCTGCCTGATTTACGGACTGAGCCCCGGTTGGTATCCGGAGCCATTCATTCCAGCCCCATGGCGCTCAATAACAGCGACAGTTTTCTGTGGGTTGTCAATCCCGACAACAATTCCGTCTCGATTTTGGATGTTCGCAGCGACACCAATACCAAGGTCCGGGAAATTCCAGTCGGCAAAGAACCTCAAAGCCTTGCATTTAATGCCGACAATTCAAAAGTCTATGTGGCCAATGCGGTGGATGGAACGGTCTCGGTTATCAGTACCTCCACCTTTACGGTCACCAAAACCATCCCGGTCGGGGTTGAACCCTGGGCACTTGCCTTTACCCCGAATGGAACCAAGCTCTATGTCAGCAATTCGAGTTCCCGGACTGTATCGGTGATCAATCCGACCACCGATACGGTTACCAAAACCATTGACATCCCCAATGCCCCGCTGGGTGAACGGACCATCCCGCGCGCCCTTGCCATCAGCAACAACGGGGATTTCAACGACAACGATGAAAAAGTCTATGTTTGCAATTTTTTAGGTGAAGATGTAGCCGGTAAAATCATCGGCACCGACGATTACAAACAAGGCCGGGTCAACATCATTTCAACTTCCTCGGATGCGATTGCGGGTTCCATCATTCTGGGACCGCTGACCGACACCGGATTCCGTTCGGACGGAGCCGCCATTCAAAAAGTGCCACCCAAAGGCAACAATGTCTTTGAAGTCACCACCGGAGCCTTCCCCAATCAATTGGCCGGATTTTTTATCAAGGGCAATCGTGCCTATGTACCTTCTCAAGGTGCTTCACCCGAAGGACCGGTCCGATTCAATGTGATTTTGCAACCCCTGGTGAGCGTGGTGGACCTGGCTGCCGAGCGCGAAATCGGCCAGCCCTTCAACGCCAACCGGGGATTCCAGTTTGAACCGACCAAAGATGTAGTGGTCAACGGTCAAACCATTCAGTTCCATCGTTTCCACACTATTCCTTTTGATTTGGCCTTTAAGAACAAGGACAACGTCGGGTATCTCGTGCTGGGCGGCAGCGACTGCATTTTACGGGTTGAGTTGGATGCCAGCGGCATTCCGACGGTCAACGCTCCCAAAGCAGCCGGCGACGCTGGCAATTTTGAACGGATTCTGGTCGGCAAAAACCCCCGGGCCATGGTCATCAACGGGATTGATACCCGTGGTTATGTGTGGAACTACGTTTCCCGTGACGTGACGGTGGTAGACCTGACCAAAGATGCCCGCAAGGAAAATAACGTTATCGGAACCATTGCGGCGGCCAGCCTCCCTTCACCCGGAACGCCGGAAGGGATTGTCCAACTCGGAAAAGAACTCTTTAACACCACCATCGGGCCAATGCAGAAACGGGCTTCCAAAAACAACGTCCTCGAAGGGGCAATGGCTGACTTCGGCTGGTGCGGCTGTTATGCCTGCCATCCGCAGGGACTTAGCGACGGAGTGGTCTGGATGTTCCCGGACGGCCCGCGCCGGTCAATTCCGCTCAATCAAACCTTTAATCCGCGTGACCCGAAAGACCAGCGGATTCTCAACTGGTCTGCCGTGCGCGATGAAGTACAGGATTTCGAACTGAACACCCGTGCCGTTGCCGGCGGTCAGGGTTTGATTTTGAACCCGGACGGCACTCCGGCTGCCGATGTTTTCAATCTGGTGCCCCGTGCCAGCAGCGGACGCGACCCCCGTCAGGATGCCATCAACGAATATTGCAAGACGATTCGGAGCCCGCTTTCACCCGTCGCCGCCACGGACAAGGATGCCGTCAAAGGCCGTGCCCTGTTTGAAAAATCCGGTTGTGTGGATTGTCACAAAGGCGGTAAATGGACCATCAGCAAACTTGATTTCGGCCCGCCCCCGCCGGCTGACCGGGTAAGCGCTGATGGCGAAATTACGAGTGTGCTCAAGAAAGTTGGAACGCACGACCTTTCCCGCCCCAACGAAGTCATTGGCACCGGTGCCAATATCAGCAAACCCTCCAAAGGAGCAGCCGGATTCAACCCGCCGAGCCTGCTCTCCACTTTCATCCTGGGGCCATACCTGCATGACGGCTCCGCCCAATCGCTCGACAAAGTTTTGAGCAATGCCACCCACGTTGGCACCAAGGGTCAGAAAACGGTCGGGAACGCCAAAAAACGGGCTCAATTGATTCGGTTCCTTGAATCCATTGATGCCCGCACCGATCCCTTCCAATAACCGGTTCGGTAGCTGTCAGCCAACTGAGGTCAAAGGTGTTTCCCAACACCTTTGACCTTCTTTCTTTTGACACTTCGCCACATCGCTGTTTCGTCTTGTAACAGCAAGAAAATTATTGACTTTACATCACAAAGCCCTTTATTGTGAGCACGACAAAAAATCTCTTTCCGAAAAGAAATTTTTGGGCTGTTTGTCTGTTTTCAGGCAAACGACTGAACCACCCGGCTCCGCCTTCAAGCAACCAAAACCTTGCCAAACCCCAACACTGGCGTTGATTTCTCCCGAGTTGACTTGCCACAGTGGGTCTTGACAGGCAAAATGCTGCCTGATTTTTACGGAGATTTTCAATTTCGGCTTTTTTGCAATGACACATACTTCACTCAGTACGCTCTCGCCGTATGCCCCAACCGAACTCGAAGAGCCGCCGTTGGGATATTTAGCTCCCCTCTCCTCTGCCCAAACCATGCTCGCCCACGTCCTGGTTGAACCCGGTCGGATTGAGTTTCGGGAAGTCCCGAAACCAAGACCTGAACCTGGAGGCGTTGTCGTCCGGGTCCGGACCGCCCTCACCTGTGGCACCGATTTGAAGGCATTTTTGCGGGGACACCCAAAGTTTCCCATGCCCACGCTCTTTGGACACGAATTTTCCGGTGAAATTGCCGAAGTCGGTCCCGGTGTGACTCGTTTCCGCGAAGGCGACATGGTCATGTCCACCCATTCGGCTCCGTGTGGCGATTGCTATTATTGCCGCCGCGACCAGGGCAACCTCTGCGATACAATTATGAGCACCATGGTGTTGGGTGCTTACGCTGAATACATCAAAATTCCGGAACGGATTGTCCGGCAAAACATGTTTCATAAACCGGCAGACGTGGACTTCCTTGAAGCTGCCCTCCTGGAACCATTGGCCTGTGTCCTGCACGGATTTGAGAAAAAATCCGTCTGGTATCCGGAAGACACGGTGGTTATCATCGGCAGTGGGGCCATCGGGTTGCTCTTTCTGGTCGCCCTTAAAGCCTATGGCGTCCAAAATGTGATTGTGGCCGGCAGACGGCCCTTCCGCTTGCAAATGGCCCAGACCCTGGGGGCGTCCCATGTGATTGATGTTTCAACCATGGAAACCGAAGAGGCCGTTCTCGAATTGACCAAAGGGCGCGGAGCCGACGCCGTGATTGAATGTACCGGCAAACCCGAAGTCTGGGAATCCGCTGTCCGCATGACCCGCCGGGGCGGGGATGTCATTCTCTTCGGCGGCTGCAAAAAAGGCACTACGGTCACCTTTGACACACATCGCATTCACTACGATCAAATCACCCTCCACAGCCCTTTCCACATGACGCCCTTATCCGTCCGGAAAGCCTACGATTTGATCACTGACCATCAAATTCCAGGTCGCAAGCTCATCACCGGCCAGTACAAACTGGAACAACTCTGTGAAGTGTTTGATCTGCTCCAAAACAGCGACTGCATCAAGTGCGCTGTCATTCCCTAATTTACTGAGGACTGAGGACTGAGGACTGAGGACTGAGGACTGAGTTTTTGGCAACCGAAGCGTTTGTAAGCTAACCTGCTTCATTGTTGAGGAGATGCTCCTCAGTCCTCAGTCCTCAGTCCTTCGCTTTTTATGAAAGTTGCCCGCATTTACGATTTTCACGATATTCGCATCGAAGAGATGCCCCTTCCCGAAGTTGGTCCCCGCGAAGCCCTGGTTCAGGCCAAAGCCTGCGGAGTCTGCTCCGGCGATGTCACCCCTTGGTATATCAAACGCAAAGCCCCGATTGTGCTTGGGCATGAACCCGCCGGGGTGATTGCCGCCGTGGGTGCCGAAGTGGACAAATTCAAAGTCGGAGACCGGGTGTTTGTCCACCACCATGCCCCCTGTTTCAATTGCCGCCAATGTGAAAAAGGCAATTACGTGCAATGTGCCGTCTGGAAAGCCACCAAAATCATTCCCGGCGGAATTGCCGAATATTTTCTGGTGCCGGAAACCAATCTGGCGAACGACACATTGAAACTGCCCGATTCGATTTCCTTTGAGGATGGAGCCCTGACCGAACCGACGGCCTGCTCCGTCAAATCCATCAAACGCTCCAATCTGAAACCGGGCGATACAATTTTAATTATCGGACTCGGTATCATGGGACAAATGAACGTCCTGCTGGCGAAACATTACGGGGCCGGAAAAATTATCGGGGCCGATTTGGTGGATTACCGTTGCGAGCGGGCCCGCGAATTCGGAGCGGATGTCGTCATCAACCCCACCCGCGAAGACTTGGTTGAACGTCTCTCCGCAGAAACCGAGGGGAAGCTGGCCGACGTGGTAATTGTCGGCCCCGGCAGTGCGCCGGTCATGGATTTAGGGATTCGGTGCGCCGCCAAAGGGGGAACCGTGGTTTTCTTTATGGGAACCCCACCCGAAGAAACCCTGACGGTTAAGCCTTTTCACCTCTATTTCAATGAAATTTCGCTGGTTTCCAGCTACTCCTGCGGTCCGGACGATACTCGTGAAGCCCTTGATTTGATTGAAAAGGGTGTCATTACAGCGGAAAAACTGGTGACGCACCGCTATCCGCTGCATGAAACCACCGCTGCCTTTGAAAAAATGGCAGAGGCCCGCGAAGTGCTTAAAGCTCTGGTTGTCTTTCCCTGAGTTCTGAGGTCTTCGTTTGGAGTTTGGAGTCAGTCGTGCCTGAAAGGCTGGATTGCGACGTGCGAAGCATTCGGTTAAAGCCTGGGCAATGAGACATTCAGCATGACCATCCAAACCCGCAGAATTAGTTTTTCACTTTTCCGGTTTTCCAATTTGCTGAACGGAAGCAGGCCCCTGGCGGGCCTGTTTCTGTTTCTCTTTCTGGTACTGCCCGAACTTGGCTTGGCTCAGGAAACTTCCGCTCCGCTGCCTCCCCCAAAGCCGATTGCCTGGAACGCCGGAATCCCGGCTGAGTCAACGCTGGCCGGTAACGAAAGGCAACAATTTCTGATTCCCCTTGAGGTGAACCACAATTGCCTGGCCCGGCTTGAGGAAGCTGGGGCTGGTATCGAATTTCATCTTTTTGACCCGGAAGACCGGCCAGTCTGGAACTCGGAACTGTATGGCATCCGGCAACAGTTTTCCTTTCAATGGATTGCCCGCCAAACCGGCACCTACCGGCTGGAAATCAATTCCCGGAACGCCAAGGCCGTCCCCGGAAAATACCGGGTCACCATCACCGGAATACGTCCGGCCACGGCACTTGACCACCTTGATGAACAGGCATTCCAGGCGTTTTTCGAGGCGGAGGAAGAAACCGGGGAAGAAACGGCGGGGGCATTGGGAAAGGCTTTGGAAAAGACCTTGCACAGTCGGAATCTTGCCCGGCAGGCAGGTTTGCTGGAGTTGGAAATTCAAGCGCTGATTCAACAAGGCGTGATTGAAAGCACCTGTGACCGGTATCATGCTTCCGCCACTGCCCTCCGGCGGGCTTATCAATTGAGCCAGACCAGCGGCGACCTCTATGGCCAGGCCCTCAGCCTGACGTTTTTGAGTTCCACGCTTGACACGCTGGGGGAATCCACGCAGGCGCTGGAATGTGCCCAGCAAGGGCAGACCCTCTGGAAACGACTGGACGATGCCGTTATGGAGGCGGTTCTGCTCAATAACCTGGGGTTGTCGCTGCGCAGTTTGGGAAATCTAACTCAGGCTCAGACCATACTTGAACAGGCGCTGGCGGTCTTTGAACGGTTTGATGAGCAAGGGGAAATTTCCACCACCTTGAACAACCTCTCTCTCATTTATGACGACATGGGAGAAAAACGGAAAGCACTGAGCGCCCTCAACCGGGCCCTGGTGATTTTGCGCGCCATGAAAAGTCAGGCAAATGAGGCCGTTGCCCTCAACAACCTCAGCCTGTTTCACATTTCCCTGGGAGAATTTCAAACGGCGCTTGATTACGGCCAGGAGGCGCTTGCCCTCAGTCGCCGGGTTCAGAGCCAGTATGGCGAAGGGCTGGCGCTCAACAATCTGGCAAACATCTATGAAAGCCTGGGAGAACCGGCCCAAGCCCTGGGGTTGTTGCGGCAGGCCCTGTCAATTTTCCGCACCACCGTCAACCGTCCCGGCGAAGCCACGACGCTCAATAACATCGGGCATTTGCTCAGTATCCAGGGGCAAAAACAAAAGGCCCTTTCCTATTTTTTCCGGGCCTTGGCGCTGCACCGCCGCCTCAAATCGCCCGGTGGAATCATCCTGGCCCTGGAAAACATTGCCTGTGAATACAGTGACGCCGGACAGTTCAGCCGCAGTCAGCGCCTTTTCCAACAGGGCCTCCGGCTGGCCCGCGCGGAGGCTGACCGCTGGTCCGAGTTGATAATTGTCTCCAACCTGGGTGACCTGGAATGGCGTAAAGGCCGACTTTCCCAGGCCCACGACCATTACCAGCACGCCCTCACCATCAGCCGGGCTCTTCAGGATAAACCCAACGAGGCCAATCTGCTTTATCTGGTGGCCAGTCTGGAAGCCAGCCAGGACCACTTGACCATAGCCCGTGACTCCATCGAAGAGGCGCTTCGGATTGTCGAAATCCAGCGGGGGAAAGTGGTCAGCCACGAACTGCGAACTTCCTTTTTTGCGACTGTGCAGGATTATTTTGACCTCTATATTGATATTCTGATGCGGTTGTATGAACAGACCAATGACCCGGCTTGCCAGGAAAAAGCGCTCCAGGTCTGTGGCCAGGCACGTGCCCGCAGCCTGGCGGACGTACTGACGGAGAGCCGGGCCGATATCCGCCAGGGAGCCAACCCGCAACTGGTGGCCCGCGAACGGGACCTGCAACAACGCCTGAACGACAAAACCAGTCGGGCCGGCCAATTGGCCGGTCAACCCGGAATGGAATCCCGGTTTTCCCGCTTGCAAGAGGAAATGAGCGAACTGCGCCGGGAACTGATGGAGGTCCGCACACTGATTCGCCAGCAAAGCCCCCGCTATACGGCTCTGGTTCAGCCAACCCCTTTGAATCTGGCGCAAATCCGGGCGCGGATTTTAGACCCCGACACATTGCTGTTGCGCTATTCGCTGGGGGCGGAACGAAGCTACCTGTGGTTGGTGACCCCTGATTCCCTCACCAGCTTTGTCTTGCCGTCGCGGGCGGAAATCGAAACCCAGGTGCTCAAGGTCTATCGCCTGCTGACGGCCCGTCAACCAAACGAAGGGGAAAAGGCGGAAACCTACGCCCAGCGGGTGCTCCGGGCCGATGGTGAGTATGACCGGGAAGCCGCCCGCCTGAGCGCCATGTTGCTGGAACCGGCAGCCGCACACCTGGGAACCAAACGATTGGCCATCATTCCGGATGAAGTTCTTGAATATGTCCCGTTCGCCGCGCTGCCGGAGCCGCAGGGTTCAGGGTCCCCATCCGGTTTGACTGCCAGTTCCCCTCCCTTTTTGCTGGAAAAGCACGAAATTGTTACGCTGCCTTCATTAAATGCCCTTGACCTGATTCGCAAAGAAGAGACACACCGCCTGCCAGCCGCTCAAACGGTGGCGATTCTGGCGGACCCCGTATTTGATGCGACTGATTCCCGGCTGACCTTTCCAACCGCGAAGCAAGGTCCGGACGCCCCGCAAAATGTGAGTCAATCCATCAACAAACGACTTTCCACTAAAAACCAGGGGCCCAGATTTTCCCGACTCCAGTTTTCTCAACTTGAAAGCGAAGCAATTGCCGCCTTGCTCCCACCGGATAAAACACTCAAAGCCACCGGATTTGCCGCCAACCGGAAGGTGGCAACCAATGGGGTGCTGGCCGGGTTCCAGTTTGTGCATTTTGCCACCCACAGTCTGGCCAACGAGGAACATCCGGAGTTATCCGGCATCGTCCTGGCGCAACTTGACGAAAATGGTCGTCCGCAAGACGGTTTTCTGCGTCTGCCGGAGATTTACAATTTACAACTGCCGGTGGAGATGGTGGTCCTCAGCGCCTGTCAGACGGGGTTGGGCAAATCCGTCCGGGGCGAAGGACTGATTAGCCTGACACGCGGATTTATGTATGCTGGTGCAGCCAGAGTCGTCGCCAGCCTCTGGAATATTGACGACCGGGCTTCCGCAGAACTCATGAAAACCTTTTATCAGGAAATTTTAGGTGAACAGCACGTGCGACCGGCAGCCGCCCTCCGCAAGGCGCAACTAACCATGCTCAAACAAAAACGCTGGCGGGCCCCGTTTTTCTGGGCCGCTTTTGTTATGCAAGGAGAGTGGCGCTAACAAGCGGTTTAGCTGAAACCCCAAAGTGGGTTCGGAATCAAGGCTTAGGGTTTCAAGCTTGAAAACCCTTTTCCTGAGATTCAGAGACCGACCTTTCCCAAGCCAGCCAACCGGCAACCGGAACCCTCATCCACAGCTTGGTGTAATTTACCTAGGGTGCAAATCAAGCCTCCGGCTGATGGCTGCATTTTTTGTTGGTAACGACTCGCCAGTCGGCACGGGATGCGGCACAATTACCTCGTCAGACGCAAAACGAACAACTCTCAAACCCAACTACAAAACCAACAACCCAATCCAGCATGCGCCGTTGCCAAAGATGCCAAACTGAATATCCCGATGCCATTACCTTTTGTCCAATTGACGGGCAGGTTTTGTCGTCCTTCAATTTCGACTCGCTGGTTGGACAGGTGCTGGATGGCAAATTCCGGCTTGATGCCAAATTGGGCGAGGGAGCGCACGGGGTTGTTTACCGGGCCTTGCAACTGGACATCGAGCGACCGGTGGCACTGAAAATTTTGCATCCGACCAAAGTTCTGCACCCTTCGCTGCTGACCCAGATTGTGGATGTGCGCGACTATTGGCTTTCCTGTCTGGCCCGGTTTCGGCGCGAAGCACGGGCAGCCGGACGGATTCTGCATCCAAATGTGGTGGCGGTCACCGGGTTTGGCACCCTGGAAGGCGACATTGCCTATCTGGTGATGGAATACCTGGAGGGCCAAAGCCTCCGCTCACGACTGAAAAGCGGTCCCCGGATGGAAGTCCGGCAGGCGTTGGCCATCATGCGGCAGGTGGCCTGGGCGGTGGAAAGTGCCCATCGTGAAGGTGTTATCCACCGCGATTTGAAACCCGCCAATATCTTTCTGGAAAAGGTACCCGGCCATGACAATGTGGTCAAAGTGCTTGATTTTGGCATCGCCAAACTGATGGACCAAGTGGACCTGGAGCTGACAAGTCTGACCGACACAGGAATTATGCTGGGCACGCCGCGCTACATGTCACCTGAACAATGCGGGGGGCGCGAGGTGGCTCCGACTTCCGATATTTACAGCCTGGGCATCATCCTCTATGAAATGCTGGCAGGAGAGGCCCCATTTGTCGGTCCCACCATGGCAGTGGCAATTGCCCACGAAACCCGCCAACCTCGTCCAATTCTGGAAACCTGTCCGCAACTTGCGCCGGAAATTGCCGACCTCGTGATGCGGTGCATCCGGAAAAAACCGCAGGAACGTCCGGGTTCCGCCGCTGAGGTGGCGGTCGGGATTGAGGATTATCTGGCTAAAGGGGTGATTGCCGAAAATGCCTGGAGCACACCGGTTCTCACCAGCAGTTCACGCATTCAGGTGGACCTTGATTTTAAGAAACCGGCCTTGCCGGCAACACTGACGGAAGCACCGCTTCCCGAAACCGACCCGGCGGCCATCTCGCTCCAACCAACCGTGCTGGTGCCTCCCACCATCACGGCTCCGATTCCGGACACAGCCGACCCGACGCCAATTTCCTCAGAGTCGGAATGCACCACGGTGATTCGAAACAGCTCGCCCAGCAATCCCAGCCTGACCGGGAAAAAAGGCCTTTCCGGAGAATGGAAAAAAGCCCCGCAGCCAGCCTATCCAACCATTGTCGTGCCACCGGAAATCCTGGTTCCCAAAGACATGGCCTATGTTCCGGCAGGTTATTTTCAGATGGGCAGCAGCGCCGGTCTGCCCAACGAACGCCCACCCCATCTGGTTTTTCTGGATGCCTTTTTTATTGACAAGACCGAAGTTACCAACGCCCAGTTTCGCCGTTTTTGCGAAAAAACCGGACGCGCTTTTCCTGCCGGTCCCCGGACGGATTTGGACTATTTCCATAAAAAGCCTGATTTTCCGGTCATCAATGTCAGTTGGGAAGATGCAGTTGCCTATGCCGCCTGGGTGGGAAAACGGCTGCCGACCGAAGCGGAATGGGAAAAAGCAGCGCGCGGCGGATTGGAAGGAAAGCTCTTTCCCTGGGGCGACGACATTACCCCCTTCCATGCCAATTTTGGACTTCAACACCCGGTCCGGGTGGCGTCGTATTTCCCCAATGCCTATGGAGTGTATGACATGACCGGGAATGTCTGGGAATGGTGCCGCGACTGGTACGACGCTGACTATTACCGGGTGGCTCCGCCCGCCAATCCCACCGGCCCAGCCGAGGGCAAGGAACGAGTGCTCCGGGGTGGTTCTGCCGAAGGCGGTAAAGCCTCGTTGCGGGTTTCCTTCCGGCATTGGATGTTGCCCACCGCCCGCAGCAGCGATATTGGCTTTCGTTGTGCCAAAACCGTTGGCAAATAATAAAGAGGGACTGAGGACTGGGAAAGAAGGATTTTGGAGTGCGGGGACTTGTCACCGCACTCCAAATTTACAACTCGGTCCTCAGTCCTCAGCCCTCAGTCCTTGCGGTTTTAGAGGTGCCTCCATTGAATGTCGGCCAGCAACCCCTTGGCAGCGACTTCGACCAAATCAAGGACCGTCTCAAAATTGTCATCCGCGCCATAATAAGGGTCGGGAACGTCCAGCATGTGCAGGTGCGGAGCAAATTCCAGAAAAAGCTTGATTTTATGCTCATTTCCCCGTGGGCACATGTTTCGCAGATAGCGTTCGTGCCCCTGGTCCATGGCCAAAATGTAATCAAATTGCTTGAGGTCTTCGCGCTCAACCTCACGGGCGCGCAGGCGGCTTAAATCAACGCCTCGTTTGAGAGCAGCCTGTTGTGCCCGCCGGTCAGGGGCGGCACCAACGTGATAATCCTGAGTGCCGGCAGAATCCACTTCGACAACCTCGGAAAGTCCAAATTGGTCCACCATGCGCTGGAACACGCCTTCGGCAGTGGGGGACCGGCAAATGTTGCCGGTACAGACAAACAAAACCCGAATTTTTTTCGACTGCCGCTCACGAGGCCCGTCTTTTTTCTTAAAAAAGGGAAACATCGGAATGAAATCCTCTGGCAATAAAAGCAGGATGCCCTATTTGTAACAACCAACAGACCCGCTTTCAACCAGCTTTGCCTGTTTCAGGAAAAACGGTTTTCAGCGGGACTGCGCGGTTAAGGCCAAGGTAACCACAACCAGGGCAATCAGCAGCGGCAATCCGGTCATCAGCAAAAAAACCGGCCAAGCCCGTTTGTGAGAGAAATTGATCGTATACCCGGCTCCGGTGATTTTCGGCACCCACAGGCGTTCATCAGCCGGATTGGAATAGAAAAGGCCGCCGTTCCATTGTTCCAGTCCCGGCAGATTGAGGGTCCTGAGCCAGTCTGCCGTCTGTTTGAAACGAAAAATGCCGTACCCCACACAAAGCAGCACCGCCCCAAAACAGGTCAGCACCACGGAAATAGAGTTTTGCGGAGGAAAGAGTGGGAGCCAGACACCGAGCAATGAAAAAATAAAAGCCATGGCAAGCGAAAGCCAGACCGTGAATTCCATCGTGACACGGCCAAACTCGGTGGCGGCAACTTCCGGTAAGTTGCCTGAATTTTGGGTGACCTTGCCGACAATCAGTCCGATGAGTTGGACGAAAACCGCCAATCCGCTGCCAAATATGAGAATAAAATACACTCCGAGCGGGGTTTTGGTGGAAAAGCCGTCGGGTTGGCCATGGGCACCCCAGTGAATTGCCCAGCGGGGAGGAATCTGTTCCCAATTGAAATGCAGCCAGAGTGCGGCACTTCCCAGCAGCACAAACGGAACCAGTCGTAAAATCCAGAGATTGGGTGAAGCGGGTCGTTTCATAGAAGTACCTTTCGGGTTTCGGGTTTTAGGTTTCCAATCCTCTAATGGAGTGCCACTGCAAGACAGGCCGCCGTCAAGGTGCATAGAAAATTGACTTGTTCGTTGTTAAGCAACCCACGGTTTTCCAGCGTTGCGCCCAACAGACTGTCGACCAGATTTCCCAAAAAACCAGTGAAGCCGATAACCAACAACAGTTTCCAGCCTGCGCCAGAGTGGAACATTTGAGTGATTCCGGCCATCACAAACGCAACCAGCAAACCAGTCAGGGTTCCCACCATCGAAATAGCACCGTTTTCCCCGCTCCGGGCCGGTTGCAACGTGGTTATCATGCGCGGATTCCGACCATACACCCGACCGATTTCACCGGCCACCGTATCTGAGGCGGCGGCGGCGAAACTGGCCGCCATGCCTGCCAGCCAAAATGTGTACTGAGGCAGCAGGAGGGCTGCCCCGGCACAGCCAAAGCCAACTCCGGCATTGGCGAAGGCGTTGCGCCAGGTGCGGATTTCCTGGGCGGTTCCTTTCTTTTGTTTCATCTGAAAGCCGATTTTGGAAGAAGCCGTACCCAAGGCAAAAAATGCCATCAATTGCGCCACGCCACACCAACCGAAAGCGGCAAAAAGCGTAAAGGCAATCATACCTCCGCTCAGAGCTCCGCCCCAGTCCACACTTTTGGTGGCTTTGGCAGCTACTGTTAAACTTCCGGCCACGGCCAGCCCAACCAGCCAGCCTGACAAAGGGAGCGTCACAATTGAGGGAAAGAAAAGTGATGTCTGCATGGGCTGGAGTCCGGGCATTCAACCTCCCGGCTACACTGAATGGCCGTTGATGTAACCAACTCACGTGCTGAAACAGCAAGAGCCTTCAATTTTCGGGTGGAGTGGCTTCAGGTTCTTCCGGATGTCGTTCCAGACAGCGGAGGGCAGTTCGCAGAAACTGCTGGCGCAAAACCTCGTTTGAGATTTGTTGGGCGGCAGCATCCAGTTGTTCATCCTTCGGCAGTGGAGCCGGCGGCGGCGTGGCTTTGACGGTGCGTTTTTCCTGCACCCATTTGGGGTCAATGGTCATATGGATACGGGTCACAAGGGGGCTGCCGAGATAGCCGTTCAGTTTGAAAATGATTTTTCCGGCGAGGTTTTCAAACTGCTTTTTCCACTGTTCATCCAGGGTTGCCACCACCAGGGTTTTCCCCGAAAGCTGGACTGGAGCTGAAAACCGGTGATTGGTTTGGCCGACCGCCAAATCCCAGGCTACAAAGGTGGCCCGTTCGGTCAGCTCTTCCTGCTGCCCGGCGGCTCTCAACATCAGCGGAAGCATCCGTGAAATCTCGTCCATAAACTCCTTTCCGAAGGACTGAGGACTGAGGACTGAGGACTGAGCCGGTTTTCATTGTTGGCGGTGCGCCGACCACGCATGAAGTCTGACAAGAAAAACTCAGTCCTCGGTCCTCAGTCCTCAGTCCTTGAAGTTAGTCTTTTGACACCATTGACTTCAATTCGGCGCGCAACTGCGCAATTTTGTCGATTTTTTCCATAACCTGGGCAAACAGAGCAGCCTGGGCTTTGATTCCTTCGTTCATCAGGAAAGCAGCGGCTTCCGAGCGGCTTTCAAATAGTCCGGCTTCGACCAGTTGGTCCAAAGCTTTAGAAGTTTCCTCCGTGATGCGGACGTTGACCGAATGGTCCCGCGTCGCCAGTACGTTTTGGATGGCGTTGCCAATGGAATTGGGCAGCTTTCCAATGGATTCGGGGAGTTTCTGCGCCAGTTCACGAATGGAACCGGTGAATTCGTCAATCGGACGTTTGGTTTCTTCGTTGACGTTTGACTTGGTTTCTTCGGGTTTCACCAAGTGTTCTTCATTTGATTGATAGGGACTGGACATAACACTTCCTTGGAATGTGAGGGTTGAGGTTTCAGCCGGAAAAGGCAAATCCTCCCGGTCAAATATAAACCAATTTAGGGAATTTACCACGTGGCTTTCAGTCCGGTACGAAAACCCGCCTGCAATTGTGCCAAAGAAAATCAACCCTGGCTGGACTTGGAACCCACAGTGGACAATTTCAGGCAAATGGTGAATGATGCGCTCTTTTTCCGAAAATCCAATTTTGTCCTGATGAGGTCTGTCTGTGAAATTTGGCTGGGTGTTGCTTGTTTTGTTCTCCGGATTGCTGGTTCCGATGCAGTCGGCCATTAACGCCAAACTCCGCACGTTTGTGGTGAACCCGACCTACAGTGCGTTTATCAGCTTTCTGACCGGAACGCTGTGCCTGGCCTTGGTGGCTGGAATCTCATTGGCTCAGGGGCAACCGGGTAATATGCGGGCGGCCACAGGTGCCCCCTGGTGGGCGTGGCTGGGCGGGTTGTTTGGCACCATTTTCGTCACCTGCGCCATCTTGGCGATTCCCCGAATCGGGGCCACGGTGGCCTCAGCCTCCTTGATAGTCGGTCAGTTGATTGCCGCCTTGATTTTGGACCATTACGGGTTGCTCGACCTGCCCAAACATCCTATCAGTCCGGCCCGGATTGCCGGAGCCGTTCTGCTATGCGTGGCGTTGTGGCTGATACAGAAAGGCTGAAATTCAGGACTGAGGACTGAGGACTGAGGACTGAGCTTGTTTTTATGACGAAACTTGATTCAGTTTTTTGAAACCATGTGGGTCAGGTAAGAATGTGGCTATTGAAAATACAAACTCAGTCCTCAGTCCTCAGTCCTCAGTCCTCAGTCCTCAGTCCTCAGTCCTCAGTCCTCAGTCCTCAGTCCTCAGTCCTCAGTCCTAAGTCCTCAGTCCTCAGTCCTCAGTCCTCAGTCCTCAGTCCTCAGTCCTCAGTTCTGATTTGAAAGGTTTCCACCCTTTTTTCCAGTCGTAATACTCCAGTCCGGAAAAACGCTTTTTGTAGTCGTAAAATGAAGGCTCGCGGTAGGCATAACCCGGATAGTAATAGCGAAAGCCGTTTTCCTGGGAAAACCGGATGCCCACCAAAATCAGAAAAATGCCGAGACTGCGTTTGGATTCGGCCAAATCAAACATGGCATAGACGGCTGAGGTTGCGGTTTCCCCCAGGTCAAGAAAACTGACTGCCAGCAGTTTGTCACCTTCATACACACAGATTTCCCGGTTGGCACAGGGCACCGAGTCGGGCACCGGCGACAGAAAACTATAGATGGATTCCGGAACATTGTGGGAAAAGCGATTTTTGTGCTGTTCAAAAAGCTCTTCCTTTTCCTCGTCAATGTAGGTTTCACGAATCAGAACCCGGAGGTCCGCATTCCGTTTAAGAACCCGTTTTTGGCTTTGGGAGAGAGAAAAAGATGAAAGGTCAATTCGTAAAGGCAGAACCGTGCAGCGTTTGCCCTGCCAGGTGTTGGTGGCGTAACGGAAAAAAAAGGTACCGAAATGACGCCAGCCTGCGGCCCAAAAGGCATCCATTTGCTCAGGTTGGGCAAAGAGCGTATGAAAATATTGGCTCACCATAATGAGGGAATACGCTGCGCCCAACCTTGCAAAAAGACAGCGGACTTAGCGCCCCAAAGAGTTGGGGGCGTATTGATGTTCGGTCAGATGGGCACAGCCAGCCAGATACCAGACTCCGGCATCCGCGATGTAACCCAGGTTGTCATCCTGAATCAGGCCATCGCAGTTATAGCCGCAAAATGCGAGGATTTCCTCCAGGGCGTAAAACCCATCCCGTTCGAAATCGGCTGGAACCCAGCATTGAACAATAAATTCGGTAGCCCGCAGATGGCTGGTCACATCAATATCGAGAACGGTGTAAGACTCGTCCCCCAGTTCTTCCAGAAATTCGTTGACAACCAGTCCGGCCAGTGAATTGGGGCCGGAATTACGCAGGCATTGAATCGAAACCGGTTGCTTGCGTTGATTGTAAATCAGGTCAAAGCGGGTCCAGTCAGGCGTTTCAAGCTGGGTATGAACGTCAACTGCAACGCCAAAAGTGACTTCTGCTTCCTGAGCGGATTGAATAAGAGTGTGAATTGAAGGGATTTCACGAGAGGTACAAAATACACGGACGTAATAACCCATGTCAGGTTCTCCGTTGGGTCGAAGATGATTATTATTGCGCTCGTTGGCGCGTGCCGTGCGGATGACTTCCCTTTTTACCGGATTTTTTCAAATTTGCAAAGAGGAATCCTGTCTTGCGAGCAGGCAGGTCGCTTCATATAGTGTCGGTACAAGGATTTTTCCACGAAATTTTTTCCACGAAGCTCCGTGGAGAGCTAAAAAATGTCTCTCGAAAGGTTTTTTTGAATGACCGTGAATCAGGTAACCATCATTGGAGGCGGGTTGGCTGGCAGCGAGGCCGCCTGGCAGGCTGCCAAACAGAGCGTGGACGTGGTGCTCTATGAAATGCGCCCGGCCCGGCCCACGCCCGCCCACCAAACCTCCAATCTGGCTGAAATTGTCTGTAGCAACTCCTTCAAGTCAGATGAAGTCAACACAACCCCCTACATGCTCAAGGAGGAACTGCGTCGGGCAGGTTCCCTGCTGCTTGAAATTGCCCATGAAACGCGAGTCCCGGCGGGAGCGGCTTTGGCGATTGACCGGGAAAAATTCTCCGCTGCCGTAACGGACCGCCTTGCCGCCCATCCACGCATCCGAATTGTGCGCGAGGAAGTGACGGAAATCCCCAACGGCGGTGCGCCTGTTATCATTGCCACCGGCCCCCTGACTTCAGATGCCCTGACTCAGGCCGTGATGAAGCTCACGGGAAACACGCAGCTTTATTTTTTTGATGCGATTGCCCCGGTGGTCGAAGCCGATTCGATTAACTATGACACGGTTTTTCGGGCAGCCCGGTATGGCAAAGGCGGAGACGATTATTTGAATTGCCCCTTCACCCGCGACCAGTATGAAGCCTTTATAGATGCGTTGCTGGCGGCGGAAAAAGTGCCGCACAAAACCTTTGAGGGCGATGCGGCCTGTTATTTCGAATCCTGTCTGCCGATTGATGTGGCGGTCACACGCGGGCGCGAGACGCTCCGCTTTGGCCCCATGAAACCGGTCGGGCTGGTGGACCCCAAAACCGGGCGCGAACCTCATGCGGCGGTCCAACTCCGGCAGGAAAACCTGATGGCGGACAGCTACAACCTGGTCGGGTTCCAGAATTCGGTCAAATGGGGGCCGCAAAAAGAACTGCTCCGCATGATTCCAGGGCTGGAACAGGCGGAATTTATCAAATTGGGGCAGGTTCACCGCAACACCTATATCAATGCACCAGCTTTGCTCCTCAACACCATGCAGATGAAAGACCATCCGGAAATCTTTTTTGCCGGGCAGATTTCGGGTGTTGAGGGCTATGTCGAATCAATCGCCACGGGTCTGGTGGCGGGCCTCCATGCAACGGAACTGGTCAAAAAGCGAACTCCCGTGCCGGTTCCGCGTGAAAGTGCCATTGGCAGTCTGACCCACTACGTCGCCAACTGCGAGGTCCGCCCCTACCAACCGGCCAACATTACCTTTGCCTTGCTTCCTCCGTTGGAAGAAGGTGACCGCCGCCGTCTGAAACGGAAATCCGACCGGCGGGCCAAACAGGTGGAAATCGGGTTGGCTGCCTTTGACCGGTGGCTGCGGGAATTGAAAATTGAAAATTGAGAATTGAGAACTCGGAATGAACAAATCGGATACAGTTCCAATCAGCCTGCGCATTCAGTTGGTGTCAATCGAGGGTGGTGAATCCTTTGATTGGGGCATGCTGGATTTGGCTGACCAGCAGGAGTATTACGACGTGATTTTGGCCCTTGGCAATGGGATTTTCGATGAAGTACGGGTCGTGGCCGAAGCCAAGGAAGGTATCCTCTATTTTCAGAATCTGCTTGGACGCGGCGGGTACAAACGGGATTTAGGGATGCACATCGAAGGGCGGCAGCTTTACCAAGCAGGCGATGTCGGGTTTCCTGCCGGCAATCCTTTTGTTTTTCTTGCACCGCTCGCCCAAAATGGCGAAACCGTGGATTTTGACCGGCTGGAACAGGAAATTGAGGAGTTGTGCGCCAGATTGGAAAAACTCCTATGAAATCAGGGAACATCATCACTTATCTGCTTTGTGGTTTGGCCGTCTGGCTGGCGGTGCCGTTTTCTTCCGTCGCGGCCCAAAGTGTCCCCGTCCCGCCGGAGGTCAAGGGGCCGGTAAAAAAAGACAAGACCGGTGCCGTTCAGGATGACAAGAATGATATTCGCGTCCGGTCGGATTTGGTGACCGTGGCGGCGACCGTGCTCCGGAAAAACGACGAACCGGTAAGCCGGCTGGAGCGGGATGATTTTGAAATTTACGAAGACGGTAAACTTCAGAAAATCGAAGCCTTTTCGCACGAGGAAAACAATCCGCTCCGGCTGGTGATGCTGCTTGATACCAGTTCCAGCGTCCGCAACCGGCTTAAATTCGAACAGGAAGCCGCCGTCCGGTTCTTCCGGGAAGTCCTGCGCCCGATTGACCGGGCAGCCTTCTATAGTTTCAACCATGACATTGTTCTGCGGCAGGACATGACAAGTGACACAACTGCGCTGGAATCCTCCACCAAGGGACTGGAAGCCCGTGGCGGAACAGCCATCTTTGATGCGATTTTTGTGGCGGCCCAGCGCGTCGGGCGGGAAAAAGGCCGCCGCGTGATTGTGATTGTCTCGGATGGCTCCAACACCATCAGCAAAGTCACCCTGGCACGGGCACTTGAGGAGGTCCGCAAATCCGAAGCGGTCGTCTACGGGGTTTATGCAGCGGCCAAAACCCGTTACGACGATTTTTTGCAGGATACTTCCCAGTCAACCCTGGAAACCCTGGCCCGTGAAACCGGCGGCAGGGTTTTTCGAACTGAGAGCGCCGAGCTTTTGGCGACGCAATTTGCCCAACTCACGGCTGAACTCAAAGCCCAGTACAACCTGGCCTATTATTCAACCAATGATTCCCACGATGGGAAATACCGCAAAATCGAGGTTCGGGTAAAACGGCCCGATTTGCAGGTGCGGGCCCGTGACGGATATATCGCCCCGAAGGATTGACCAAACAGATTGGTCGGGTGTTCTGGCAGGGACACTGATAAATTACTCGACTATTGTATTTTGAGCCTGCAACACAGGCGGCAGAAAGTAGGCCACCGGGCAACTGCGGGTCAGCACCGGGAAAAGCAGCCACAACCTGTAAAACAGGCAACCGAAATCCACCTACTGCTTGCGTTGCAGGCGAGGTGGGACTTGGCTACCAGTTCCCCCGGTTACGCTGTGCTTCACCGGGGGCTACTCTCTTTGACCTGCTTCGCAGGCCACAATGCAAAATACACCCATCGGGTAAATCAAGCAGGTAGCTTCATGTTGCAATTGATATTGACTTCCCTCCAGGAGCCCTTGGCCGCAGCCTGGAAAACCTATTGCGGAGATTTGGATTTTGTTCAGGTCCAGCACGGTTCGATTTTTGAGGTGCAGTGCGATGCACTGGTCAGTCCGGCGAACAGTTTTGGGTTTATGAACGGAGGGATTGACCTGCTCTACAGCCAGCGGTTGGGCTGGCACGTCCAGGAACGATTGCAGGAGGCCATTCGCCAGCAGCATCACGGCGAACTGCTCATTGGAGCCGCGCAGATTGTGGAAACCGACCACCCGGATTTTCCTTTTATGATTGCCGCTCCGACGATGCGCTATCCGATGATGATAACGGAAACGGCCAACCCCTATCTGGCAGCACGGGCTGTTTTCCTCAATTGGCGCTTTGGGTTTTTTCCCACCGGGCGGTATGCCGGGCAGCCCGTTTCCACCATCATTCGGACGATTGCCATGCCGGGACTTAGGACCGGCGTCGGCTGTGTGGCTCCGGATGCCTGCGCCCGGCAGGTACGGGCGGCCATTGATGACATTCTGTTGGAGGGTTTTCGGTTTCCCAAGTCCTGGGGGCAGGTCATGCAGCGGCACGAGGAATATATTGGCAAACCGCTCCAGGACCAGTAACGGTTTTTATTTCTTCGTGTTTCTTTGTGTTTCTTCGTGGATAAATTTTCTGAAAGTCAACCGTATGAAAGTCAATCGTCAAACCGTTGACCTGTCGGCATATCCCGATTTGGTCGTGATTTATCTTGGGATGCGGGTCAATGCCCTGACCGGACTCAAAACCCTGTTGGGGTTTGGTCCGAAAATCGCCCGTTCGGTCGAGGAACAGCCGGAAGGTTTGCTGCTCCACGAAAATCTGATTTTTTCCCTCTTTCCTCCGCATGTAGGAATGCGGCAATACTGGCGTGATTTCGAAACGCTGGAACGCTGGACCCGCTCGGACCCGCATCGGATTTGGTGGCAGCAGTTTCTCAAAGATTCCGGCGGGATTGGTTTTTGGCACGAAACCTACCTCATGCGGGGTGGCATCGAAGCTGTTTACGCCGATATTCCCCAACCCCTCGGCCTGCTGAAGTTTGCTCCGGTCAAACCTGCCAAGGGCAGCATGTTTACCGCCAGAGAACGGCTCCGACTTAATCCGGAAAAGGCCCAGGTTCCGGTTTATTCCGAAGAGGCGCTGTATTCGGAAGATGTTGAGGGGAAATCCCGTTAAACCGATTTCTTCCGTTCCCTTCCTTGTATAGTTCACATTTCAAAACACATTCCTGGGTTGTGCCAATCCAGGGCATGAAATGTTTTTTTCCATTTTGCCACCCTTTTGAAAGGGTCGGATTACGCAGGGGCCATGATTGTGGCAAACCGGAATCCGGCCACCTTTCAAATGCAAAGACGTGGCAGTGAGACGTTCCCGGCAAGACAAAACACTCCGGTCTTTGGGTTTGAATCAGGATTGAACCCTTTCAGCAAAACGGAGATGTTATGAGCAGCCCTCAGGAACGAGTTGTATTGCAGTCCCTCAATCGAATCAGTTTATTGTGTCTGTTTGCGGGCATGGCCAGTTTGGCACTTGGATGGGTGGTGCCCGTTCGAACCCAAGCCTTTTCACAAAGCCACAACAGTCAGGAGCCAGCTTTCAGCCAGTTGGTGGTTGGTCCGCAAACCACGGTCAGCGTTGGGTGCGGGGATACTGCCGGTTTGATTGCGGCAATGAATAACCCTGCCGTTGATGTCATCAATCTGGCTGCCGGATGTACCTATACGGTGACAGGTCCGGATAATGCGGTGGATGGATATAACGGTCTTCCCGACGTTGCGCGGACTTTAACCATCAACGGGAATGGTTCAACCATTCAGCGCGACCCGGCAGCCAGCCGTTCTTTCCGGCTGTTTCACGTTTCGGGGCCGGGAAATCCGGGAATTCCAGGCACAACCGGAAATCTGACCCTCAATGACCTGACCGTGAGCAATGGTTTGGCTCAGGGTGGAAATGGAGGCGATGGGTTTTCTCCCGGAGCGGGCGGGGCCGGCCTGGGGGGCGCGCTGATGAACAACGGCGGAACTGTCTCCATCAATCGCAGCACCTTGGCCTCCAATCAAGCCAAAGGTGGCAATGGAGGCAATCGAACCAGCGGAGCCAGTGGCGGTGGCGGCGGTGTCGGCGGAAGCGGTGGTTTTTGCGTTCCGTCAAATCCGGCCAGCGGCGGCGGCGGCGGCAGCGGCGGGAACGGTGGGAACGGAACCGGAGGGTTAAATGGCGGCGGCGGCGGCGGTGGTGGCGCTGGGCTTGACCGGTCAGGTGGCTTTGGGGTCAACAACGGCAGTTTGTCCGGCGGCGGCGGTGGTGGTGGTGGCTCCCTGGGAAATGGAGGAAATGGAACCGCCACAACCGGCGGAACTGGTGGAGCCGGCGGAGGTGGAAACGGTACAGCCACAGGCGGCGGCGGCGGCGGGGGAAACAGCATTATTTCCGGTACAAATGGTTCCGGCGGCGGTGGTGGTGGCGGCGGTGACAGCGGCGGCGGCGGCGGCGGTGCCGGTGGCGGCTTTAACGGCGGACCAGGAGGGTTTGGCGGCGGCGGCGGCGGGAATACAGCCGGTGGGTTTGGTGGCGGTGGCGGCGGTTTTGGAGGTGTGGGTGGATTTGGCGGCGGGTCAACTGCGCCGTCAGGAACCACCACCGTTCTCGGCGGTTTTGGCGGAGGGAATGCCCAAACCATTGGGGCAGGCGGTGGAGCCGGAATGGGCGGTGCCATTTTTACCTATGGCGGCACGCTCTCCATTACCAACAGCACCTTTTCAGGAAATAACGCCACGGGTGGAAACGGACTTGCCGTTACATTCTCTTACCGTTCCGGGTCCGGTTCAGGACTTGGCGGAGCTATTTTTGTTTACTCCCAACAAGTTTCAGGTGATATTCCAACCGGCGCGAACGCCAGCGTGACCATTGTCAACAGCACGCTTTCCGGTAACAGTGTCAACCAGGGAACGGGGAACTTTACCACTTCCGGCAGTGCCAGCAGTGGTGGCGGCGTGTTCGTCTATAACAGCACCGGCGGCAATGCACAGGTCGCTGTGGTGGCCTGCACCCTGACGGCCAACACCTGCAATGCCGGGAATGCGGGAGGGATTGCCAACTTTGGCGGAACCGTCAATGTGCGCAGCACCATCATTGCCGGAACCACCCAAACCAAGCCGGATGTCAGCGGGACCTTCCTTTCACAGGGTTTCAACCTGATTGGCAGCAATTCGGGCAGCACCGGTTTTACCAATGGCAGCAACAACGATTTGGCAGGGACCAATGGAGCCCCCATCAATCCGCAGTTGGACAGTTTGACCAACAACGGCGGACCAACTCAGACCCACGCCGTGCAAGCCACCAGCCCGGCCAAAGACACAGGCGATTCGAGCCTGACCGGAGCGCCGTTCAACCTGACCACTGACCAGCGGGGAACCGGCTTTGTTCGGCTGTTCGGAACCCAGGTGGATATTGGGGCCTTTGAAATCCAATCCGGCTGCGCGGCTCCAAACATTACCGGACAACCGGGAAATCAAACCGTCTGTTCCGGTGCCACGGCGACCTTTTCCGTGACAGCCACCGGGGCAACCACCTTCCAATGGCGCAAAGGGACGACTCCGCTTTCCAATGGCGGGAATATTGCGGGTGCCACCACAGCGACCTTGACCATCAACCCGGTGAACGCCGGAGATGCCGCCGCCAACTACAATTGTCTGGTGGGGAGCGGCTGCTCCAATGTGGCTTCAAACAACGCTTCCCTGACTGTGATTGCAGGACCGGCGGCCACTGCCACCAGCAATATGCCGGTGGCACTTGGCGGAACGCTGCAACTGACTGCCGGGCCAAGCGGAGCCAATCTGACCTATAGCTGGACGGGACCCAACGGCTTTACCTCGACCCAACAGAATCCGATGCGCAGTTCAGCAACCTTGGCCATGAGCGGAACCTATACCGTCACCGTCACCGACACGGGAACCGGATGCAGCACAGCGGCCAGCACGCAGGTGGCCATCCAGGCCAACGCACTGGTGACGCTGGATGCTCCGACCACGAGCTACACGGGTGGAACCCCGCCCATCAATCCGGGCGACCCATCCTTTGGTACCTTTTCCATCAACACGGTGCTGCGCAATCTTTCACCAACCGAGACCCTGCGAGCTCCGATGTTCTTTCTGGTGACGGTGTTTGAAAAAATGCCGGTGGTGCCGGGTGACCCGCGTCCGTATTTTCTCGATTCCCGCAATATCGGCACGCCAATGACAGTGGGAGCACGCCAGGATGTCACCGGCCCGATTGCTCCGGGGGGCAGTCAGCCGGTCAGTTTCCGGATTGCCGTTGACCCCACCAACCGGGCAACGTTCCGGTTTTATGTGGACCTTTATGCCGCCACCAATCTTTCACCGCTGGCCAAACCCATCGGACAGTTGCGGTTCACTTTGGGTGAACAGGGGAGCGGGAAAAAGCAGGAGACTGCCGCAGCTTTTGGGGCTTCAGGGACTGGAGACAATCTGCTGGTGGGTGGTGCCGGGGCGCAAATCGCTCCCCGTCTGGCAGTGGATGGCCAGGAATCCCGGCGGATGGCCGTGGCGGCAGAAAATCTGGCCACCGGAACCGTCACGGTTAAATACACTGAGGACGGCTTGACCTGGAAAGAACAGGCGTTGGCCCGAACCGTCAACGGAATGACCTATGAAACAGCGGCCAATCCAAGTCTGGCTTATGACCAGAATGGAAACCTGCTGGTGACGTATGTGGTGGCCAATCTGACCAACAATGCCACCGCCCTGGTGGTCAGCCAGAAACTGCTGGAGCGGCTCACGTTTTCAACGCCGGTGGCGCTTGTGACCCGCAGCACTACGGAAAAATCAGCTTTGCTCCATCCGGCTTTGGCCATTGATGGCGGACGACCTGCTGTGGTCTGGGAGGAACTGTCGCTGACTGCACAGGGCAACCCCGTCAGCACGATTCAACTGTATGATTTGGCGGCCCGCCGCACGGTGGAGGTCAGCCGGGGGCAGGTTTCGCATCCAACCCTGGCCGTGCTGGCCAATCATTCGCTGGTGATTGGCTGGAATGACCACGGAACCGGCACGCTGAAATGCCGGACCGGTGTGGATAGCGCCAGCCTGGGACCGGAAACGGCCATCAGTTCAACCGGAATGGGCTATGGAGTGAAAATCGCAAGCATGGCGGATGTGCTGGCAACCCCAGGTTTTTCTCTGGTGGCTGACCCGGTGCAACCGGGAACGCTCTATGGCACGTTTGCCAAGGTTGAAAACGGCCTGGATGTGTATCTGGTGCGTTCCACCGACAGTGGAACCAATTGGACGGCTCCAGTCAAAATCAACCGGGATGGCGGTGCTGCCGACCAGTTTTTGCCAGCCTTGGCAGTGGACCGCTCAGGCTTCCTGGCGCTGTCGTTTGATGACACCCGCCACGACCCAACCGGGACCACCACCCAGGTACTGGTGGTTCGTTCGAACGATGCAGGCAAGACCTTTGGACCTGAGGAAACGGTCACTTCCGTTCCATCCAACCTTTCGGAATCGAACCCCAACCGCAGTCGGGTCGGGAATTACGGTGACCGGATGGGGCTTGCCATGCGTCCCAAGGGAGGGGTGGCAGTGGTCTGGACCGACAGCCGGACCGGTTCCGAAGACATCTTCCTGAGAATGTTTTAAGTTTGGAGTACCGCCTTCAGGCGGCAGTTTGGAGTTCCGCGTTTACGCGGCTGTTTTTTCTTTTTTCACAACAGCCAAACTGCCGCCTGAAGGCGGAACTCCAAACTGCCGCCTGAAGGCGGAACTCCAAACAAGGCAAAAAACGAGGAAAACCACTCAAAAAAATGAGTAGTTTTTCTCACGAGATTATCAATTTTTGGTGTATCCTTTTTCCCATTCAAACATCATCATCCAAGTCCTGAATGAGAAAAAGCCAATGGAACAGTCGGCGCTTCCCATATTCACATTTCCGAACCTTCCGTTTTGTCAACCTCACATCCTCCGCCCATTGCCGCCGCCCTGACCCCAAAGAGAGCCCGCACGTGTTTTCAGTCTCGTCCGTCATTTCTCAGCAGGCTTAAAAATAAGGAGCAGCCCCATGATTTCCAGTCCCCCCCGGCGTTCGCTGTGGTTGATTCGGTTTGGTCTTTTTACCCTCATCAGTCAAATGGTTTTGTTCGGATTGGTTTTCCACTCCGGTCAGGCGCAGCAAAAGCCTCTTGGCGGAAGCGAAAGGGCCGACCTGACAGTGGCTCCGGCGGCGGCGCTGGCCTTCGGCCCGGCTGCAAATTTCGGGGTTGGCACGAGTCCCCAGGCAGTGGCGGTGGGGGATTTTAACCTCGACGGCCAGCCCGACCTGGCGGTGGCGAACTCTGGTTCAGCCAACGTCTCGGTGCTGCTGGGCACCGGGGCGGGGTCGTTTGGCGCGGCTACCAATTTCGGGGTTGGCACGAGTCCCCAGTCGGTGGCGGTAGGGGATTTCAACCTGGACGGCAAGCCCGACCTGGCGGTGGCGAACTCTGGTTCAAACAACGTCTCGGTGCTGCTGGGCAACGGGGCGGGGTCGTTCGGCGCGGCTACCAATTTCGGGGTTGGCGCGAGTCCCCGGTCAGTGGCGGTGGGGGATTTCAACCTGGATGGCAAGCCCGACCTGGTGACGGCCAACTTGGCCGCATCCAATGTTTCGGTACTGCTGGGCAATGGGGCGGGTTCGTTTGGGGCGGCCACCAATTTCGGGGTTGGCAACGCTCCCCGTTCGGTAACGGTGGGGGATTTCAACCTCGACGGCAAGCCTGACTTGGCGGTGGCAAACCAGAATTCAAACAACGTCTCGGTGCTGCTCGGCAATGGGGCGGGGTCGTTTGGGGCAGCCACCAATTTTGGGGTTGGCACCTTTCCTTTTTCGGTGACGATGGGAGATTTCAACCTCGACTCGAAGCCCGACCTGGCGACGGCAAATCAGGGTACAAGCAACGTCTCGGTGCTGCTCGGCGACGGTGCGGGCGGCTTCGGCGCGGCCACCAATTTCGGGGCCGGATTGATTCCCATTTGGGTGGCGGCGGGGGATTTCAACCTCGACGGCCAGCCCGACCTGGCGGTGGCGAACACGAGTTCAAACAATGTCTCGGTGCTGTCCGGCAATGGGGCGGGGTCGTTTGGGGCAGCCACCAATTTCGCGGTCGGCACGAATCCCCTGATGGTGGTGGTGGGGGATTTCAACCTGGACGGCAAGCCTGACCTGGCGGCGGCGAACCAGAATTCAAACAACGTCTCGGTGTTGCTCAACCAGACGGACCAGGCACCCTGCACGAGCACAAGCTTTGGCACGACCACCAATTTCGCAGCCAGCACGCAGCCCCAGTCGGTGGCGGTGGGGGATTTCAACCTGGACGGCAAGCCCGACCTCGCGGTGGCGAACAATAATGCTTCAAACCTCGTCTCGGTACTGCTCGGCAACGGGGCGGGCAGTTTTGGCGCAGCCACCACTTTCGGGGCCGGTTCGCAGCCTGTTGCGGTGGCGGTCGGGGATTTCAACCTGGACGGCAAACCCGACCTGGTGACAGCGAACCTTGCTTCAGCCAACGTCTCGGTGCTGCTCGGCAACGGGGCGGGCAGTTTTGGCGCAGCCACCAATTTCGGGGCCGGTACGCAGCCCTTTGCATTGGCGGTGGGAGATTTCAACCTGGACGGCAAGCCCGACCTCGCGGTGACAAACAATTCTTCAAACACCATCTCGGTGTTTCTCGGCAACGGGGCGGGGTCGTTCGGGGCGGCCACCACTTTCGTGGTCAGCACGAATCCCCGGTCGGTGGCGGTGGGGGATTTCAACCAGGACGGCAAGCCCGACCTCGCGGTGGCGAACTTTTTTACAAACAACGTCTCGGTGCTGCTTGGCAACGGGGCGGGCAGCTTTGGCGCAGCCACCAATTTCACGGTCGGCACGCGTCCCCAGTCGGTGGCAGTGGGGGATTTCAACCAGGACGGCAAGCCCGACCTGGCGACGGCGAACACGAGTTCAGCCAACGTCTCGGTGTTGCTGGGCAACGGGGCGGGCAGCTTTGGCGCGGCCACCAATTTCACGGCGGGCACAGTTCCCTCATCGGTGGTAGTGGGGGATTTCAACCGGGACGGCAAGCCCGACTTGGCAGTGGCGAACGGTGGTTCAAACAATGTCTCGGTGCTGCTCGGCAACGGGGCAGGGTCGTTTGGCACGGCCACCAATTTCGGGGTCGGGACCAATCCCCAGGTGGTGGCAATGGGGGATTTCAATCTGGATGGCAAGTCCGACTTGGCGACGGCGAACAATGGTTCAGCCAATGCCTCGGTGCTGCTCAATACCTGTTCCGCCTGCCCGACCATCACCGGCACGGTTTCGGGTACTGCTACAATCTGCGCTGGAGGCAATACCACGGTGACGGTGACGCTGACGGGCGGAACGCCGCCCTACAGCGTGACGCTCACCAATGGGGGCGGGACGCAGTCGGGGAGCAGCCCCTTGACCTTCACGGTCGCCCCCGGCGCAACGACCACCTACATGGTGCAATCCGGTACGGATGCAAATTCCTGTTCCGTCACGGGCAGCGGCAGCGCGACGGTGACGGTGAACAGTCTTCCCAGCATCACGGCGAGCAGCACGCCCTATCTTTCCGGTGGCAGCCTGACGTTGACTTCGCTCCCGACGGGCGGTGCCGGCGGCTACACGTTTGCCTGGACCGGGCCGAACGGATTCACCTCCAGCTTGCAGAATCCGCCGGCCATCAACCCCGCGACGGCCGTCCACAGCGGCACCTACACCGTGCGGGTCACCGACGCCAACGGGTGCATGGCGATGGCCACCACCGTGGCCACCCTCCAAAGCAGCGCCGGTGCGACCCTGACCGGCGTCACCGCCATGAATGCGCCGGGAACGCCCCCGACCAATCCGGCCAATGGGAGCTATGGTACGGTCGGCATCAGCGGCACCCTGACCAACACTTCGGGCGGAACGCTCTTTGCCCCGCTGTATTTCCAGGTCACCGGATTGAACACGGTTCCGGCGGGCGGCAGTTACTGGCTCGATTCCCGTACCAACGGGGCATCTCCGATTGCCGTGGGAGCCACCCAGACTGTGATGGCCTCCGGTTCCCTGGCCAACAACGCGACCCAGGCAGTAACTTTCCGGATTGCCGCCGGGCCGACCTTCCGCCAGCAGTTTCAGTTTTTTGTGGAACTCTATGGTGCCTCGAACGCTTCGCCGCTGCCGCACAAACTGGGCCAGTTTGCGTTCACCTTCCAACCTCGGCAGAACGCGGTCGCGGCGGCTGAACGTTCTTCCGAACCAGCCGCAATGGATGTGACGGAAGTCAAACTGGAGCCCACGGCTTCCACGCCGCTCATCGGCGGGATTGGGTTGCAGTCCAATCCGGTGGTGGCGGTGGACCCCGCCGAGCCCAAACGGATGGCCGTGGCCGGCACCAACTACGCCCAGGGCGTGGTGTCGCTGGCTTACACGGAAAACGGCAGTACCTGGCGACAGACAGCCCTGCCCCGCACGGTGGGCGGCGTGACCTACGACGGAGCGCATGACCCGCAGGTCGGCTACGATGGGGCGGGCGGACTCTATGTCAGCTACAGTCTGCGCAACCTGCTCGACAACGCCCATGCCCTGGTGGTGGTGCGCAAGCTCCTCGACCGGCTGACCTTCAATCTGCCCGAAGTGGTCACCGCCAGCCCTGATTCGGCACGGGTGGGGCTCC
>JAIBAN010000046.1 GCA_019695185.1 Blastocatellia bacterium | reverse complement strand
GTTCTACAAACACCTCTTCCAACAAAAGCAACGTCCGGCGGCGGCTTTGCGGGCAGCGCAACTGGAAATGGTGGAACAAACCCCGTGGAAATCCCCTTACTATTGGGCGGCTTTTACCGTGAATGGAAGCTACTGAAGGAAAACGTACCAAAGAAAGTGCTGTTTTGCATGAGTACCGATTGGAACATTGCCACGCGCATCCTGTGGTTTGACGGAGTGCTTGATTTTGCCGCACAGGCAGAGGCTTTTCCGGATTCGATTATCATTGGCGGCCCTGCCTTGTGCCTCAAACTGGCTCCGCTGACCGGCGCTCCTCATCAACCACTGGTTTTTTCGCTGGTTGCGCGGGTGGGCCCCCAACGGGCACTCGACTTTTTGCTGAATGGTTTCGCAATGACTGCTGCCGAGGCTTTACAGGCCGGCTTGGTGGATGGCGTGATGGAACAGGCCGGGTTTACTGCCTGGAAACATCAGGTTGAACAATTCAGCCCGGTTTCACAGGAACTGGCCTCCGAAATGATTGCCCTTCAGGCGGTCACGGATTCGGTCACGGCGGAAGCTGCCGAACGTTACGGGTTTGCCCTTTCCTTTGCGTTGCCCGATGCGGCAGAAGGCATTCGTGCTTTCCTCGAAAAACGCAAACCAAATTTTCGTTCCGAATCAGTGACAGGTGACAGGTGACAGGTGACAGGTGACAGGAGCAAAAACCTGGGAACAAGGACGCTGCTTTTACCTGTCACTTGTCACCTGTCACCTGTCACTGTTTTTTAGTTCTGTTTTTTATCCACAAAGGTTTGCAGCCACAATTCCAGTGTCAGCAACTGGTAAATCTTGAGGGCGTTGTCTTCACGGCCTTGCCGCTGGGCTTCAATCAAACGGCGGACTTCGGTTGGATTAAACAGACCGCGCCGTTTCAACGTCGTTTCGGAAAGCAGGTCGTCCACCATTTCGCGCAAATCCCGCCGCAGCCATGCCCGGACCGGAGCGCTGAACCCGGCTTTTTTACGATAAAGAATATTTTTTGGAAGCAGGTCTTGCAGGCATTTTTTGAGAATGTATTTCCGGGTCGTGCCGTGTAGTTTCAAATCGGCGGGCATTTGGGCGGAAAGCTCCACCAGGGTGTGGTCCAGGAAAGGAACCCGGACTTCGACCGAAGCTGCCATGCTGGTTTTGTCCGAATAAGTCAGGTTCAGGCAGGGTAAAAAGGTTTTGAAATCCAGATAAAGCATTTGATTGACCGGATGTTCCCCTTTGACCCGTTCCAGATAGGTCCGATGGGCGTGGTAAGCATCCATGCGGACAGTTGCTGCTTGCAATTCCGGAGCGTAGAGCGCCATTTTTTCCGCATCGGTGAAATAGGTTCCATAACCCAGATACCGCTCGTCAAACGGCAATCCGGCGGATTTGGCCAGTTTTTTGACATTGCGCGAAACTTTGCCAAAGGTGCCGGTTCCGGCTCCGGGCAGAAGCGCCACCAGGGGCTCGCTCATGCGTTGGGGCACCAGGTTAAAGAGTTTGGCCAAGCGGACTGCCGCCAGATGGCGCGGGTAACCGGCGAACACTTCGTCTGCACCCATACCCGAAAGCATCACCGTGAGCGTTTCGCGGGCGGCCCGGCAAATCAGATAGCTGGTCAAAATCGCCGGGTCGGCCACAGGTTCGTCCATGTGCCAGACCATTTTCGGAAGCAGGTTGATCACATCCGGCTGGAGCAGGCTTTCGTGATAGTCGGTATGAAAGAGCTTGCCGACCTGCCGGGCATATTCCGTGTCATCGTCATTGACATCGTAGGCCAAATCCTCCGCCGAACTGCCCATGGTGTAGGTCTGCACCGTGCGCCCGGCTCCGTCCCGTTCAAAACGACGGGTCATCAGCCCCACAATACTGGAGGAATCCACTCCGCCGCTGAGAAATGCCCCCAACGGTACGTCACTCACCAGTTGCCGTTCGACCGCCAATCGCAACTGTTCCCGGAGTGTGGCCTCCCAATAGGTTTGGCTGCGTGAAAAGTCCTCCTGAAAGTGGATGTCCCAATATTGTTTGATGGTGAGCGTTCCGTTGTTCCAGGTCAGATAATGGCCGGGTGGCAATTTGCGAATGCCGCGAAAGGCGGTTTTCGGGTCGGGTACCCACAAGAAGGTCAGATATTCGTGAAGCGCCTCCTGGTCCAGTTCGGCCTTAACACCCGGCAAGGTCAAGAGCGATTTGATTTCCGAACCAAAGGCAATTCCGTCGGCTGTTTCGACATAGTACAAGGGTTTGATGCCCAACCGGTCCCGCACCAGCAGCAGGGTGTCGGTGGTCTCATCCCAGACCGCATAGGCAAACATTCCATTCAACCGGTCAAGATGCCGGATGCCCCATTCATCATTGGCAGCCAGAATGACTTCGGTGTCGCATTCGGAATGAAACCGGTGGCCCTTGGTGGCTAGTTCCTGACGGATTTCCCGAAAATTATAGGTTTCTCCGTTATAGACAAGCCACCGGTTGCGGGCAGAATTGGGCATCGGGTTGTGACCGGCGGAGGACAAGTCCAGAATGGACAGTCGTTGCTGTCCCAACCCCACCAGCGCTCCATGCCGCTCACGCTTGACGTAGGTTCCCCGGTCATCCGGGCCGCGATGCCGCACGGCATCCAGCATCCGGTTCAAATCCGCTTCCGTTCTGTTTCCAATAAAACCAGCTATGCCGCACATAAAAACAGGGTTCAGGGTTCAGGGTTCAGGGGCTTTTGAATTGAGAATTATAAATGCTTTTTACGTCCCAAGACCCCCAAAACTCCCAAGACTTGTTCAGAAGGGTGGAAAAAGCCGCCGGATTCCGTGAAACACAACGACCAGAAGAAAAAAGAGATTGCGCGGCAGAGCCACAACGGTCATCCATGCCGGTCGCACAGAAAACGGGAGCGGTTCCCCGCGTTTTTGGCAGGCCAGAGCTTTTCCCAACCCTTGTAAAAACGCAATTGAAAGCGGCCAATCCCGTAAACGGGAAAGCCACTCCGGGGGAATTCCTTGTGGTCCGACGGTGGCTCCGGTAAGTGCTCCCGCAATTGCTGCCACCGTATCCGTATCCCCGCCACAATTCAAGACGGCTTCAAGGGTGGCCCGAAAATCCCGGAAATGGTGCATCCAGGCATACACTGCGACTGGAACCGTATGATAGACATAGCCGGTCACACCCCGGTTTAATTTCAACGTGTCGGCAAAATGGGCGACTGTCGCCTCTTGCTCATAGGAAAGCCGTAGTTTCCCCAGGATTTTATGCCATTCGGGGTCATCTTCAGCATCAGTCAGGCTGGCAAGAAGCTGGAAAATTATTGCAGCCGGACAGGTGACAGGCTGGGTGAGGATGGTGAGTTCAACCAGCCGGGCGATGGCCAGCGCGCCGGTTTGGGCCTTTGTATCGGTATGAGTGACTTTGGTTGCGGCCTGGACAAACTGAAAGAGTCGTTCAGTTTGACTGGCAAAACAGGCTCCGAAAATGGCTGCCCGCATGGCTGCCCCATTTCCAGCGGAATAGACGCCGCTGTGCCGTGGGGAAACCCCTAGCCACAGTTTAAGCATGGCTCTGAGGGTGGCCCACCCGACTCCGGCTGGAAGTGCCGCCAGCCACCATCTGAGTCTGCCGGCAAATCGGGTTTGAAACTGTTGGGGCGAGTTCGGTTCCTCCAGCAGGCTTTCGGCGACGAAGACAGTGTGCTCCGTGTCATCGCTCACCATGCCGGAACCGAAAAAGAATCGCTGCCGCCACGGGCCGGGGAATAGCCGGGCTACCCGGCGACGACTCAACCCTTCGGCTGGCAATCCCAGGGAATCACCCACTGCCGTGCCCAGCAAAATACCAATAAAAGGAGCATCCAAATGGCGGGCGACTGAAGGACAGAGGGCTGAGGGTTGAGGAATGAGGGTAACTTCAGGATTGAGGACTGAGGATTGAGGACTGAGGACTGAGGTATTTTCCTCATCTAAGGGAGACTTTCCGGAAAACCAGGGTAAACTGTTCCAATGGCTGTTTTCCATCTCAGTCCTCAGTCCTCAGTCCTCAGTCCTGAATGTGGTTCAGTTGAGGTTTACCCGGAAAATCCGATTGGCTGCGCCGTTGATTTCCACGCCCAGCACAGCTTGGCGGTTAGGTAACAACGTCAGGCGACCCACGGCACCAGGGATCGTGATTTGGCGGTTGATTTTATTTTCCACCGTGCTGAACAGAAAAACTGATTTCAGCCCGTAGGATCCGATGACGCCTTGCTGACCGCCCGGCAAGACAACTGGTAAATTGCTTACCAAAAAGAAGTTATCCTTAGGCGGAAAAACTTTTAACCCTTTGGCAAGACCGTTTTCCGAGTCTTTGGTGAGGACTGTGATTTTTCCGTTTTCCAGGTTGGCTGCCAGAAAAGCAGGTTTTCCTTTTTGTTCAAACGGAACGATTTGGGCAGCCGTGATACCACCCACCCGTCCGACGATTGCTGCTTTTTTGATGTTGATGGTGAGCAGTTCATTGGAAAAACTGGCACCCAGGTAGAGAGTTTCACCATCGGCACTGAAAAGAGGAAGATTGTCGA
Source organism: Blastocatellia bacterium (assembly GCA_019695185.1). GTDB lineage: Bacteria > Acidobacteriota > Blastocatellia > Chloracidobacteriales > Chloracidobacteriaceae > JAIBAN01. The sequence continues at coordinate 55,636 of JAIBAN010000046.1, read as the reverse complement.
GCGCAAACATGATGTCTTTATCCACCACGATGGTTGAAAGCGGTTTCAGTTCGCGGGGGTTGGACCCATCAAGCACGGTCACTGTCGTTTTTTGTCCCAGGGACCCGGCACTCACGGCAATTCGGCGCTCGCCGGTGGCTGATTCAAACAGGGAAAGCCCGGCAGGAAAATCTCCAACCTCCCGGCTGCCCAACAGGGTTCCGTTGTCGCCATCAAACGCATAGACCTTGTTTTGGACATCCGCCACAAAACCGGTTTTGCCGTCCCGGCTGAACACGACATTGGCAAAATCAAACAAATAGGAATTGTCTCCGGGCAAGGCAAAAACCCCGGTTTTTTTCCAGGTGCCGTCCGTCTGTTCGGAAAAAAGGTCAACGGTGGCTCCAATGGTGGTGGTCACTGCCAGTCGGCGGATGCCCGGTGCTTCAAACAAGGTCAGATTGTTGGGGCCGGGATTGGTGGCAATCCGACCTGTCACTGCCGTTGTTTCCGGGTCAATTTCCAGAATTTCATGGGTCAGCGGTGAGGCCACGTAGGCCCGTTTCCCGTCACCTGTCACCAGCGGAGCCTGTTTAATGTCAAATGTTACGCCGCCTGGGGTAAAAAAAATGCCTGCCCGTTGGGGCGGAAGCGCAGTCAGATTCAGACACTCCACCGCACGTGCCGATGGAACCAAAATGGCACAACTGCCGTCCGTGAAAACAAAATGAACCGGTATTTCGCCTTGGGTGATGAAGGTTGCCCGCAGCATGCCGGTTTCCACGTCAAAAATATAGAGCGTCTGGTCCAGTGGGGAAAGTGCATAGGCCAGCTTGCCATCACTACTGAACGCAGGCACTCCAAAAAGTGACGTGCCGCTGCTTTCAAACCGGGAAAGAAATTTCGGTTTTTCGGGCTGACTCAGGTCAAAAACCGCCACGTTGGCCCCGCCTTCCTCCTGCACCAGCAATCGGTTATTCCGCCGGACCAGGCGGGTGGCGATTGGACCAATCGGGGCTTGGTCCAGTACAACCGGCGGGTCAAGCCGAAAAGTCACCAGTTGCTGGGCTTTGGGCAAGGCCATGAAGCCCAGGTTTTCGGCTTCATTCACCAGGAAACTGTTGCTTGATGTCAGTTGTGATTTTCCGGGAAATGGCAGCGTTCCGCTGACTTTCATGGCTGCCGGATTGGTGGCAGTGACAAAAACCAATTGACTGCTGGATTCAGCGGTAAGGGCAAGGACAACGGTCCGCCCGCCGTTGCGTTCAATTACCTGGGCATTGAGAGGGAAATTTCCGACCGGGAGTGCCCCCAGTTGGGTTCCGGTTTGGGTATCAAACGCAAACAGCGTTCCGCGATTTTTTTTGTCCACGGCACAACCGAAAACCACCCGCCCATCCCGGCTGAGAGCCAGGGTTTCCCGTGAGAACGTGACGGTCAGATTTTCGGGCAGCACGCAGGTAGCCGTAACCCGCAGTTTTTGTGGTTGGCTGATGTCGAGCAGGGAAATGGTTGGTCGCGGCAGGGCCAGGGTTGCCGTATTGAAAACGGCTGCCTGATTTCCCTGGACGATAATCTGGGTGGGGCCATCACCGACCGTTACTTCGCCCAGTTTTTCTCCAGTGCCAGGCTTGAAAGCAAACACGCTGTCCGTTTCAAAAGAACCGGCCAGAGCAAAACTCCCGTCGGCACTTAATGCCAGCACATTGTTGATATTGGGAAAAAAAGCCCGTGCCAGGGAGGTTTCAGCCAAAGGTTGTGGAGGGGGTGGGGAAGTTGTCTGGGCTGTCCCCTGACTACCGAGCACCAACAGAGCAAGCGCCAACCATAAAAAACGAACAACAGCTAATTTCATGCTAGGACTTTCGGGCAAAGTTTTCGGCTGAACGAACCGTATTGCGCATCAGCATGGCAATCGTGAGCGGTCCGACTCCGCCGGGAACCGGGGTAAAGTAAGCTGCACGTTCCAGCGCATGGCGCGGATGCACATCGCCGATGAGTGTGTAGCCTTTCTTTTCAATATCAGCGTGACGAGCCGTATCGTCTCCGAAGTATTCGTTGACTTCTGCCGGAGTCGTCACCCGGTTGATGCCCACATCAATCACGGTGGCATCGGCGCGGATAAAATCCCCGGTGACAAAAGCTGTTTTCCCGATGGCGGCCACAACCAAATCGGCTTCATGGGCGATTTTGGCCGGGTTGGCTGTCCGGGAATGGCACACGGTCAGAGTGACATCGCGGTGCAACAGCAACAGTGACATCGGAAGGCCGACAATGTGGCTGCGTCCGAGGACCACCGCCCGGCACCCACGCAACGGGATGTCGTAAAACTTGAGCATTTCAATGATTCCCGCCGGCGTGCAGGGCACAAACCCGTCCTGTTTGAGCATCAACTTGCCGGCGCTAATCGGATGAAAGCCGTCCACATCCTTGGCCGGGTCAATGGCCTCGATGATGGTTTGCGCGTCAATCTGTTTCGGCAGCGGCATCTGGACCAGAATGCCATGGATGTCAGCCCGTGTATTCAAATCGCGCACGACAGCCAGCAGTTCAGCCGTTGTCGTGGTCTGAGGCAGGACAATTTTTTCCGAATGCAGCCCCAGTTCGGCACAGGTTTTCACCTTGCTGCCAACATAGGTGCGTGAAGCCGGGTCATCACCCACGAGCACGGCGGCGAGTCCGGGGCGAAACCCTTTTTCAGCCAGGTGGGCGGCAATTTCAGCCGCTTCGGATTTGATTTTCTGTCCAACCAGTTTCCCGTCAAGCAATCGAGCCGTCACTTAGAGTCTCCTGTTGCAGTTTAAGTTTTAAGTTTTAAGTTTTAAGTGCTGCGTATTGAGTTCCGCCTTCAGGCGGCTGATTTTTCTTCCTTTTTCAGAAAAACAACCTGAAGGTTGTTATCCAACTGCCGCGTAAACGCGGAACTCAGAACTGCCGCCTGAAGGCGGAACTCAAAACTTTAGAAATTTGTCACATCAAGCTGGAACGGTGTTTTGTCAATCAACGCCTGGGCATGTTCGCCCACCATATCAAAAAGCGGGTGAGCAAAGGCATTTTCGTCCGGGAAGAGCTCAGTGCAGGCAACCGCCGCCAGCACAGCCGCAGTGGCATCCGTGTTGTGGCGTTTGACCGCAATTTCAACCATCCAGCCCAGTTCCAGCAACCCGCCCAGGTAGTCGGTAAACCGGCGGGCGTTCCGTTCTGCCCAGGCAGGTTTGGCAAAATCCTTGCGGGTGAGCATGGTGCAGACCTGTTCAAAAGCAGTGGCATAGCGTTGACGGGTGACACTCAGAAAATCGCTTGGCCAAAGTGCCAAAACGTGACCCACCTCACTGCGCCAGCGGTCAAACAGGCCGGACCGCGCCCCATCGCGTAAAATTTGCAGGCACAGGGTGTTATGTGGACCTTCCCAGGTTTCGATAATCATGGCATCGCGCAGCAGGCGGGGCAGAATGCTGAAATCCTCGACAATTCCGTTGCCGCCGAAATGCAAAATGGCATCCTTGACGGATTCAGCCAGAATGACAGCCGTCCGATATTTGGCCAGATTCACCAAAAATCGTTGCCAGAGGGCCTGCTCCGGTGCTTCGGGAACCAGTCCGTAGTGGTCCACCAAAGCAATCAACCGGAAGGTCAAGGTGCGGGTGCGCCAGGAGCGCGCCAGCAGGGTGACAAGTGATTCCTGAACCAGCGGAAAGGCTCCGATGGGCTGGCCAAAGGCTTCTCGTTGCCGGGTATAGTTGCGGGCTTCCAAAAAGGCCCGGTGCAAAATGCCGCAGGCATTGACGGCATTGTGAATGCGCGAGGCATTGAGGACGTAATTCATCAGGGTTTTGAATCCTTCGTCAGCCTCGCCAATCAAATATCCGGTGGCTCCCTCAAAAGCCAGTTCCGCCGTTGGCAGTGATTGGGTGCCAAGTTTGTTTTTCAAGCGCCGGAAGGAAATTCGGTTCAGTCTGCCGTCGGGCAACCGACGGGGGACAAAGAAGAGGGCCAAACCGGTCGTGCCGGGCTGTGCGCCGACGGGGCGGGCTGCCACGGCAAAGAATTCATCCGGATTGGAACAGAACCATTTTTCCCCGGTCAGCAGCCAGGAACCGTCACCATTGTGGCGAGCCTGCATTTCGATGGATCCGACATCCGACCCACCGGTTCGCTCGGTGACAAACTGGGCCCCGGCAAAAGGTGTTTCAGTCGAACGCAGATGTGGCAGATAGGTGGCTTGCAACGTTTCCGTGCCTTTGGCTTCGAGAACCCGCACCAGGCCGTCAGTACAGCTAATCGGGCAGGTCAAAGAGGCTTCGCCGTTGTGAGCCAGTAGATAAATGAAGGCAAATTTGTGCAGTTCGTTTTTGGTTTGGGTCAACAGTCCGAATTCGGCCACCTCACGGCGCAACTGGCTGGTGTAGGGACTGAATTCAATCCGCTCAATTGGATTTCCCACCCGGTCCAGTTTGAGGATTTTGGGCAACTGCTCGGTTTGACTGCCTAAACGAGCCAGCTCGTTCCAGCGCCCTCCGGCCAGTTCTCCGCATTCCTGCAAGGAGGCAAAAACCTCTGCCCGGTCATCAGGTTTCAGTAAATCCGCGAGCAGGGTCTGCAACCCGCTGTTCAGCGTGAAAAAATTGGTGTTTTCAATTCCGCGAAAATCTTTTAAGTGCGCCATGGTTCTTCGGAAGGCTGTTGGAAGTTCAAAGTGTAGGGTTCAAACCTGTTTTTTATCCATCGGCACACCCTTTCCGCAAGGTAAAGCAGGTGGTTTTCGGTTTTTTTGCTTGAAAGGACCCGGTGAACAATGAAAACTGTGCCAACAAAACCCTTTTGAAAGTTTCTGCCGGAATAAGGACTGAGAGGTTCAGGGTTCAGGGTCTTGGGCTATTAAATGGACAATGGACAATGAAAGTTCCATGCAGAGCTTTAACTCTCCTGGTATTCGAAACCCCTGAACCCTGAACCCTGAACCCTGAACCCTGAACCCTGAACCCTGAACCCGAATGATGAAACCTACGCGACTTAAACCCGGAGACACCATCGGTCTGGTTGCCCCAGCCAGCAATCTCAAGCCGGACTTGCTGCACGCTGGCATCGCCGAACTTGAGCGACTGGGCTACAAAGTGCGGTATCGGCCCGATATTGTCTCCAAAGAACGATTTACCGCCGGCTCCATCGAGCGCCGGGTGAATGAATTGCACGAAATGTGGGCCAACCCGGAGGTTGATGCCATTTTTGCTGCCAGAGGCGGTTATGGCTGCCTGCCTTTGTTGCCCCATCTGGACCCGACGGTTTTTCGCAATCATCCCAAAGTTTTTTTGGGATACAGCGATATAACCGTGCTTCATTGTTACCTGTGGAAAACCTGTGAACTGGTTACGTTTCATGGTCCGATGGTCGCCAAGGATTTTGCCGGAGGCGCTGACCATTACGACCTCAACTCATTCACCCGCGTCGTCGGCAGCCAGCATCCGGCTGGATTGCTTTCCTCACCCGAAACCCGAACTCTGGTGGGTGGCGGGGTCGGCGGACGGCTGGTGGGCGGGTGTCTGACCCTGGTTGCTTCCCTGATTGGCACACCCTGGCAGCTTGACACCACGGATTCAATTCTATTTCTGGAAGATACCGGAACCAAGCCCTATCAGATTGACCGCTTGTTGCAACAACTGAAACTGGCCGGGATGTTTGACCAGGTGCGAGGCGTGGTTTTTGGTGAAATGTCTGATTGCCAGCAACACAGAGACCAGGGATATGAACTGGATGACATTTTGTTTGACGCCTTGCAGGAATATTCCATTCCGATTTTATCCGGCTGGCGTTCCGGTCACAGCGAACATCACAACCGAACTCTTCCGCTGGGGGTTTCGGTGGTGATGAATGCCAATGCCGGGACGATTGAGGTTTTGGAAGCTGCCTGTCTGTAATTCGTTTGGTATGAAACTTGAAGAACTGAAAGCCATCATTGAATCCATTATCTTTATTGCCGAGGAACCTATTACAACCCGCCATTTGTGTGAGTTGCTGGATGTGGAAGCCTCGGTGGCGGATGTTGAAATTGCCTTGCAGCATTTGGAAATGGATTATCGGGAGCGGGCAACCGGTCTTGAACTGCGTGAAATCGCCGGAGGCTGGCGGATTTCCACCAAACCGGAATTTCACGAATACCTGCGCCGTTATGCCAAATCCCGTCCCTCGGCGAAACTTTCGTTGGCGGCACTGGAAACGCTGGCGGTGATTGCTTACAAGCAGCCCATTACGATTCCGGAGATTCTGGAAATTCGTGGCGTCAACTCCTCCTCAGCCATCAAAACCCTGTTGGACCGGAAATTGATTGTGCCAAAAGGACGCAAGGAATGTGTCGGAAGACCCATGCTCTATGGCACATCAAAAGATTTTCTGCTCCAGTTCGGGCTTAAAGACCTGAACGGCCTGCCCAATATCGAGGATTTGGAAGATTTGGTGGCATCCACCTAAAATCAAGGACTGAGGACTGAGGACCGAGGACTGAGTTTTTTAAGGCACATCCAAGGCACATCCTTGGAATTATTAAAACTGTAACAAATGAATACTCAGTCCTCAGTCCTCAACCCTCAGTCCTAAAAATATGAAGCTCACCCTTGGTTACTCGCCCTGTCCCAACGACACCTATATTTTCGGCGCATTGGCGCTCGGCCTGGTTCGCATTCCCGGACTTGAGTTTGAAATCAGGCTGGAGGATGTCGAGACGCTCAACCAACTGGCCCTTCGGGAAACCCTGGATGTGACCAAGGTCTCCTATGCGGTGATTGCTGCCGGATTGGAAACCCAGTATCAGATTCTTTCCAGCGGAGGTGCTTTGGGCCGTGGGTGCGGGCCGCTGATTGTTTCCCGAACTCCGCTCACCCCGGTGGAACTGGCAACCAAACGGGTCGTAACGCCTGGAAAACGGACCACAGCCCATTTGCTGACCCGTCTGTTTGCGCCTCAATTGACTGATATTCAATCGCTTCCCTTTGACCACATCATGCCGGCAGTGGCGGCAGGTGAGTTTGACGCCGGGGTTATCATCCACGAAAGCCGCTTCACATTTTCCCAGTATGGATTGCATCAGGTGGTTGACCTGGGCGACTGGTGGGAACACACCACCGGCAAACCCATTCCGCTGGGGGGGATTCTGGCCAAGCGGTCACTGGGAGCCGAAACCATTTCCGCCCTTGAGCACGGCATTGCCGAAAGCCTCACCTTTGCCCGGACCCATCCGGAACTGGTCCAGCCCTATATTTCCCAACACGCTCAGGAAATGAGTCTGCAGGTACAGGCCCAGCATATTGGCCTCTATGTCAATGAGTTCAGTTTGGATTTGGGGCCGGAAGGCTGGGCTGCCGTCAATGAACTGCTGACACGCGCCAAAGCCCTTGAGCGTGACAAGTGACAGGTGACAGATAACAAGTAAAACTAAAGAGGTTTTTCCTGTCACCTGTCACTTGTCACCCGTTACCCTGCTGGGCTAGTTTTCCCGTGAGGGTTTTGGGTTTTCAAATTTGGTGCAGTTGTCCTTTGCAAAGTCATTTTTTACTCGAAACTCGGTTCAAAAACTCAAGACTCCGCCCTGAAACTTCAACTTGAGGAAAAATTTATGCGGAAACTGACCCTGGTTGTGTTGGCGTGCTTGACGTTTGTCGCTGCCTGCGGCGAACCCAAAAGTTCTTTTGTGGAAAAACCCGAAGAAGAAAAGAAAGTCACCAAGAAAGAGGTCAAGGACTGTGACCCGGCCAAAACCAAACCGGTGAAACCTGCCGAAGACCCCGGTACGGTCGAAATCCAGCACATTCTGATTTCCTTTGTCGGTAACAAAGGGAATGTGAAACTGGCCACTCCTCGAACCAAAGAAGAGGCCGAAAAGCTGGCTAAAGAACTGCTTGAACGGACCCGTAACTGTGAAGACTTCAATAAATTGGTCACCAAATACAGTGACGACCCAAACAAAATGAATGACAGCAAGTACAATATGTTTCCCGGCTTTTATGAAATTCCGGGCAAGGCCCGCAAAGGATTCAACAAGGACTTTGTGGCCTGTGCGATTGGAATGAGTCCGGGAAATATTGATTTGGTGGAATCCCAATACGGATACCACGTTATGCTGCGAAAGAAATAAAGAACCAAAACAGGACTGAGGACTGAGGACTGAGGACTGAGGAACAATTAATTAAATTCTTCGTGGTTCAAAGATAATGACTTCTCGAAGGAAGGAACTCAGTCCTCAGTCCTCAGTCCTCAGTCCTGAATAGTCCTCAGTCCTGATTGGTCCTCAGTCCTGGTTTTTGTGATGCCAAACCCCAACCCCTATCTCAATCGCGTTTCCATCAAGGATTACACACAGTTTTTCGGACGCCGCCGGGAAGTCTCGCGGATTTTCTCGCGGATTGGGGCTTCGCGCCCGCAATCCATTTCGATTGTCGGTGACCGGCGTATCGGTAAATCCTCATTGCTGAATTATTTATGTACTCCGACGGTGCAACGGCAGTTCTTGGACCGTCCCGAAGCCTACATTTTCCTTTTTATGGACCTGCAACAACGACGAAATCTTTCGTTGCAGGATTTTCTGGAAGAATGGCTGCAACAGTTGCGGCGGGTTTTGGAAACCGGCAGCCTGCATGTGGAAGGCAGCTTTGACGGGGTGCGGGATGCGCTCGACATCCTGCAGCAGCGAAAACTGAAGCTCATCGCGGTTTTTGACGAGTTTGACGTACTGACTTCAAACCGGGCCTTTTCGGCGGACTTTTTCGCCTTTTTGCGGTCGCTCGCCAACAATTACGAGGTGGCCTACATTACGTCGTCGGGCCGTGACCTCCAGGAACTCTGCCACGCCGACCAGATTGCCGATTCACCATTTTTCAATATTTTCACCAATATCTATCTGCGGCCTTTTACGCAGGATGAAACCAACGAACTGATTGTCAAACCCTCGGCAGCGGCAGGAATTCCGCTGGAACCCTACGCGGATGAGATCAAACTGCTCGGCGGCCAGTTCCCGTTTTTTTTGCAGATTGCCTGTTCAAGCTATTTTGAACATCTCCAGGACGGAACCCTTGACCGGCAGGCGGTGGATGACACCTTTCACGACGAAGCCCGCGCTCATTTCCGCTATTTATGGGATCATTTTGACGAGGAAAAACGCGAAGTCTGCAAGGCGATTGCGGAAAATCGCCCGGTTCCCAAAGAGCAAACCCATCTGTTTGAGGATATGCGCCGGGCTGGTTATGTGATTGAAGAACAAGGCCGGGTCCGGCTTTTTTCCAAACGGTTTGTGGATTTGGCCAATCGCGCACCCCGATTTTCAACCACGCCGACCGGAGGCTATGCACCTGTCCCCAGTCAGGAAATTCCGACCCTCGACCTGCCTGCCACCGACCCCGCCATCGACCGCAGCCGTCTTTCAGGAGATATTACCCGGCGACTTGACACGATGATGGCCCAGCAGGCGCAGGCTGCCGTTCCACAACAAATCGGGCGGTTTTTAGTTCGGGAGCGCATTGGCGGAGGGGGCATGGGCGATGTTTTTCTGGCCCGCGACACCGAACTGGGCCGCCACGTTGCCATTAAAATCCTCAAGGCCAAATATGCCAGCGACCAGGAAATCCGCCGCCGTTTTGTCCGCGAAGCCCGCACGGCCTCCAGCCTTAATCACCCGAATATCGCCACAATTTATGAAATCGGCGAACTCCGTGAAGTTCCCTATCTGGTCATGGAATACGTCCGGGGCCGGACGCTGATACAATGGATTAAGGAGTCAGGGCCGCTCCCCTTTGCCGACATCATACATATCGGAGCACAGGCGGCACGGGCGCTTTATGAAGCGCACGCCAATGGAATTGTTCACCGTGACATCAAATCGTCGAACCTGCTGGTCAATAAATCAGGCATTTTGAAGGTGCTTGATTTTGGCCTGGCCAAGCACGGGCTGTTTAATCTGCGCAAAAACGATTCGCAGGACGAAAGCCTGGCGGTTTCGATTCCGGACATCACAGAGCCGGGCATTCTGGTGGGAACCGTGACCTACATGTCACCCGAACAGGCCACCGGGCAGGGTGAAATCGGGCCGGCGAGCGACATTTTTTCGCTGGGTATCGTGCTTTATGAAATCGTCACCGGTAAACTTCCGTTTGACGGGTCAACCTATTTTCAAATCATTGATGCCATCACCCGCGCCGAACCGACTCCGATTGAACGAATCCGGCCCGGAACGCCGCCGGCGTTGATCGCCGTTATCAACCGCGCACTGGCCAAAACTCCCGAAGCACGGTTTGCCACTGCGTTGGATGTTGCCACCGCTTTGGAACGGATTTCCGTGTAACGCCTTACAAAATAAGGCCAGAGTTACGCTTTCAGAAGTAAAGTTATAAAAACACGGAAGTAAACGTTTTTCGCCTAAAGGCGATACTCTGACTTGTTGATTGGTTTCCATGAGCCGATTACGCCTGGAACAGACATTGCTGGACGACCGCTACGAGGTTTTTCACGGGCTTGCCCAAGGGAGCTACGCTGAAATCTTTGTGGCCAAGGACCGGGCAACGGGGGAACACGTCATTATCAAGGCGCTCAATACGGTTTTGCAGGGAAGCGTCGAACCGGAACTGGAACGGACCCTGATTGAAAATTTTGAGAACGAGGCACGGGTGCTTGATGCCGTGCGGCATCCGAATATTGTTCGGCGGTTGGGGCACGGCACGGCCCTGGAGCAGGATGGACGGGTTTTCCATTATCTGGTGCTGGAATATCTGGCCGGAGGCAACCTGCTTGAATTTTGCCGCGCTCACGGCCCGCTTTCCCTGGAGCAAACCCTGGACTTTTTCCAGCAGGTGGCGGACGGCCTTCATCACGCCCATCAGGCCAAGGTCATTCACCGGGATTTGAAGCCTTCAAACCTGATTCTGACAGCGGACCGGCACACCATCAAAATCGCTGATTTCGGAGTGGCCAAACTCAATCTCCACGAAGATGACGACATTACCAGGGTTGGCACAAATGTCTATGCCCCGCCGGAGCATCATCCGGAACTGAACGGGACGATAACGGCCAACCGCCGACTGACGGCAGCGGCAGACACCTACGCACTGGCCAAAACCATGTACACGGTCATGAGCGGTCAGGCTCCGCTGGGCTTTAGCGGAAAACCCATTACCAGCCTGCCCGGCCCGCTGGCCCACCTGCCTTACGCTGACGAGCTTTTGCAGTTTTTCCGCAAAGCCACGGCTGATGAGGCCCCGGACCGTTATCCGGACGTGGCTGCTTTGTGGGCGGATTTTTCCAGGTTTGGCGACTGGCAGTCTGACGAAGAAACCCGCGTCCGGATTCGCCCGGCGGACAGTGCGCCACTCAAAATTCCCCAGGCTGCACCGGAAGTGAATTTTGGGGTTCCGAGTTCCAGAACCAGGATTGAGGATCCAACACCAGTTAAAGCCATTCTTTCTTCAGACCCCAGACCCCAGACCCCAGACCCCAGACCCCCTGCCCGGATTGTCATTCCGCTGCCGGAACCGGCCCCGCGTCCGGCCCCGCCTCCGGTGATTCCTGTGACCGCCCCTCCGGTCGTTCATGCAGCCACCCAGAGCCTGTTTGCACCGGTTGAAATTGCCGCTCCGCTTGCCCCGCCGCCAGCGCCAAAGCCAGAACCGGTTGCCGTTCCGGTCGAACCGGTGAACCCCGCCACGCCGGTGGCAGCCCCGCCCGGTTGGGTGCAGCGGGTGTTTACCCCTTCAGTCATTGGGTTTCTCATCACAGTGGGCGTTGCCCTGATTTTCATTGGGTCAATGGTTGGGCTTTACCAGGGCACCAAAAAGTATTTTATGGGCGGGCGTTCTGTGGGAGGGGCCACTTCCGTTGCGCCCATGTTTTCCGCTGTCACCCGCACCGGGGTGAAAGTCCGCAATGAGCCCAAAATTGCCGACGATAATGTGGTGGGCACGTTGAGCGGGAACGTCCGGGTGGAAGTGCTGGAGGAACAGTCCGGATGGTATCGGATTCGAGCCAATCAATGGTCTGACCGCAAATCGCCGGATGTCACCGAGGGTTGGGCCAAAAGCTCGCTGTTTGTGAAGATTAACCCGTAGAATCGAGTTTGAGGTGTTTGATATTTGGAGAGTGATGATTTGGTATCGTACTTTGTGAATTGCTGTTGGGGAGAGTTGTTTTTATTGAAGTAAATGGAAATAAGACTTTTAACAGGTTAGGATTTCATCATGGTTAGAAAATCCAGCGAGTCATTGCGAGCAACTCTGGCAGAGAACATCAAGGCATTCAGGAAAGAAAAAGGTATTTCCCAAGAGGAATTGGCTGAGAGATGTGGTTTGCACCGAACATATATCGGCTCAGTCGAGCGTCAGGAACGAAATGTAACACTCAGCACACTTGAGGTATTATCAGAAAGTCTGGGGGTTACTGTCCCTGAATTAATTACCAAACGTGAAAGTCTATCAAGTGATGTCCAGATGGGAGAAATTGAGTGAATCCGGTAGATATCGAAATTGAGAATATTATTCAATCATTACGTCTTCTCACCCTTCATCAACTGCAGTTGATCAAAACTACAATTTTAGCATTTGAAACTCGACGGGAATTTTGGTGTGCCCCAGATTCAGATACTGTCACCCCAAATGTTCTTGACCATTTGGGCAACCGGCTTCTGAGTCACCATGCCATTAGCCGTCAGGCTCTTACCAAAGACCGATTCGAGTTTGCCTTTGAAGCTGCTCTGAATGATTCAAAAAAAACTGCCGCGCTTGTGAAAAGCCGAACAAACCGAGGGCATGACCTCACTATAGAAGGAATTCCAGTCAGCCTCAAAACTGAAGCTGCTGCCAATATCAAAGAAGACATCATCCATATCAGCAAATGGATGGAACTTGGCAAGGGCGATTGGAAATTTCCTTTGCTGAGAGATCGGTTTCTTGAGCACTTGAGCCACTATGAACGAATTTTTACCATGCGCTGCCTTGCAAGTGGCCCAATTCAGGTTCGTTACGAACTTGTGGAGATTCCAAAGGCTTTAATGCTGGAATCTTCTCTTTGTCAGTTCGAACTTTGTGAAGACAGTAAGCAAGACCCCAAGCCCGGTTATGGTTATGTCAAGGATCCTGCCGGACAATTAAAATATGCTCTTTATTTCGATGGCGGGACTGAACGCAAGCTCCAGATCAAAAATCTACAGAAAACCCTTTGTAAGGTTCATGCGGTGTGGTCCTTTGATTTACCGACCTCGTAAAAGGCGTTCCCGTGCCAATTGAGCGTATTCAGCTTTGAGTTCGATTCCAACGCAAAGTCTGCCAAGTTCATTACAAATCACCCCAGTTGTTCCAGACCCGAAGAAAGGGTCGAGAACTCGACCATTTTCACGAGTCCCTGCCGCGACACAAAGGCGCACGAGGGCACGAGGGTAAACAGCAAAGTGGCTGCCTGGATAAGGTTCGGTTGCAATATTCCAAACACTGCGCCGGTTTTTCGATTTTTGCTTTCGGTCAGCGGCTGGCTCCATTATTGCTTGCCAGTCGTAGTAATATTTTTCCGATTTGGAAAAAAGAAACAAGTATTCGTGAGAACGGGTTGGACGGTCTTTAACACTCTCCGGCTGACAGTTTGGCTTATTCCATATAATGTCTGTTCGAAGATACCAACCATCAGCTTGCAATGCAAAAGCTAGTTTCCAGGGGACACCAATTAAATCTTTAGGCTTCAATCCTTCTGGAGTTGGTGCTCTATATTCCATTGCCCGTCCTTTATTTTTGGCGTCAGCATCTCGCCAAGTGCGACCGCCTGAAGTGTAGCTATCCCCGATATTCAGCCAAAAAGTACCATCGTCGGCGAGTGTCCTTCGTGCCTCACGAAATAAAAGGACAAGGTCGGCAATATATTCTTCGACAGTGGATTCTGAACCAATTTGCCCTGTGACACCGTAGTCTCGCAGTCCCCAATAGGGAGGAGAGGTTATGATACAATTAAAATATTTGTCTGGCATCTGGGAAAGAAGTCGGCGAGCATCGCCAACGAGCAATTCACAACGATTGGTAACTTTGGTAACTGATTGAGTACTTGTTGGTACCTTTTCTGCATCAAACATTTCAAGTTGTTGTGTTGTTTCGTGCATATTCAATATCCCGTTAAAAGGCATTGAGTAGGGCAAATTTTTCTGGGTGGAATACTATAATGCTACTTATAGTATTCATTTTTTGATTTGCTGTCAATGTCCTATTTGTTGAGGTATTTCTGGGTATAAAAATCCGGATAGGTTTTTCTCTCAACCCCGAATGCCAGAAATCATTGAGATTCTACACCTTTCCCTAACCAACCCAAGGAGGAAACAAGCTTTGTTGATTGACATTGGCGTCAACCTGACCCACGCCTCGTTTCAGAAAGACCGGGCCGCCGTGATTGACCGGGCGCTGGCTGCCGGAGTCGGGCAGATGGTGATTACCGGAACGACCATCCGCAACAGCCAGGATGCGCTCCATCTGGCACGAACCCGTGCCGGTGCGCTCTTTGCGACGGCGGGCGTGCATCCGCACAACGCCAAAACCTGTACCGAAGAAACCCTGAAACTCTTGGGCAAGCTGGCTGCCGAACCCGAAGTGGTGGCCATTGGCGAATGCGGGCTGGATTACAATCGTGATTTTTCACCGCGTCCGGTGCAGGACAAATGGTTCGAAGCCCAAATCGAATTGGCTGCCGAGTGCAAGCTCCCGCTTTTTCTGCACGAACGGGACGCCCACAGCCGTTTCGTCGGGATTCTCAAACAGCACCGCAGCCGGTTTGACAAAGTGGTGGTGCATTGTTTCACCGGCACGGTGGCTGAGGCCAAAGTATACCTGGATTTGGATTTGCACCTGGGCATTACCGGCTGGATCTGCGACGAGCGGCGCGGCCAGCACCTCCGCGAAGTGGTCCGGCAGATTCCCCTCAATCGGCTCATGCTCGAAACCGATGCGCCGTTTCTGACGCCCCGCACCATCCAGCCCAAACCCAAAGACGGACGCAATGAACCGGGATTGCTCCCGCATGTCTTGCGGGCGGTAGCCCAGGCCATCGGAAAACCGGAGGCAGCCGTCGCCACCTCCACCACTGCCACGACACGGGAGTTTTTCTCGCTGGGGTCGGTTCAACTGACGGGGTAATCGTTGCTGCCGGAACGACGCAGGCACATGACAGCCTCCAGACTCAACCGGAAGGTCAGGTCTGGCAGGTTGTTGACCAAGACAATAATGAAGCGGAGTTAAGTCCGGTTTGTCAGGACCTCGGACCCGTCAGCAGCCAGCGGTAACGCAACCCGAAATGAGCTGCCCTGTCCTTCGGTACTTTGGACGGTCACCGTACCGCCATGCGCCGTACAAATGGATTTGACGATGGAAAGACCCAACCCCGACCCGCCCAACAGGCGGGAACGGGCTTTGTCCGCCCGGTAAAAACGCTCAAAGATATGAGGCAACGACGCCACCGGGATGCCAATTCCACTATCCTGAATTTCAAGAACGGCGCTTTGCCCTTCGGCCTTGACCTTGACCTCGACGGTGCCGCCGTCGGGTGTAAATTTGATTGAATTATCCAACAGGTTGACCACTACCTGTTTCAGCCGGGCCCGGTCTCCGAGTACTGTCACCGGTTGTCTGGTTTCGCAAGTCAGGCGGATGTGTTTGTCCTCAGCCAGCAGGCTCATCTGCTCGGCAGTTTCACTGGCCAGCCGGGCCAGATTCAAGGGAACCTGCTCGATATGTGCTTCACCTGCATCAAGGCGGGAAATGGTCAGCAGATTTTCAACGATTTTGGTCAGACGTTGAGTTTCTTCCAGCGCCGAGCCTGCGATTTCACGGACTTCGGGGTTGAGTCGGGGAATCTCGATGATTTGTTCAAGTTCACCTCCCAGTACCGTCAGCGGAGTCCGCAATTCGTGCGAAGCATCAGCCGTGAACCGGCTGACATGGCTGAATGCTTCTTCCAGCCGCGAAATCATCCGGTTCAGCGCCTCGGACAACCGTTCCAATTCATCGCCGGTCCGCGCCACCGGAAGCCGTCCGCTCAGGTTGTGGAGGGTAATCTGTTCGGCACTCCGGGTGATTTCATCCACTGGCGAAAGCGCCCGTCGAATTAGGAGGTACCCACCCCCACCGGCCAGGACCACCACCACAGGCAGGCTGACGGCAAAAACCAGTAAAAGCCCCTGCAAAACACTTTGCATGGAACTGGCCGGGGCTCCGACTTCAACCAAAAACCGATGGCCGTCACGGGAGGTAACCGGCAGCCTGGCAACCAGGAGGCGTCGCCCGGCCTGATCCTGGGTTTCCTGTGTGACAGCCTGGTCCGGAATGTGAAGACTGGCCGGGATTTCCGTTGGGTCAAAGCTTCCTTCCCTGGGTGGCCCCGACACATAAAGCACGCTGCCATTGGCCTGTGTCACTCGCATAAACCGGTCGTTGATTTCAGGGGCATAACGCTTGCTGATTTCATTGGCGACATAAAGGTCGCCGGTTTGCCCAATATTGACCAGCAGGCTCTCCCCAACCTGATTGGCCCGTTTAACCAGCAATTGACTGAGTGTCCATTTCAGATAATGCCGTACCCCCAAATAGGTGGTTGTACAGAAGATGGTAAAAACGGCTGCCAGCAACCCGGCATACCAGACAATCAGTTGAAACCGGATGGAACGGACGTTCATAACGGTTCTTCGTCGCCAATGGCATAGCCAACGCCCCGGATGGTACGGATAAGTTTGCGTTCATGCGCATCATCAACTTTGTTGCGGAGGTGCCGCACATACACATCAACGATATTGGTCGCACCGTCAAAACTTTGGTCCCAGACATGGTCCAAAATCATGGTTCGGGAAAGCACCCGTCCGGCATTCGCCATCAGATATTCAAGCAGGGAATATTCCTTGGAAGTCAGTTCGATGGTTTTGCCGCCCCGTTTGACCTGCTGTGACAACCGGTCCAGTTCCAAATCGGCAATGGTGAGAACGCTGGTCCGGTTGACCGCGCCGCGCCGCAACAGGGCTTTGACCCGTACCAGCAATTCGGCAAAGGCAAACGGTTTAGTCAGATAATCATCGGCCCCGGCTTCAAAATTGGCAACTTTGTCGCCAATTGAATCACGGGCAGTCAAAATCAAAATCGGCACGTTACGATTAAACCCGCGAATCCGGCGCAATACTTCATTTCCGCTCAGTCCGGGCAGCATCAGGTCCAGGATAATCAGGTCATAAGAGTAGGCACTGACCAGAGCCAGCCCGCTTTCCCCATCAAAAGCCGTATCAACGCTAAAGGAGGCCGAAGCCAGGCCGCGCACCAGAAAGCGGGATACCTTTTCTTCATCCTCAATCACCAGCAGACGCATATTCATTCCGCCAAAGGAGTGGGTTCGGACGGCACTGGTCACAAACAACCCTGAAAATTCAATCAATTACCAAGTAACATTGGTTCAGAAAAACCGTTTTCCGGCAATTATTCCTCCGGTTTGGCCAAACCGCGACAAGGCGGGATTTGAGCCCAGGCAAAAAAAGAGGGCGGCACCTCATCCAGCCGCCCGTACAAAGAGAGAGGAGTAAACACTGCAAATCTGGGTAGCCCCTTTGGTTTCCATTGCACTGTGGAAACATTACATTCCAAATCGGCAGTTCCATCCGTTGTTTTCTCTGTGCTTACAATTACCAGCAAATGATGAAAATCAGATAAATTTCTGATGAATTTTTTTTCAGAATTGCTGTTTTGCGAGCCAAACCAGCGACTTTCCACCGGACTTTCGGCAGGGCGTGCCGTCAGCTTGGCAGCCGGCCCAGCCGGACTTTGAAAATGGCATGAAGAATGTTCAAATCCCCACGGCTGGTCCGCCCGTCATTTTGCCGGGTGTAGGCCATTTCAATCCCCAGTCTTCTGGTAAAGTCTTTTTTGAATCCAACGCTGAAACGGTTTCTCACCCAGGCGTCAAAACGGGTGTCATAAAAAACCTCGTCACCGAAAAAACCTTGGAATTTGACCGGACCGATTTGAATCGGACGCTCAAACTGCAATCGTTGCCGAAAGTGGATGAAATCACGCGGCTGACGATAACGAAAATCGGCTTGAGTTCGGTAACTGAGGGTCCATTTCTTCGGGAGCGGAAAGCGACTGCTGATGTCAATCGTAAGGCGGTTTTCCTGGACCTTCTGCCCTGCCACAGGTGAATTGGCAATCGAACGGTAAATGGGCGTCACACTCAGGTATTTGTTGATTCGGAATTCAAGCCCAAAACTGGAACGCCGGTCCGTTGCGCGGGAAACGTTGTCACCAACTCGTAAGCTCTCCTGCCAAAGCAAGTTAAAACGCTTGTTAAGCCCAACCGAAACATGGACTTCAGCCCAATTCTGCACATCCTCTTCCGGCGGCGGTGGGGCGGTCTGGGCGACCAGTGGGGAAGTCAACCAGCCTCCCAAAAAGAAAATGAGGGGCAAACCGAACAGGGGGAGCCAAATTTTGATACGCATGATGATTCATTTTTGATTTCGTTTGGAGTACCAGAGCAGGGCACAAACCAGCCCGGCGGCCACACCGATTCCATCCACAACCACATCTGCAAGCCGACCGGTTCGTTCGCGGGTGAAGGTCTG
This sequence comes from Blastocatellia bacterium, assembly GCA_019695185.1. Taxonomy (GTDB): domain Bacteria; phylum Acidobacteriota; class Blastocatellia; order Chloracidobacteriales; family Chloracidobacteriaceae; genus JAIBAN01. Next base: position 37,062 of record JAIBAN010000046.1, on the reverse strand, counting down.
GTGCCACTCATCCAGCCCGGCATAGAGAATGGAGAGCAATCCGGCAGTGGCCAGTGCTCCGCGCCAGGCAATGCTTTTGCTTTTATCAAAGGCAATCAGCCACAATCCAGTCAAAACTGCAAACTCAGTCACATGACCAAGTTTGCGAATCGCAACATGGACCATCCAGATGGTGTAATCGCTGATAAAAGGAAAAATTTTCCGGAGGATTCCCCCTGCCACCGGCTCAATGACGCCACGGGTGTTTTTGGCAGCCAGCAAATCAGTCGAAAACAGAAACTGGCAAGCCATCCAGGCAACCGGCAGAAGGAAATACAGGTAACGGCGGGATGGGGATGGTGATGACAAGGGGCTTGGGTTCAGGGTTCAGGGTTCAGGGTTCAGGGTTCAGGGTTCAGGATTTTCATATACCAGAAAAATCGGGATTTTGAACAGGCTTTCATTGTCAATTGCCCATTCAAAAGACCCTGAACCCTGAACCCTGAACCCTGTCTTATTTAGGTTGCCCGCAAAATCTCCCGGGCGATGACCAGGCGTTGAATTTCGGAGGTACCTTCGCCAATCGTGCAAAGTTTCGAATCGCGCCAGAATTTTTCCGGCGGATAGTCTTTGGTATAGCCGTAACCACCGTGAATCTGCACGGCTTCTTCCGAAACCCGGACAGCCACTTCCGAAGCATACAGTTTGGCCATGGCTGATTCCTTCGTGGTGATTTTGCCCCTGTCTTTCAACACGGCAGCCCGCAAGGTCAGCAATCGGGCAGCTTCGATTTGGGTGGCCATGTCCGCCAATTTCCATTGAATGGCCTGATATTCAGCAATCACCCGGCCAAAAGCCTGCCGTTGACGGGCATATTTGAGGGCTGATTCATAAGCACCCTGGGCAATTCCCAAGGACAAAGCGGCGATGGAAATCCGGCCTCCATCCAGAATTTTAAGGCTGTCCACAAAACCGTGATTCAGCTCACCCAGTTGGTTGTCCGCCGGAATTCGGCAGTCCTCGAAACTCAGGCCGGCGGTGTCGGAGGCACGCATGCCAAGCTTGTTTTCTTTTTTGGCCACGGAAAATCCGGCTGTATCATTTTTCATTATGAAAGCCGAGCACCCATGGTTTCCTTTGCTTTTGTCGGTAATGGCAATGGTCACCGTGACCCCGGCGTAGGAGGCATTGGTGATGAAGTTTTTGCTGCCATTAATGACCCAGTTTCCATTTTCACGGACGGCGGTCGTCCGCATTCCAGCCGCATCACTGCCGGAACCGGGTTCGGTCAGGGCCCAGGCTGCCAGTTGTTTACCCTGCACCAGCGGCGGCAGGAACTCCTCTCGCTGCTGTTTGGTTCCCATCTGATAGATATGATTGGTTCCCAAGGAGTTATGTGCGGCAATGCTGAGGCAGATGGAGGGGTCAACCCGTGCCAGTTCCTCCAGAATGGTGGCATATTCCACATAACCCAGCCCGGAACCACCGTATTCTTCGGGAAAAATGATGCCCATCAAGCCAAGTTCACCAAACTTGGGCAGCAGGTCAAGTGGAAAGTGTTGGGCCTCGTCCCATTTCATGACATGGGGCGCAATTTCACCTTCAGCAAATTCGCGGATCGAATATTTGATCTGCAACTGCTCTTCGGTGAGGTCAAAGTTCATCATCGACATAAGAACAATCCTCAACTCTTCAGACAGCGTTACGGACGACTTAGCGGAAGCGGCCCGCACCGTTAAAAATTGGTAACTGTAAGAAATGCCGCATGTTGCACAGTGCAAGGCGACTGTTATGACAAGAGCCTGACGCGTGTGAAGCACATCAGTGAATAAGAAATTATGTGGGTGATTATAACTAAAACTGATGAAATGGCAAGGAATGGAGGACAGTTTCAAGGCTGAGGAGGTACGCTTAATCTTTGTGAATTGGAAGAAGTAACAACGATACCGCCAACCCCCAGCGTGCGGGCCATGATGATTCACTTCCTTTGGAAAAAACAAAACGGCTGCCTGTGACAGCAGCCGTTCTGTAGTAACTGGGGCGAAAGATGGGACTCGAACCCACGACCTCCTGGGCCACAACCAGGCGCTCTAACCGACTGAGCTACTATCGCCGTAATTTTGAAGAGGGCTACGGTAGCGCAAAAATCTGCGAAACGCAATGAAAATTCACGGCCAAACTTTTATCCGCACTGGTCCTTGTTTTCTTTATTGAGAACTTTCCCCATCAGGGAGGTAAATCTGCCCGTGGCTTTCTTCCAACCGGAAACCTGCTGGGGCGGTGCAATTTTCTCAAAGCGGCGTTGGGCTTCAAGGTGGTTCGGGTCTTTTTCCAGCGCCCGTTGCAAAATCTCGACAGCCTTTCCCGTCATGCCAAACTTGCAATACAGGTCTGCCAATTCCAGGAACAGGTCAACCAATTCAGGATTTTCCGGGTCGAGTTCAATGGCGATCAAATACTCTTTTTCGGCCTGTTTGTTATGGCCTTGCATTTTGGTCAGCACGCGGGCCATCTGTGCATGGTAATCACAGTTTTTTGGCTTCATTTCAACCGCTCGGCGAATTGCCTGAAAAGCCCGCTCCAGGTCGTTTTGCCCCAGGAATTCAATGCACCGCATGTAATATTCTGATGCTGAAAGATTGGTTCCCAAGCTGTCAACTGGCTTGGACGGAGCCGCTGGCCTGGGGTAGGGGGTGGTCGGCTGATTATTCCACGGATTGGCTGTTCCGGAAGCTGACGGTGGCGGATATTGGGTTGACCGTGGCGTCACATAGGGTGAGGGCGGTGCTGCCGCAGGAGGAGCAGGTTGTGCCGGAGGAGCCGGGGCAAACGGACGGGGCGGTGTGTTGTAAGGAGATGGAGTTGAAGACGCTGTTGGCCGGGGAACCGTTGGCGGTGGCGTTGTTGGTGGTGCAAACGGACGCGACGGCGGCGGTGACTGTGGCGTGTTTGGCGGTGCAAACGAACGCGACGGCGGCGACTGTGGTGACTGTGGTGTGGTTGGCGGCGCAAACGAACGCGACGGCGGTTGTGCAACAGGTGGTGTGGGCTGTGTTGGGTTCGGAAATGGACGTGGAGTTGAATAGGTGGGCGAAGACACCGGGGTGGAACGTGAGCCCAGTGCCTGTCCGTTGCTGGATGAAGGAGGGGTGGGCTGTCCGGTACTGGTGGTGGGGAACCGGAGTTGCCCGTCGTATTTCCGGCGCTTGGCTTCATCACCTAGAACTTCATACGCCTGTTGAAACCGAATGAAAGCCCTTTCCAGTTCACTTTTAACCTGAAAATCAAAAGCCGCCAATTGTGAATGGCGGTCCGGGTGGTATTTTTTGGCCATTTCCCGAAAGGCCCGTTTGATTTCTTCGGAGGTGGCTCGCCGACTGATACCCAAAACCTGATAATGGTCGGCTCCGGTTTCAATATTGTGCAGGACATCTGCCAAATCGAAACACAATTGCGCTGCGACAGCAGCATCAATCTGCAGCGTCGCATCATGCACATGAAGGGATTCAGCTACGGATTGGTTCACCAGTGGTGGCAGGGTTTCGCCATCCACAAACTCGACAATGCCGGCCAATTGCAAGGCACAGGCTGTGCGCAAAACCTGTTCCTCAGGAACTCCACAGACTGCCAGCAGGTCATTGAGACTAAGCGGTCCATCCAGGCGCGAGACAATATAGCCTTCCTGGGGTTGCAGGTTGACAGTCTGAAATAACATGAACGGGTCCGGGTTGGGAACCAAGCGCCGTTTGAAGTCACCCAGCCAGCGGCGGACCAGCGTCATATCCGACATCTGCCGGATACCACGGAAAATAATGTCAGCCGTGGGAAAAGGAAGGTGAAATCCCTGAATGTTGACCCGTTCGTTTGAGAATTCGTATTGCCCTTCCTGCCAGGGAAAGAGCGAATAAATAATATGGCAAACTTGTTCCAGTAACAGTGCCTGCAGTTCAGCTTCGCTGAGAAACCCGAGTTCCGTCAGACAGGTGCCAAGCTGCTGATTGTCGGTTTTCATCCGGACCATGGCTTTTTCAAACTGTTCCGGGGAAATCCGTCCCGAAGTCCGTAACCGTTCGCCAAACCGTTCACTGATAATGTCACTGCTGGCGTAAATGATGGCACCGTCTTCAAGATAGACACTTTTGGTGACACCATTGAATTTAATGGTGAGTGTGCCGCTGAGACGCTGCTTATGGCAACCGCACAGGAGTTTGGGAAAAGACGTCTGTTCGAGGCGGTACGACATCTGAATGCCCCCCTCATTGCTTTGGGTTCACAAAAAATGTTTGGTTCCCATTAAGACAAGCAGTCTGCGAAATGAAGCGTGCGGGACAGTTAAGAACTGTGTCAGTGCTGTAGCTTGGGAATCCATGTCCGTTGAGACACTGGCGAGGGCTGGGGCCCTTCTTTTTTGAAAACTACGAAACCACCTTGGAAAGCCGTGGCGTCAACACGGTGCAGGGTCACTGAATTTCAGTTTAAGTGTGCGGAAAAAGCTACCAGACAATCCAGCGTATTTCAAGAAAAGTCTGGGAAATGAGTCTTGGGAGTCTTGGGAGTCTTGGGAGTCTTGGGAGTCAAAGCCAGGCGATGAGTGACAACTGACAGGTGACAAGAAACACCCTTGTCACGGTTTACCTGTCACAGTTCACTTCTTCAGACTTCCAAAACTCCCAGGACTTTTCTGAAAAGAGGCTTCACTCTGAGTCTTTGAGAAACTCCCAGGTATAAATGCTTTTGTGATTGTCTGCCCAGACCACACCCAACGCGTAGTGCCCCACATGATGCAGGGAATCAATGGCAAATTTGCGGATGTCACCCAACAAGGGTAAGGAAAGGGAGCGTTTTTTCGCTTCTTTGGGCGGCGGCGGGGCATCCAGCAGTCCGGGATGCGGATTTTCCCCGCGCTCCTGGGCGCAAGTGGCGCAGGGGCAGTCCTGGCGCAGGCGCATCAGCGGAATAGTGCTTGTCTGACCGGTATTCCAGACAATTTCAATGATTCCAGCCTGTTGTTTGACATTGACGGATTCGGGAAACATAGATGGATGGATTCCTTTGCGGTTACAAATTCGAATGGTACGATACGCAGCCCTGGTCAAAGGCGCAATTCTCACAGCCGGGATTTTGACCCGTGGCTGTGCCTCACTTCAAACGTAAAACCAAACAAATTCAAGGAGAATCCTGCTGCATGTCATCCGAAGCCATTGCAGTCTTAAAAGTCGGGGACTCTGCCCCTGCGTTCAGTTTCACCAATCATGAAGGAAAAAATCTGACTCTGGCGGATTTGAAAGGCCAGCGGGTTGTATTGTATTTCTATCCGAAAGACGATACTCCCGGTTGTACCAAAGAAGCCTGCGCTTTTCGGGATGATTTGGGCAAAATGCAATCTCTGCGGGCCTGCGTCATCGGAGTCAGTGCAGATGATGCCCGCTCTCATGAGAAATTCACGCAAAAATACCAACTGACTTTCCCGTTGATTGCCGATACCGACACTGCCATCTCACAGGCTTACGGTGTCTGGCAGGAAAAAAACAACTACGGCAAAAAGTATTTTGGCATTGTGCGGTCCACCTTCATCATTGATGAAAATGGAACCATCAGTCACATCTTCCGCCGGGTCAAAGTTGACGGACATGTTGAAAAGGTGCTGGCGGCGCTCGCCCAGCCATAATTGAGAATTGAGAATTGAGAATTGAGAATCCAAGGAGTGACAATTTTGTCGAGTCTCAGCTTAATTTGGATGAAACCTTAAAATCCCATTTTCTCAATTCTCAGTCGTCCTGGCTAAAGTGCATTTTGTCCCTAACCATTTGACAATCCTGGGCAGTGTCAGGTAAGTATCGCCCCTCACTATATCTATTCCACGAAATATTCTTAGCACTTCTTCAGGTGAATCATGAAATTTGAAAGATTCGGACGGCTATTTGTAGCAATAGCCACGTCAGCGGTGCTTGTGTGTGCCGCTCTCTTAAACACGGCTTGCGAAAAGCGTGATACGCAAGGCGGACCAACCGGGCAATCTGATGCCGGGCTTCCCAAGGAAATCAAAGTCGGTATCTATATGCCGATGACTGGGCCAACGGCTACGTTTGGAACATCCTCCGTGCATGGGTTCCAGATGGCAGCGGATGAACTCAACGCTGCTGGAGGCATCAATGGATCAATGGTCAAACTGATTGTTGAAGACGACCAAGGGAAACCTGATGAGGCCAAAACCGTGGTAACCAAGCTCATCAGCAAGGATCAGGTGGTGGCCGTGCTTGGTGAAGTCGGTTCCTCGCGCAGTATTGCAGCGGCACCCATTTGCCAGCAAAACAAGGTTCCCATGCTGACGCCTTCCTCAACCAATGAAGAGGTTACCAAAAAAGGCGATTATATCTTCCGGGTTTGCTACATCGACCCGTTTCAGGGCGAAGTCGGGGCCCGGTTTGCCTTTGAAACCTTGAAGTTCAAGAAGGCCGCCATTTTGACCGACATCAAAAACGACTACAGCGTTGGGCTGTCAAAAACCTTCAAGGAAGCCTTTACCAAAATGGGGGGGCAAATCGTCGTCGAGCAGACCTATCAGGAAGGGGACACCAACTTCAACGCCCAATTGACCGGAATTCGGGCGGCAAACCCGGAATTCATTTATGCACCTGGCTATTACACTGACATTGGTCAGATTGCCAAACAGGCACGGGAACTGGGAATCAAAAACGAAGTGCCGCTGATTGGTGGCGACGGCTGGGATTCACCCAAACTGTGGGAAGGTGGAAAAGAGGCACTCAATGGCTGCTTCTTCTCGAATCACTATTCGATTAGTGACCCCAGCGAGCACGTACAGAAATTCATCAAATCCTTCCAGGAAAAATACAAAGGCGAAACTCCGGATGCTTTGGCCGCCCTGGCCTACGACGGAGCCAAGGTCCTGTTTGATGCCATGAAACGGGCCAATTCCGTGAAAGGTGACAAAGTTCGGGATGAACTGGCCAAAACCCAGAGCTACAAAGGCGTCACCGGCCTGATTTCCATCAACAAAGACCGCAACGCCGTCAAATCCGCCGTTATTCTGGAAGTCCGCGACGGCAAATATGTGTACAAAGACACGATTGCTCCTCCAGGCATGACGGCTGAAAAACCGGCTGCTGCCGAAGCTCCCAAAACCGCTGAAGAACCCAAGAAAGAAGCTGCTGCAAAATAGGATTCAGGGTTCAGGGTTCAGGGTTCAGGGTCTTTTGAAATGTAAATTGAGACTTGAAAATCAGGGGAAACCCCGATTTCAGGTTTCAATTTTTTAACAATCAAGAACCCTGAACCCTGAACCCTGAACCCTGAACCCTGAACCCTGCATATGTTGCAAACCTTTATTCAGCAAATCATCAACGGGCTGGCGCTCGGCAGTATCTATGCACTGATTGCGCTTGGGTACACGATGGTGTACGGGGTGTTGCGCCTCATCAACTTTGCCCACGGCGATGTGTACATGATTGGCGCGTTTGTCGGCTATTACGCGGCCCAAAAATTTGGGATTGCGAGCGCAAGCGGGCAAATCTCTTTTGGCGGAGCCCTCATTCTGATGATGACGGCCATGATGGCCAGTGCGTCACTTGGGGTTGTGATTGAACGATTTGCCTATCGCCCGGTCCGCAAATACCCCCGGTTGACCTCGCTCATCACGGCGATTGGGGTTTCGTTACTGCTTGAAAATGGGGGGCAGGTCCTTTTCGGAGCCGACCCGAAATTCTTTCCAATCCTTAACTCTGCCGTGACCTATACATTTGGGAGCGTGACCGTCCGGCTCACCGACATCATTATTGTGGTGGTTTCGGTTTCACTCATGGTTTTACTTCAAACGATTGTGCTCAAGACGAAATTGGGCAAGGCCATGCGGGCGGTTTCCTACAATCTCGACGCCGCCAAATTGATGGGCATCAATACCGATTTTATTATTGCCTTTACTTTTGCTCTCGGTTCAGCCCTGGCCGCCGCTGCCGGAATTCTGGTTTCACTGAGTTTTCCCAAGATTGACCCTCTGATTGGTGTTTTAACCGGGCTGAAGGCCTTTGTGGCTGCCGTTTTGGGCGGTATTGGCAATATCACGGGCGCAGTCCTGGGCGGATTCCTGATTGGGATTGCCGAGACGATGGCTGCCGGTTACCTGCCGCAGTCGCTCAATTCATACAAGGACGCTGTGGCGTTCGCCATTTTGATTTTGGTGCTGCTCTTCAAACCGGCTGGTTTGATGGGGTCGGTGGCACCGGAAAAAGTATAACCTAGGACTGAGGACTGAGGACTGAGGACTGAGTGCTTGCTTGTCCTTAATAAGCGAGCAGAAGAATTTGGTTTTTCAAAATGACTGGGATTTGAAAAGCTCAGTCCTCAGTCCTCAGTCCTCATCGCTAAAAAAATGCCACCTCTTGTCAAAAAATTATTGTGGTCGCTTGGAACCGTCGGAATTCTGCTGGTTGTCAACCAAGTCATGGTCAACGGCATTGGCGGGTACGGGATTCCAGCCCAGGATTACTATGTGCGGGTCTTGACGCTGGTTGGAATCAGTATCATTGCCGCCGTCAGCCTGAACCTGATTAACGGGTATACCGGGCAGTTTTCCATCGGGCATGCCGGTTTTATGGCGGTGGGCGGATACACGGCAGCTTACATCAGTTTTTACTATGGCGCTGGCATCCTGAATACGCTCCAAGGTTTGCCCTTGCCGGTTGCCTTGACAATTCGGCTTTTTATCTCGCTTTTGATCGGAGTCGTGTTCAGTGCCCTGGCTGGTTTTGTGGTTGGGATGCCATCGCTCCGGCTCAAGGGAGATTATCTGGCAATTGTCACCCTGGGATTTGGTGAAATCATCCGCATCATTATCCTGAGCATTGATTCAGTCGGCGGTGCCCGTGGCTTTTCCAGTATTGTCCAGGGGGCAACCGAGCCGCCCGACCAGCGGATGTTTGAATTTCTCAAAGAGTCCATTTTCTTTTGGGTGTTTCTGTTTGCCGTCATTACCGTGGTGATTGTCAAAAACCTGGTCAATTCCACCTTTGGGCGAGCACTAACTTCGATTCGGGAAAACGAAATCGCTGCCGAGGCGATGGGTATCAATACCACCCGCTACAAAGTGATTGCTTTTGTCATCAGCGCCGGGTTGGCAGGATTGGCCGGCGGGTTGTTTGCCCATTACGACAATTATCTCAACACCAACTCGTTTACCTTCGTCAAATCGGTCGAAGTCATCATTATGATTGTGCTCGGTGGAATGGGCAGTATCACCGGTGCCATCCTGGGGGCGACCGTGTTGACGATTCTGCCGGAACTCCTGCGGGATTTGCAGCAATACCGGATGGTGATTTATTCGCTGTTGTTGATTGTCATTATGATTGTGCGTCCGCAGGGAATCCTGGGACGTCGGGAGCTTTCCCTGAGTGGATTGTTCGGGAAAAAGAAAACTGTCTAGGGTTCAGGGCTTTTTCAGTCTTGGGAGTCTTGGGAGTCTTGGGAGTCTTGAGAGTCGAAAAAAGAAGACCCTGAACCCTGAACCCTGAACCCTAGACCTCAAACCCCAGACCCTAGACCCTGAACCCTGTTTTTATGGCTGATTCATTACTTAAAACCAACAAGGCCACGATTCGCTTTGGCGGATTGGTTGCCGTTAATGAGATGAACCTTGACGTGCAGCGCGGGCAACTTTTCGGCCTGATTGGGCCGAACGGGGCGGGGAAGACGACCATTTTCAATCTGCTGACCGGGGTTTACCAGCCAACTTCGGGTGATATTTCGGTGGACGGAGTTGACATCAGGGGCAAATTGCCCTGTGAAATCTCGGCTTTGGGCGTTTCACGGACCTTTCAGAACATCCGCCTTTTTGCGGATATGACGGTTTTGGAAAATGTCAAAACCGCCTGTCACCTGCGTAGCAAACAATCAATTCTGGATGCGGTTTTTCGAACCAAGAAACACCAGCAGGACGAACAGGAACAGGAAACTTTTGCTCTGGAACTGCTGGAGATTTTCAAACTCGACCACCTGAAACATGAAAAATCAACCAGCCTGCCCTACGGCAGTCAGCGCCGGCTGGAAATCGCACGGGCCTTGGCAACGCGGCCCAAACTGCTGTTACTGGACGAACCTGCCGCCGGAATGAATCCGCAGGAATCAGTTGACCTGATGAAGCTCATCGGCTGGATTCGGGACCGCTTTGAACTGACCATCCTGCTGGTGGAACACAACATGAAGGTTGTAATGGGGATTTGCGAACGGATTCAGGTGGTCGAATACGGCCAAACCATCGCCGTGGGCACGCCTCACGAAATCAAAACCGATAAACGTGTCATCGAAGCATATCTTGGCTCGGCCTGATTCATTTGCGATTTACCATTTGCGATTTGCCATTTTCAAGTCTGGAAACCAATCAAAAGTTGGAACTTGAATAAAGGCGAATCACTTCAAATGGCAAATCGCAAATGGCAAATCGCAAATGTATGGCTCTTCTCAAACTTGAAAACCTGACGGTTTCCTACGGTGCCATCGAAGCACTCAAAGGGATTTCCATTGAAGTTGAAGCCGGAGAAGTGGTGACCCTGGTGGGAGCCAACGGAGCCGGAAAAAGCACCACCCTGCGGACCATTACCGGCCTTTTGAAGCCCAAAACAGGCAAAGTCCTTTATGAAGGCAAGGATATTTCCGGCATCCCAACCCACCATACGGTTGATTTGGGCATCTGCATGTCGCCTGAAGGACGCGGGATTTTTGCCAATCTGACTGTACTTGAAAATCTCGAACTCGGTGCTTTCCGCCAAAAAGACAAACAGAAAATCAAAGCCGACCTGGAAAAAGTCTTTCATTTCTTTCCCAGGGTCAAAGAACGTATCAAACAGGTGGCTGGTACCCTGTCCGGCGGGGAACAACAAATGGTGGCAATGGGCCGCGCCCTGATGGCACGCCCTCGACTGCTGCTGTTGGATGAACCGTCACTCGGACTGGCCCCGCTGGTGGTGAAAACCATCTTTGAGGCGATTGACGCCATCAACAAGGACGGCGCGACCATTTTGCTGGTCGAGCAGAATGCCAACGCCGCGCTCAACCATTCCAATCGGGCCTACGTGCTGGAAACCGGTTCCATCGTCTTGTCCGGCCCGTCCAAAGAACTTGCGCAAGACCCGCGCATCCGTGAAGCCTATCTTGGGGAATGAAGAATTGAGAATTGAGAATTGAGAATTAGGAACCAGTGCGACTTCTTTGCCGTGTGTTGTGACAAGGACACGTTTTCCAAACTGATTCCGTTCTCATTTTTGCTGCTCAATTCTCAATTCTCAATTCTCAATTCTCAATTCTCAATTATTTTATGATTCGCCGTTTGACCACGCTCGCCTGTTGCCTGCTGTTTTGTGCCGTTTCGGTATTTGCCCAGGAAAAAAAGAACCTCACGATTGACGATTTGTTCGACCCGCAAAAACGGGTCAACTTTTCCGGGTCGGTCCCGTTTGTGCAATGGCTGCCGGATGGGAAACACTACCTCCTGACCAATTTCAATCCCCAAAACGGCCCCGTCGGGCTTTCCAAAGTCGAAGCCGTGAGCGGCACCACGATACCATTTCACACAGCAGCCAAAATGGAAGACGCCCTGGCCAATGTCGGCATCAAGGCCGAAGTCGCCAAACAGTACGCTCTGTTGTTGGGAGCGTCTTTCAATGGAAACTACACGGCTGTCGTCCTGGAACATGAAAATGACCTTTACTGCTATGACATGGAAAGCGGTCGGGCCGTGCGCCTGACCAATACGCCCAAGTTGAGCGAGCGCGAACCTTCATTCAGCCCTGACGGGAAATGGATTGGCTTTGTCGCTGAGAACAATCTCTATGTGGTGGATGTGCAGGGGAAAAAAGTCAGCCAGTTGACGACTGACGGCAGCAAAACGATTTTGAACGGCGTGCTGGATTGGGTTTACGAAGAGGAAGTCTATGGGCGCGGCACCAAACGCAGTTACTGGTGGAGTCCCGATTCGCAAAATATCGCCTACTTGCAAATTGACGAAGCCGGAGTGCCCGAATTTACCGTTTCCGATGACATTCCCCAAAATCAAAACCTGGAAATCACCAACTATCCCAAATCCGGCGATGTGAATCCGCGAGCCCGTTTGGGCGTGGTCGCCACCGGTACTGCTCACAATCGCTGGGTTGATTTGACCAAATATAAAGACAGTGAGTTTTTGATTACGCGAGTGGGCTGGAATCCGGACAGCAAGCACATTTGTTTTCAGGTCCAGAACCGCGAACAGAACTGGCTCGACCTGAATCTGGCCGAGTTGCAAAGCGGAAAATCCCAAAACCTGCTCCGGGAGGAAAGCCAGGGCAAAGCCTGGGTGGATGTGGTGGACCTGCCGACGTGGCTGCCAGATGGCTCGTTCCTCTGGCAAAGCGACCGCACCGGCTGGCGGCATATTTACAAATGCAGCGCTGACGGCAAAGCCGTCCGCCCTGTCACCAAAGGCAACTGGGACGTGCGCGATATTGCAGGTGTGGCAACCGATGGCTGGGTCTATTTTACGGCGACGGAACGGAGCTACATTGGTCAGGATGTGTATCGCATCAAGCTGGACGGGAGTGAAATGACCCGCCTTAGCAAACGCGAAGGCACTCATCAGCCCAGTTTCAATGCTTCCCTGACGCATTATATTGACAACTGGAGCAACATCATGACGCCGCCCAAGGTTGGCCTCCATCAAAGTGACGGCCCGCTCGTCCGGGTCATTGAGGAAAACAAGGTGGCGGCACTGGATGAATTCAAACTGAGTGCTCCTGAATTTCTGCAAGTCAAAACCCGCGACGGTTTCCAGATGGAAGCCATGATGATTAAGCCGCCCGATTTTGACCCGAACAAGAAATATCCGGTCATGTCACATACCTATTCCGGCCCCGGCACTCCGATGGTCCGCAATGCCTGGAGCAGCCGGAATTTCCTCTGGCACCAGATGCTGGCCCAAAAGGGTTACCTTATCTGGATTTGTGACAACCGTTCGGCCAGCAACAAGGGACCGCAGTCAGCCTATCCGGTTTATCGCAATCTGGGCGAACTGGAACTGCGCGACCTGGAAGACGGTGTTGCCTACCTGAAGCAACAACCCTTTGTGGATAGCACCCGGATTGGCATTTGGGGCTGGAGCTACGGCGGCTATATGACGGCCTACACGCTGACTCACAGCACGAGTTTCAAAATCGGCATTTCCGGAGCCCCTGTCACCGACTGGCACAACTACGATTCGATTTATACGGAGCGCTACATGGGGCTGCCGCAAAACAACCCGGAAGGGTACAAGAAAAGCTCAGTCACACTGGCCGCCGGCAACCTGAACGGGAAACTGTTGCTGATTCACGGTTTGATGGATGACAACGTGCATATCCAGAATTCCGTGCAATTTATAGACGCCCTGCAAAAAGCCGGGAAACAGTTTGATGTGATGTTTTACCCGCAATCCCGGCACGGAGTGGCACAGCCCCAACGGGTCAAACACATGTACAAGATGATGACCAAATTCATCACCGATAACCTCTAATTTGCTGAGATAAAGGAGCGAGCGCCATGTCAGCCGATACACAATCAACCAAGAAAGAATTTTTCGGGCATCCGAGGGGGTTAGCCACCCTGTTTGGAACGGAGCTATGGGAACGCCTGAGCTATTACGGGATGCGAGCCATCCTGGTGCTCTATATGGTGGCAACCCTGGAAAACGGCGGCCTTGGATTTACCAACAAGCAGGCGGCTGCGATTTACGGAGCCTACACTTCGCTGGTGTATCTGCTGTCCCTGCCGGGAGGCTGGGCGGCTGACAATTTTATTGGCGCACGGGCGGCGGTGATGATTGGCGGTGCGGTGATTGCGCTGGGTGAGTTTGCCCTGGCAGGGCCCACGATGGGGGCTTTTTACACCGGCTTGGTTTTGATTGTGCTCGGAACGGGATTGCTCAAACCAAACATCAGCGCGATGGTCGGGGCGCTGTATGCCCCCACCGACGTGCGGCGCGATGCAGGGTTCTCCATTTTTTATATGGGCATCAACATGGGGGCCTTCCTGGCTCCGTTTGTTTGTGGGTTCCTGGCGCAAAGCGAAACCTTCAAAGGGATGTTAAAATCCGCTGGGATGAATCCAGCCCATAGCTGGCATTTTGCCTTTGCCGCCGCAGGAGCCGGAATGGCACTTGGGTTGGGCCAGTATTATTGGGGCCGGGAAAATCTGGCAGCGGTTGGACGCCCGCCGGAAAATCCGAAAGGCTCACCGATTACCGGAATTCTGGCTTATCTGGGAATTGGAGGCGCGCTGTTTGCCTTCTTTGCCGGCATGACCTACGTGATTAACCAGGCCGGCAACGTAGCCAAAGGTGCATTTGGAGCCGTGGTCGGGTTGATTGTGATTGGACTGGTGTGGTCCATTCTCAAGCCCTTGAGTGGGGAAGAACGGAAACGGATGATTTCCGTCGTGATTTTTGTGGCTTCGGCAGCACTCTTCTGGGCCATTTTTGAACAGGCCGGTTCCAGCCTGACGCTGTTCACCGACAAAATGACCGATAGTTCTCTGTTGGGAATTGCCTTCCCGTCCAGTTTCTTCCAGGCCATCAATCCGGTGTTCATCATCCTGCTGGCTCCGGTCTTTTCGATTCTGTGGGTGAAATGGGGTGAAAAACAGCCCTCCAGTCCGATGAAATTCACGATTGGACTGCTTTTTGCCGGAATTGGCTTCATTGTTGCGGCCTTTGCCGCCGGTTCCGGAGTTGGCGGAGCCAAAGCCAGCGGCCATTGGCTGCTGCTGATTTATTTCATCCACACGATTGGCGAGTTGTGCCTCAGCCCGGTTGGCCTCTCAACCATGACGAAGCTGGCCCCGGCCCAATTGGTGGGACTTGTGATGGGAATCTGGTTCCTGGGTCCAACGCTGGGGAACTATGTTGGTGGAATTCTGGCTGGTCACTTTGACGAAACCCATCCGGAAACGGTGGTGGGTTTGTTCTATCAGCTTGGGTTTGCCGGTATCATCGGCGCAGTGGTGATGTTTGCCCTGATTCCGATCATGCGCAAACTGATGGGCGGTGTGAAGTAAGCTGCATTTGCGATTTGCGATTTGCGATTTGCGATTTTTCCCCTTTTGCGGTGCCACCACATTGATGTGGATTCCTTGACGAGCGGTCCGACTTGGACTCGGCAAACGTCCTGAGAGAAAGGCAATCGCAAATGGCAAATCGCAAATCGCAAATGTTATTTTAGGGGAAATAGAGCGAAAAGGCGCTTTTGGCGAGACTGAACAACCGGTTCCAGTCAAATTTACCGGAGCGCACGTCATGCAGACTGTCCCAGACCATTGACCTGAGCTGTTTCGATTCGCGGCGGAACAGAAAATCGCGGGCGTAGGGTTTGGCCACTTCCAGGAAATTGAATTCCGGGTTCATCCGAATGCTGATGCCTTCCAGCGTCATCAAGGCCCGCATAATGAAGGTGAAGGCCGAAGGGGTCGAAAACGGATACTTGTAAATGATTTCGCCCAGTTCGTAGGTCAAATCCTTAAACCGCACTTCCGACAGTTTGACATCCACCTTGCGTTTGAAAAGGTCCACCACCACGGCCCGGAATTCCTTCAAATTCACCGACGAAGCCAGAAACTGAAGGTCAATCAGGTCCTGCACGATACCGTCAAAATCCCGGTCCAGAATGTGAAAAAAGGCGCTTACCATCTGGCTTTGCAGCTTGGGCGTGACATGCCCGACCATCCCGAAGTCGAAAAAGGCCAGTCGTCCGTCGCGCAAAATGAGGATATTGCCCGGATGTGGGTCGGCGTGGAAAAAACCGTCCTCCAGCAGTTGTTTGAAATAGGTCCGGGTCATCAACTCGTTGAGGGAACGGGCATTGAGCTGGGCGGCTGCCAGTGACTTGAGGTCGGTCACCCGGATGCCGTTGATAAACTCCATGGTCAGCACCCGTGCGGTGGAGAATTCCCAGTAAATGGTCGGTACATGAACCTGCGGCCAGTCGCTGAAATTCTTTTTGAAGGTTTCGGCGTTGCGGCCTTCCTGGCGGTAATCAAGTTCCTCATGAATCACCCGGTCGAACTCGTCAAGCATCCCCAGCCAGTCGTAACCTTTGAAAAATTGCGGATACCGGAGCAAAAACCGGCCCAGCCGCCGAAGAATAAACAAATCGAGGGCGATTTTCTCCTCAATGTCAGGACGTTGGACTTTAATGACAACTTCGGGGCCGCTGTGCAGACGGGCACGATAGACCTGACCCAGGCTGGCCGCCGCAATCGGCTCCGGGTTAAACCGGGCAAAGACCTTTTGCGGCTTATCGCCCAACTCGCGTTCAATAATGGCCAGGGCAATTTCGTTGGGAAACGGCGGAACCTTGTTTTGCAGCTTGCCCAGTTCGTCAACATAGGGAATCGGCAGCAAATCGGCCCTGGTTCCCAGCGCCTGCCCGATTTTGATAAAGGTTGGCCCCAGTTTGACCAGTCGGGCGCGCAATCGTTCGGCATTCAACCGGAGCCTTCGCTCGCGGGTGGCTTCTTTGTCGCCCAGCCAGCCGCGATGGTCCAGATAGACATAGAGGGCAAACATGCCCAGAGTCCAAAAAACGTACAAGGTCCGGAAGGTACGGTTCAGCCGGGAACGCCAATCCGTGGGCATCGGGGTTTCTGCTACCACCGATGCTTCAACACGGTTGGCAGGCAGTTGACGGGGCGGGATAGTCGCCGGTACATCAGTTGACATGGATGGTATCCAAAGGGTGAATCATTTCCGCTTGGGGCAACGACCGACTATAGCAAAAGCTTGCCACGGGACAAAGTTCCGCTGCCGCCCTAACCTTCGACAGTTTCCCTTTGGGAGTTTTCTTGACACACTTTCCACCCGAACGGTAGGCTCATTTTTCGTCTCCTGCCGCATCCTGATTTTCCACTTTAAAGGTTTTGCAGGTTTTGAAGTTGTTGCTCGCCAGCAAATTGAGTCTGGAGTGTCAGTGCCACCTGTCCAGGCGGATGGCACCAGCCTGTTTTTTTCATTTGGATTAAGAACGGTCATATGAAACGTTGTCCCCAATGTAAAGAAACCTTTCCGCTGGAATTTCTGGTCTGTCCCAAGGACGGCGTACGGCTGGACGACGTTTCGGCGGAAGCGTTGGTGGGGCAAATCCTCAATGAAAAATATCGGCTCGACCGGCATATCGCTTCGGGTGGGATGGCCAGCATCTATGCCGCCACACGGCTGGAAATCGGCGACACGGTGGCGGTCAAAATCCTGACCCCGGACGCGCTCCGCAACCCGATGGCGGTGGCCCGCTTCAAGCGCGAGTCGCAGGCAGCGTCACGCATCAAGCATCCGGGCGTGGTTTCGGTTTACGATTTCAGTACGTTGAATGATGGCCGTACCTTTATGGTGATGGAGTTTCTGCGGGGGCAGTCGCTCCGGGACGAACTCACCACCTGTGGCCGATTGTCGCCTGACCGGATGCTGCATGTCATGGATAGCGTGTTGCCCGCCATGCAGGTGGCGCATGACGCAGGCATCATTCACCGGGATTTGAAACCCGAAAACGTGATGTCGCAAATCATGCCTGATGGGACGGAAGTCTTTAAGGTGGTTGATTTTGGCGTCGCTGAACTGCGCGAGCAGGCGGTCGGGCAGGCGCTCACCAAACTGACCGAAGCCGGCATGATGGTCGGTACGCCCTATTACATGTCGCCGGAGCAATGCCGTTCCCAGGAACTGGACGCCCGGTCGGACATCTACAGTTTAGGGATTATCCTTTATGAAATGTTGACGGGAACGGTGCCTTTTGCCTCCCGGACGCTCTCGGCCGTGATTATCCAACAGGTGACTGAAGACCCGCGCCCAATCCGGGACCATCGGGCGGAAATCAGTTGGGCCTTGGAACATGTCGTCCTGCGGGCGCTTTCCAAGCGGCGGGAAGACCGGCAGCAAAGCGCGGCTGAACTGGGGGCTGAACTCCTTCACGCAGTCCTGGCCGGAGATAGCGGGGGGGACCTCCAGAAAATCGGCGAACACGGCACCTTTACCACCAGTGGTTCGTTTGTGCTGACCGGCTATCCGGTACCTCAGCCAAGTCAGGCCATGAAGGCTGTCAATACCGACCCGCTGACAGGTGTTTACACTGGAGCCTTTTTTCAATACCACTTGGCCGAAACATTGATTTATGCCACCAAAGCCGGCGAGGAAGTCGCACTGGTGACACTCTCATTGGTGGGTTTTCAGTCTGTCACGGAGCAACTGGGGTTTGTGGTGGGGGACAGTCTGTTGCGCCGGGTGGCGGAATGGATGCGGCAGCAATTACCGGTCACGTCGGTGGTGGGCCGCACCGCGACTGATGAGTTTTCGATTGTGCTGATTCCACGCGGAACCGACGGTGCCGCCGAACTGGCCAGCCGGTTTACGACCCTGTGCGAAACCCAGGAGTTCACCATCGAGGAAACCGGTGCGGATATTGGACTGGTCACTGGAACCGCCTTGTTTCCAAAACAAGCCGCCAATCCGGTGGAACTGCTGGAGAATGCGCGGCAAACGCTTCAGCGCAGTGAGGCTGTCCCTGAAAAAGCCCCGGCGGTGACGGTCCGGTTTGAGCATCTGGTGGGGCGGGCTTCCGAGTGTGAACAACTCATGCACGAATACAGCCGAATGCAGTCCGGGCGCACCAATCCGGTTTTTCTGATTGGCGGGGCCGGTTTGGGGAAAAGCCGGCTGGTACAGGAATTCCGGCGCAACCTGCTGGGGCAGGACGTGCTGGTGCTTGCGACCAAATTCTATGAGTCAAGCGGGCTTTTGCCGTACCGGGCTTACTATGAATCCCTGCGGGGAATTTTGGGCTATCTGCTCGAAGTGGCCGAAAAGCGGCTGCCCACGCTCTTTGGTGCCGTGGCGCAACAGGTAGTACAGGATTTTTCCGAAGGTGAAGGCGTCACCTTTGGCACCGAAACCAGTGCATTGGCTGGCGAACAGGAGAAATTCCGGATTTTCGATTACCTGACCCGGCTGTACTTGGGGCTGACCCGGCTTCGGCCCGTGGTGCTGCTGGTGGATGACCTCCATTGGGCGGATGCGCTCAGTCTGGAATATCTGGCTTACCTGATGCGCAACACAATTGGGCAGCGGTTTTTGCTCGTTGTGGTCATGCGTGAACGGGAAGCCGCCTCGCGCGACTATCCGCTCATGAACTGGCTGCGCCAGATGAACCGGGCGGGCAGTTACACCATGATGACGCTGCGCCCGCTGGATGACGCCGAGATGCGGCAATTGGTTCATCAGACCTTTGGCGAAGCCGCGATTCCCGCTCCAGTGGTGGAACGGTTGTTGGGTGAGTCGCGGGGCAATCCGTTTTACCTGCGGGAAATTCTGGAACTGCTCGTTAAGGAAGGCACCCTCGTCTTCGAACTGGGTCGTTGGGACTGCCGCGAGATAACCGAAATTCGGCTGCCGGAGACCGTGGTGGATTTGGTTGAAGCGCATCTGCGCTGCCTGGATTCACAAACTCAGGACGTTCTGGTGCAGGCGGCGGCCATCGGCAACGAATTTACCTATGACGTGCTGGAAGCCGTCACCGCACTGCCCGAAGCTGCTTTGCTTTCCATTCTGGAACGTGCGCTCAAAAACAACATCCTGCAAGAGCATCCGAGCCGCCGCGAAGACCGCTATGTCTTTGCTCATACGACCTTTCGCAAGGTGCTCTATAACCGGCTGACAAAACGCCGCCGCCGCCAGTTGCACAGCCACATCGGCAACGTGATGGCGCAGATGTACGCCGAACGCTCGCCCATAATTGCCGCCGAACTGGCCCATCATTATTTTGCTGCCGATGATTTGGAACATGCGCTGTTGTTTATGATTGAAGCCGGAAACCAGGCATGGCGCAGTCTGGCCATTGCGGATGCCGCCCGCTATTACACCCGCGCCGAACACATCATCGAGAAACTTGGCAGCGCACCGCTTGATGGCGACGCGCCGGTGATGCAGATGGCCGTGCTGGGCCTGCATGTCAACAGTGAAAAACTGGCTGAATTTCATCTCAACTACGGCTTGCTCTGCATCCAGCAGGGGCAGGCGGAAAAGGCCCGCCTGGAGCTGGAGCAGGCGCTTGGATTTGCCAAACAATTGAAATCAGAGATGTTGCTGGGACGGGCACTGACCGCCAAGGCAGAATTGAGCCAGGTTTTGGGCGATTACGCCGCCGGCCAGGAGGTGACCCGCGAAGCCCTCGACCTGCTCGGACGAGTGGGCGACACTCTGGGCGAAATCAAGGCGTTGATGGTCATGGGCGACTTTCTGGACCATTACGGACGCTATTCGCAAGCCTTCGAAGTCTATGAAAAAGCCCTCAATCTGGCCCGACAGCTAAACGACCGGCCCGGTGAAGTCGGGGCGCTGTGGGGGATTGGCCGCTCGGTCTATCAGATTGGCCGGTTTGAAGCGGCTCTCCAGCACGGCGAACGGGCGCTGGAAATCACCCGCGAGATTGGCGACCGCCTGGGAGAGGAACGGGCGTTGACGCTGCTCGGCACCATTCAGCTTGACCTGGGCAACACGGACGAAGCGCTCAACCATTTTGAAGCCGCCTTGCGGGTGGTCCGGGAAATCGGGTATCGCGTCAGCGAGGGAATGCTGCTCAACCACATTGGCGAAGCCCTTCGGCAACAGCGGCGCTACACCGAAGCATTGGTCTATTATCAGGAAAGCCTTGAAATCGCCCGCGAACTCAAGGATTTCCAACTGCTGGCTATGGTGTCGCTCAATATGGGACTGGTCCAGCAGGGTCGCAGCCAGCATCGGCAGGCGTTGGAACTCTTCGAGCACAGTTTGGCGGACGTGGCTGCCGTCAGCTCCCGCTCGCACGAATTCGAAGCCATGATTTCCATCGGAGACAGCCGCTTTGCCCTGAGGGAATTTGCTGCGGCCCGCGATGCCTATCAAAAGGCAGTCGAAAATGGACAGGAAACTGGCAGCAAGCGCCACCAATGGAAAGCGCTGTATGGGCTGGCCCGGTGTTCCCGTGAACTCGGCGATTCCCGCCGGGCTTTGAAACTCCTGCGCGAAACGGTCGCTTCCATCGAAGCCCTGGCGGCGGGGCTCACTTCCTACACTGACCGCAACCGGTTTTTGAAAGACATGCACCGGATTTACAACGACCTGGCGGAAATCGCGGTGGAACTCGGCGAAGATATTTGAGAGAAGTCATGAGGACTGAGGGCCGAGCCTTGCCGCAAAGCTGCGGAGCAGCGACAGAATGTAGCCCAGGGCGTCAGCCCTGGGGAGAACGGTCCACCCGTTCAATTGCCAATTCCCCAAAAGCCAGAGCACATCGAAATGACCAACCTTGAAATCGTTCAAAACCTGTATTTGAAATTTGCCACTGGCGACATCCCGGCGGTACTTGCTGCACTGACCGAAGATGTCGAATGGGTTATGCCTGGCGGTGCGGTCCTCCCCTTTGCCGGAATTTGGCGCGGACCGCAGGAAGTTGCGCACATGTTCGGGAAGCTGGCTGCCGCACTGACGTTTGAAGTTTTTGAACCACAGGAGTTTATTTCCCAGGGCAACACGGTAGTGGTGATTGGTCGGAGCCGTGACCGGCTTCAGGCAGACAATCGGGTGGTGGAACTCGATTGGGTGGCCGTGATTCGG
Source organism: Blastocatellia bacterium (assembly GCA_019695185.1). Lineage (GTDB taxonomy): Bacteria > Acidobacteriota > Blastocatellia > Chloracidobacteriales > Chloracidobacteriaceae > JAIBAN01. The sequence continues at coordinate 15,437 of JAIBAN010000046.1, read as the reverse complement.
CTCCGGGATGGCAAAGTTGCCCGCTATCAAGTCTATGAGGATACAGCGGTTTTGGTTCCGCAATCATGAAGACATCAGGATATGTTGCTGGATACTTTTCTGCCTCAGGCTGATTTTCAGGAGTTTCACGCCATCCGGATTCACTCACCGGCGGAAAAGGTTTTTCAATCCATCAAAAACGTCACCATCACAGAATTGCCATTGACCCGCACCCTCATGCGAATCCGGATGCTTCCGGCCCGGCTGAGCGGTGACCGGAGCCGGTTTCTGGCGATTGACCGGCCTTTGGTTTCCTGGGCAGCCAATTCAGGATTGATATTGGCGGAAGATGCCGGGCACGAGATGGTGTTTGGAATCATCGGCCAGTTTTGGAAGGCTTCCGGCGGTCTGCTTGCCACTCCGCCCGGCATCGGGGAATTTCTGGCGTTTCAGCAGGCGGGATTTGCCAAGGCCGCCACCAATTTTTATCTCAGTGAAGGAACCGGAGCTAACGAGACGCGACTAAGCACTGAAACACGGATTCAGGCACTCGACGGGGCTACGCGCCGGAAATTCGGCTGGTACTGGCGGCTGATTCAGCCGGGCAGCGCGTTCATCCGCCGCGAATGGCTGAATGCGGTAAAAAAACGTGCCGAAAGTGAGAAATAGCAAGCCGATATGTTCAGCCAGCCAGCGATTTTCGCCGCACTTACCATGCTGATGACATGGGGCGGACTGCCATCCAGCGGGCAGGAACGGCCAGCGGTTCTTCCGCTTGTCGCTCAAGGTTCCGCCCTTGTCTTGCCCGAACCTCCTCCGGTGATTCCCGTAGGTTTTCCCCCAGTGGCAATCAATGGTTCAAGGTCCATTTTTTCCAGCCTGAGGTATGTCGAGACCGACCCCCAAATCGTGGAAAAGGTAATCAGGTTTTTGGGTGACCCATCTTTTCAGGTAATTAACAGTCAGCGTCAGACGATTTCTGACGATAATCGACTGAAAATGAAAGCGATGGCTGCATTGCGAACGAAAAAAGGAACTATCAAACTCAAACAACCATTTGAGTATGATGAATGCGGCTTTTCCAGACTCAGTTTTTTTCTGATTGTGGAGCAAGGGGTTGCCACTGTGTACCTTGATGCTCCCTGCCAGGGTGCCCATAAAATAACCGTCTCACGGTTTACGAAGGCGGAACTTGGGTACTTTGATCTGAGCGGCCAGTTCCATCAGGTTCGGAAGGGAAATACCACGAAACAGCGGTTGGCGCTCCGGTTTCCGGGGTATCCCAATAATCTGTAGTTTTGTTTGAGTTCCACCTTCAGGTGGCAGTTTTGAGTTCCACCTTCAGGTGGCAGTTTGAAAACAATCTTCAGGTTGTTTTCTTGTAAAAAATGAAAAAACCGCCGCGTAAACGCGGAACTCAAAACCGCCGCGTAAACGCGGAACTCAAAACTGCCGCGTAAACGCGGAACTCCGAACTGTGGCCTGAGTTGGCAGGTCAGGCCTTGAAGGTGACCAGCGGACGCATCCGGGCGACCACCGAAACCAAGCCCGCTGCAACCTGTGCATCAATCACCGGGTCAATCGGTTTGTAGGCTGCCGGAGCTTCCTCCAGACGGCGTTCCTCCCGCAGGGTGATGCACTCCACTCCCTCCAGACCGAGAGCCGCAGTGGAGTGGTCGGCCCCGGCCCGGCCCATTTCAAAACGGCTTCGTTGCCGACCGGCTCCGTGCGAAGCTGACGCCAGAAACCGTTCGTGGCCCTGCCCAACCAGCAGGTAGGAGGCAGTTCCCATTGAACCGGGAATCACCACCGCTTCACCTGCCGGAGCCGGACAGGCCCCTTTACGGGCAATCCAGCCGGAACCGGAAGGCCACGTCAGGTTGTGCGGCAGGTCGCGGACCAGCGGGGCTTCGAGGTCGCCAAACTGTTCGCGCAGCCGTTGCCGCACCATTTCGGCCAGAAACAGACGGTTCAGAAAACCGTAATTGGCCGCTGTGGCTTCAGCCTCCAGGTAGGACGCAACCAGTTCCGGCGTTTCCACGAGCGAGAGCGGAAAAATACCGGATTCCGGAAACTTCAGACCTTTCGGCCAGGCTGCGCGGGCCCGGTCCTGCCACATGCCTCCGATATGAAGGCCGACGTTGCGCGAACCGGAATGAATCATAAACGCCACGCAGCTTTCGCGCAGGCCCCATTCCCAGGCCCGGCTGCGGTCACGGATTTCTTCGACAAGCTGAAGCTCGACAAAGTGATTGCCGCCGCCCACCGTACCCAGTCCGTCGTCCCGAATCAGGGTTCGTCCGTGATCGGTCAGCGCAGCGGGAGCCCAGCGTTCGTGCCCGGCGAGTGATCCGCCCAGTTGCACCCGGTCAATTTCCTGCTCAATCTGGCGGAGGTCGGCCTGTCCGGCGAGACCCGGAGGTTGGTCCGGAACTTCCAACAGCCAGCCTGGAATGCCTCCGCAAAAGAGTCCCTGAAACATGGGAGCCGTCAGCGGCAGGTCACGGGTTCCCAGGAGCAAATCTCCTTTGAGTGCAGCAGTTAGCTCGATCTTTCCGGCCAAAAAGCGTTCGAGCGGAAGGTCGGTCGCATGAAACCGCATTCCGCAGTTAATGTCGGTCCCGACGGCAGCCGGAATCACCATGCCTTCGGTTTCGGTCACCGAGCCAATGGCAATCCCCGCATCGCCGGGATGAAAATCAGGTGTGGCACAGGCCCGAACCACCCGTCCACCGGAAGGATGGCGGATGGCCGCCAACTGGGCCAATTGTTTGAGTGCCTTGGCTTCGAGAGGGAAGTAGGCAGGCAGTAAAACCTCTGCCGCCGGAGCTTCCGGCTCTGCCGTCAAACGCACCTGATAAATGTTGTCGTGGAAAGTAACGGTCAGTCCCTGCCGGGCCAAAGCCTGCAAGAGACGTTTCAGATTCGGCTGCATTGTGTTCCTGCTGTGTCTGAAAAACGGTGGGAAAAAAGAAAAAACGCCCGAAAAGGCTTCGGGGGATTTTTTCAAATTCAGACGGTCAGCAGCCGTTGTCAGCCTTTTACCAGAGAAAAACCGAAAGTGGCAAGAGGTTATTTGGTTGAAAGCGGAATTTGTTCAAAGCAGAATGGGGCAAGCCGAAAGGAAGTCCTTATGATTTCAGCAGAAGATATTGATTTCGTAAACCTTTGTTTAGATTCGTTTTATACCCAGCTTGCCACACATAAATACGGTGTCATGAGCCCTGCCAAAGAGCCGCCGTACCATCCGGAAGACGGCGGGGTTCCGTTTGAGATGATGGACAGCCCGGTCGATGGAGAAGGGTATTGCCAATGGAAGATGCTGCCTTCGACCTTGACTGAAGCTGATGTCCGTCAACTCGAACAGGAATTTGCCGTCCCGTTTCCGCCCTTGCTGCGGGCGTATCTGGTGGCCCGGTTTCATTTGATTGATCAGGTTGGGAATGGCAAGGAGTTTATGCTGTGGCCATGTGTGCCTTCGGACAACCCGTTTGGACCTCTCAGGCTGTATTTGGAAGGATGGAAACCGTTACTTGAAGCCGGTTATATTCCCTTTACCGGTTATCAGGATGATTGGGGACCGGTTTGCTTTGATACGGAGCAGTGCCTGCCCGACGGAGACCAGGCCATCGTCTGGTTTGACCATGAGGTGCTCCATAATTTCCCTGACGAAACAGACTTGGCAAAACGTGAACTGGTTCAGCCTCTTGCCCGTCCTTTGTATTCATCTTTTCGGGAATTGCTCAGTGACATGTTTTTGGCACAGTACGCTGGAAAAGAGTGATGGAGACAAACCTTATGCGTACCTGACAATGCAGGTGGTTTGGGGAATTCGGGAAACAGCCCATGAGAATGAGAAAACAAAATCTTCCTGCTGTGCTGCTGGTGCTGACATTGGCCGTAGGTTTTTCTGCTTGTGATGGAGGAATTCAAGTTACTGGCCGGGTTTATTACCTGCCGGATTCAAAAGGGTATTCACAGGTTTTATGTGATACCCCAACTCCACCTGTCCAGACCAATTTTATTCCAGCCAGCGGTGTCAAAATAAAACTCTTTCATGCCGGAGATTACACGCCTGAGGACGCGGTTCGTGGGAATTTGTGGGTCACCTCCACCACAAGCGGTACGACAGGAGAGTTCCGTCTTTTTACAACGACCAGCCCAACTCCTTTTAACGCAGCAATTAGTGTCAGTCAAAAGGGATATAAACCAGTGACTCGAATCTTTCGCCATGACCGCATCAGCCATGACATCGTTGTGTTTCTGGTTCCGGAAAAGACCGAAGGTTCAAATAACTGATGAACTGGTTGCCATCAGGTGTATGCTGGTCAACCGAAGTCAGATCAGACCTTCCTGTTCTCTCGTGGTTGGTTCATTTTGAAATCTCGTAGGCATTCAGTAAGACCCAGGTGACCCGTTCCGGCTTTTGTGCATAAAAGGAGAGCCAATAGGGACGGCTGACCACAATCTGATACGTTTTCCTTTTTTCCTTGGCTTTCCACTGATAGACAAATCTTCCTGGTGTTTGACGGACAGTCTTCAGGGCTTTGATGATTTTCTCGTCGAGGTTGAGATGATGGGCCAGCACCTTGATGGCAACTTGTGATGGATTCTCAAATTTCCAGTTCTGCTGGAATTGCTCGGCTTGGTGCTGGTCTTCCAGCATTTGTGGCAAACCCCAGGCCGGTAATATGGATTGATAAACCTCTCCCTGTTTGATTTGTGGCTGGTCGGCTGTCAGGCTGTAATCAAGGTTGGTGCGGTTATGTGGGTCCACCGATTTGACCTGTTGAATGATCAGCAGGCTGCAACATCCCATATGCCCATATCCGGGTAATCCCCTGGCTTCCCCGTCTGGGCTGGTTTTTCCGGAAAAAAAGCGCCCCACCACCGTGCCATGGAGGACTACTTCGGAAGCATGTTGTAACAGACTGTCAAATGCCATGAACGTTTCATCCGCTCTCAATGGAACAGGAATTCCTTCCACCGTCAACGGTTTGGAGCGTTTGCGCTCTGCACTTGGCCCGCAGCAAAAGACGGTTCCCGAATTGACCTCTCCACCATATTCCAGCCAAACCCCAAATCTCATCTGACACGTTGGGTCAACCAGTGAGAAATCTTCAAACCCGTGAGAAAAAAAACCGGTTACTTCAATCAGTTTGTGATTGTAGGTGGCGGGAGCGTTTTGGAGTTCACAGGGAGTGACCTTGATTGGTGTTTCCTGCTCTTTGGTCTGAGCCAGACCGGGAACCGTGAGGAAAAGTCCGAAGGCTAATGTTATTTGTGCAAGCAGGAACCGTTTCATAAATTTTTTTTGAAATGCAGGCTCCCCCGTTGTTATGAAGCAGGGTCGGGTAACTACTTTCGCTGGCCGCTCAGGCTGGCCCATTCACCCGATTGAATAAATGCTGCCCAATAAAAGGGATGTCTCCGTTTCGGATTTCTGAGCAAAGTGAGTTGGGCGTTCCGGAGTGCGTCACTGCGGCCTTCGCCCGCTTTGAGCCGTTGGTAATATCGCATCATCAGTTCTTGTGTTCCCCGGTCTGAAACGGGCCACAAACTCATCATTTGAGTTTCGCTGCCGGCCAGCACCAGCGCCCGCCGCAGGCCATAGACTCCGTTCCCGTCCGTGGTTTCCCCAAAACCGGTTTCACATGCGGAGAGTACCACCAGTTTGGTCCCCCACAAATCCAGTTGGGCGGTTTCAAGGGCAGTCAGGACACTGCTCTTGCTGCCTGTCCCGGTGCGATTGGCTCCGGCAAAAAAGAGCCAGGCCCGCAACAGCGGGTTTTCCACTCTGAGTTGAACTTCGTCAACCGGAGAATCCTCCCGCACCAAAATCCGGACACCGTTTGGGGAAGTGGTTGGGGGGTCGTCTTTCAGAAAGTAACCATGGGTTGCGATATGAAGCAGTTCCGGTCGTCTGATGGTTTTGACTGTTTCCGCCTGGGCGGCAGCCTTCATTTTAAGGTTTGCCTGGGGGAAAAGTGTTTTCAGGGCTATCCCCTCGGCTTCCGTTCCTTTGAGGCGGGTCAAGGGAGCAAACTGCCGGCCTAGCAGGACCGGTCCCAGGCCGGTGGAATAATCCGGGTCGGCCAGCACCAAAGGCGGATTCCGGCTCTCAATTTTCACAGCCAGTCGCAGCAAATCCCGTCCGCTGGTCAGGTAGGTCAAACGGAACTGTTCAGTCAGAAAGGTTCCTTCCCGGTCCATCAAAGCGGCAAAAGGAATCAGGTTCAGGGAGCCATCCGGTGAAATCAGCAAATGCCGGGCTTTTCCAATCTCATTTCGGAGTGGTTTGAAAATCAGCCGTTCCAGGGTTTGGGCGGCTGGTTTGACTTCCTTTTCAAAGTTTGCCGCCGGGTTTTTCAGAATCTGCCGCAGAGCCGTGGCACTTTCCTCAATCAGCGTTGCCTCCCCCAAATCAACACATCCAATAATTCCTTTCCGGTCAAGGGTATAGACAACGTAACGGGAAGGCCCGAAGGTGTCCGAAACCGCATCGTAAGGATGATAGACGGCATATTCCAAAAGAACGGCATCCCCCGGAATCTGCTGACATACCCGGTCAAGCGTAACCGGAGTGATGTAAACCTGAAATTCCTGGCTGCGCTGGCTGATTTCACCCTCAAGTTTTTCTTTGAGTTCACCCAATGAGCGCAATCGTGCCAAATGGTCTTCAAGCTTCCTTCCACCAGGGCCGCGCAAGGTCAAGGCCGAAATCTGGCTGGCAAGGCTGGCATAGTTTTCCAACAGTTTTTGCGTTTCAGCCGTTTGCTGGCGGCGGAGCGTTTCAATGGAGGAGGGGAGGGCGTCCAGGGCGCGTCCTTTGCGTTGCAGCAGGACTTTCAGGGCTGCCTGCCGGGCTGCCAGGTTGTTGGGGGCTGCCTGGACATTGAGCGAAACGGTTTGGTCGGTATATTTGGCAGACCTTTTGAGATAGAGCAGCTTTTGCCGTTCGGACCCGGAAACGAGGTTGCGAACCACATCCTGTTCACTAATTTCATTGGCACGGGTCTGACAGGTTACAGCCTGCTCCACCTCACCCCGTGCCAGATAGTGACCCGAAAGGCAAAAAAGCATCGGGGCCAGTGACGGGTGGTTGGGACCCTGTGCCTTCTCACCAACCTGCAAGGCACGCTTGAAAAGCAGTTCGGCTTTGCTGAAATCCCCTTTCAACTGATAGAGGGTTGCCAGATTCTGGAGGCTGAAGGCAATCCATAGATTTTCCGAGCCTACTGCTTTTTCCCGGATGGCCAACGCCCGTTCGAAATAGGGTTCGGCTTTCGCATAGTCTCCTTTGGTTCGGTAGTGACAACCCAAAAAGGTATAGCTGTCAGCCATATCCACATGGTCCGGAGGAAGGGCTTTCTCGCGGATGGCCAACGCCCGTTCGAAATAGGGTTCAGCCCGGTCCAGCTCGCCTTTGACATCATAGAGCCGGCCCAGGTGGTTGAGCACGTAGGCCATCACCGGATGGTCCGGCCCAAGGGATTTCTCCGTGGCAATCAGAGCCTGCTGCAAAAGCGGTTCCGCATCAATCACATCACCTTTGGTTAAATAGAGGTTGGCCAAATCGTGCAGGCTGCTGGCGACATCGGGATGTTCAAATCCAAAGGCTTTCTGGCGAATGGCCAGCGCACGTTGATAGTAGAGTTCGGCTTTGGCGAAATTCCCCTGGTTATAGTACGTAATGGCCCGTTGCTGGAAACAGGTGGCCAAATCCGGATGGTCGGGGCCAAGTGCTTGCTCCCGGATGGCGAGGGACCGCTGGAAAAGGGCCTCGGCCTTATTGTAGTCGAAGTTTTCCCAGCAGAGTTCAGCCAGCCTGGAGAGGCGGTCCGCATCTTCCAAAGAGGTGTCGCCCGATGTTTTTTCCCAGATGGCCATGGCCCGTTGGAAACAAGCCTCAGACCGTTGAAACTCTCCTTTTGCTTTGTACAGAAACGCCAGGGAACTGAGAACCTGGGCGGTTTCCCCATGCTCCGGGCCAAGTGACCGCTCCCGAATTGCCAGAACCCGATTGAAAAGTGGCTCCGCCCGGACAAAGTCTGCAATTGTGTAGTAGCGTTCTGCCACCTCCAGAAGGCTGGCAGCGAGGTCCGGATGGTCTGGGCCAAGTGCCTGCTCGGTAATGGCCAGGGACCGCTGGAACAGTATCTCTGCTTTGCCATAGTCGAATTTTTCCCAGGCAAGCCGGGCCAGATGGTTGAGACTTCTTCCTGTTTCCAGATGGGTTGGACCGAGGATTTTCTCGCGGATGGTCAGGCTGCGTTGATAGAGGACTTCGGCGCGTGAACGGTCGCCTTTGGCTTCAGCGAGGGAAGCCAGCAGGTCAAGACTTTCCGCCAGGCGTTGGGATTCAGGTCCAAAGGTCTGTTCACTTTGTTCAACCGCCGCCTGGGCCAGCGGAAAGGCCGCATCATATTTCCCTTCCAGACGAAGTTTCTCCGCCTGTGCGAGCAACTGCTCAATTCCGCCTTCGCGATGGTTTTGTCCTGCTGCCGGTGGAACAGCTTGGCTGATTTGATTCAAGGGGGTTGCTGTGACAGAGCTGGTGGCACTGTTCAGCAGCACCAAGCCAAGCAGCCATAATCGCCAGGAACGAAGGAAACCTTGGAGCATACAGACTGGTATCCTCTGGGGAAAATAAAATAACTGGCAACTGAAGAGGATTCCGTACCGCTCAAACAAAAACGCAAATCAGGGAGACTGATTTTTAGTGATAACCTGCCAAGCATCTGGGGTGCTTTTTGACAACCGCAGCATAGCACGAAAGCAGATCGTTTGTGGGTGGTTTTTAGAAGTGGCAAAATTTTTTGGTCCTGTAAATGTTTCGGTGTTTTGCCGAACGACTTTCTTTTCACCGCAGAGGCGCAGAGTTTTCGCGGAGTTTTCGCAGAGTTTTTCTTTGTTTTTCTCTGCGCATCCTCTGCGCATCCTCTGCGCCTCTGCGGTGAAAAATAAAACAGCACAAAAAAAATTACAGGTTGAATTTTTTCATCAACCCCAAAGTTTTAACCCGTTCAATTTTCGGACCAACAGGAAAAAACACAGAACTCCTCCCGACAAACCCGAAACAATAAAGAGTACCAGCGTCAAGCTCCAGGGGTCCCGCCAATCGTCAATTTTGTAGGCTTCCCCGGTAAAATTTTCATTGTACAAAAGCGGTACAATGTGTCCCACCGCCATCCCGTTCCGCATCCCGGCCTGGTCAAAGCGTTTGTGAATGGTGTGCCGGTTTGCTTTTGGGTCCTGATAGGTCAGAGTTACGTCAAAATAATTTTTGTACCTTGGTTCAGTGGAAGGTGCAACTGCCACCACCGTTGCCGAAAACCGGCGGGCTTCCCGCACTGCCTGCCGGTCATGGAAAAACGATACTGTGGCAGAGAGAACAATAATCAGAAACCCTCCCAGGGCAACCAGCGAGGAATGATTGTGCGGGTTGGCCAGTTCCGGTTCGGCGGAATCACTCCGGCGCAGGTAATTATTAGGCAGGCTGGAACAGAACGACTGTTTTTCGAGCAGGAAGATACGAACTTCCAGAGGCATTTGTGCTTCAGGAATGGGGATTACCCAGCCGTTGCGGAAAGACATGACCCACAGGCTCCGCAACTGGTAAATCCGTTTAAGCTGGTCCCACGGCACCCTGACCGGAATCGTGCTTGCACCGCTGCGAACCTCCAAAGCGGCTTCCTCAAAGAGCAATTCCAGCCATAATTCCTTGACCAGGACAAGCTGAAGAAATCCTAAAAAGAGTCCTTTCACCAGTAACGCCATCACCACTGCCAGCAGGAAAAACCAGCGGGAAAAAAGAGCCGCCAGCAGGAAAACAAGGACAAATCCACCAACAAGATGGAGTCCTAAGGGAATCCATTCCGCCACATGCGGCCAAAACCGATGGGAACGTGACAGGCGAACGGTTAAATGCACAGACTGCCTCCGGAAAGCATTTGGTGGGCAGAAAAAAATCCATCGCACAGATTTTTCGGATATGTGCCACCACGCGCTGAAGGTTTGTCTGTTCGATTATTTCCACTTCAGAAAATGGCCTTGGGCACGGCAGCTACAAGTCGCTGCCAACCAAAGCGGTGACAAGTCACCGCACTCCAAAAGTAAAACGGGGATTCAGGGTTGTTCATGCCAGTCAAACCGACAAAACCGGCATTGTTTGGCTGTGGGAGTCCGTGTGTCGGTTTTGCCTTCACAAACACCGCACAGATAATCCGGTATGATTTGAATGGTTGTCATACGTTTTCTGGTTCACAGCAGTCAATTACCTGACTTCCAGAATTTTGGGGGTATGTCCGGCTTTGCGCAGGTGTTTGATGACCGTATCCGCATTGCCCGGCGTAACAACGACTACGCAGTCGGAAAGCCGGGTGGCCAGGAGCGGGCCGATTTTACGGTCCATTTTCAGGGCATCCAGGATTTCCGGTTCAGCTACCTCAATGAGGGTCAACTGGTTGTGCAGGAGAGGCGCGGCACTGGTCGGTTTGTTTTTTTGCGGAGGCATATATTCCTGTGGTTGGCGGTGGTCAGTCCATTTGGGTCAGGCTGGTTCCGGCCTGGGAAAACCCAAACTCATCCAGCCGGGCTTGCAATTGGGTGATGGTTTTGCTGTGGGCCAGAAAGGCGTGCGGTCCCAGCCGTTCGGCCAGAAAGGGTTTGAAGAGCGGGCTTTTGTCGAGTGCCTCCGCCATTTCCAGGAAAGGAACCCGCAGCACATAGGCCCGTTCCAGGCTGGCGGCTGGTGGTGCCTGATTTTCTCCGGTCCAGCAACGGATGGCCAATTCCAGCACTTTGGGCAGGGGGCGTTTGGCCCGCCCTGCCAGTCGGGTGAGGAGGTCCGCCGTCATCCAGCCTTTTTTCCGAGCGGCCTTTGCACTGGTTTCGGTTATCCGCCAGTGCAATGGGTTTTTTGCGTCAGGAAGGCAGATTTCCGTCAGTTCTCCGCTGATGAGCAGGTCTTTGAGTTCGGGGTCAATCGTGACTCCGCCGCTTTCGCTGACCGAGATGCACCTGGGCGGAGCCGGTTCATAGGCAATGGTGCTTTGCAGGCGGAACCCTTTGGGAAGCGTGTTGACCAGGACATAGCGGTCGCCGATGGCTTTTCCAAGGTTTGGGGTCGCAGTCAATGCGTCATCGCGTGCGCCTGCGGAATCAAACTCAAGCAGATTGGTCAACAGGTGAACCGCAATCCGTTCACGCCGCTCGGCCCAGTCGCGGATGGAGCGGCTGACGGCTTCCGGCACAGGCATCAGGCTGCTGGCTTGGAGGTCGGCCAGCATCTGTTCCAATTGGAGCCCGGCTTCGAGAGCCAGATACGTGGCTTCCCGTGTCAACCGATAGGTGGCGGTGGCCGCGTCAAGCTGCCTGCGCTCGGCTACTCGTTCGATGAGCGCAAGCTGTTCCGGCAGTGCTTGCTCCAGATAGACCACCACATCAAAATTCGGCTGAATCATCCAGCACGGCTGTTTTTCCGGGCGGGCGGTGGTTTGGGTCGCCGTGGTCTCGGTTTGTCCATACAGCCGTGCCAGTCCCTGGCGACCGGCTTCCGTCAGGCGGAAGAGGGTTGGGATGTCGGTGTTTTTTCCTTTTTCGTAAGCCAGTTCCACAATGCCCAAATGAAGCAACGGACCCACCAGCATGAAGGCAAGAAAGAAATGTTCCTGATGGTTCCATGCCTCGTGCCGTTCTGTTTCCACTTTTTTGCGGGCTTCCTCAATGTCAGCGGCTTTCTGTGAGTAATGCCCCTGGAAAGTTCGCAGGTATCCCAGGGAAAACCGGGAGCCGATGGCGTGATACAGAGCGTCGGAAAGGTCCTTGATCCGATACCAGCCGGTTTTGTCGCTGAGTGTTGCCAAAGTCAGCAGGAGTCCGGCCCGCAGTCCGTTGACCTTGGTGGGGGCTGCCGGTCGGTCGGAGTCAAAGTACATGGAGATATTGCGAATGTCCCCTTCAAACCAGCCCGTCACCGAACGGTAAGCCCTCAGCCAGACGGCGGCTTGCTCCGCAAAGGGTCGGGCGAGTAATCCGGCGGCGGTTTCCTGGACTTCGATGGTCCGGTTCAGCGTATCAAACCGCAACAACCCGGCTTCTTTCCAAAGCGCCATCATAAAACCAAGCGGTTCAGGCAAGGTTTGCCCCGGCGGAGCTGTTTTGCCTGCCTCTTCCCAGTTGAGCAGTTTGTTCAGTTTTGCCAGTGTTGGCTTGGCGGGCAGGGCTTTGGCAGTCAGAGCCAGCGGCATGGTTTTCTGCAATGCCTGGTGAAAAGCGACCATGCGCAAGGTGATTTCGCTGGGGCGTTTGACCCAATCAGGCCAGCTTGGACCTTCCACGGGCTTGAGCCGGATGGCGGGTAAGGTCACGGTTCCGATTTCCCGCAGAATCCGCGCATCCACGAAACAAGCCAAGGTTTCTCCGTAATATCCGCCCAGTCCCAGGTATGACCCGCCGGTATGAAACACGAGTCCCGCCCGAAGCAACTGGTTCAGGGCCTCGTAAGATTCCGAACGGTGTGAGCCATAGTAATACCCCGGAGCCCGGCGGGAGTTTTTCTCCCAATCCAGTAGCAGGCATTCGACCGCCCATTCCTCGTTTTTGGCGGCCTGGGTTGTTCCCCGCAGTTTATGCAGCGCCAGGGCATTGCGTTCAAAATCGGAAAGCTGGCTGACCATGTTCCGGATGGCGGCAGGGTTGGCCAGCACTTCGATGATAGCCCTGATACAGGCATCTTTGGTGGTTCTGCCTTTTTCGGAACCGGCAAACGTTCGGGCAAACTGCTTGACGGCATCTGCATTGTAGGACAGCAACACGGTTTCAAAAGCAGGGGCGGCAGAAATCGGTTTGGGTTTGTCGGTACGGAATCGGCTCACAGTTCCTCCTCATCCAGAATCCGGTAGGAATACCCTTGTTCCGCCAGAAAAAGTTGGCGGTGATGGGCAAAGGATTCTTCTTCGGTTTCACGGGTGACCAGGGTGTAAAAATGGGCGACCTGCCCATCAGATTTGGGACGGAGCACCCGTCCCAGCCGTTGGGCTTCCTCCTGGCGGGAACCAAACGTGCCGGAAACCTGAACCAACACCTGGGCATCAGGCAGGTCCAGTGCAAAATTGCCCACCTTGGAAAGAACCAGCAGTCGCAACTCTCCGGTGCGAAATTGCTGATAGAGCCGGTCTCGTTCAGCCTGGACTGTTTTTCCAGTGATGAGCGGTGCCTTCAATTCATCCGCAATGATTTTCAACTGGTCCAGATACTGACCGATGACCAGTGTGGGGGCCTGCGGATGCAGGGTTAGGATTTTTTCGGTCAGGCTGAGTTTAACCGGGTTCTCCGCTGCAATCCGGAATTTTTCCCGGTTGGTTGCGACGGCATAGCTCATGCGGGCTTCCCGTGGCAGACGGCAGCGGACTTCGGAGCAAACCGCCTGGGCAATCCAGCCCCGGCCCTCCAGGTCACGCCAGGGAACGTCGTATTTTTTCGGTCCAATCAGACTGAACACATCCTCCTCACGCCCGTCTTCCCGAATCAGAGTGGCCGTCAAGCCCAGGCGGCGGCGGGCCTGAACCTCTGCCGTGATGCGAAAAACCGGGGCCGGCAACATGTGAACTTCGTCGTAAATAATCAACCCCCAATTATGGGCTTTGAAAAGGGCCAAATGCGGGAAGTCCTCGGTTTTATCGGGACGGTGGGTCAGCATTTGATAGGTGGCCAAAGTCACCGGACCCAGTTGCTGCGTGTCGCCGCGATACTCGACCACTTCGCCTGGAGTGAGACTGGTTTTTTCCAGCAGTTCCCGTTGCCATTGATGAATTGAAGTCCGGCTGGTGGTCAAAATCAGTGTGGATTGACCGACTTTGGCCATTGAGGTCAATCCCACAATGGTTTTTCCGGCTCCGCAGGGCAGGACAATCACACCGCTGCCGCCTCGCTCCGTTCCTGAAACATAGAAGGATTCGGCTGCCTCTGACTGATAGTCCCGCACGGTGAACCGGTCCAGCCGGAGTTCAATCTGGAGTGGGGTGCCGGTCACGTACCCGGCCAAATCCTCAACCGGCCAGCCCGCTGCCGTCAACGCCTGTTTGAGCACACCGCGTGCGCCTTCGTTGATGCGATAAGCTCCAGTGGCGGCCTCAGGTTTCAGGTAGGGGGCCACCTGTTTATGGCGGGCCAGTTCCTTGAGCAGGGCATTGTCCTCTGATTCGAGGGCCAGGATTTCACCCAGTCGGCGGAGCCGGACCCGTCCCCAACGGCTGGCGAGTTCCCGCATATCGGTCAGCACGTTTTGCGGCACGGGATATTTGGCAAACGAAACCAGTGCTCCAATCATGGCTTCGGCGGAAAGTCCGGCGGCGGCGGCATTCCAGAGTGAAAGCGGCGTGATACGGTAGGTGTGAATATGCTCCGGGCTTTTTTCAAGCTCGGCAAAGGGACTGATGGCAGTGCGGGCAGCTTCAAACCAGGGATTATGAACTTCCAGCAACAGGCTCCGGTCGCTTTGCACAATCAGGGGGTTTTGCGGATTGAATCCGGTTTCAGCAGGAACAGGCATGAAATTGTCAGGGAATGGGATTCAGAATTTTGATCCGTGAAGGATCCGAAGACATTCGAAGGAAATCAAACAAGTAAACTGGCTGTCAACGTGTATGCTGCTATTTCCGGTTTGGCAAAAAAAGTGGCGCGATTTGTTGAATCGCGCAGTTTCTGCATCTTCAAACAGTCGGCAAACCGGGCGAATGATCTTCGGCTAAGATTCTTCTTGTTTCAACCTCAATCCAAGTACGATTAAACAACGTGCGCCACTTTCCAAACTGAGAATCGGATGGGAACACCACTTTTTGAGCTTATTTGCTCAGGACAGGCTCAACAGCAAGTCAAACACCATCATTCTTATTCCGTCCAAACTCAATCTTATGGGACCACCAACGAGTTCACTCAGAATAAACCAGCTTTGTCTGCGTCGCGCCGATGTTTTGCAGTCCGTCAAGGCATTTGACAACCTGGCCGTAGCTGATTCCTTTGGGTGCTTCGATGGTGAGGGTCCGGAGTTCAGGAGGCAACCGGTCAAATTCCTGTTTGAGCATGAGCGAAAGCTGATTTGAGGAGACAGGCTGTCCGTTGAATTGAACTGCTCCTGCCAGGTCCATTCTCACGACCACCAGGGATAACCGGTCACGTGCCGTCACATGCAGGATTCCAACATTCGGCATCCCCAGGCATCCCGGATAAATAAACATAAAATAGAAGGTAAAAATCAGCAGAAACAAAGATGCGCTCAGGAAAAAACACTGGTTTCGATTGGGCAGCAGGGGGCTCATGAGAGGAAGGTTCCTTTCGACGGGTTTCTCCATAAGGCATTGGACGCCAAGTCGAGGAAATTGTTCCTCCGTACCTCTTTTTTGAGGTTGTGATGTATCGGTTTGAAAAATCAAAGCGCGCCCCAAACCGATTTGGCG
>JAIBAN010000142.1 GCA_019695185.1 Blastocatellia bacterium | reverse complement strand
CGTCACGGGCGGCGTAATGCAGTTGCGCCTCAGACAATTCGGGTTCGGCCCAATCGCTCAAGCGTTCCTCTTTGGAAAGCGTTTGCCCCAGGTACCCGGTAACCAGAACATTCAAGCCATGCCGGGCACCCGATTTGCCGTTGCTGACAAGCTGTCCGGCCAGCATCGTGTCAAAAATCTGGCCTCCCAGACTGATTCCCGCCTGCGCCAGAAATTTCAAATCGAATTTTGCATTCTGGAGAATTTTGACGCCGGGATGCCCCAGCACCGCGTGCATTGGACCAGACGAACCAATCCGGAACAGGTCGCACACCAAAACCGGGCATCCGGGTGCGGCGATTTGCACCAGCCGGATGGAATCTGTCAGCGGGTCGAGCCCTGTGGTTTCCAGGTCCACCCCCCAAACCGGAGCTTCCTTGAGCCGACTTTCCCACAGCGCCCAGTCGGCGGCAGATGAAATGTATTCAAAATCAGGCAGCGGAACCGGTTCACCCGTTTCAATTTCCGGGCGAACAACGTGTGTTTCAAAGAGAACCGGCTGTTTCATTTCCCTTCCGTCTTAGTCCCGCAATGAGAGAATCCATTCGGCAATTTTCTCCCGTTCGGCTTCCGGAATGCCAGCCATGGGAGGCATCTTGGCAGCCCCCACCGCAGCCGGATTCTCAATCAGTTTCACAATGTCAGCCTTGCTCCGGGTAACAGCCGTCAGTTTCGGCCCGACCATGTTGCCCTCACCAGCTTTGCCGTGACACATGGCGCACCGTGTTTCAAAAATGGCCGGAGGCGCGGCTTTGGCCTTTTTCTCGGTTTCGAAACCGGTTTCCTTTGGCTTAAAAGGCTGGGCCATGAATTTCTCACCGGCGGCATGTTGTTTGGCAAAGGTATCTTTGAAAACCGTCCGGTCCTCCTGAATGGCCATTCCCATCAGGATACCAATCACAGCCAAACCGCCGAACAGACCGAAAATCACCTTCGGGCGTTTACGCGGATGCCGTTCGGGGCTGCGGTCCCAAAAAGGCAGAGTCGCCAAGACCGTCATCACCACACCGGGAATCACCATTGAACCAATAATGGCATAGGGTCCCTGGAAATATTTCAGAGTCTGGAAGAGCCACAGAAAATACCATTCCGGGCGGGCGATATAGTTGATGTCTGCCGGATTGGCCTTTGGTTCGAGCGGGGCCGGCCATTTTGAGGCCACCACCACCAGAATGATGAAAACAACCAAACCAACCACGGCATCCTTAAACACCTGTTTGGGAAAGAAGGTGTCGGTTTTGGCCTGGGCGGCGGCTTCGGTCAGATTGAATGGTCCGGCAGGCTTGGCCCGGCGAAACAAATACAGGTGGAGGGCAATCATCGTCATGATGGACGCCGGCAGGATAATCACATGAACCATGAAAAAACGTGACAGGGTAATGGTTCCCAACGTCGTCCCGCCCAGCATGACCCGTTTGATGAAATCACCCAGGAAGGGAACCTCGCTGGCAATATTGACGGTCACCTGGGTTCCGAAATACGCCTTCATATCCCAGGGAAGCAGGTATCCCGTCAGAGAGAATGCCAAAACTACCATCATCAACCCGATTCCCACCAGCCACAGCACTTCCCGTTTGTTTTTATAGGCCCCCCAGATAACCACTTGAAGCAGATGCAACCCCACCAGAATAATCATGGCACTGGAACCGTAATGATGCAGGCCCCGAATCAACCACCCCGATGTCACCGCTTTGGAAATGTATTCGACGGTCCGGTGGGCGTCTTCCACACTGGGCACGTAATACATGGTCAAAAACATGCCGGTCACAAATTGCAGTCCAAAAACCAGTATCAAGGCACTTCCCAACACATAGGCAAACCGCGCCCCGCCGGGGATTTTCTCGTCCAGCACTTCGTGCAAAACGCCTTTGATGCCAGTGCGTTCGTCAAGCCAGTCGTACAGTTTTCCAATGAGATGGGTCATTGCTTCGGCTCCGTTGGGGGGTGGGTCGAGCTGATTCACAAACGTGATGGGTTGAGGTCCTAAAGAAGTTCCACTTTTTCGGCCACAATTGCCTTGAACCGTTTGAAATTGACCTGAATCATTCCGTCAGCCTGCCTGCGCCAGTCCAATGTATCCAGTCCACGCGCCGCCGCCCCTTTGATGAGGGTTCCGTTTACGTTGAAAGAACTGGCATGACAGGGACAATAAAAACAACTCTGGGCAGCCTGCTCCTGCCAATTCACTTTGCAGCCCAAATGCGGACAGGTCGCCGTAAAAACCGTAACCTTGTCAGTATTGCGCACCACCCACACGGCTTCCTCAGAACGGTGGTTGACCCACCCGTCATGGGTGGTCACGGTGATATTCTTTTGGGTGGGAACCCCTTCGGAAAAATCATCCAGTTTTCCAATGCCAATCCAGTTCCCATCTCCGCTCGTTCCATCGGCCTTCAAAGCCTGGCCGACAGCATAACCAAAGATGGCATATCCCATCACACCGGAAATGCCAGCCCCAATCAACGCAATCGCAAAAATGAGCAGGTTTCGCCGTTCCGGATTCGGAACCATTTGGGTTTCAGGGTCGGACATAGGTGCTCGCTCTCTTAAAGGGTTCAGGGTTCAGGGTTCAGGGTTCAGGGTTCAGGGTTCAGGGTTCAGGGTTCAGGGTTTCAAATACAAGAAATTTAAGAATTTAAACCAGATTCCCAAACTCCTAACTCAAAACTTCAACCAAAAGCTGTGGTTTCTTAAACCCTAGACCCTAGACCCTGAGCCCTCTTCTTAGTCAAACCGCTCCACCTTGACCCCGGTTGGCGGGGAAAAGGTAAAGCGGGTGTCAGCCAATGGCTGGTTTTCAACCAGATTTGACAATAGAAAATCTGAACGGTCACCGGTTCCATGTACAACCGAAATCCGGGTCAGTTGAAAAGTCTGTGGGTCACATTCGACTCGGATTTCAGCCACATTTTCAATCCGTCGGCGGGGCCATAGCCGAAGGCTGATATTTCCAGCCTTGGTGGGTGCATCCGTGCCCAGTTCCAGTTTGGCAAATTCCTTGTTCAGGTCATTTCTTCCCAACAGAAACAAAAACGGGAGCCGAGGGTCGCGGGCCTCACGCACCGGTTCAACCGTAACCCTTTTTTCCCCAGGGAGATAAAACCAAGTCTTTTTTCCGTCAGAAATAAACTGCTTGGTCGTCGGTTCCCGATAGTCCCACCGCATCAAACCCGGTTTTTTGAGTTCAAGGGTACCGGCCTCGCGCACGGTGCGGCTGTTTCGACCCTGGTACACCTGCACAAAATCCGCTTTCAGGGTTAAAACCCTCGAATACCGTTTCTGGATGCCAGCCAGCACAGCCCCTGGACTGGAAACAAAAACAGAACTGAGGGCTGAGGGCTGAGGACTGAGGTTTGTGGTGGCAGCCTCGACCTGATACCAACAGTTGCCCGGAACCAACCCAATGAGGATTGAACAACAAATGGCCAGCCTCAAAACCTTTTGCGTCTGAAATCCTGATGTCATTCGTCGTTTGATACCTTTTTGATTCCCCGCCCTCAGTCCTCAGTCCTCAGTCCTCAGTCCGGGTTATTTCTTCTTGTCGTTCGGTTCCACGTAACTCTTGCGGTATTGCAAAACGAGGTCGTTGTTGTCGGGTTTTCCATCACCGTTGATGTCCACCTGCAGCTCAATCTTGCGGCGCTTCCCTTGCCGGCTGCCATTGGTTGAGGAATAGCCCACGCTATATTGATTCCGCATCAGGGCGTTGATGGATTTCATATTGGTCGGAAGTTCCCCCGGAAACGTCACCGGGAAATATTTTCCGCCAGTGCTGTCGGAAAAGAACCGTAAGGTGTTAAACGCCTGCAAAAAGGCCATGTTTTGTTCCGGCGACAGGCGCGTGTCGTTCGCCTTGTAAAAGAAATTTCCAATCCCTATGCAATAAATCGGAATTCCTGCGTTTTCAACGATTTTACGGCATTCGTCATAATTGATTTTACTGAACGTATCCACCCCGACACTGACCAGCAGAATGGCCGTCCGTCCGGAAATTTCGTTGAGGCCCACAAATTCCTCACCATCCACTTTGCCCCCTTTTATGACAAACTTGAGGGTGTCAAACAGATTGCTCTCCGTGAAGGCTGGATACCCACGTACCAGAATGTTAATGCTGGAGTTCAACTCATTGATATCGCTTGTGAAGTCATTGAGCATTTTGGGGCGAATATCGTAGGCCACGATGGAAATAAAGTCTTTGGGCTGAACAAAATTCCGCACAAAAGCATCCGCTGCCCGCACCACTTCAATCCGGAACGGGGTAATCACCCGGCTGTATTCCAAAATCATGACCAGCGTAATCGGGGCTTCAACCGGGCTGAAATTGGTGACTTCCTGTTTGACGCCGTCCTCAAACACAATGAAGTTGTCTTTTTTCAGATTTTGGTAAATTGCCCCGGTTTTCTTGTTGTAAACGACCACTTCCAGGTTCACGACATTGGTTTCAATCCGGATGGGGTCGCCGCCGGGGTCGTCGTCCGGTTTCTGGGTCTTTTTCAGCGGAGGCCGACGCTTGCCGTCTTTACTGCTCAACGACCCGCCCGACTGTGGCTCGGTTGGGTCCTGCGGACCGGTTGTCGGTTTGTTTTTTTCGGTTGAAGGTTCAGGAAGGTCCGAATTTTTCTTTTGTGAAGGTGCAGTCCGGTTATTGCCTGACTGGGCCAGGGTGCTCGTCCCCAGGCCAAAATTTGTAGAGAGAATGGTTCCCAGCAGGACCATGACAAGTCCGATGCGCAGTTTGTACTTCATAACCTCAAACTTCCTTGTTTGCCGCTCTTTATTTGCGATTTGTGATACCCCATGTGCGCTTGGCGATCTTTAACGGCAATTGTGCCCTTTTTTCAAATCGCATATCGCAAACGGTTCCGGCTTTTACAACAACCGAACGGGCGTGAAATTCACACTGTCGGCACTGACCAACTGATACCTGGTTACACCCAGGCGACCATTGAAAGCGCTTTTGATGGCTTCGCCATGCAAATGACCGTACACGCACCAATCAGCCTGGAATTCCTCCAGCAAAGCGGTGAACCCACTTGGCTCGTGTCGGCTGTTCATAGGCGGATAGTGCAATATGACGACCAATTGATCAAATTGGCTTTCCAATTTTCGCGCCTGTTCCAGCCCCAGCCGCAAACGCCCAACCTCGCGTTCATAGATTTTGCGGTCCTGTTCAGTATAGCCACGTTCCTCTTGTGATTGAGGATGCTGGGTTTCGGTGGCCTCGACCGACTGCACCCGGTCAAACAAATCCAGACTTGATTCGGCCCCCGGACATTGCCACCCTCTGGTCCCCACAAAAGCCACCCGCTCCCGTATCACACAATTGGCCTGGAGCGGCTCGACCGTGGGGCCGGCAGCCAGTTGGACTTTTTTGAGTGAATGCCACCAGTAATCATGATTGCCCCGGATGATGAACTTGTGCCCCCGGAGCGCGGCAATCCAATCCAAATCAGGCTGCGCCTCCGCATCACGCATCGCCCACGAAATATCACCGGCCAATATCAAAATGTCCGCTTCCGGGGATATGTTGTTTTCAGGCCCAAGGTGGCCCAAGGCATCCCATGCTGCTTTGATCTTGTCGGCATGATTGCGCCAGTGCTCGCCAAAAATATGCATTGGCTTGGGTTTGGCAAAGGAAAGATGAGGGTCGCCGAGGGCAAATACACGCATTGATGGAGTTGTGATTGTCTGGTTAGAAATGGAGTCAGGTGACTGGTTGGCATTTTCATTGGGAACGCTAATTGCCACCGTTTAGAATAAAGCACAAAGTACAAATTTCGGCGACACCCCCGTACTTCAAAAAAAGGGTGCCTTGAGGGTCAGAGTTTTTTTGTGTCACCGCAGCCCCCTTCGTCCCTTCAGTTTTTGCCTTCCCAACCCACTCAAACCCCAGGTTCAAAGTTGTAGAACAAAAACATTGGATTCCTGGTCTGCTGTTCCGATGATTTGAATGGTGTTGGAACCGGCTTTGAGCCTGAGTTGCCGGCGGGTCCCTTTGAGGGTCAGGCTATTGTCGGAAAAGCCAGGCAAAATTCTTTCTATGGGAACAGATTCACCGTTGACGAGAACCTCTTTCATCGAGGCAAAACCAAACCCGTTGATAAAAAGGCGTTGATTCAGATACCAGATACTGGTGAGGGAAATCCGAGCCTGAACCACAACCCGCACTACCGCTGGGTTGGAAGTCTTGGGCGGAGTCCCGTTATCCGCCGCCATGACCTTGAAACTGTATACGCCCTGCTGCCCCCGGCGCGGTGTGAGCTGGAGCAATCCTTTCCCATTCCCGGTTGGAATGAGTGCGACAAAACCAGGGCTGTCGGAAAGGGAAAGCCGGATTTGTTGGTTGGGGTCAGGATCAAAAGCAGTTACCGGCACCTCCAGCACCTCATCCTCAAACAAAGTGAGATCGGAAAACGGAACCAGTGAGGGCGGAGTGTTGCCTTTGACGAACAAAGTGAAAGAGGCAGACCCTGATAAACCAAGGTCATTTTGGGCAAAGACCTGGATTGGATAGGTCCCGATATCAGCTTCGGTGGGGCGAAAGGTAAAAGCCCCCAAACCGCCGCCCTGGTCCACAAATGTGGCAAAAGGAGCGCGAAAAGGAGTCGAAAGCGTGACAATGTGAAGGCTTGGATCCTTGGCAATAACCGGTATCTGAAGGGTTTGGGTGGCAAACATGGTTTGGTTTGGGCCGACCGAAACCGGTAATTGATTTTGCTTGTCCTTGACAAATATCCGACAGAAAAATTGAACGTACAAAGGAAATTTCTGATTGTTGTCATTTTCCCGAAAGTTTTGGTCAAAAACCTGGACCGTCACAAAATATTCCTGGCCCAATCCGTTATTGGCCGTGGCTGAACCGTCAGTGGCCTGGGGCCGCACCAACAAACTGGCAGTTCCGTCGCGGTTGTCCTTGAGTGAAACAAAGGTGGGTGCGTCCACCAGACTGAATTCCAGGGTTTCAGGCGGCGGGCCATCCAAATCCTCAACTTTGAGCGGCAAGGTTGCCTGGGCCCCCTCTGCCACCACGATTTTACGTCCCGGACCGGTAAAATCGGAACGCCCGTTTTGGGTGGTGACGAGCGGTGCGTGATTGGAAACCCTGGTTTGGTTGACACTTTCATACACCAAACCATTCACTGTCACCTGCACGAA
This sequence comes from Blastocatellia bacterium, assembly GCA_019695185.1. GTDB lineage: Bacteria > Acidobacteriota > Blastocatellia > Chloracidobacteriales > Chloracidobacteriaceae > JAIBAN01. Next base: position 6,796 of record JAIBAN010000142.1, on the reverse strand, counting down.
ATCGGGGGCGCTGTTGCCGGGGCTTCCATCCAGATCATTGGTATTCTGCTGGACAAACCGCCCCGTCTGGGAAACCACATAACCGCCTGCCGTGACGACACCGGTGACGGCATCCACATCAAAGGGAGCCTGTGCCCTGACCGTTTCACTGCCTTCAAAATCGGAGGGGAAAACATTGACAAACCGTTCCGGGGGAACGCCGGTTCCCAGCTTGTCCAAACTCATCATGGAGGCAGCAAAGTTATCTCCCACCGCCCCCACAAAAGAATTGCTCACCTGACCATTGGTGCGCTCCAGGCCGCCCGCATAGAGGTCCAACTGACCGTTTTGATTAAAATCCCCCAAAACAGTTACGGCCCCATACCCGATATGGCGCTGGTCCCGTTTATCAGTGGCTCCTGGAAAAATGGCAAACCGTCCGACGCCCTGAGTGCCTGGGTCTTGCAAGGGCTGTGGTAAATTGGCCTGGGTGAACTGCCCGGTCTGCTGCCGGTTTCCGCTGAGAACGACCACGGCTCCGGCATCGGTGCCGCCGTTCTGGTTAGGTACATCGGTCGCTATCCCCCCCCGCTCCGAAACAACAGCCAAATCAGTGATGCCATCATTGTTAATGTCGGGAATATCAATCTGGATTCCATTGCGAACAATTCCATACCCTGCCGCCGCCAGGGAAACGCCATTGCGCGGCACCCCAATCTGGTAATTGGTCAATTGAAATGCGCCATCCCCCTTGCCCAACAGGACCGTCACCAGGGAATCTTCCACATCGGGAGAGTTATATTTCCGGTTCAATACCGCCGTATCAATCTTGCCATCATCATTAAAGTCGCCCAAAGCCTGTGACACAGGATCCCGCCCCCCGGTTTCAGTGACGCGCCCCAACCCAAACTGACCCGCTCCATTGTTAATCATGGTGGTCAGGGTTGCGGAACGCCGGTTGACAATCACCAGTTCCGGGGCCCCGTCATCATTGCCGTTGACGCCGGTCAGGTTGGCAAATTTGATGGCGGTTGGATCCCCTCCGACCGGATAGGCCCGAATTGTAAACCGGGTAAAGTCAGAAAATCCGCTGCCGGGATTATACAAAACCAGCACCTCGTCGTTGGTTCCATCCACTGAGATGGCCACATCCATGTCGCCATCCTTGTCCACATCCGCCACATCCAGCGAACTGAGCCCGCCGGTGGGGTCAGTGACTTCAGGAATCAAATCGCCGAGTGAAACCTGCTGGATTGACCCGATCCCGAACGGAGAACCGAACAACACCAACAACCGGCTCCCACCCCGGTCACAAATCGCTACATCCGGAAAGGAATCGCCATTGATGTCTCCGGCCTCGGCACCGACAAAGCTGCCGTCCTGCAAACTTAAAAGCAATTGATTCCGGCTGACCAGAGACTGGGCTGCCACATTCTGACCAAACCAGGGTGGTGCCGGCACACCAATCAGCAGCACAGGCAAAAGCAACAGGATGTGTTTTTTGAGAAAGGTACCCATGGCAAAAAAACGTTGAGAATTGTGAATTGAGGTTTTGTGCTTGAGAAGAGTTGTAGTTGAGAACTTTCGCAGACGCGCGGGAAAATCAAATCAATCGGTTTTCAGGTATTATTCTCAATTCTCAATTGGTCAGGGCAGGTTCGGGTAACCGCATGATTAACTCACGGCCCAGTTGAATGTAAGCCTGCGCCCCGACTGAGCGCGAGGAAATGTCAATGGCCGGAGCGCCGACGGCAAACGACTCGACCAGTTGTTCCTGGCGGGGAATGACGGTTTCAAACACCAACTCAGTGGGAAAATTATCCCAGATTTGGGCGGCAATCCCCAGTTTCGCCTCGTGCTTGACATCGTACATGGTCAACAGGATGCCCTCGACTTCAAGTCCCTGATTGTATTTGGCTTTGATTTTGGCCACCGACCGCAACATTTGCGGCAAGGTCCGCAAACTGAGGGGTTCACATTGAACTGGCAGGATGATCGAATCAGCCGCCGCCAAAGCCGCTACTGTAATCGGAGTCACACCCGCCGGACCGTCAAACAGGACCAAATCAGGCAGAAAAGCCCGACTTTCCTGCAATCTTTCCAGCATCTGGGCGAGGCAATAGGGATTGCGGTCACATTCACGAGTGAAATCCTCCAATTCGTCCACTGAAGAAAAATCGCCGGCCATCATCACTCGTAATTCAGGCCGATTGGTTTGGGTCAGAGCTGCGGCAGGCTCGACGCGCCCCAAGACGACATCTTTGACGCCATACCCCTCCCGAACGTCCAGCCCCATTCCAAACATGCAGCCATTTTGCGGGTCGAGGTCAATCAACAGCACCCGAACTCCCATGGCCGCCACATACGCCGCCACATTGATTGAAGTCGTTGTCTTGCCGACTCCGCCCTTGATACTGACCACCGCCACCTTTTTCGCCATAACCACCCTTGGGAGTTGTTCGTTTTGAGTTGTTCGTTTTGAGTTTTAGGTTTTGAGCGCCTCATTGGGTAGTTCCCCGAAACTCGAAACTCAAAACGAACAACTCATTGTCCTGCTTCATTCAGCCATGCCGCCAACACTTGTTTCTGCATCAAGGTTGGGGATGAAACTGCCCGGACATCGTAACTGAGGTTACCACCACCTTGAAACGTCACGGGAAACTCGCGCAACATGCCCCGGCGGAAAACATGGACCAGAGCTTTGTCACCGGGTTTATAAGACCTTAACACCTCATTCAAATTTCCGGCAGTGGTTTGTTTTCCATCAATCGCCAGAAAAATGTCACCTTTATCCAGCCCAGCCAGCGAACCAGCCTCATGGGGAACCACATTGGAGATGACAGCCTGGCGCTCGTCCCCCGTCAAAGTGATTCCCAAGGTCGCTTCGGCCCGGTCGGTCAATTTGACTTCGACGACCTCCAGCCCAGCCACATGGACAGCAGTATTGTAGGGCAGTTCCTCCACCCCATAGACATACTTTGAGAAAAACTCACTGAAACTGCTGCCTGAAACCGCCTCAAGGGCCTTTTGGACGCCATCCTCCGGATACCCGATACCCTTTTTGGCATAGGTTTCATTCAAATAGCGCATGACATCATCCAGCGATTTGCGGTTTTCCGTGCGCTGCCGAACTTCCATATCCAACAAAAAACCCAGCAATGCACCCTTTGTATAAAAGTCGGTCTCCACATTGCGGGCATCATCCGGTGTCAGCCATTCGTCGAAACTCGCTTCTGAAACCGGGGTGACCTTCCGCCCCGGCGCACTTTGCAAGGAATTGATGGAAGAAGCGACCAGAGCAAGATACGCCTTCTGGTCAAATATGGCCGCCCGTTTGCATAACAGGTCGTCATAGTAGCTGGTGATGCCTTCGGCCACCCACAGGTTCCGGGTGTAGACCTCCCGTGAATAGTCAAATGGCCCCAGCACCTGAGGATGAATCCGTTTGACGTTCCAGGCATGGAAAAATTCGTGAACTGCGATTGAATAAAAACGGAACAGAGTAGCCGGGTTGGAGAAAGCTGAAGAAGGAACTGTAATCGAGGTTGAATTCAGATGCTCGACGCCATGAAACCGGCCATCCGGCACAGAGTGAAACAAAAACCAATAATTCGGATATGGGGCCGGGCCAAAGATTTTCAGTGCCTCACCAACTGCCTTTTTCAGATTGATGATGATCTGGTTTTTGGGAATCGGACGCCCCTGATAGACCAGTTGCCCTTGAAAAACCAGATAATAGGGCACACCTTCGACTTCAAAAGGTGTAATGTCCAGGGTCGGGCTGGCAATTCCCGGCGCATCAGCCAGGGTATCGTAATCCGGGGCCTCAAACACATTGACATCCGGCCCCGGCTTGAGCCCGGTCGCCACTTTCCAATGCCCCGGAACCTTGAGCGTCAGACGGGTCGGGGAATTTTTTTGCCCTCCCACATACATCAACACGTTGGTGCCGTTCCAATAAAACTCCTCATCGTTGAGCAGGGTCGAACCGGCATCCAGCGTATTGGCATAAACCTTATAGGTCACCTGGATGGCTCCGTTTTTGGGAGCCGTCACCCGCCACGTGTTTTTGTCAATTTTTTCCCAACGGAGGGACGTTCCTTTCTCATCCACAGCCGCAAACTGTTGGACATTGCGGGCATAGTTCTGAATTTGATACCGCCCCGGACGCCATGCGGGGATGGCAAAATCCACCGTTCCGCCCCCGGTTTTCGGGGTAAAGGCAATGCCGACCTCAACCAGGTGCAAATTCGGAGCCCCCGGCTGCATGAAATATTCAATCGGTTTGGCTTGCAGTGGGGTTCCTTCGGTCATGGCGGTGAACAACCCGATGAGAAGCAACAACCTGAGAACGGACCCCAAGACAGGTTGGGTGAATGGACAAGAAGGGGGTTTCATAATTTAAGGACTGAGGACTGAGGACTGAGGACTGAGGACTGAGGACTGAGTGCAAAACCAAATCCAAGCGAAACTGGTCATTCAGTGGTTAGGATTACAAATCAAACTGAATTTATCATTGGTTTGAGCAACAAACCTCAGTCCTCAGTCCTCAGTCCTCAGTCCTTTCAGAGATTAGTCTTCAATCTGCGCTTTTTGGAGGACGCCGCTGTAGTCAATATAAAGCGATTTCCATTCCGTGAAGATTTCAAACGCTTCAATTCCGCCTTCGCGGTGCCCGTTGCCCGTGCCCTTGGTTCCGCCAAACGGCAAGTGAACTTCCGCTCCAATGGTCGGAGCATTGACATAGCAAATCCCGGTTTGCAGGTCACGCATGGCGGTAAAGGCGCGGTTGACATCGGCAGTGTAAATCGAAGCCGACAGGCCGTATTCCACACCGTTGGCGATTTCAATGGCATTTTCAAAGCTGTCGCAGGTAATAACCGACGTGACCGGGCCAAAGATTTCTTCCTGCGCAATCACGGCATTGGGGGCAACATCCCCGAAAACCGTCGGGGCAATGAAATATCCATGCTTCAAATCGCCTTCGGTCAGGCGTTCGCCACCGCTCATCAATTTGGCCTTGTCTTTGGTTTTGCCAATTTCAATGTAGCCCAGGATTTTTTCCATCTGCTTTTGATTGATGACAGGACCAACCTCGTTTTTCAGGTCGAGCCCTGGACCAACGCGCAACCCCTTGGCCCGCTCGGCCAAAGCAGCCGTGAATTTCTTGACCACTTTCTTGTGGACAATCATCCGCGACGAAGCCGTGCAACGCTGTCCGGAAGTGCCAAACGCCCCCCACAAGGCACCTTCAACGGCCAAATCCAAATTGGCATCGTCCATCACGATAATGCAGTTTTTGCCGCCCATTTCCAGACTGCACCGTTTCCCCAAAGCAGCCGTCTCGGTCGAAATCACCCGCCCTGTGGCGGTTGAACCGGTGAAGGAAACCACCCGCACGGTCGGGTGTTTAATCAACGGAGCGCCGGCAGTAGCCCCAAAACCGGTGACCATATTCACGACCCCGGCGGGAAGTCCGGCTTCCTCAAAGGCTTTGACAAAGTTGACGACTGAGAGCGGGGTGTCTTCGGCGGGTTTAATCACCACTGTGTTTCCAGCCAGAATGGCGGGCAGGATTTTCCAGGACGGAATCGCAATCGGGAAGTTCCACGGCGTAATCAGGCCACAAACACCAACCGAATCACGAACCGACATGGCAAATTTGTTTTTCAGTTCCGAAGTGGTGGTGTGGCCATACAACCGACGGCCTTCGCCGGCCACGAAATAAGCCATGTCAATCGCTTCCTGGGTGTCACCGCCGGTTTCCTTGAGCACTTTGCCCATTTCACGGGTCATGTCACGGGAAATTTCGTCTTTGCGACGCACCAGGATGTCGGCCACTTTGAAAACCAGTTCGGCCCGTTTTGGAGCCGGATAGAGCCGCCAGGAAGGATAGGCTTCGCGGGCAGCCGCGACAGCCCGGTCAACGTCTTCAGCCGCAGAGTCGGCAAATGTGCCAACCAGGTCGCGGGTATCAGCCGGGTTGCGGTTTTCAAAGGTGGCACCGCTGGCAGCAGGCACCCATTGGCCGTTGATAAAATTGTGGTACTGTGCCGCTTGGGTTTTGGCAGTGGATTTTGAAGGGGATGATTTCTTTGCAGCGTTGGCTTTCGCCATAGGTCCTCCGGGTTTCAGGGTTCAGGGTTCAGGGTTTGAAGAATTGAGAAATAAGAATTGTATCTGACTTACAAAACTAGAAACCCTGAACCCTGAACCCTACTTATTTGGGTTGGGGCTGCAACTGATGACATCCCAGGCAGGAAAACTTCTCGTCGCGCCATTTCTGCGGATGACGAACGTTCAAACGGGCTTGTGGCGGTTGGCCTTTTTCCGGGTCGTGGCAGGTCAGGCATTCAAGCCGCGTCGTGCGCGGTGTCACGGCTGCGTGCATTCCGACCGGAGTAATTTTTTTTGGATGTGGGCCAAAATAGGAAAGCGCCGCCAACACAGCGATGACGGCGATGACAATGAGGACGAAAATCCAATCGCGCTTTTCAAAAGCCATTCAAACGTTTGATCACCTTCCCGAACACTTGAGCCGGGAAATTCCGAAGATGTTTTCTGCGTGAAGTTTCAGCGAGAGATGCGCAAAAATTGCAGCAATTTCAAGGCTTTGTGAACGGCCTGCACTCTAGCAAACGCATTTTCAGGGTGTCAAGGAAATGAGGGTTCAGGGTTCAGGGTTCAGGGTTCAGGGTTCAGGGTTTAGGGTTTAGGGTTGACTGGGGATTGCTTTTTTCGGCCAACCAGCGATTGAACTCGAACCGGCTTGACCATACCTTGGAGTCTTCCGGAGGAAGGCCATCTGGTAGCCAGG
>JAIBAN010000141.1 GCA_019695185.1 Blastocatellia bacterium | reverse complement strand
TCGCACTGATGGTGCAGAGCACCGTGGCCGCTCCGTTGTTGCCACCCGCAAACCGCGTCACCCGGTTGTTGCCCGTGTCCGCCACATAGAGGTTTCCGGCGTTGTCCACCGCCACCCCTTCCGGATTTTTCACCTGTCCGAACGGAGCCGCCCCCACGCCCGTCCCCGCCACCTGGAAGGTGGTTCCCGGTGTCCCATTGGCACTTGGGATCCGTAAAATCCGGCTGTTCCCCTGGTCCGCAATAAAGAGCCGGTTGGAACTGTCGATGGCCAGCCCGCGTGGGCTCGTCACCTGTCCGGCTCCCGTCCCGCCTGATGCCAGCACCGTTGGCGTGCCGAGCGGCGTGTTTTCGTCATAGCGCAGCACCTGATTCGCTCCCGTGTTGGAGACATAGAGATGCCCGCTTGCATCCAGCGCCAGCCCCTGCGGTCCGACCAATCCCGCCGTCGCAAAATCAGCCCAGCTTGCGCCGCCGTCGGTTGAGTAGATGACCTTATTGTTGCCTGTGTCGGCCACATACACCCGCATCCCGTCGAGCGAGGCCGTCACCGCTTCCGGCAGATTCAGCGTCGGGGTGACAACCACCGTCCAGGCCCCGCTTTCATACCGCTGAATCCGATGGTTATACGTGTCTGCCACCCACAGCCGACTGGTTGCAACCAAAGCTGCAAATTCGGTTTCGTCCTTACCTGATGTGGGATTTCTTTGATTGTTAGCGCTGGAACCGATTCCTGTTTGTGGAGCCAATGTCACTCCATCCGGAATAGATGGGAATTGTGGAATTTTGGCAAATTCCATCTGATGGTTGGTCAAGCTCTGGAAAGCCCGAACAGAAGATAAGGAAAACAGATTTCCAAGCAGAATGAACAAACAAAACCCTCCCAAAAGAGAAGTTCGCAAAATTGATGTGGTTTTCATTGGTGCAAAAATTTCCTTTTATCGAAAATAGTGAGACCTTTCATGAAAGGCCCGGAACGGAAAAATGAATCGGCATCTCGTCTTCATCACATCAATTCTCGTGCCATATTACCCCGACCCCCTTCCTCAAAACCGGTTTCTCCCAGCAAAGTCATCCACAGTAAGGGGTAACCAGATTCAGGCTTTCTTTTTTTTCTTTCTGGAAATCGAAAGTGGGCAAAACAAACTCTATCCAAATGGATAGCTTCGACTATCTGTCCGGATAGTTTTTCCAATTGAGTTCCGCCTTTCCAAAATGTCGTGGCAAGCGCTCTGTAACTCCCCCTCTTCAAGAAAAAAGGGAAGAACCAATCCGATTCTTCCCGGCCCCAGCAAATATTTGGAAATTTGGAGTACAGCAACTTGTCGCCACTTTCAAGTACGGCGACTTGTTGCCACAACCTGAAAAGTGGTTATTGATTTTCCTCGGCTGATTTCCGCCCGAAAATGTTTTTGAGTAACCCAAGCACAGCCACAAAAACCACCACCACGAGCTTTTTCCCAGCGACCAATATGGCCAGCAATCCTTTGAAGAACCCGGCCTTCGCCAGCACTTTTCCGGCAATCAGGGCACCGATGCCGTAAGCAGCCACTTTATCCGCGCCGGGTTTGTAATCCGCATAGGTATGGCCCGCATTGAATTCAACCACCCCCAACACTGCCTGCATGTCCTTTTCAATCAGCGGCAGTTGCTCCATGGAGGAAACTGCATTGAGCACCAACACCCCTTTGCGGCCCAGCACCCGCACATCATAGTTGAGTGTATGGGCTTTCTCTTCGCCAAATTTGAGTTCCTTGGCCCAATAGAGTTTGTGGGTTGCCTTTTCATAATGGGGTGGAGCCGCCCAGCCAACCAAAGTAATTGGTTCATAGCCCTGGGACCGGCGGGCTTCATTCCCGGCTTTAATATCCGTCTGCATCTGGGTCAGCAAATCCGCATAGTCAATCTTGGCTGCCTCGGAATCATCCACCCATCCGTCCTCTTTGAAAGAAATCACCACACCCCAACTGTTTTCGTCCAGGGGGCCGATGGTTTTGGGAAAAAGCATGCCCAGGGTTTCCTTGCCGGGCGGGTTGCCCCAGGCTTCAAGGACCTTTGCGGTCTGCTCCGGGTCAAGATAGCGGAATCCGTCCGGGAGGTTCAGGGTTGCCAGCCCGCCTTTGAGGTCAATCCGACCGGTTTTGTATTCCAGTGATTCATTGAACCGTTTGGCCCAGGCTTCGGGGCTTTCGGTTTCGTCATTGGCTTTCTTTTTCGTTGGGGAGGATTTGGGTTTGGCTTCCTTCCGGTCAGCTCTGACGGCAGTGCCCATCAACGCCCAACCCAGCCACAAAATGGCCAAACCAAGGACAAGAGTTCGGTGTGAAAAAGACATAGAACAGCTCCTCTCAATTGGGAGAACAGAATCGTGATTTCCATGTGAGTGCCAATGAAGGTTGGCTGAGGGGAAATTTCGCTGGTTTCACACGCGGGAAGACCGACCAGAGCCGTCAAACACCTCTACCTGATACCATTGGTTTGAGAAGAGGCTTGATAGAGGTGTTTTATCAAATCCGGCCTGATAGGTTTTGCTCTATCAAATCGCACATGACTTACTTTTTTTGCCACTTGTCCAGCCGGTCATGCGCCCAGGCCCCCCAGCCGCCGGGGAGCCATCCACCCGCACACATGTGACAGGCTCCTGGAATGATGGTCAGGTCGGGGACCGATTTGCCGATTTCCCTGACCGATTCCACCGGTGTTATGTCATCAGCATCACCGGTGACCATGGCAACCGGGGTCTTCAGCCCCTGAGCCGCCTGACAGGGTGAAACCTCCGCCGGATTGAAATTCGCCTTTTTCCCACACCAATACAGGCCAATGCGAATGGCCGGGACAGCCAGAAAGGTAACCGGTCCTAAAAAGTAGCGAATATGGTCATCGGCTGCCTGGTGCAAATCCCGGAAAGGTGATTCCAGGAGCGCCCCAGCCAGTGGGCCGCCGTTTTTTTCAAGTTCACGCAGAGCCAGGAGCGATACTCCGGCCCCCATGCTGTTTCCCACCAGTACCATTTGGGTGCGGGGAATGTGCTGTGCTTCCAGGAAAGCGACTGCGGCGACCACATCAAAACGCTCCCAGGCACCCAGGGTGCAAGCGACTTCGGGATGCTGGTCCCGCCCCCGAAAGGTAAAAACGAGTGCATCCCAATCTGAGAGCTCTTTCACCCGTGGCGAGGAACCACCCCAGGCATCATCACCAAATCCATGCAGATGAATGGCCACTCCCTTTGACCGGGGCCGATGAAGCCAGTGGAGTGTAATGGGAACATGTTCCCCACCCAAAATCGGATGGGTGGTCCAATATGAACCGTTTTCAATCAGTTTTTCGTGAAATCGTTCAATCTCGGCAGCAGAACGCCGGGGCAGCCAGGATTTCAGGAGCAGGTCCGGCAGCAGATAGGCGGCTTCCGCCGTGAGAACTGCATATGCAAGAAACAGGCCCAGGCCGATGCGGGTCAGCCATTTACGTGTTCGGGCTGATTTAGGTTGGGATTGTGCCATAAGGAATTCCTCAAACCTGTTTGGGAGTGGGTACCGTCTGCCTGTCTTGTGCCATACTTTTTTTGACAACGCCGGGATGCAAAAAAGTTCCAAGGGCTCGCATATCAAAACGCTTTGGCTGGTGAACGGCGGCCCAAAGGGTGTTTGGGAATTTGGAGTGCGGGGACTTGTCACCGCTTTCACCGGTGGCAACTTGTCGCCACCACTTGGGAAAAGTTCAAAAAGCCGAAATCGGCGACAAGTCGCCGAAAAACAAAGCGGTGACAAGTCCCCGCACTCCAAAAAAGCAATTCTCAATTCCCAATACGAATTTTCCTTTGGTGAGCCGGGGTCAGGTCATCCACGGGCACACCTTTCAAGCGCATGGCCACCTGACAGACCGTCACACCCGGTTCGGCCTGTGACCGGAGTACGACAAATTCGCCTCCGGCCCGTTCCACCACCGCCCGGTCAAACTCCATCATCCGGTAACAGGCTTGAGTGTCACCGGTTCCCCGCAACGGGCAGGGAGTATGGATTTCAGCAAACACCGTTTTTTCGTTCACCTCAGTGAGGGGAACCTGTTTGGCAGCCGGGAAACCGCGCTGCCACATGCTTCCCAGGCCAGCCAAGGTGCCCTGCGGGCGAATCCCCTTGGTAACCACTGTCAGCCCGGCCAGGCTCCTCATCCAAATTCTGGTCAGCCAGTTGAGCTCTGGACGGCGGGCTAAAAAAGCACTGCCCCGGAGCACCACAGTCATGGTTGACCGGATGATTTGATTGCGGATTTTCATTTCTTGCACCTTTCCACAAGTCCAGTGCCTGACCAGACCAGTCTGTAAATATTTGTCAATTCCGGTGAAACCGGGTTGCCACCATGAAACCTTGGGGGCATTGTATTTAGCAATTTCATTCGCTGGCCGAATAGTTAGCCGAACGAAGTAATTCTCTGTTTTTTTCATGCCGGACAGGTGGTCTATGGCCAAAAAGAAAACCCCTCAGGAACTCTGTGCCGCTGCGGTGATTGAAATCATTCCTTTTGTCATGCACCACGTCCGCAGCGAAGTGGGCCGGCGGCAGGATGCCACCATTACGGTCCCCCAACTCAGGTTGCTGGCGCTCTTGAAACGGGAGCCGCAGCTTGGACTGACCGAAGTGGCAACCATGCTGGGAATTACCCAGGCTACCGCCTCGGCCACGGCTGACCGGCTGGTGCAGCGCGGGTTGGTCCGGCGCGAAACCGACAGTGCCGAACGGCGGCGCATCAAGCTGTCACTGACTGAAACCGGGCAGACTGAACTGGGGCAAATGCTATCCATCGCCCAGGAAGTTGCCCAAATTGCCCTGACCGCTCTTTCACCTGAACAACTGGCGGACATTATTCAAAGCCTGGGTCTGTTGCGGGAGGCTTTTTCCCAGGCCCGACTGGTCGAACGCACCACCGCCCGGCCCCCAACCAATCGAACTCAAACAAACGGAAAACGTCGTCTTGCAGGAGAGCCGCATCATGTCTGAAGTCATTCAGGAAACCCAACCGGTCGAACCCCCTGCCCTGCCTGCTGGAAAGCAGCGGCGCGGGGGAGCCGGAAAAATCATCATGCTTACCATGCTCGTCCTGGGTACGGTGGGAGCCTTTACCTTCAGCAAATACAAGGGAATCAGCGGAGGCGGCGGTGCTGCCCGGAAAGGTCCGCCCCCGGTGGAAGCGGTTCCCGTGGTGGCGGCCAAGGCTGAACTCAAGACCGTCCCGATTGAAGTGCGTGCCATTGGCAACGTCGAGGCGGTTTCCTCAGTCGCCATCCGGGCACTGGTTTCTGGGGAATTGACCAAAGTTCATTTTGAACAGGGCCAGGATGTCAAAAAAGGGGACCTGCTGTTTTCGATTGACCCGCGTCCCTTGCAGGCTGCCCTCGACCAGGCCCGTGCCGTGTATGCCAAAGACAGCGCCCAAAAAGCCCAGTTGCAGGCCGTTCTCAACAAGGACATGGTGACGTGGCGCAACGCCCAGGCCGAAGCCGCCCGCTATCACCAGCTTTTCACCCAAGGACTGATTTCCGTCGAACAGGAACAGCAGTACAAAGTCACGGCGGAAACCGCAGGTGCCACCATCGAGGCTGACAAAGCCGCCATCCAAAACAGTGAAGCCGTTCTGAAGGCCGACCAGGCGGCGATTGACAACGCCGTGGTCCAACTCAGCTATGCCACCATCCGTTCCCCCATGGATGGAAAGACCGGGAATCTTCAGGTTTTTGCCGGAAACCTGGTTAAAGCCAACGACACGACGCCGCTTGTGACCATCAATCAGATTTCACCGGTTTTTGTGACCTTTTCCCTGCCCGAAAAGGAACTGAACCGGCTTAAACAGTTTCAATCCAAAGGAGCGATTACCGTAACCGTAACCCTCCCGACCGATGCCGGGCACAAGGGTTCAGGAGAACTTGTCTTTGTGGACAACCAGGTGGATATGACCACAGGCACCATCAAACTCAAAGCCAAGCTGGGCAATTCGGAGCGCAGCCTGCTGCCGGGGCAATTCGTCAATGTAGTTATGACCCTTGGTGACCATACGGATGCCGTCGTCATTCCGGCAGCAGCAATCCAGTTAAGCCAGGATGGTCCCTACGTTTACGTGGTCAATCCCGACCAAACGGTGGCCCTCCGTCCGGTCAAAGTCGGCAGCACGCTCGACACGCAGGCGGTCATTGAAAAAGGCGTCGAACCGGGTGAAATGGTGGTCACCGAAGGCCAGTTGCGGTTGACACCCGGTGCCAAAATCAAGTTTTGAGGACTGTGGACCTAAATCCAGGACTGAGGACTGAGGACTAAGGACTGAGAATACGCAAAGGTTGCGAAACCAAAGGAAAAACCAAAACCGAATATTCTTAAACTCAGTCCTCAGTCCTCAGTCCTCAGTCCTCAGTCCTTCACAGGGAATTTCATGAACATCTCGTCGCTCTTTATTCAACGTCCGGTAATGACCACGCTGGTCATGGTTGGAATTTTGCTTTTTGGCATCATTGGCTATTCTACGTTGGCGGTAAGCGACCTGCCAAACGTTGATTTTCCCACCATTCAGGTCACGGCGGCACTGCCGGGAGGCAGCCCTGAAACAATGGCCGCCTCGGTGGCAACCCCACTCGAACGGCAGTTTTCCACCATTGCGGGCCTTAGTTCGATGAACTCGACGAGCACGCTGGGAACCACCCAAATCACGCTCCAGTTTGATTTGAGCCGCAATATTGATGCCGCCGCCCAGGACGTTCAATCGGCCATTGCCGCGTCCCTGCGGCAACTGCCCCAGGGCATGCCGAGTCAGCCGACGCTCAAAAAAGTCAATCCGGCAGACCAGCCGATTTTGTATCTGGCGGTTTCCTCCCCCACCCTGCCGCTCTCCAAAGTGGATGAATACGCCCAAACCTCAATTGCCCAACGGATTTCCACACTGACGGGCGTGGCCCAGGTGATTGTCACGGGTTCCCAGAAATACGCCGTGCGGGTCCAGGTTGACCCGACTTTGCTCGCCTCGCGCGGCGTCGGCATTGATGAAGTGGCCCAGGCCATTCAACAGGGCAATGTCAATCTGCCGGTGGGAACGCTCTATGGCGTGAACAAATCCTATACAGTCCAGGCCAACGGGCAATTGTTGGATGCCAAGGCGTTTCGTTCGCTGATTGTGTCCTATCGCAACGGAAACCCGATTGAACTGAAAGACCTGGGCACCATTACCGACAGCGTGGAAAACAACCGGATTGCGAATTGGGTCAACGACGAACAGGTGGTGGTGCTGGCCATTCAGCGACAACCGGGTTCCAACACGATTTCCGTGGTGAATTCCGTCAGGGAATTGCTGCCGAATCTGGAAAAGCGGCTGCCCGCCACGGTCAAATTGCAGGTGCTCTATGACCGTTCGGTTTCCATCCACGAATCCATTGACGACGTGCAATTCACCCTGGTGGGAACCATCGCCTTGGTGGTGTTGGTGATTTTTCTCTTTTTGCGCAATGGCCGGGCCACCCTGATTCCCAGCCTGGCGGTGCCTGCTTCGATTGTGGCGACGTTTGCGGTGATGTATCTGCTTGATTACAGCCTCAACAATCTCTCGCTCATGGCGCTCACTCTGTCAGTCGGATTTGTGGTGGACGATGCCATTGTCATGCTGGAAAACATTGTTCGCCGGATGGAACTGGGCGAAACCGTCATGCAGGCGGCATTAAACGGAGCGCAGGAAATCGGCTTCACGATTCTTTCCATGACGGTTTCACTGGTGGCTGTTTTTATTCCGGTCTTGTTTATGGGCGGAATTCTGGGACGGCTTTTTAAGGAATTTGCCGTCACCATCAGTGTGGCGATTCTGGTTTCGGGGTTTGTCTCGCTCAGTTTGACACCGATGATGTGCAGCCGGTTCCTCAAAGGGGGCCATTTCGAGTCCAACCGAGGATTGTTGCGGCTGTTTGAAAGAGTCTTTCAGGCAACGCTCAACCTGTATGAAGGAACCCTGCGGCAGGTCATGGCTTTTCCCGGAACCACGTTGTTTGTGGCTTTGGTTTTGACAATTGTCACCGGCTGGCTCTTTGTCATCATCCCCAAAGGATTTTTGCCCAGCGACGACGTAGGCCAGATTGTCGGATACACCGAAAGCCCGCAAGGAGTTTCATTTCAGAAAATGGCTGAACGGCAACAGGAACTTTCGCGGCTTATCCGGCAAAATCCCAATGTCCGGGCAGTTTCCTCCACCGTGGGAGCCAGCGACACCGGGTCCGCCACCAATTCGGGAACCTTGTTGATTCTGCTCAAGTCCGCCCATGAACGCCGTCAGACGGTCACGGAAATCATGGACGACCTGCGTCCCCGACTGGCAACCGTCCCTGGCATCAAGGTCTTTTTGCAAAATCCGCCCACGGTTTCTATCGGGGGCCAGTTGACCAAGAGCCTCTATCAAATCACCCTCAGCGGACCCGAAACCAACGAACTGTTCCGCGCCGCCGCCGACTTTGAAAACCGGCTGCAACGGCTGCCGCTCGTTCAGGATGTCACCAGCGACCTCCAAATCAAAAATCCCCAACTGACCGTGACGATTGACCGCGACAAAGCGTCAGCCGTCGGCATCACGGCCCAGCAAATCGAGGACGCCCTCAACAATGCTTTTGGAACCCGGCAGGTTTCGACCATTTTCACCTCAACCAATGAATATCAGGTGATTTTGGAAGTCAAACCGGAGTTTCAACAGGATGCGAATGCCCTGGGATTGCTCTATGTCCGCTCCTCAGCGGGAAAACTGGTGCCGCTCAGTACGCTGGTCCGGTTTGAACATAACACCGGCCCCCTGCTGATTAACCATCTGGGACAGCTTTCGTCGGTCACGATTTCGTTCAATCTGGCTCCCCAGGTGGCGTTGGGAAATGCCACCGAGGCGGTGCAAAAACTGGCACAGGAAACCCTGCCGCCCGGCATTTCAACCTCGTTCCAGGGTGAAGCCCAGATTTTTCATTCTTCAGTGCTGGGACTGCTGTGGCTGCTGGGCATCGCCATTCTGGTGATTTATCTGGTGCTGGGCATGCTCTATGAGAGCTTTATCCATCCGCTCACGATTCTGTCGGGCCTGCCCTCCGCCGGACTGGGTGCCCTCCTGACGCTGCTTCTTTTTCACCGGGATTTGAACGTCTATGCGTTCGTTGGTTTGATTATGTTGATTGGCATCGTCAAAAAGAACGCCATCATGATGATTGACTTTGCCCTGGAAGCGCAACGGACCGAAAACCTCCCGCCGGAACGGGCCATCTTCGAAGCCTGTATCGTCCGGTTTCGTCCCATTATGATGACGACCATGGCGGCCCTGGTCGGAACCCTGCCGATTGCACTGGGAGTCGGAGCCGGAGCCGTTTCGCGGCAACCGTTGGGATTGGCCGTGGTGGGTGGTCTGGCCGTTTCCCAATTGCTGACCTTGTATCTGACCCCGGTCGTCTATGTTGCATTTGAGAATCTGAATTTTAAGGTCAGCCAATTAAAATTTTCTCACCGCAGAGGCGCAGAGGCGGTGCAGAGTTTACGCTGAGTTTTTCACTCCTGCTGTGGGGTATCTCTGCGAATCCTCTGCGAATCCTCTGCGAATCCTCTGCGTCTCTGCGGTGAATAAAAAGAGAAAAATATGGCTATCCAAGGGGACCATTCACTTCTGATTGGAATTTCAGACCTCTTCATCAAACGCCCGGTGATGACAACCCTGGTCATGCTGGGGCTGGTGGTGTTTGGCATTCTGGGCTATTTTGCCTTGCCGGTGAGTGACCTGCCCAACATTGATTTTCCCACGATTCAGGTGAGCGCCAGCCTCCCCGGAGCCAATCCCGAAACCATGGCTTCATCGGTGGCAACCCCGCTCGAACGACAGTTTGCGACGATTGCCGGAATTGACTCCATCAATTCGACCAGCGGCGAGGGTTCGACCACTGTCACCGTCCAGTTTAACCTGGACCGTGACATTGATGCCGCCGCCCAGGACATTCAAACCGCGATTTCCGCCGTTTTGCCCCAGCTTCCGCCTGGAATGCCCGCCCCACCGACCCAGCGCAAGGCCAATCCGACGGATTCTCCGGTCATGTTTCTGGTGGTCAGCTCGCCCACCCTCCCGCTTTCCACCGTCAACGAATATGCCGACAGCCTGATTGCTCAACGGATTTCGACGGTTCCCGGCGTGGCCCAGGTGCAAAATTACGGGTCGCAAAAATATGCGGTTCGGGTGCAATTGGACCCGGCGGCCATGGCCTCGCGGGGACTGGCCGTCAACGATGTCACGGGTGCCATTCGGAGCGGCAACGTCAATTTGCCGGTGGGTGCCCTCTATGGCCAGCACAATTCCCTCACCATTCGGGCCGGAGGTCAGCTTTTCAATGCTGCTGAGTTCGGTCAATTGATTGTGACCTACCGCAACGGCGCTCCGGTTCGTTTGCGTGACGTGGCCGCCGTCCAGGACAGCGTGGAAAACGACAAGGTGGCCTCGTTCTTCAATGGCGAGCGCAGTATGACGATTGCAGTGCAGCGGCAGCCGGGCACCAATACCATTGAAGTGGTGGATGCCGTCAAAAAACTGCTGCCGGAATTCCGGTCCCAGTTACCGGCTTCCGTGCGATTGAATGTGTTGTTTGACCGGACGGTTTCCATTCGTGAGTCCTTTCACGATGTGCAGTTTACCCTGCTCCTCACGATTGCCCTGGTGGTGATGGTGATTTTTTTATTTCTGCGCAACCTGTGGGCGACGGTCATTTCCAGCCTTTCGGTGCCGACTTCGATTCTGGCCACCTTTGCCGCCATGTATGTGTTGGGCTACAGCCTGAACAATTTATCCCTCATGGCGCTCACGCTCTCGGTCGGATTTGTGGTGGATGATGCGATTGTCATGCTGGAAAATGTGGTTCGGCGGATGGAACACGGCGAAGACGCCATGACTGCGACCCTGCGGGGTTCACGCGAAGTCGGGTTCACCATCATTTCCATGACCATTTCCCTCGTGGCGGTGTTTATTCCGATTCTGTTCATGGGCGGGATTGTCGGTCGCCTGTTTCGGGAATTTGCCGTCACCATCAGCATCGCGGTGCTGGTGTCGGCCTTTGTTTCGCTCAGTCTGACGCCGATGATGTGCGCCCGTGTCCTGACTCCCCATCAGGAACAGCAAGGCTGGTTTTTCCGCCTGACCGAGGCGGTTTTTACCGGAACCTTGCGCGGGTATGAACACAGTCTCCGGTTTGTGCTGCGCCACAGTTGGTCCATGCTGGTGGTGATGGCGGCCCTGCTGGGCCTCACGGCCTGGACGTATGACCTGGTTCCCAAAGGATTTATTCCGAGCGAGGACTACGGCTTTATCATGGGCAGTACGGAAGGCGTGCAAGGTATCACGTTTGACGATATGTTGCGGCGGCAAAAGGCCGTGACCGAAATTTTGCTTCAGAATTCAAACGTGGCCGGCTTGTCGTCGGCGGTTGGGTCTGGTGGGCGCAATGCCAGTCTGAATGCCGGAACCATGTTCATTCACCTGAAAGAATGGCCCGAACGCAAGCAAACCGCCGAGGAATTTATCAATGAAATGCGGCCCAAACTGGCCAAAGTTCCGGGAATTCGGGCCTTTATGCAGGTACCGCCCTCAATCCGAATTGGCGGACGCGGGGGGCGCAGCCAGTTTCAACTGAATTTGCAGGGGATGGACGCCGAAACCCTTTATGCCGGGGCTGCCAAACTGGAAAAACGGTTGAAACAGATTCCGCAACTGACCGATGTCAACAGCGACGTACAGGCCCGCAGCCCGCAGTTTCAGGTCAAAATTGACCGCAAACAGGCCGGGGCGCTTGGAGTCGATGTGCGGCAAATCCAGACCGTGCTCGGCGATGCCTTTGGCAACCGGCAGGTTTCGACCATTTTCACCGACCGCAACGAATATCAGGTCATTGTTGAAATCAAACCTGAACTACAGCATGACCCGCAGATTCTGAACCTGCTCTATGTGCGTTCCGCCGCCGGGAAACTGGTGCCGCTCAGTTCCATCGCCTCGTTTGGGGAATCGGTAGGGCCGCTCTTGGTCAACCATGTCGGACAGCTTCCATCGGTTTCGTTTTCCTTTAACCTCAAACCGAACGTCTCGCTGGGTGAAGCCACCAAACTGATTCAGGCCGTCGCCCGTGAAGAACTCCCGCCTGATGTGATTTTGGGGTTCCAAGGTACGGCCCAGGTTTTCCAGGATTCAACCTCCGGGCTGGGATTGCTCCTGCTGGTGGCGGTGCTGGTGATTTATCTGGTGCTGGGAATGCTCTATGAGAGCTTCATTCACCCGCTTACGATTTTGTCGGGTTTGCCTGCGGCAGGTCTGGGAGCACTGGTCACCCTTCTGCTTTTCCAAAAGGAACTGAATGTCTATTCGTTTGTCGGACTCATCATGCTGATTGGGATTGTCAAGAAAAATGCCATCATGATGATTGATTTTGCCGTCGAAACCCGCCGCACCAAACAGGTGACGGCCCGTGATGCGATTTTTGAAGCCTGTCTGGTCCGGTTTCGCCCGATTTTGATGACCACCATGGCGGCGCTCGCCGGGACGCTCCCGATTGCGCTCGGCATCGGAGCCGGGGCGACCTCGCGCCAACCGCTGGGGCTGGCGGTCGTGGGCGGGCTGATTGTCTCTCAAGTGCTGACCCTCTATCTGACGCCGGTGGTGTATCTGGCGTTTGAATGGCTGTTTGGAAATGGAAGAAGCAAAGCCGGAGTGCAAACAGAATCCGCTCTCGTCACCAATGGTTCAGCCACAGCGGATAAGTTGATTTAGGACAGGGTACGGGTGGGAACCAGCCCGTTAAGGTCATGTTGAACCGTTTCCAGAACCTTTTCCATATGGCGCATGTCCGCTCGGACTTCCAGTACATCACGGTTGAGGACATCAATTTTTCGGTCGAACTTGTCCAGCCGTTCATGGACCTTGCGGAACTCGTCCGAAAATTTGGTTTCGACACCTTTCAATTGCAGAGAAAATTCATTGATTCGCTCTAAAATAGTTTCAATGGTTGGTTTTGTTGCCATAACAGGCAATCCCAGTGATTTTAGATTCTGGTTTGAGGCGAGCACCGAAACATTTAAGCAAAGTATACACAGATTTGATGAAAAAGGTGCAGGGTTTGCCCTCAGAACCATCCCAGGTAAACGGTCACTTTTTCCGTGTTTTGGTTGTTTGTTTGAAAGGCTTTGCTTTTTTACTGACAGCTTTTCTCAATGGAAGATCAAGGACTCCTATTTTGACTTCTACTGATTTCAATGCCATTTGGGAGCAGGTCGGAATTTGGGTCGTCATTTCTCCTGCAATGGTTTGCCCAGGATGAGTTTCCCCAAGCTTTGTTTCGAGCACAATTTCAATTCCCGGCTGGGTTTGAATCTTGCCGCCCCAAGTGTTGAATCCTGATACCGAAATTTCGATCTGATAGATACAGCCGGGCTTGACCTCCAGACTATATCTTCCGTTCGCATCGGTGGTAGTCGTTCGGACTTCACCCGTGACGACATCCACCAGCTTGACATCACCTCCAGCAAGGACTGCCCCGGTCATGTCCGTCACGGTTCCGGAAATGGAAGCTCGTCCGTCCGAACGTGATTTGGTCATTTGGGTGGATTGGGACGCCTGGACTTGCAGCGTTTCGGGCACCTGCTGGCCGGAAACCGGCAACGGTGTTGCCAGCACGGCCATCCCTGCCGCCAGCGAAAAGACCCCAGTGGCAAGGCTCCCCAAACGGCCAAACTGAAAGGCTGGTTGGTACGGGTCGGGTTTGGTGATGATGCTTTGGTTTGGTCCCTCGACATACCGGATGCACAACCTGCTCTTGGATTGTTCCACCAGTTTGATGGCTTCGCTGCGGGTCATTTCCGACAGGTTATGGACGGACTTGCAGCAATGGCTGCAAAACCGAACCGTGTCGTTCCCTTTCATTTCATTCCAGTCTTCGTGGCAGGGGGATTTCACGGAAACCCGGTCCAAAATGGTCAATTGACGTTTCATAAAACCCGGCACTGATGCATTAATTGTTGGGACTGATCCCAAAATCCAACCAATCCCAGTGATTGGTTTCAACACCAGCCAGCGCGAGCGGCGACCGCCCATTGCGGGTTTCGATGGAACTGGCTGAAAAGGG
>JAIBAN010000140.1 GCA_019695185.1 Blastocatellia bacterium | reverse complement strand
TGGCCTCCAGCCACCAGTTCTTGTAAGGTTTGGCGATCAGATTCGGTTAAGGTCACATGTTGTTTTTTCATGCTCCGAATTATGTTTCATTTGGAGCAATAATACTAGAAAATTTAGATTCCGCTGTGCTAATTTCCACGAAGCAGATAATGGGAAAGGCTTGGAGTATGGCGCGGTGCTTATAGTAAAAAATTGAAACCCAGTAAGTGAGTAGAAAGAACTCCTTGGAATCCATTTTGAGCCACCCAGAAAAAGTCAACACTTCTCATTGTTGAACTGTCTGTGTCAGAACCGCCCATGGTAGTGCTGCCAACTACTGTGGGCGGTTATTCGCTTTTTTAGTCTCAACCAGGAATTATGGGGAAATTAGGGAAATTCAGCAGGTGGTTTAGGCCTCTTTCAAAAAAATCTATCGAGGGCTGGTTCATAATAGACACTCTTATAGTGGACGCAAAATTATACTAACCCGGATATTTCATGAGGTTGGCAGGCCCTGGGTTTTTCATTTTGGGAACCCCTGGTTGACCTTGAAAATCAATCAGACAGCCGGGAATGGGGGAGTTTTTCGCGTATTTTCCGGTTTGTGCCAAGCATGAGAGACACCTTCCCCTTCCCCCATTTTTTGTCAGCGTGCTGGGGACAGCACTCAGTAGGTTTTAGCCGGTGCCCAGCCGGGTGGCGACCAGACGAAACAAGTCCTGGTCCGGATAGGCACTGGAGAGCAGGAAGCGGACGCGGCGGGTATTGCGCAGCACGACCGCCCCAATTTTGAAAAGTTTGAGCCGGATGGTGCCGGATTGGGCCTGGGCCAGTCCCGTCCCGGTCAAAACGAGGCGGCGCAGGGCTTCCACCAAGGTATAAGCCAGGCTGGAAAGGAGCAGGCGGAACTGGTTGGGCCACCAGGCATGGCAACTGGTGCGGTCGGCGAAAAGGTCCAGTTGTTGTTCCTTCAAACGGTTTTCCATCTCACCCCGCGCACAATACAGATCATCATAGAGTTCCTGGGGCGGATGAGTGAGGCTGGTCACGACAAAGCGGGGATTGCTGCCTTGGTCGGTGTGCTCGGCTTTGACGATCACCCGGCGGTCGCAGGACCAGGTTCTGGCCCCATAGCGCACTTCCCCAAAGTGCCGTTGTTTTTCCCCGCTGGCCGCCCAGGCGGTGGCCGCCGCCGTGATCAGGTGGTCGGCTGTGCGGCGCAGCACCGCATTTTTGGCCAGTCCAATCACATACTCCACCTGCTTTCGTTCACACCACCGCATGAGCTGCGGCCGACAAAAGCCGCCGTCTCCCCGAAAAATAATCCGCACGTCCGGCCACGCCTGCCGCAACCGCCGCACCAACAGCGCCAGAATCGCCCAGGCGTGTTTCGCCCCGTCGCTGTTGCCGGGCCGCAGATAACTGACCACAAGCTGGTCGCCACAAAACACCTACAAGGGCAAAAAGCAATACCCGTCATAATATTTGTGAAAGAAACTCCCAACCTGTTTCCCATGCACCGGGTCGTCCGTCCCGTCAAAATCCAACATCAACTCCGCCGGGGCACTCCGCTGGGAAGCGATGAACTGCTCCACCAAAATCCGGTGCAGCTCCCAGGCGGTCCGCCGGTCCCCCCATTGTTCAAACCGGCACAAGGTCGGACTGCTCGCCAACGCCTCATCCCGCTCCACCGCCGTTTGAAATCCAGGATCATGCCGCAGGGTATCGTAGTTATTGAGGTCTTCGTACCCGGCCACCAGCCCAAACACCCGTTGCCGTACCAAATCCAAGGCGGTGTGGGTGATTTTTCCCGGCTCACGTGGGTCCTCAAGCACCTGCGCCACTTGCGCCGTCAGTCCCAGGCGGCGATCAAGGCCCCGGATCAAGACCATCCCACCGTCGCTCGTCACTTCTCCCCCACTGAACTCGGCTTCCACTTTCCGTTTCCGACAGGCTGGAAATGAAATGGTTTTTTCGGTACGATGTGCCACGGCGGAAGGTCTCCTTTTTCTTCTTGTAAGTTATTCCTTAAAAAAGGATTATACCACTTTCGCCGTTCTTTTTCATGAAATATTCGGGCTAAAGGTTTGCGACCCAACATGCGGTTCTGGACATTTGTTGGTTTATGCTTTTGATCTGCTTTATGCAATCTATGAGGAAGAAGGGTATGACGTTGCCGAAATCCCGGAGAAAATCCTGGTCAACAACCTTTTTGGCATTGAAATCGATGAAAGAGCCGGGGAATTAGCCGCTTTTGCCCTCTCAATGAAAGCCCGGACAAGACATTCAGGTTTTTTTCGAAGGGCCGTTTCTCCAAATATCTGTGTTCTTCAAAATATTACTTTTGAACCCCAAGAACTAAACAACCTGGTTGCTCTGATAGGAACAGAACTCTTTGAGTTCGGATTGCATGATACCCTTACCATGTTTGCTGAAGCCACCAGCTTTGGCTCCCTGATCCGACCTGAAAAAACCAAGGTAAGGCAGCTGGAAGCATTGCTTGTTTCGGAAGTCTTTTCAGGTCAACTTTTGCCCAGCCAAACCCGCCAGAAAATTGGTCAAGTGGTAAAACAGGCCAATTTGCTTTGCCCTAATTACCCTGTGGTGATTGCGCATCCGCCTACGATGCCTTTTATGCGGTTCAGTGAACGATTAGCCGCTTTGGCTTCAGAATCCTACCCGGAAAGTAAATCGGATCTGTATTCCATGTTTATTGAGCGAAATGCTGACCTTGCTTTGAAAAATGGAATAATTGGCATGGTGACCAGCCAGTCCTGGATGTTTTTGGGGACCTTTGAAAAATTTCGAAGCAAGTTGTTCTCGGATCAAACAGTCATCGCCCTGGCGCATTTGGGAGTGGGGGTCTCAGATGGTTTCATGGAGGAACTAGCTCATTCAGCCCTAGTTTTGTTTTCCAATTCAGCAAACCCCGCTTATTGCGGATTTTACTTCAATGTAAAAACAGACAACCCTGAAGTTGAAAAGGAGATACGATTGAGGGACATCCTCAAGAACCAGCATGAGGCCAAGGTGTTTAGGGTCTCAATTGATGACCTCAAGAAAATCCCTGGTCATCCTTTGACTTACTGGGTGAGTCAGCACATTTTGAAATTGTATTCTACCCAAAAAGTGCTTGGCGAAATTGTAAAACCTATAAGAGGTTTAATTAAAGCAGAAAATAACCGGATTATTAGATATTGGTTTGAGATAGTTTTTAAAACAATTGGGTTTGGAATGCAGTCTGTCCAACACGCAATGGAAAGCGAGTCAAAGTGGTTTCCGGTGAACCGAGGTGGTCAATTCCGGAAATGGTTTGGGAACAATTTGCATATTTTAAATTGGTTTAATGATGGTGAGAAAATCAAGGTAGACGTTAAGAAAAATTCCAAAGAAAAAAATTCAATTCCTTCAGTCCTAAATCTTTCCAATTCAGAACTTTACTTCCAAAAATGCATTACCTGGAATGAAATTTCCACGACAAATTCCCTGGGGGCTCGATATTCGCACCAGGGTATTTTATTTGCCAATAAGGTACTTTCCGTTTTTCCTTCTGAGGATCAGTTTGCCCTTATTCTTGGGTTGTTGAATAGCAAAATAATGGACCAGTTCCTTGGTTTAAATATTCCCCGTTTCTCATATTATTTGAGAGATATTACCAGCGTTCCATTCGCTGATATGACGGTTGAAAAAAAACAAATTTCAAATCATGTGAATGTGTTAATCGGCTTAGCAAAGAATGATTGCGACGCCTTCGAAATTTCCTGGGACTTCACCACCTTCCCGATGCTTTCGGATCCACTTTACGCCCCAACCGTCGCAGCCTCCTTCCACAACTGGCAAACGCAATGCACGGCGAATATCCAACGGATGCAGGAACTTGAGACCGAAAACAACCGGCTCTTTATTGAGGCGTACGGTTTGCAGGACGAATTAACCCCTGAGGTGCCAGAAGACAAAATCACCCTGACTCGGGCCGACCGGAGCGAGGATACAAACTGGCTCGTTTCCTACTTCTTAGGGGTGCGGATGGGCCGCTACAGTTTGGACCAACCGGGTTTGGTGTATGCCCAGAGTGGCAACCAGGGATTCGAGGTTGGAAATTACAAAAGGTTCCCGGCCGATGTAAATGGTATGGTTCCTATTACCGAGGAAAACTGGTTTTCCGATGACGCGGCGAATCAATTTGAGAATTTTATCGGGACGGTTTGGCCCGTCGTACAATTGGAAACGAATCTTGACTGGATTGCCAAATCGCTGTGCGAAAAAACCGGAGAACCGTCGCGGGCTTCTATCCGGAGGTATTTTTCCACCCAGTTTTTTAAACACCACTTGTTGACCTACAAAAGTACGCCGATTTACTGGCTGTTCACCAGTGGCAAACACCGGGCTTTTCAGTGTTTAGTCTATCTGCACCGCTACCATTCAGGAACACTTGCGCTGATGCAAACCAATTACGTGATTCCACTACTGGGAAGGATTAGTTCCCGTATTGACCAGCTTACGACCGACATAAAGGCGACGGCTTCGACCTCCCTCCACAAAAAACTGGAGAAGGAACGTGACACGCTTCTCCAGCAACAGATGGAAATCCAGGTGTTTGAAGAAAAGCTGGGCCAATATGCCGAAATGCGCATCCAACTTGACCTCAACGATGGGGTAAAGGTGAATTACGGAAAATTTGGAGACCTGCTGGCTGAGGTTAAAGTCGTCACTGGCGCGCGTGGTAAACAATAGACATTATCGGGTTTAAGTTTTCCCAACTGAATGAAGTTAGACATTTCAATCGGATTTTGGCTTTCCTGAACTCTCGCGCTGATCTGGATTTTTCGTATTGGGGTTCCTTTAGTAATGGACCCCTTCATCAAGAAATCGCCCGAGTCGGCCGGGCAATTGGGCAGGTACAAAGTCACTTGAAAAGCCAAACGTCTACCCGCGGTCCTATCTGTCACCGGGCTGGACCAGTTTCTGAATCAACCCAAAAACCTGCTTCCAGTCATATTGTTCATTCAAAGCCCGCTTGCGCAGCAGTTCCTCCGGCAGGTGTTCGTCGAATTTCTGGGTGGGAAGCACCTCAAGGTTGGCGTCGCTGAGAATGTGGGGCACCGTGAGGGAGAGGAATTCTTCCAAGGTTTCTTCCAGGGGTGGCTAACGCTTTTTGCGCCTGACGGTCAGCCGCCAGGGAAGTTCAATCACTTTGCAGTCGTAGCGACGGGACTGGAGCAGGAGCACCAACCTGCGAATCACCCGCGAACCGGCCCAGGGATAGATTTTCCAGCAGGATTCATAGTTGAGAATCCTGGTATGGTGGAGCCCGAGGGTGCCCGCTTTGAGCCGTGCTTCCCGCAGAGCCAGTTGCCCGGACACATTCAGGTTCAGTGGCTCATCGGTTCGATAGAGCAGAAACTGGCGAACGGACTCCGCCACAAATGGATGCACATCGGCCCGGGCGCAACCTTGGAACGAAGTCTGGTCGGCGGTCTCAGCCGGCACCACCTGCACAATCCGGGTTTGTTGGTCAAAATCATCAATTTCCCACATCCGGCCGGAGAGGAGAATCCGGCTCCGCCGGGCAATCCGGTTGCTGTGCCCGACCGTTCCAACCAGCGTGTGGCCGTGCATGACCTGATACTGCACCGGTGATTGAAAAATGGAACCAAAAGTTCGCCCCTTGACCATGGCAGTTCCATGATCAGTCAGGACAAAACGGTGGTCAGGCAGAAAATTGAGGATATCGCGTTTGATGAGGTGGCAGAGGATGGCCTCCACCTCGGAGGTGGGAATGTCCTGAAAGGGACCTAGGGTGCAGAGATGGTTGGCTTCGCCAAGGGTCAGGGAGCCACGCTCGGCCAGGGCGGAAAGAAGTTGCTGGAGGAGCACCGTGTAGTTGAGTTTGGGGGGCTCGTTCGGTTCGATCCAACCCTTTTGATACAGCTCCGCGACCACCATGGATTGCAAAAAATCAAACGGCAGGTAATCGGAGGGCGTGTCTTCCAGACAGGAAATGGATTGGGTGTACATGTGCGCCACCCGCCTGGTACCGGCGCGCCGGCCGGTGCGCCCGACCCGTTGGGCAAAACCCGCGACGGTTTGGGGCGAATCGACCTGGGCAATCAGGTCCAGCCCCCCAATATCCACCCCGACTTCCAGACTGTTGGTGCAGACGACACTGTGAGGCTGTTTGGTTTCCCGAAAAAACTCTTCAAGCGACTCCCGGGATTCCTTGGCAATCGAGCCATGATGGACCGAGTACCGGTCAGCCAGGTTCCGGACACCGCATTCGGCGTTGAGGAATTTCGAGAGGATTTCGGTGTCTTTGCGGGAATTACAGAAAATCAATGACTTTTTTTTCCAGGTGGACTGGAAGAGATGTTTGTGAATGGCGGGAAGAAAAGACGGTTCGTCGGCCAGTTCATGGAGATGGTGAAACTCGGCTTGATTGACGGATGTCGGAGCGGAAATAACCTGAACCTGGCCGGGGGCATGGGGGGCCAGCCAGCGCTGGGCAATCTGAAAATCCCCCAGCGTGGCGGAAATGCCGATTTTTCGGGGGTTGACGGCGGTATAGGCGGTCAGTCGTTCCAATTGACAAATCAACTGGGCTCCCCGCAGGCTCTCCAAAAACAGGTGCATTTCGTCGATCACCACATAGGCCAGGTCATGGAAGAGTTTGGCCAATTTAAGGGAATGGTGAACAAACAGGGTTTCCAACGATTCCGGGGTAATTTGCAGGATGCCGCGCGGGTCCCGGAGGAAGGCGGTCCGTTCATCAGTTCCAATATCGCCCTGCCAACGGGAGACCGCAATGTTGCCGGACTGGCACAGCCCCGACAACCGTTGGAACTGATCGTTGAGGAGCGATTTCATGGGGCTGATATAGAGCGCAAATCAAGAGGATCGCGCAGCCAGGGCAGGATCGATACTCAGAATGGGAAACCAAGATGCTTCGGTTTTTCCGCTGGCGGTGCCGGCCGCGATAATCAGATCCGCCTGCGGTGAATCAAACAGGACCTGCATGGCTGAAAGTTGAATCGGACGGAGTGATTCCCAGCCGGACCGGCGCACAAAGTCCTGCACAAACGGCGCAAGCCGGGACAAGGCAGTGGCGCTCGGAAGGGGCCGTGGCATGGTTGGGGAAAGAAGGGGAGTCGTCATCGCAACCCATGTTTGGCTTGGAAAAGTTTGTGTTTCAATGATTCGAGGGTTTCGCCGTCATTCGGGTCATACCGCACCAGCACACAGTTCCGATAGCGGGGAGACGCCAGCATCCGGCGGTGGATCTCGGCTTTATGTTCCCGGTACCCTTCGAGGTTCATGCCCTGGCACTCCAGAATCACCCGTTCCCAGCACACAAAATCCGGGCGCAAATCACCTTCTTCGGGAAAGATGGGCTTCCGAAAGGGAATTTCCAGGGCCCGCAGGAGGCGGGCGACCTGTCGTTCGTAACTGGATTCGACGGGAAGGGGATATTCGGAAGAAGCAATGGACTGAAGTGCCACACGATGAATGGCGGGTTTGGAAAACTCATTCAGTTTGGGCGGCAGTGTGCCGACCGCAAGCATCAGAAAAGGACCGGTTTGACCGATGGCCGCCATCCGTTGCGGCTCTATCCCAAAGGTATAGGGGCGAAAGACCGGTTTGTTCATCCGGCTGAGATACTCCCGATGGCCCTGACTGAAAGGGTGAACCGCAATGGTGTCGTCCGTCGGAAAAGCGTCGAGAATTCCAAAAATCCAGGCTTCCGGACGGTAGCCCGGCACGTCCCAGCCACGCGCAACCCGCTGGGTGAGCCCAGCCAGCCCGCCGCGGCATGCGCGGAACGGCAGCCAGGAAATGTCAGCCATGGTCAGCCGGCTGGAGGGGGTGATTCGAGTTTCGGAAAGACGTTGGTGGAAAGCCGCCCAAAACCGGTCCCATCCGCCAAACTTTTCCCAGCGTCCCGGCTCACCGGACCAGCCCGTGTAGCCCAGGTCGGCGAGCAGCCGAAAGAGGGTATGGAACAATCCGGGATATTTTTGCGTGACGACGGTTCCATTGCGTTCGCTGACTTTGGGCGGGTCGGGACCTGATTTCCCCGTGCTCCGGGCATACAGAAGCAAGCCCAGGGGGCGGTTGGGTAAACGTTCAACCGGGCCCACCTGGGCGGCGGCAGCCTGGACATGGCCCTCTCCGAGCGAACAAGGGAACGAGCAGGTTTGGGATTGGTTCGGATTGCGCCGCAGAAACGTGGTTCCCGCTTGGCAGACGTGAAAGCGAAGCCCGCATTGACAGCGCAGGTGTTCCTGCCTGTGGTGGAGCTGTTCCAGAAAATTCCGGGCCGGGAGCGTATCGGGGGCCTGGGTCAGCAGTTCCGTGTGGTGGGTGGAAAGAGGCCCGACCACGTCATTGCGGCGCGTGGTGATGGAAATCCGGGGCAGCATGGTCCCTCACAAACAAATCAGGATAAACGTATTCATTTAGTCCGATAATAAGTGCTATGTAAGCCCTGACTGAGCGGAGCCGGGCTGCCCTGGAAAAGCTAAGACCGCAACCAACCGCTTGCCATCATGGATATTTCAAAGGTGCAGAACAATCGAATCCAGGTGAAATTGATTGGCTTTCGCGATAAAAAGCGTTCAAAAGAAAAGCATTTCTCCGGTCAAGCCTATCAGGTTGTTTTTTCCGGACCAAAGAATCATCCAATTGGATTGGCACCAAACCGGGAGCAAGAAAGGAAAAATTCATCATGGAAAAATGGAACCCCGGCCAGTTTCGGATTTTACCCGACGGCACGGTTTACGCCAAGGTCGGAACCGTTGGCAATTGTGCCGGTGTCCAAGGCGTGCATGCCCGGATTTGCCTGACTGATACCCTGGAATTGACCTTTACGGCAGTTGATGACCCCGAGTGGGACGGGGGTGAATACGGGCCGAGTGTTCCCGGAACCGCCCTCCCGGAAGGTTTTCGACAGGCAGTGTTGAAAGGCGTGATGGACGCCTACCAAGAGTCGGGTCAACACATGGGAGTCCATTTTGAACTTCTTCACTCAACCCACCATCCGGTTGATGCCAGCGAACGAATGTTTCGCCATTCCGCCTGGATTGCTCTGACTGGGTGGCTTGAACAACGGGAGGCGGAAACCTTCGAAAAACCAGCCCCCAACCCGAATCAGCAAGAATAACGTCTGTCAGGGTCAAACGAAGCATGTCCAAGGTCGATCAGTTCGCAGTTGGTGCCGTATCAACCAAACCCCTTCCTTCCTGTATCTTGGTCAGGTTATGGGCGGAACGCCGGTTGGTTTGATTTCTGGCAGACCGACTGCCTTTGTGTTCGGCACTAACTTCCTTTAAGGTGTGAATGTGGCTTTATAAAACAGAACGGGACAGGTATGCCATCCGCAGTTTCAATAAGGGGTTAAGGTGTTTTTGTGAAAAGAACTCCACGGGGTTGGACTGATCTCTTCCGGAAATTGGTGGCATGATCTGTTTAATGTGGTGGGCCGTGAAATCAAATCAGGAGGTCACAATTTGAAAAAAATGTGGGTTGGTTTACTTCTGCTTGTGGCTGGTCTGGGGACCCTCGGATGGGCTCGGGACCAAAAGTCGGAAGACTTATTCGTGGTCATTGTTGGGGACAAACGTGGCTTTATTGATGGCAATGGAACCTTGAAAATTAAACCTCAGTTCGATGGTGCCCGTGACTTCTCCGAAGGTTTGGCGGTGATTGCAACCAGCGACCATGGGTACAAAGAAGGCTACATTGACGAAAGTGGAAAAATTGTGATCCCGCCCCAGTTTGACGCCGCCTCCGATTTCAGCGAAGGACTGGCAGCAGTTGGTTTGGGAGAGTTTAGGTTACACGGAGGCGGTGACCACAGATGGGGATTTGTCGACCGGACAGGCACCCTTGTCATCAAGGCCCTTTACCCGCATGCAGGAAGTTTTTCGGAAGGACTGGCCGGCGTGCAAAACGATCAAGGCAAATGGGGGTATATCAACCAGGCCGGCCAAGTTGTCATCCCCTATTCCTTCGCCTACGCATCCAGGTTTTCCGAAGGGCTTGCCTGTGTCATGGTTGGTAAAAAGTTTGGCTTCATAAACCATTCAGGCAAGCTGGTGATTCCACCATTTTTTAATAGTTTGGCCACTTACAGTGAGGGACTGGCGCTGGTCAGATGAAGTCATCAAGAAAGACGGCTATTTGTACGGCGGTTATATTGATAAGACTGGCAAGCTCGTCATCAGCCCCGAATTTGGCCATGTGGAAGAGTTTTCAGAAGGTCTGGCGCTCATCCTGCTCGATGGAAAATGGGGATACATTGATAAAACCGGTAAACTCGTTTTCAAAACCGGTTTTGACCAGGCAGAGTCCTTTAGAAATGGCCGTGCCTGGGTTCAGGAGGGTGGAACTGGGGTGTTTGACCATCAAAACGCCAGGTATGGTTATATCGACCGGACTGGGAAAGTGATCTGGCCCCCTTCAAATTGACACGTTGAGCCAACTTCAGTTTGCGGTGGGCTGGTTTGGGATTTTTTCCACACCAACCCACCAAAAACGTTGTTTGGCAGGGCTTGGTTTGGGTGAATTTTGCGGTAGGCCCCCTCTTTTCAAAAGGCCGAACCTGATTCCGCTCCCTCCCCTGTTTTGAATCGTCGAGCAGATACCAGGAGAGGTTTTCGTCATGGCATCTGTCTGATTGTGGGGGGGGACATCGCAAAAGCCCCCCAATCTGCACCCCGACATTCCAGTTTATCGACCAAACCTCACCACACTTTGGTAGAGTGGCCACGATGCGAAACGTGCTGTTTTCAATTCTGCCAATGCCCAGGATCAAAATCTGGACACCCAAATTCCTGAAACAGCCTTTCCAACCGTTTTGGAGGCCCCATCCCATGACCACACCAGCCCCGAATCACCCTTTCAGCAGCTTGGAACTTTCAGATATCCGAGGCATGGCCCAACTGGCTATCCAGGCCACGGAGGAGGTGACGCACATCGTTGAAGGCGTCCATCAGTCGGTGTGGGGCACGATGGGGTTTCCTGGTGGCGCAGTGCCAGGGCAAACCCGGGGTCTCACCGGATTGGTATATCGGGGAATTCAGGGTCTCACTCGTTTGGTCGGCAAAGGTGTGGATACCGCTTTTGCCACCGTGGAGCCTTGGTTTGAATTGACCGAAACAGCGGAGCCCGAAAGATCCCAACGGACTACGATTTTGGCGATCCTCAACGGAGTGATGGGCCACCATCTGGCCGCCAGCCACAATCCGCTGGCCATCCCGATGAACCTCCGCTTCCGGGGCAAGGGGTTGAATTGGCAACCTCCTCCACCCGTGTCGGCGGTGACCAACAGGGTGGTGGTCTTGATTCACGGGCTCTGCCTGACCGACTTGGCCGGGCACGCCCGGCACCACGGACATGAGGTTGAACATGGCGCGGCCCTGGCCGCCCTGGGATACACGCCGGTCTATCTGCAATACAACTCCGGCTTGCATATTTCCCACAATGGGCGTGCCCTGGCCGCCCAACTGGAGCACCTGGTGACCCATTGGCCCGTTGCGGTTGAGGACCTGACCATCGTCGCCCACAGCATGGGAGGCTTGTTGACCCGGAGCGCCTGCCACTACGCCAGACAGGATTCCAGCAGTTGGCTGGATCTCTTGAAAAACATTGTCTTTCTGGGAACGCCACATCATGGAGCCCCGCTTGAACGGGTGGGGAATTGGGTGGATACCATATTGGGAAGTACCCCCTATAGCGCACCATTCGCCCGTCTGGGCCAACTGCGGAGTGCGGGAATTACCGACCTGCGGCATGGCCAGGTGCTGGATTCAGACTGGCAGGGTCATGACCGCTTTCAAGCCAAACCTGATACCCGTGACATCGTGCCATTGCCGGAAGGAGTGGCCTGCTACACAGTGGCCGCGACCCTTGCCGCCAAACGCAGCCTCCTGGCGGACCGCTTGATTGGCGACGGCCTGGTGCCCCTCAACAGCGCGTTGGGCCGCCACCACGATGCCCGGCGAACCCTGGGTTTTGCCAATTCGGCGCAGTGGATTGCCTACGAGATGGGTCATCTGGAATTGCTGCGTCGCCCGGAAGTGACTCGCCAAATGGTGCGGTGGTTATCCCGTTAGGCAAAGTACCCAAACTGCGCTATTCTGGTTTTGGGGGCTTGACACAAGCCACAGAACGGTCAATTTTAAAATTGATTCTGAATGGAGAAAATCATGGCCAAAGGCAACCACAGTCAAAAGAAAGAGACCAAGAAACCAAAAAAGGTCACTCCCAAGAAGGGAGCCGCTGAACCCAAGAAACAGTCGTGATTTCGTCTCATCTGGGAAGAAACCTTTTCCCCCACCAAAGTTGTCACGTCCTTTTCGTTTTTGGCGGCTTGGTTTAACAGAATGAACTCAGCAAAATAGTCCTTGAGGGCGGAGTCAAGGCGTCAATCCGAGGTTTGCTCAAACGTTTGAGGACCGGCAGCGGCGCACCGTCTCAGGAACCGGCAGTCCGGACAAAACCCTGAATGGCTTTTGCCATTTGGCTTACATCCCACAACTAAATCAGTCCACAAAAGATTGGCACAGATGCCCGCTCTTTGATAATTGAGCCAGTGAACAAACCAACTCAATCAAAGAGAGACATCTGTGAACGGAAAAACAATAGTCAACATCCCGGAAGCGGAGCAAGCCGGAATGCTGAAAGAGTTGCGCCGGGGACGCTCCGGGTATCTGTTGGCGTTGCATGTGCTGGTGCTATGCGCTCGGGGATATTCGCCGAGCCTGATTGCCGAACTGCTGTTGTGCTCACGGACGAGCATCTACCGGATTGTGAAAGCGTATCAGAGCGGAAAACTCGGTCTTGAGTTTGACCCCGAGGGGATTCCGGCGTGCCCGGTGCGGACCACAGTCCTGATGCCGCACGTCAAACGCTCGCTGGTGGCCTTGCTCAAAAAATCACCCAAGGTGTTTGGATGGTGCCGGACGCGGTGGAGTGCGGCGACCCTGGCGTTGGAGTTGAAGGCACGGCGCGGAATTGAGGTGTCAGCCGAAACCATGCGCCGCTGGCTGCACGAAATCGGATGGGTCTGGAAACGTGCCAAACTGGTGGCGCGCGATGATGACCCGGCCCGAATTACCAAATTGGCCACGATCCGCTTGGCGTTTGAACGGGCTGGAACCAAAGCCGCCTTTTTTTTTGCCGATGAACTCGATATCCATCTGCTGCCCAAGGTTGGGTATGAGTGGACCGAAAAAGGAATCCAACGTGAAGTCATGACACCCGGCACCAATCAAAAAACGTATCTGGCTGGAGCCCTTGATATCGTCACGGGGAAGGTTTTCACCTGGATCGCCAACGCAAAACCAACGCTCTGTTTTTGGCTTTGCTGCACGTGCTTGAAACCACCGTGCCCAAGTCCCAGCGTCACATTTATGTGGTGGTGGATCATTTCAAAATCCATCACGCCAAAGCCGTGACCGCCTGGCTGGCCGACCATCCGCGCGTCACACTTTTGTTTTTGCCATCCTCTTGTCCGCAGGCCAATCCGATTGAACGCGTCTTTGGTGATGTTCATGACAAATGTACCCGCAATCACAAACGAACCCAGTTGGCTGAGGTGGTGGCTGATGTCAAAGAGCATTTCCAGGTCAACGGACCTTGGCTGTATCAACTTTCTGAGATTTACTACACTCCCGAAGTGACCGCCGAAGTTGAGCGGTTAGCCCAACTTGATGAGGATTTGGCTGCTGCCTGAGTGTTCCAATCTCATGTGGTCTGATTTAGCCTGCGCTCCGCCGGAAGCTCAAGGGGCGGTGCCCGCTGCGCGGTGACTTCGTCACCCTTGACTGCCGGCTCGCTGCGGCTGCCAGGTTGGTAGGAGCACCAAGGCGCTCCCCGCTTTCAGGTGAAAGCGGGAGTGGACACCATTTCCGGCGACTTTCAAACCGGAATTGACGGAGGCAGGTGAATTTTGACTTTTGCATCAACGGGGGGACCCGTTTTTCCCGGTTTGAACCCGAACCGAAATTCCGGCTGAGTCGCTTTTAGTGAGCCCTCTGGGGATGATCCTATCAAAGTGTGGATACTTTGATTCAAAGTATCCACACTTTGAATCAAACAGTGTTGCTTGAAGGACATTCCAATCCGAATTACGCTTCAGCCTTCAACCAGTCGATCAAACCTCAAAATTCCAATCGCCGAAACCTTTCCAACCCATTTTTTTCAGTAGAATCTGGGATGAGTTGGAACGACAATTGAAAATTTCGTCCGGCCCGTTCGGTAAGCTTTTTGAATGATTCAATATGAACAAAATGATGCCAATGGTCATTTTGAAATTGAGTCCTTGAGTTTTTTTCAGCACATCATTTTCTACTCCTGAAATCCCAATACAGCTAACGGTGGCCATCACCGGTTTGCGAAGCGGCGACCAACCTGCCTACATTGGATCAACCCCGCTGAAGCAAATCCGCGTGCATGGCACGGTTGGATGCTTGTTTTGACTGCCAGAATTGTTATAAACT
>JAIBAN010000139.1 GCA_019695185.1 Blastocatellia bacterium | reverse complement strand
GGCTCGAAGGTGAGGCCAAAGCACCCGACGAGGGGTAAATACAGAAGCAAAGACCCAAACCCAGCCCCGGTTTTGACAAAACTATGGTGCAAAGACGACTAACCATGCCATGCACCCGGATTTGCTTCAGTGGGTGGCAACAATGAAGGGCGAGTTGGTCGCCGCTTCGCAAACCGGTGATGGCAGCCGTTCAGCCGCTTCGCGTAGCAGGGGCGCGGATATTGATTGCCGACTCTCATCTTGACGAGCCTTACGTTTGGCAGGACCGTATTGACCACACTCGCCCACCGGGTTTCACCCAATGACGACGGAGGCGGCGCGAACTACTCTGCCTCAAAAATCCGCGGGAGGTAGAGATGGCCACGAGAATGCTTCGAGTCCTCGCCGGTCTTGCACTCATTGTCGCCCTCGCCACGACATCGCTTGCGACGTCCAAACCGTTCAACGATTCGTGTTTTGTGCGATATGCCGGAACCACGACCCCCAGAGCTGTCCGGAACGATCCCTGGTGGCGTGCGTTCCGTTCTCGTCGATTCGTGACATTCGACTGGAACTGCGCAAGCACTCGGATGGTCA
Source organism: Blastocatellia bacterium (assembly GCA_019695185.1). GTDB lineage: Bacteria > Acidobacteriota > Blastocatellia > Chloracidobacteriales > Chloracidobacteriaceae > JAIBAN01. The sequence goes on along the minus strand of JAIBAN010000139.1, from coordinate 13,974 downwards.
GTCAGCGTCTCCGCACGAGAGTCCTGCGATCACTTCCTGCCGAGGACCGTAGCCCCCCGGGCGCTTGGGGTGACAGAGCCGTTGTTGTGGCCCTTCGGCGCAGCAGACCTCCTATTCGTAAGCTTGCTGTAAAAAGGCGTGATTTATCAAATCGGGTTTGCGTAAGGTCTGTCCCAAATATTTTAAGTTGGGAGACCTCCAATGAACCGAAAATTAGTGCCGGATTTGCCGCAGGTGCGGGCTCAATTTGAAGCCTGGCGCAGGACGCGCCAGAGCAAGGAACGAATGCCGGTGGCACTCAAAAGTGCTGTTGCCACCCTGCTTGACCAATATCCACTGAGGGTGGTGCGGCGGGAACTGAATCTGTCCAGTCAACAACTGGCCAAACTCAAACAGCAGTTTGAGCCACTTCCCCAGCCACCTGCCTTTGTGGCGCTGACGGCACAGGAACTGAATCTGCGGCACCGACAACCGGTGGAAGCGGAATCACCTGCCGAGGGCTCTGAATGCCTGGCCGTCATCGAGCGCCGGGATGGGTGCAAACTGAGCCTGCGGGTTCCCGCCTCTTGCCTGGAAAAGGTGATTTCCAGCTTTGTGGGTGCGTAAGATGATTCAATTGACGCCCCACATGCGGATTCTGCTGGCCTGTGAGCCCATCGATTTTAGAAAAGGTTTGGATTCGCTGGTGGCGGTCTGTCGGGACCGGTTTCAGTGCGACCCCTTCTCCGGCACGCTCTTTCTGTTCCGGAACAAATCCGGAACCGCTGTGAAGATGATCATCTATGATGGGCATGGATACTGGTTGTTCTGGCGGCGTTTCTCGGAAGGAAAACTGCACTGGTGGCCGCCGGCTGGCGGGGAAAACCTGACGCCGCTGGCGGCCCAGCAACTGACCGTGCTGCTCTATCAGGGCAATCCCGAACAGGCGCAGTTGGCCGAACCCTGGCGACGGCTACCGCTGGCCCCAGGATAATTCAAGCCGCCTGGGAAGTGAGTTGCTCCAGGTAATTCCAGGGCAGCCAGGCACTGGGACAGGCCCGCATTGCTCTGGTGTGGGAGCTGAGAGTGACCAAATAGTGGTAAGCATTCACCTGGTTCCGGGCGCAGGTTTCAATCAAACTGCAGAGAACGTCTCCCGTTTTGGCCCCGCCAGCGGTTTTAAAGAAAAGGCTGTTTTTGCGGTGCAAAACAACCCTTCTCAAAATTTGTTCGCACGCGTTATTGTCGAGGGGTGCCTGGGGTTCGCGGAGAAACAAAGTCATTCCCTCATAATGGCGCAAAAAGTAGGCCATGGCCTGTCCCAGGCCGCCGTTGGGTTCGACGGTTCCGGATGCCAGTTTGGCTTCAATCCAGCTTTTCAGATTTTCCATGACGGGTTGGCTGTGGGTTTGATGGTGGGCCAGCCGCGCTGCCGGGTTCATTTCTTTGGTTTCAGCCTCAACCCCATAGACCTTTCCCAGATCATGGATCACGCGCTGGCAATCCGTGGGGAAGCTACGGGAAATGTCAACGAACTGCCGCCGGCCATGAGTCAGACATTTCGACACCATCCGGTCGAATTCGCTCGCCCAGTTCTTGGCTTCGGGGTCGGCCATGACAATCGGAGGCGGCAGCCCGGCGGGTCGCAAGGCTGCCAGCGCCGCCAGATTTTCACCGGCATGGAGCCCGCCGCTGATGTAGAGGGCAATTTCGTGGCCCCCCGCCCGAGCCAGCAAACCGGTGGTGAACCGTCCTTTCCGTTTCGGGTCCGCCGGGGTTTGCTCTTTGGACAACGCGCCCAGCAGCCGTAGCGACGTGTCATCCCCAAACCAGATTTCGCCTTTCGCCGCCTGGAGCCTGAGTTCCTCAAAAACCGGGAGCAGGTCCACCGCCAGACCCCGACAGCGCGCATACTGGTTGGAGGCCGGCAGCGGAACGCCCATTGACCGTTGCAACCGTTCCAGCCGGTAAAACGGAAGGCTCCCGCCATATTTGAGCAGCGCCATCACGACATCGGCGGAAGAGTCGTATTTCTCCGGCTTGACGCCTACGGGGAGTGGGGCGGGAAACCGTTCCAAACAGGCTGAACACCGCAGCGTTTGAAGCTGATAGTGGGTGGCGTCAATCGGCGGATGGCCGGTCAGCCGCAGAAAGCGTTGCGGGGTTTTGGTGTCAAACACATGGCCCCGACAGAGCGGGTCGGGGCACCGGTCTCCCGGCTGGAGTTCGGGATGCTCACAATGGACCAGCTTCGCCCCGGTGTAGGCTGCCGCACCCAGCCGGCCCTGGCCGGGTTGGCGCTTCTTTTTGAACGGCACCACGTTTGATCCGGCGGCGGGTTCAGCCTGGCTTTCGGTCGATTCGCCGCCGTCTGAGGGAGTTTGGGTGGCTGCGGCTGGGGTTTTGGAAACTGTTCCTACTCCTCGTTTCTCCGAGCGTGGGCCAAACATGAGCCGCCTGAGTCTGGCGATGGAAACGTTCTTTGATTCGACTTCAATTTGAAACGCCACCACCAGCCGGACCAGTTTGAGTAACACCGGATAATCACTTTCCACCAACTGGCGGTTTTCAAGGCGGGCACACAACTGCTCAATTTCGGTGGGGGTGAGGTGTTCGGCGCGGTCCGGGTGTTTCATAGCGTGGGCCGGATTCTACCTTATCTCAGCCACCGCGCAACCCGGCAGGTTCAGAGCCGAATCCTAACGAGTGGGTTCACCTATTGGCTCGGTGCTCAAAAACTCAACTCACCGGTTGAAGGTTGAGATTCTGATGATGAGAGGCTTGGTGGAACCGGTTTTTGGTCCAAAACCCTGAATTCGAGCGTCGCATCCCGGTTGTCTCAAAACCACCGTTTTTTGTGCTCCCCCTCTACCCTTGATAGTCATTGCATATTTTGCCGTCTTTCCTATACTTAAAGCCACACCCAAGAGGTTTTCAGGAAAGATGCCGAAAAAGACCGCCCCAGCCCCCACATCACACACGACCGTTGCCTATCTTCGCGTTTCAACCACCGACCAGGACGTAGAGAAAAACAAGGCCGACATTTTGGCGCTTGCCAACACCCGACACTTCGGCCACGTCGAGTTTGTCCAGGAAAAAATTTCCGGTACAGTGTCGTGGAAAAAACGTAAACTTGCCGACATCCTTATAAACCTCACCACTGGTGATGTCTTGATTGTGTCCGAGCTTTCCCGCTTGGGTCGTTCGATGCTTGAGTGTATGGAAATCCTTGCCATCGCCACCCAGCGCGGTATCCGGGTTTATGCCGTCAAAGGCAACTGGCAGCTTGACGACTCCATACAATCAAAGGTGGTGGCAATGGCGTTTTCCATCGCCGCCGAGATTGAGCGCGATCTTATCAGCCAGCGCACCAAGGAAGCCTTGCGTCACCGCAAAGCGTCAGGGCTTCCGCTCGGCCGACCGAAAGGCAGCGGAAAAAGCAAACTGGACGCCTACAAGCCAGAGATTGAAGGCTTGCTTTCCAACGGTTCAACCCAAGCCTACATTGCCAAGCGGTACGGCACGACGGAAGGCAACTTGTTCAAGTGGATGAAAAAGCATGGTATCACACGGGTGAAAGGGTGAGTGTCGCGGGTAGCGGGGACATCACGGCCACCAAGAAAAAAGGCCGGAAGCCTTGCGGCCCCAGCCATTGCTTTAAGAAACTCCTAAAGAAAAGTCAAGCTATGACCCGTTGCATTCTAAGTCAACACAGTCGCGGTTGCTGCACGTTGTTCCGCACGTGATCGTGCAAAGAATTGTGTCTATCTGATTACTGATGTTATTTGCACAATACTTGCAAAACCACGATGCTGTTGAGGAGCAGTAGCTTTGAATCCACCAGCAATTACAGAACCGTGGCGGAACCATTGATTTGACGAGCTTGGATTGCGCGGAATTCAGACTGACTTGATTGCGATTGAGTGGCGCAACAGCAAACATTCCAACGGAAGTTCCTGAACTAAGGGAAAGGATGAGGCTTGCGGGGCCTAATGAGGGTCTTCCCAAGGGGCTAAATGCTATTTCGACGGCATTTGCAGAAATTTCAACAGGAAACGTAATGGTCGGCTGTGCGGATATTTCACCCATAACCCCGTCATTTTTTGCTTTCCCAGCCTGCATTTTGCTTTCGGTTCCAGCTTTTGCATACTTGCCCGCAATTTTTGTAATCGCCAAGGGCTGTACCGTGATGGCGTATCCCGCCATCACTCCATTAAGGGTAATCTCAATTTCCGCTTTTTGAGCGTCAATTCTTCGTGAAGACGCAGCTAACACAAATTCAGGCTTTACAGTGGCAATTTGGGCTTGCCTTTCATTGAGAAATTTTTTGTACAGTTCTTCCGAAGGTTTCTCTTGACCAAAAGAAACGGATGGAATGAGCACAAAAAGACAAACCAATAGCCAGAAACCAAATTTTCTCATAGTTCCTCCAGATTGTTGTTAGGTGTAACAGAAATGTCTTTTGCAAGACTTCCAGATTGGACCTGGTTACTTGTACCACATGCGTAAAAATTGTGTGTACATCTACTTATTACCCGCAGACCCCTAAAAAGGTGCGGTCGTTGCGGGAAATATTTTTCAAACACACCCTACACACGAGAAGCGAACACCGGAACGGCGGCAAAAACTGGTTGCGATAAAAAAATTACCCCGCGTTACTTCGGATGGTTTCCGATTGCGTGAATGCGGTAGGCGGTATCTTTGCAGTGCGTTGGCGCTCAAAAGCATGGATCTGTGCTCATTGCACGCCACTTCACTGCAAACTTACTCCTATTCTCTTTATCCCTGTGAATTGTGGGACAACCGGAAACTGCATGTGGCGGCTCTATGACTCGAAGCGTCACACCTTCCTTGGTGAGATATGGGGGCAATTTCTCTACGTCCCAGTGAAGAATTCCGCGTGGCCGAGGATTGTGACATATGGACATGAAAGTGTGTGTTCAGGCAGTCTCGCACGGTTTGAGTTCAGGAGTGGCCAGTATCGCTTGATTGGGAACTACTATGCTATCAACGAGTGCATACCCAACGGGACGCCGCTGCCAAGACAGTTTGCTCGCGCACGCCGGTTATGCGACTGCTATGGTAGTTAACCCTCGCATACTTCGCGGCCGAACTACCGCATGCACCGGAGCCGGCGCAACGTGTCTTTCTGGCTCCGGCAGGAAGCGTGCGCCGGCCCGGTGATGCAGGCGTTAGCCTATTGTGATTTTCGACCAATCAAATTGGAGTGGTATTAAAATGGGAAAGCCAAAATTCTTCTTTGAATAGGGAATTCATCCAAAGGAGGGAAAATGTGACAAGGGACAGGTTTCAATTTCTTTTGCGGGCTGCATCCCGGCAGGTTATAGAATTTACCCGCCAGTTTGTTTGGAATTGCATCCCAGATAAGGTTGAATATCGTGTTTTTCCTAATCAATCCTATGATAAACAACCAGATGGCACGTTACAGGTCGTTGCATAATTTGCTAAACCCCATGAGCGGGCTAAAATGGTGGATATGGCCGAAAAATACACATCCACCCAATGGAAAGAATGGCGGCGTCAACAGGCATTCGAGTTGCGTCACAAAGGCTGGACATACCAACAAATCAGTGAAGCATTGGGAGTCACCAAAGGTGCCATCAGTCAGTGGATGAAGCAAGCGGAAGCCAAGGGAGGAGCAGGATTGGAGGCCCGCCCGCATTCGGGAAGTCCGGCCCGCTTGAGTGCGGCACAGCAAGAGATGTTACCGGAGTACCTTTCGCACGGCGCGGAAGCCTATGGATTTCGTGGGGAAGTCTGGACCAGTCGCCGTGTGGCGCTGGTGATCAAAGTCGAATTCGGGGTGCAGTATCATCCGGCGACGGTGACCCGGTTGCTCAAGAAACTGAAATGGACTCCCCAAAAACCAATTGAACAAGCCAGCCAACGTGATGAAACCAAGATTGCCAGATGGCGTGAGGAGACATGGCCGAAGTTAAAAAAAAAGCCATGCGGGAAAACCGAACCATAGTGTTTGTGGATGAGTCGGCTTTTTATCTGATTCCTGGGGTGGTCCGGAGCTATGCACCCCAAGGTCATCCAGCCCACTTGAAAGTATTTTCCACCCATGACCATTTATCCGTCATGAGTGGCATCACACCAGCCGGCCAGATCTCTACACTGGTGCGCAACTCCGCACTGGGCGCGGTCGAAAGCGTACTCTTTGTGCAACATCTGCACCACTGGATTGGAACCAAACTGCTCGTGATTTGGGATGGGTCACCGATTCATCGGGGACGGACAGTCACTTCATTTTTGACAGCCGGGGCTGCCCATTGGGTTCATCTCGAACGATTGCCAGCCTATGCCCCGGAGTTGAACCCCGACGAGGCCGTCTGGCAACACCTCAAACACGTTGAACTGGCCAATCTTGGCTGCCAGGATTTTGTTCAATTGCGTCATGAATTTCATTTGGCGGTCATGCGCCTGCGCAGTAAACCGCACTTGATCAAATCATTTTTCCAAGCGGCTGGTTTGAAAATCAAAATGGTTTAGCAAATTATGCAACGACCTGTAAGTACCGCTTTTCCCGAAGACTCATTGCCCGAAGGGAAATATCACACATATCAGAATTTTGATGAAGTGGTTGATTTCCTTTGGCGAGACGAGCGTGTTCCAGAATGGATCAATGTACAAATTGAAGAAACCACAGATTCCTTTGTTTATATTGACTTGGTCTGTTGTGGCCGTTACACCGTATCCTTGCAGGAAAATGGCGTGACAACAAAATTTCGTTTGTCACGCCATTTTCCTGCAAGGATACTTGCTAACAGAATTTCCCGCAAGGCCACTGGCAATCAGATGGCATTCCGCCTTTCTCGCTTCTCAACCAATGACCAAGGCACCTAACCATCCTCAGCAGCTCGCTGCTACGACGTTCACAGTAGCTGCTTCCGCCGCTCTTTGCTGTAGCTAAGGTTGGGGTGGTTGGTGCTGCGAGGAACTCCGCATGGAAATCGTAGATCAAAACCTCATCGCACAGCTTCAGGAACATGCACGTTTTCACCAGCTCGATGAAGTTGCCGCTCAGGGGATTCTCAAGTGGATTGCGGATCCTGATCTTGACCCATTGCCAGTTGGCATTACTAAAGGCATGATTACAGGTAGGTTCGTGTCACGCTGGCTCTGTTTTGAGCCACAGCATCTTTCCTATCCTTACATAGATACCCGGTTCGACCTTTTGTGCGGAGATACTGTGGTTGGGTACTATCGCCTGATTTCACGTTTGAATGGCGACATTGAAGATGACTACTTTGTTATCAATCAATAGCCCAGCAGCGCCTAACCACAGCATGCACGCGGACTGTCACAGCGCGGTGCATCGGTCGGAGGGCGGGTTGGTCGGCGCTGTGCCAGCCGGTGATGCGTGCCGTTAGATGCCATGAGGAACTATGGCCCTTGAACGTATCCAAACCAATGACCTAGCCGAGTGGATTAGCGATGGCACGGACTGTCTCTTGACGCTTGATGACCCCAATTGGCGCGGCAACTTTGTCTCACACTGCATTCCGCCAATCTTCCAGGCATACTGCAAGCTGTTTCATCCAATTTATACCGATGATTCGGTGCCCGCCGATTCGGGAAGCTGGGCTGCGGCAGACGATGAACCTGAAATGCCAGGCCGACTCGTCTCGGTGTCTACTGATTCCGGCCCTCATGGTCGTCGTGTCCGGTGGCAAGAGTTGGCTGATAAATTCGGCCTTCGTTTTCACTCTGAATTCAATGATACGTCACTTCAATGGGTATTTCCCGACAATAGTTGGCCCCGATCATTACTTGGCCCGGACGAAGGTTCGCTCGACGCCCCTACTTGTCGCCGCTTGATCGAGGTGCTCAAACCATTCACCGGCGACGCGACCTGCTTCTTTCATTACGATCTGATCGCAACCAGGGGTTGCGAAGCCGAGGTTGGGTTCCGTGGCAAACTTGAGGATGCGACCCTCTGTTGCGACAACGATGTTTACGGATCATCCCCAACACATTGGTGGCCGGACAACCGTGAATGGCTTGTTTGTACGGATTGGGATCTGAAATTCACTTTGGTTGGCGGATCGTCCGAACTGATTGCCCGATTGCTGGCAGACGATGAACTCGAATGTATTGCGGTAACTTCTCAAACCAGGATCGATTTTCGTTCTGACCGACTCAACCTGCAAAACAGCATCTAACCATGCCATGCACGCGGATTTGCTTCAGCGGGCAGGTTCAATGTCGTGAAAGTTGGTAGCGCTTCGCAAACCGGTGATGGCAGTCGTTAGACGCTTTCAGGTGGTTACATCTATGGCAATTTCCAGGGAGCTTTCTTCCTCAATCCGGCAAAGAATCGCTGATCTTTTGGCCCTGGCTGAAAACCAGCGGGACTGGCGTTATGCGTTGGCAAAAAACTATAATGCCCTGGGTTTGTACGCTGATTTTGGTGGTTGCCTGGCACTCACACCCGATGGGGAGGTGCTCGAAATTCTGGATGACTTTTCCGGCCCAATTCCAAATCAAGCCGACCGGTTTTGGAAAAACCTGGCCCTTTGTCAGGGAAGCAAAATATACCCGGAACTGGCTGTCTTGATCGACCCCAAACCAGAGACGGCGCAAACCTGTCGCTGGTGCAATGGGACGGGGAGGTTGGAAGCGGGGCATTCAATTCAGTTTTCAGAAATCATCTGTCGTTGTGGCGGGTTGGGTTGGGAAATTACAAAGTCGAGTGATGTCCATTTCTCGACAAAGGATGCGGGCATCAGAACCAGGAAAACCGTCTAACCATGCCATGCACGCGGATTTGCTTCAGCGCGGTTCATCGGTCCGTCGGCAGTTTGGTCGGCGCTTTGCAAACCGGTGATGGCAGCCGTTAGACCCCCGATTACCGTCAATAAGCTTTGTTTCATATGAATTCAAAAGAATTGAACCCCCGTACCAAGCCAATCTCAACTGACTGTCCCAAACAATACTGTTTTTTCTGGATTCCAGAAAGGGGGTTATTTGCTCCAAGTCTTTCCTCCGACCTGACTGAGGCACTCAGCCGAGCCGAACCAGTCAGTGAAAACCACTGTGGATGCAGCTTGGGGAATTGTATACGGCTTGACCCTCAGAAGGGAACACACGATTTTTATGAACCCTGCGAGCCAAAACTTGAATCGGCGGGTTTGCCGTGGTTCTATTTCATTCCTGACCCCAGGAACCTTCCTGATGAGTGCAGGGAGGCATATATCAGAGAGTCAGCAAAACTTTGGGGTGAGGAGCATTGGAAGTAAATCTGTCCAGGCGACTTGGCAAGAGCTTCACACACCTACACATAACAACCTGAAAACAATTGGGTCTAACCATGCCATGCACGCGGATTTGCTTCAGCGCAGTTCATCGGTCTATCGGCGGGTTGGTCGGCACTTCGCAAACCGGTGATGGCAGCCGTTGGATTTTTTGAAAACATGTTTCCAGTTGCTTAGAGAGTCCAATATGTGTATCTTCTTTGTTGATACAAAGAAAGGATCATTATGCGGGTACAAGTTCAAAAATGGGGAAACAGCCTGGCCCTCCGAATTCCAAAATCATTTGCGGTAGAGACCCACATAGCTCCCGGTTCGACTGTTGACTTGACCCTCATTGATGGCAAGTTAATAGTTGAGCCAGTTGAAGATGCGCTTCAAACCCTCGACGGCTTGTTAGCCAATGTTACATCTGACAATTTACATCAACCCATTGATTCCGGCGACCCAGTCGGAAACGAGTTGTGGTGACCCCAGTGAGCTACATTCCAAATCGCGGAGATGTGGTCTGGCTTAATTTTGACCCCCAAGCTGGGCATGAACAGTCAGGCAAACGTCCAGCAGTGGTTATTTCTCCCAAAGCATATAATCAAAAAGTGGGTCTTGGGTTGTTTTGTCCAATTACCCACCACGTCAAAGGTTATCCCTTCGAGGTGAAAGTTCCAGGAGGGTTGACGGTTAAGGGGGTAGTTCTGAGTGACCAAATCAAGAGTCTTGACTGGAAAGCCCGCCAAGCCGAGTTCATCGCCCAACTTCCCAAAGATGTGATTGATGAGATTCTGAAAAAAGTGATGCTGTTAATTCAGTGAAGAAAAATCCAACCAAGCCATGCACTCGGACTCAGGTGAAAATAGATAGCTCCGAACCTTTCATGCCGGAACTTCAAGGTGTGGATCATGAACCGTCACCTAGAGGTACAAGGGCGGGGAGAAGAATGGGCACAGCACCATTCATATTGGAGGAAATGTATTGGTGTATGCTGGAGCTGACCAAGGCAAGCCCAAGGCCCAGACCCTCAGCTATGTACAAAACAAGTTGACGCACCATGAAGCCAAAGTGGTAAGAAGATATAACGGACCGAAGTAATACCTCTACCATCGAAGGTTGGCTAAGCGAAAAGTGGCATTGTGCCATACCAAGCTTTGATCTTGGACTTGAAGAATGGCTTGGAATCAGCCTGTCGCTTCTGTCACAATAGTTAGTGACGAAGTCCAACCGGTTGAAAATGGCGATTGACTTAACTTTGGTCCAAGGTTTGATTGAATTTCGGTTTTTGGTTTGGGAGCTGATTTGATGAGCAGTTTCCCTTTGTGAAATTTTTCAGGAGTTCCGCAATTGAAAAAGAGGTTGGGAAGTTATGACCGGCTTTGAAGGACCTGGATCTGGATTTGTGAGTCTCAACTGCGTAACTCCTGAGATTATCAACTGCCGTTTCTGCACGACTCAGTTCTGTTTGGAGTGCCATGTCTATGGAGTTAAAAAATGCAAGAGCCTCAAAGTCCTTGCTTCTGATTCAGCTTCTCCTGATGGTGGGGTTTGGATTTTCGGCCTGTTTTAACCAACCAACTCCGCCGCAATATCCCCGTAAAGCCCCTATTCAACTCAAACCAAACGAGAAAAACAAAGGCAATCGATGCAAATTGTGGCAATACTACACCCCCGATGAAGAAAAAACGGAAATTTATCAATACTGCTATCAATTGCAGGAAAAACTGTGTGACTCGGCCTCAAAAGGCGATTTGACCGCTGTAAAAGAGGCCTTGCGGGACGGAGCACATGTTGATGCAATTTACTTCAACCACTTTCCGGCCCTCCATTCCGCCGCCGCTGAGGGCTATAAAGAAGTGGTGCTTTTACTTTTGGACAATGGTGCTGATGTAAATACCGTCGCCAATTTTCTAAATACCCCATTGAGTTTGGCAGCCAAGCGCGGACATACAGAGATTGTCCGTATTTTAATTGAGCGAGGAGCCGATGTTTGTTTCACAACTGATGAAGGGACCTTGGACCAGATGGCTCAAAAAAAAGGTCATCCGGAAATTGCTGAAATACTCAAAACCACCCGCCAGAAGGCGCAGTGCAAGGATAAGTAAGACGTTTGCCCAGCATCGCGTTTGATTTGCAGGGCGCGTTCGTGAAGCACCTTCGCCAAAGGTATAAAGGTGGCTTGACCGAAAGATGCTAATTTTTCTGTCAAGCCATTTTGCCGCAATTTTACCCATTTCCTCAATCGACTTGACTGATGGGGAGCTGGCTGTGTACTTCGCTGACTTTGCTGGCGAGTCGTGGGATGCGGCACCAAAAGCAATGCGAGAGGCCATCAGCTTCCTTGTGGCAACACTGGTCGGGGCAAGTCGGGCGGATCAGTGGGCGGTCCTCTTCATTGGATAGCCGCCGAACCGCCGCTGGCACCCGGTCTTGGTTCCGCCGGTTGCGTCAATTATGGAAAATTTGGCTGGTCGTCACTCGCCCCTGGTGCATGTCGTAAGACTGTACCCAAAATCCAAATTATGAATACTATCGGCTTCACTCAAATTGAGTGCCAATACCAGGTCAATGAAAACTCAGAAATGAGGCAATCCACCCTGTCCGAGTTCCTGGTGGACGGAGTTGGGTTGTCCACCTTGTTTAACTTTGATTTTGGGCGACCCTGGTTTGGCCGAACCTGTTTCGAGGAAGGTCCCGCGAGCCTGGAAAAGGAATTGCTGGCACTTCGGGGTTTGGGACCGGCCTGGAATCAATTTGGGACTGGCCGATTCGTGTTGTACCGATGCCATTGTGGTTGTGACTACTGCGGGGTGATTTCCTGTCAGGTTATTCGCACGGCAACAACCGTCATCTGGAAGGAAATTCAGTACGAGGACGACTGGTTCCCCAATCTTGACCCACCCTTTGAAATGCGGATTCCCTTGTTTGAATTCGACTTGGAGCAATACGAAAGTGCGCTCGATAAATTTTTGACAGACCGACCTGCTGAATAAAAACTGCTGCTTGGTGACGAACTTCCGGAATACCGGGAAGGCCAAAGGAAATCTAACCAAGCCCTGCCCGCTGATTTGGTGCAGCGGGTTGCATCGGTCTGTTGGTGATGGTGTTCTCCAGGGCGATGGAGGGCGAATGACCAGCACAGCCTGTGGTTTCAACAACGGCACCAAAGAAAAAAGGGCAGCCGAGGCTGCCCGCCAAACTGGTTCCGGCCACTGTTTATTGCAGGCGGAATTCGGCTGTCCGATAGACGTTTCCCACGCCCCGTTGGACGATGCCCCAACCAGCCATTGGTCCATCGGTGGTGAGCATGATGGACACCGGATTGAGGATGTCGTCCGGGAGCGTGACGACGGTGCTGATGCTGCTTCCGGCAGGCAGCCAATAGCCCTGGCCGCTCATGGTCAGCGCAACTCCGGGAGAGAATTCACCAGCCTGGTTCCAGAGTCCGGCCCAGGGGGTTTCCTGCCATGAAAACCCGGTGGGAACAAACCAGGGGCGGTCCCGGAAACGGCCGTATTCAATCTGGCCGACGGCGGCGGGTTTGCGGTCAAAACCCATGACATAGAGTTGGTTTCCGGCCATGACAAATCCGGAAATGGGCAAATTGAGGCTCTCACTGCCGCCCAGCCCGGTGCCCTGGCTGAAAGCCAGAAAACGGTTGGGGTCGCTCCGGAGCGGGGCGCTGGCCGGTCCGGTGCGCGGCGTGCCGCCAAGCCCGTTGCAGGGGGACAGCCCGTTCCACATCTGGATAGGGCAGCTTTGGAAAATATAGGCCATCTGCGCGTAAAAGCCCTTGTCATTGGGGCTGACGGCTGCCGCGCAGGGCGCGAAAATCCCATAGTTGATAACGCCGCTGCCGGTCCCGGCTGGCGCTGCAGGGTTGGCTGGCATCCCGCCGCCGGAGGTTCCGCCTCCGGCAGTTTCAGAGAGTGGGTACGTGTTCCGGCCTCCCGGAGCGGGAGCCGGTTGGCTGCCCAGGCCGGCGCGACCGGACGGCAGTTGGCGTTGGACGGTGGGGCCTTGGGCACAGAGCGAAGCCGTTGTGAGAACGGTGGCCAGGCCCAGGAAGAACAGTGTCATCAGATTTCGTTTCATGGTTCGCAATCCTTTTTGAAAAATACATGAAGGCACAGCCACGCGGGTGGCCGGTTACTGGTTGATGGTGCAGTCCTGGACGGTGACCTGGGCGCTGTTGTTACCGCCGCAGTCAACCTGACACACCACGAAGGTGCAGGTCTGGTCGCCTTGGGTGACCCGGATGGAGCCAACGGCATGGAAGTCGCAGACCACAAACTGCCCTCGGCTGGTGGTTCTCAGGAATTCCCGCAGGGTGTCCTGTTGAGCTGGTGCCAGGGGAAACCGAGCAGGGTGCAGAGCCCGCAACTCGGCCTGGGTGGTGAAATGGGCGGCAATCGTCCGGCTGGCAGCGGTTGGGACGGTTTGGGCGGAAGTTGGAACTGGACCGCCGAGCAGCCAGAAACCGGAAAACAGCATGGTGAGCAAAGTGGTTGAAAAGAGGTTGCGGGTGGACATGGATTATCCTTTCGGGTTGAGGGCACCGGGGTGCCAAGTTCCAGGTTGGGGGTGAAGTGCTGTGGGTCGCTTCCGATAATATCGCTAATGAGCACTGATTGAGGTCCAAAAACCGGGTAGTGGCCCGGTTTTCCGGGTCAGGGCCGATGATTCTTGCGTTCGGTATCCTTACTGACTGGTTGTGCCACCACCTGGC
>JAIBAN010000045.1 GCA_019695185.1 Blastocatellia bacterium | reverse complement strand
AATTTTCTCCTGCGCGGCGGCACAGCCGCCGCGCAGGAGGGGAGAACCCCGTTTTCCTAGGGCTTGCGCCCTAGGCTAGCATTCTTTTGCTGCTTCGCAGCTTCCGAACCGAATTTCCAAACACGCTCTCAATTCTCAATTCAAAAACCCTGAACCCTGAACCCTAGACCCTGGACCCGACAACCCCGATGGCAAGAATGTCATGAATGAACGAAACCACATCATCACCGATGACACCGACTTTTCTCAAGTACCAAATGGTCCGCTGGTCCATCGGGCTCTCGACGGCGCGCTCAATCCTTCCAGCCAACTGTTTCCCGTTGCCTGAAATGGTTTCCACTCGATAGACCGCCAATAGCAACAAAACGGAGTCGGTGGTTTCAACGCCCAATCTCTCTTTGAACGGGCGTAACTGAGCGCAAACCCGTTGTGTTTCGCGGACAATCGTTCCTGGTTCAGCGGAAACCCCTTCAGCCGCCAGCAGCCATGCCACCAGACGGGGTTCCAGATTTTGTTCGCGGACATACCGCTGAAAGGAGAGGTCTGCCTGCAAACCGGCGACCAAACCGGAAGCGCGGCTATCCCTCCGGAATCGCTCAATTCGGGATGTAATATCAGCCTGAACTTCCGGACTGACAAAAGCCGGAGCGGGGTCGTTGCTGATTTGTCGAAGTGCTTTTCTGATTTCAGTTGCGGTGGCTTCCGGGTTTGTCGTCCGGATGGGATTGACCGGTTCCGCAGGTTCAGCAACGGATGGCAGCGATTCAACCACAGACGGTTCGTTGCTTTCCAACGGTATTGCCAAAACCTGGGATGGTGGCCTGGGCAGTGCCCAATGGTTCATGACCCACCAGCCACAACCGGCGCAGAAGATACCCGCCAAACCGGCAGCCACAATTTGAAAGAACAATTTGGGAATTTTTGGCTTGGAACCTTCAACGTGGTGGGAACTGTGAAGCGGAACCGACTGATTTCCCTGAATCGTCATTTCCACGCTATCCCCCAGGCGTAGCAGGTCACCGGACTTGAGCGAAACGCTGCCGCGCACCTGCCGGCCATTGAGGAAAACGCCGCTCTCAGAAGCACAATCAATCAGCCGGATGGCTGCTTCCTGAATTTCCAGGCGGGCATGGCGCGGTTCGATGTCCGGGTCATCCAACCCGATTTCCACATCCGAGGCTGTCCCCAACGTATAGCTTCCGTGGGTCAATAAAATTCGGCGGGGAGTTGTCCCCTCAGAAATACACAAAATAAATTCCATGTAAAAACTCCTTTGGCCTGCGGTTTGCCTCAATCCGGGAAAGCCTTCCCAAACCCGCTGGGTTTGGGAAATCCGGCGCAAAACTAATTTCAAATTTAATTTCGAAATGTGAAGCCCTATGATTGAGTTGACGATTTATTCCAACGGCAAGCCTCGTGCCATTCGCGTTCCAGGTCATTCATTGACCATTGGCCGGGGAAAAGACTGTGACTTTCGGATTGATTCACTCACTATCAGCCGCCGCCATGCAATTTTAACCGAAGCAGGCGGAGAGCTTGTTCTGGCGGAACTTGAAACCGCCAATCCGTTGCAGGTCAATGGCCGCTGCCCGGCCCAGTTTCCGCTGGCCCTTTCACCGGAGGACACGATTCACATTGGTGGCGTCCTGCTGTTTGCCCGCTTGGTTAAAACTGATACGGACCCGGTGGCGGCACCCAGTCGAACCCCAATTTGGCCGAGAGTGGCGGGGGTGGCGGTAGGGACGGCCCTCTGTTTGATTTTGTTTGGATTTTTTCACATCCAACCACCGGCCAAAGCAACGTCTGCGATTCCGGTGCGGGTGCCATCTGCGGAACCAGTTCAGGTTGTTCCGCCGGTTGACCCTCTTCCCACAGACAACCTGCCCCAACCTGCTGGAACAACCGAATTCAACCTCTTGGCACCACCCGCCACAATGATTCCAGCCGCGAAAACAGCCATGTATCAATCCATGACGGAAGACCAGAAACGTGAATTCGTCAGGCGGCAGGCCCAACGGATTGCCCGGATGATTGGAAACCGTGACTGTGCGTTTGAACCGGCAGTGGTCAGTCGCATCAAATCGGATGTGGACAGCTATTTGCGCCGGAAAGGAAATGGTTCCGAACAATTGTGGGGTGAAGACCTGGAACGCCTGCTGCAACGGGTTGGTACCCGCTATGCCGGGGAAATTATCCGCTCGTTTCACGAAGAAAAGGTTCCTCCGGTGATTGGGCTTTATTTGGCCATGATTGAAACCGAGTATCACGAATGCCTGACCAGTCCGGTTGGAGCGCAAGGAATGTTCCAGTTTATGCCCGACACGGCACGGGGCTATGGGTTGGACCCGCAGGAACGTTGCGACTGGAAAAAATCCGCCCGTGCCGCCGCCCGCTATATGAAAGCCCGGATGAATCAGTTTGGCACGGACGCCACCAGCGTCAGTTTGGCGATTGCGGGCTACAATCGTGGTCCCGGCTCGGTCATGCGCGATTTGGAAACCGTTCAGGACGCAACGCACCGGGAACGGAGCTTTTGGGCTTTGGTCGCCCAATCCGAACGGCTTGACCATTATTTCCAGCAGGAAAACATCCGCTATGTGCCCAAGTTCTTTGCGGCTGCTATCATTGGCGAAACACCCTGGGCGTTTGGATTAAGTGCTCAACCATTGTCAACCTGTCAGTAATTGAGAATTGAGAATTGAGAATTGAGAATAACCCCATCGTTTCAATTCTAAGGGTCCTCAGTCTTCAAGAATCCTGAGCCCTGGATTTCATTCTCAATTCTCAATTCTCAATTCTCAATTCCCAATTCATATGACCTGGATATTCCCTTTCGCACCACTACCTCCGGCCTACCGGATTGACTGGCCAGCCCTGGAAGCTGCCTTTGATTGGCTGCGGGCCATGCAGGATTGTCCGCAAAATCCGGTCTTTCACGGGGAAGGCGACGTTCTGACCCATACCAAAATGGTCTGTGAAGCCCTGGCGGCAGACCCACTCTGGCAGGCACTGGAAACTGAAGACCAGTCAGTCCTGTTTGCGGCTGCCCTGCTCCATGATGTAGCCAAGCCGATTGTAACCAAAATTGATGAAACCGGGGCCATTACGGCACGCGGCCAGGGGCGCAAAGGCATGACCCTGGCCCGGAATATTTTGTGGCATGATGAGACGGGATTGATACCGCCGGTTCCTTTTCACCTGCGGGAAATGATCGTGGCGTTGGTCCGGCAGTCAAGCCTGCCCTTTCATTTACTTAGCAACGACCATCCGCGCCGCGAAGTTATCAAAGCCAGCCAAACGGTTCGCTGTGACTGGCTGGAAATGCTGGAGCGGGCGGATGCCCAGGGACGGGTCTGCGCGGACCAGGCGGAATTGCTCGAAAAAGTCGCACTCTTTGGCGAATATTGCCGCGAACAGGAATGTTATGACCGGCCTTTCAGGTTCCCGTCCGATTACAGCCGGTTTATTTATTTTTCCAAGGAAAATGCCGACCCGCTTTATCACGCCTTTGAAACACGTGATTTTGAAGTGGTTTTGCTCTGCGGCCTTGCCGGTGCCGGTAAAGACACGTTGATTGCCCGGAAATATCCTGACTGGCCGGTGATTTCGCTTGATGCGCTCCGCTTTGAGATGGAGGTTGACCCAACGGACAACCAGGGGGCAATTATTACAGCCGCCAAAGAGCAGGCCCGTGCCTATTTGCGGGTGCATCAGAAATTCGTCTGGAACGCCACCAACGTCACCCGGCAACTCCGCAGCCAATTGATTGGGCTTTTTTCCGGGTACGGAGCCAACGTCACGATTGTGTATGTGGAGGCCCCTTTTACTGAAATTCTTTCCCGGAACCGGACCCGAAGCAAAGTGGTACCGGAGCGGATTATTCACAAAATGGCCGCCAAACTGGAAATCCCGGATGCCACGGAAGCTGACCGCGTTTTGTATTTCTGCGATGGAACCGAGGTTTTCCGGTTTCCGGAACACCAGTTTGAGGCAGGGGTGTTTTTCGCCTAATTCAAAGTAAAGCCATTAAAATCATGATCTTGCAGAAGTGTAAACGCGTTTACATTTTTGTGTTTTCAGCAATCAAACGGTTTGGGGCTTTCGCTCATTGATTCAGCCGGTTGTGAATTTTTTCGGCGGGCCTCAACTTCTGCGCGGAGAGCGCCTTCATAGCCAATTTCAGAAGGCTGGTAAAAGTAGTTTCCTTGCAGGTTGTCAGGCAGATATTGCTGTTTGACCCAATGTTCGCGGTAGGAATGGGGATAAAGGTAGCCCTCGCCATGCCCAAAACCCTTTTTATCCCGGTTGGAATCCTTCAAGGGATTGGGAACCTCATCTTCCTTTTCCTTTTCGACAGCAGCCAGGGCATCAAAAAAACCCATGGCGCTGTTTGATTTTTTGGTGGTGGCCAAATACAGCGTGGCATGGGTGAGGTGGTACCGGCCTTCGGGCATTCCCACCCGGTCAAACGCATCGGCGCAGGCAGATACCACCACGATTCCGTTGGGGTCGGCCAGTCCGATGTCTTCGCAGGCCAAAATCAGCAACCGACGTAGAATGAAACGCGGGTCCTCTCCGGCATAAACCATGCGGGCCAGCCAATAGAGTGCCGCGTCAGGGTCCGAACCCCGCACACTTTTGATAAAGGCGCTGATGGTGTCGAAATGGGCGTCACCTTCCTTGTCATATAAAAGCGCCCGTTGCTGAATGGATTCCTCGGCCACGGCCAACGTGACCTGAATTGTCCCGGTTTCATCCGGTGGGGTTGTTTCCACCGCCAGCTCCAAAGCGTTATAGAGTGCCCGCGCATCGCCGTTGGCGACATTGACCAGATGGTTGAGCGCTGCTTCGTCAATCTCAACCGTGCGGTTGCCGTAGCCCCGTTCTTCATCATTCAGTGCCTGTCGCGCAATTGCCCGCAAGTCCTCCTCGGTTAAGGACCGTAACTGAAAAATCCGCGAGCGGCTGACCAGCGCTTTGTTGACTTCGAAATAGGGGTTTTCCGTGGTGGCCCCAATAAAAATCACCGTTCCGTTTTCCACCCAGGGCAGCAGGGCGTCCTGTTGCGCCTTATTAAACCGGTGAACCTCATCCACAAACAGGATGGTTCGTTGATTTTGATAGGTTCGCCGTTTTTGGGCGTCTTCGACCGCCTCCCGAATATCTTTGACACCCGCCAAAACCGCATTGATAGCAGTAAAATGGGCTTTGGTTGAGTTGGCAATGATTTGGGCAAGGGTGGTTTTGCCAGTGCCGGGCGGTCCCGAAAAAATCAACGAGGAAATCTGGTCGGCCTGAATAGCCCTCCGCAGCAATCTGCCAGGGCCGACGATATGTTCCTGCCCGATAAATTCGTCAATCGTGCGCGGACGCATCCGGGCAGCCAAGGGGGATTCTTCCCGAATCTTTTTTTGCGTAACGTGTTCGAAGAGGTTCATAACAAAAAACTCAGTTTTGAGAGTCTTGGGAGTCTTGGGAGTCTTGGGAGTCTTGGGAGTCTTGGGAGTCTTGGAGTCTTGGGAGTCTTGGGGGGCAAGAATCTTTTGTCACCCTGTCACCCTGTCGCCCCTTCAGTTTTTGGACTCTCCAGACTCCCAAGACTCCCAAGACTCCCGAGACTTCTCATGAAAGGGCCTTCACCAGCTTTTTCATACCCTCACGCAAATCCTTGGGTGGAACTGCCGAGAACCCCAGCAACAGGCCGTTTTTTCGTTGCAAATCAATCGTGTAGGCTGAAAGGGGCGTTGCCGTCACACCAGCCTGGGCTGCTTTTTGCGATGCTTCGCGGTCTGTGAGGTGGTCCGGCAGCCAACCGACCATGTGCATTCCGGCTTCAGTGGGTCGGACCTCAATCAAGCCGCTCGCGTAGGCCCTGACAGCCTCAATCACGGCTTCCTGCCGCTCGGCATAGAGTGCCCGCATCCGCCGGATATGCCGGGAGAAATGCCCCTCATTGATGAAATCGGTTAAAACCGCCTGTTCCAACTGAGGCGAATGACGGTCTGCCAAAGCCCGTGCTCCGACAAAAGCATCCACCAAATCCGGCGGCACCACGATATAACCCAAGCGCAGCGAAGGCAGCAGCACTTTGCTGAAAGTCCCGATATAAATCACCCGGTTGTCGCTATCCAGGCCATGCAAGGCCGCCAGGGGTTTTCCACAATAGCGGAATTCGCTGTCGTAGTCGTCCTCCAGCACCCAGGCACCCGCCTTGCTGGCCCATTCCAGCAAGGCCAGTCGCCGGGTCAACGTCATGGTGACACCAAGCGGATACTGGTGCGAAGGCGTGATATAGACCATTTTGGCCTCCGGACATTTCCGCATTCCAGCGGCAATATCAATGCCTTCCTCATCCACTGGAACCGAAATCACCTGTGCCTCCGCCCCCTGAAGCGAACCGCGTGCCCCGGCATAACAAGGGTCTTCGACCCAGGCGGCATCACCGGGGTCGAGCAGCAGGCGCGTCGCCAAATCAAGTGCCTGTTGGGAACCGCCCACAACAATCACCTGTTCGGGCGAACAACGCACGGCACGTGCGGCGGAAAGATAGCCGGCAATGGCCTCCCGCAAGGGTTTAAATCCTTCCGGTTCGCCATACCCCAGCATATTGAGGGTTGGCCGCCGCCAACGGCGGGCCAGCAACCTCGCCCAGATTTCAAAGGGAAACACATCCAGGGCGGGAAGCCCTGTTTGGAAAGCCCGTGGTTTGCCGGAATCCCGTCCGTGGTCACGGGAAATGGAAACCGGCGAACCAGCCAGCACCTTGCCGCGTTCGGAAAGCCCCCGGTTGGAGGCAGACCGTTTGGGAACCGCTTTTTTCCGGGTTACCGGTGAAAGCAGGTCATCCGGCAACACATCGGAAATGTAGGTTCCGGCTCCCACTTTGCCTTGCAGGTACCCTTCGGCCAACAACTGTTCAAACGCGGTCATGACCGTGTTGCGGGAAATTCCCAGTTCCTGCGAAAGCGTCCGGGTGGAGGGCAGCCGCGTGTTACCCGCCAGTTTCCCGGTCAGAATGGCTTCGCGCAACCCGTCATACAATTGCCGATAGAGGGGAACTTCCTCCGCCGGATTGAGCGGAATATTGGTAAAAGGAATGGGAATCGCGTGTTTGGCCATAAAAAACGGGGTCTAGGGTTTAGAGTCTGGGGTTCAGGGTTCAGGGGCCAAGGTTCAGGGTTCAGGGGCCAGGGTTCAGGGTTCAGGGGCCAGGGTTTTTTGAATGGATAATTGACAATGGACAATTGACAATGAAAGCCCCATCCAGAGCTTCAAATCTGCTGATATTCGAAAACCCTGAACCCTGAACCCTGAACCCTAAAATGGCCTGCTCATTTTAGGGAAAATTGGACCTTGTGTCCATACCACTTTCTGGTACATTGCGTTCCATTCAATCGCAAGAATATGCAAGGAATTTGAGATGGCGAAATCAATGTGTACGAGGATTAAATATGAGAACTACCTCCATTCCTTGCATAACAACCATATGATTTCTGCAATTTTATGCAGCTCAGGTGAATTCTGGAAACCTGCCGAACGTTTCCCTGCAAGGTCGCGTATCGAACGGTATTCCCAGAAACAAAACCCACCTGTTTGACTTTCAGAAAAGGAAAAACCATGACGATTCAGGCCCAAAATTCCCAAAGCGAAACCTGGAAACTGCTGGTCGCTTTCGGGTTGCTCTATTTTGTCTGGGGCTCGACCTATCTTGCGATTTTGTATGTGCTTGAAACGCTGCCGCCTTTTTTTATGGCCGGACTGCGTTTTTTGATCGCCGGAGGTTTACTCTATGGTTATGCACGTTGGAAAGGAATTGCCCCCCCGACGCGTGCCAATTGGCGCAATACCACAATTCTTGGCGGTTTGTTTTTTCTGTGCGGGAATGGCGGTGTGGTCTGGTCGGAGCAACTTGTCCCCTCTGGACTGGTGGCTCTCCTGGTTGCCCTGGTTCCTTTGTGGATGGTTTTGCTTGATTGGCTGTGGGGGAAAAACCAAAGACCAGGGCTTCAAGTATGTATTGGCCTTTTGCTTGGTCTGTTGGGCATTGGGCTGTTGGTAAGCCCCAGCCAGTTTCTGGGAACTGGCCGAATGAATCCCTTTGGGGCCTTGATTTTGGTTGGCTCGACGTTCTGCTGGTCGGTTGGATCCATTTATGCCAAGAAAGCGGAATTGCCCAAATCCCCGATGATGACCACTGCGATGGAGATGCTGGGCGGCGGTGCCTTGATGATGCTTGCCAGCTTCGCCTTGCAGGAATTTCCCAAAATCAATCTGGCCGCCGTTTCGCTCCGGTCAGTCCTGGCCCTGGGATATTTGATTACCTTTGGTTCGATACTGGCGTTTTCGGCATTTGTCTGGCTGCTTGGGAAAACCACCCCGGCCAGGTTATCCACTTATGCTTATGTCAATCCCGTAGTGGCGGTCTTTCTGGGTTGGGCTTTTTATCACGAACAACTCACCCTGCGGATGTTTGCCGCCGTAACAGTGATTTTGGTTTCAGTTATTTTGATTACCACCTATCAGGGACGGAATCCCAAGGATGGATTAAAAGAGAAACAACAGCCGGTCAGCCGCAAAAAGCGGGTGTTCTCGTCAGTGGATGACCTTGAGGAATGTCCTTCGATGGCCGATTAAAAGGGGAAAGACCATCAGTGGAGCACAAACCCGGATTTAACCTTTGTCCTGATATGGAATCAGTTTGCCGCCCGCCACAATCCGGAATTTGTCACCCCGCCAGTGGATGGTGTCGCCCGTAAAACTCACAATCCAAATCACAAAACTGATACAGTCGCGGATTGGCAACAAGTGAAAAAACCGTTTCAACCGCAGGTCTTTCATAATGGTGACGCCGGTAAACCAGGCGGCTCCAAACCGAAGCAGGAGTCCCAGGGCAGCGGTTCCCCAGCCCAGCCGTGAAAATGGAAAGAGCAGAACCAGGAGCAGGCTCAAAACGGTTGTATGAGTCAGTAAAAGCCCCAGGTACCCTGCCGGGCGCGAAAATTTGGTCCCCCGCGCCCAACGGAGCTGGTGGTTCATAAAGTCGGAAAAGCGGTAATCCGGCAGGATATGCTCGACAATGCAGGGTGAAAGGGTCACTTCATAACCAGCTTCAGCGGCCAGATATCCCATGAGATAATCATCCGCCAGATTGTCGGCAATGGCCGGAAACCCACCATATCGGGCCATGACTTCCTTGCGGGTAACAATGGTGGAGCCCATGGCAAACTTCATGCCTTCCGTTTTGCGGGCTACCAAAACGCCCAGCATAAACTCACCCGTGATGCCGATGGTTTCCATGACGGCGGAAAAATTCGTGCCGCCAATGCCGCGATACATGCAGGTGACGACACCCATCCGTGGGTTTTCCATCGGGGCGACAACGGTTTTGAGGTAATCCGGTTCCACCCGGATGTCACTGTCGCTCACCACCAGGATGTCATGTTGTGCTTCGGGAAAGATGTTATAAAGATTGCTGACCTTGGCGCTGATGCCAATCAAGGTTGGGTTAATTACCAGTTTGATGCGGCGCTGGGGAAAGTCTGCCTGCAATTGACGAATGGAGGCAACCGCCGGGTCGTTGGCCTCGCGCACGCCGAAAATCAGTTCGAACTCAGGGTAATCCTGGTTACAGAATGAAACCCAGCATTCATACGCCTGTTCATCCACGCCCCGGACCGGCTTGAGAATGGAAACCGGGGGGGCAAAAGTTTTTGGGCGGGCGGCTTCTTTCCGGGAAAACCGAAAGAAATCAAAAGCGGCAATCCAGGTTGTCAGATAAAACCCACAGGAACACAGGACCAGCAGCCACAAAACCCAAAAGGTGATTTCAAACAGAACGTGCATCGGTTGGTTACTTTTTCAAGGAATGGGATTCAGAATGGATTTCCGTGAATGGAATGTTCAAAATCGGATATTCCTTCCAATCCTTGTAATCAAAATGCCACCATTCATACTCGTAAACCTTGAAGCCCTCGGCCTCCATCGCCTGTCGCAGTATGTCGCGGTTGGTTCGCTCCGCTTTGGTTCCGCCGGGATAAGTCGGATACGCCCGCTCGCTCGTTTCATCATAGCCGCTTGGCATGGGTAGCGGTTTTCCGGTGTTCAGGTCGCATAAGGTGAGGTCAATGGCGCACCCCCGATTGTGTTTGGAGCCTTTGGCCGGGTCGGCCACAAAGATTTTTTTATCGGCGGGCATGGCATCCCAAAAGACTTTGGTCACGGCCCAAGGCCGATACCCATCAAACACAACCAATCCCAGACCTTGTTTTTTCAGGGAGTTTTGCACCCGGACCAAGGCTTCGGCAGCCGGTTTTTGCAAAAAGGCACGGGCTTCGGCGTAAACCGGACGGCCCAGAAAATTGTCTTTGCGGGCGTAACGAATGTCGAGCTTCAGCGTAGCGTCGAGCTGAACCAGTTCAACCAGTTCCGGAGTGCGAAATGGCCCGGCTTCCTGCGGAGGCTGTTGCACAGGCCCCCAAGCCCAAACCGTCAGGCTCAGACTGTACAAAACCCAAATCAAAACGAATGACTTCACGGGTTGCGCCTTTCTTCGGAAATTTGACAGGAACCAATTGCGTCCCGGACAGTTTCAGCCAACGGACAATAAAACGGCACCAACGCACACCAGCAAGGTTCCGGCCCACCGCATCCGGTCCACTTTTTCATTGAGATACAACCTGGCCCCAAATGTGTTGAACACATAGCAGAGGGCTGTGGCCGGTTCAACCAGACTGACCGGGGCCCAGGTCAACACCGTCAACAACGAGAAAAAAGCCACAGCCATGCCGCCGATGCCACCCAGCAAAGAAAGATTCGTCAATCCTTTGCGAGCAGTCTGGAGCAGAAACCAAAAATTGAAGGAATGCACCTCGCCAATTTGCTTCATGCCCCGGCTCACCAAAATGTCACCGACCGAACCGGCACAAACCACCATTCCAATCAAAAGCCAAGTCATCATATCTGCTCCTCCGCCAGTTCAACCGATACTGGAAGGTCTTCGGTATCGGTGACGGTCCGGCTCTCTCCGCGTGCCACCAGCAACACGCCCATGGAAATAATCAACACTGCCAACCAGCGCACCGGGGAAACCTGTTCCTTGAGCATAAAGGCGGCGATGGCCACGGTAATCACGTAGTTAAACGAGGTCACCGGCAGCACGTAACTCAAATCGGCTTTGGAGAGCAGGGTTAAAAACAACAGAAAGAACGTCACCAGGCAGGTCAATCCGCCCAGAAAACTGGGATTGGTCAGAACCGGAAGAACCATTCCCGGATAGTTTCCCGTGGCCAGACAGGCTTCTAAAACCGGGGAGACGGTTTTCATTCCATGACTGAGCAGGGCGTTTCCGATGGAGTTGGTTAAAATTGCCAGCAGGAGGAGTGGAAGGAGTTTCATTTCTTTTGGGTCTAGGGTCTAGGGTCTAGGGTCTAGGGTCTAGGGTCTAGGGTCTAGGGTCTGCGATTGAGGGAAGAAATCAATCCGGATAATAGTTTCCCTTACTCTTGCACCAAGTGCCAAACCCCAGCAGCCTTTTCCCTGGTTGTAAAGCCAAGTTTTACAGCAATTAAAAGCTGGGTTTCAACTTCATAAAGTGAACCACGGGCAATTGAAAGATGTCGTAAATAATCTCCTCGATGGGTTCTGCCATACCCTTCAGCGATGTTTGAAGGGACAGAAACCGAAGCCCTTTGTATTTGGGAGGCAAGCCCATACTTTTCACTCTCAGGAAAAGTTTGGGCCAGAGTATAAACTGCCTCTACGGTTTCAATCGCTTTTTTCCAGGCATCCAAATCACGATATGATTTCAGCACAAGGTTCTCCAATCATGATAAAGCTCTGCATGGGAACCCTTGTGCAAGAACCATTCCAAGTAAATTCGAAATTTGAATTTAACTTCAGACCCTAGACCCTAGACCCCATCCAAATCAGCATAGGTAATCAGCCGCAATTGGTGTTGGTCAAGCATGGCCCTGACCCGCGCACTCAAGAGCGCTGCCAGTTCCGCTTCGCCCAGGTGGTTGTCCGATTTCGGATCCAGCGAAATCAACTCCGGGTGGGAGTAAATCTCATTGGTTTCAGCCGTTAATTGGGGCAGCAGGCCGAGCCAGAAATCCTCGGTCATGGCTCCGCTTTCAAGCAACCCGTACACGTTCTCCACCACTGAAAACTGTTTTTCGGCCAGGAGTTTTCTCGAATGACGGCTGAGAAGGTGAAAAACACTCCACCAAACCAGCTTCATGGCCAGATTGCGTTTGCGGAGTCTGAGCGTTGCCATCAGCGGTTCGCGCGGCAGGCGGACGCGCCGACAGCCGTAATGGGCTGCGGCTTCGACCAGAATCGGAAACGCCGCCGGGTGCATGTGCATGTGCAGATGCCCGTCCACATGCGAGAAGGGCAACCCCGTGGCGGCAAACCGTGCCACCTGGGACCAGATTTCCTGCCGCAACTGTTCCCGCGCTGTTTTGGAAAAATAGTATTTCACCCCGGCGGTAAAGGAATCATTGGAAAAATTGCCTTCCGCATCCACCAAATCAGGAATTTCGGTCGAGGGCAAAGCACTCTTTCCGCAAATCAAAACCAAATGCAGGCCAACAGCAAGACGAGGCCGCGAACGGGCCAATTCAACGGCCTGTTCACATGCCTCGCCTGACACCATCAGACTGCAACTGGTTAAAATGCCCTGGTCATGGGCGCGGATGATGGCCTGGTTACAGGCTTCGGTTTTCCCAAAATCATCCGCATTGACAATCAGCCTTTTCATTTGCAATTTGCCATTTTTTCATTTGCCATTTGCCATTTGCCATTTGCCATTGTGAAGCAAAAAGGCTGTCACAGACTTTCCATTACTTGGCAAATCGCAAATCGCAAATCGCAAATGGAATTACACGCCTTTATGGCTGCCGCCTTCCTGGTTCATTTGCGCTTTCACAAAGTCTTTGCGCTTGGAACGGAGCGACATGAATTCCTTGGCTTCCTTAAACAGCCGTTTGCGTTCCTGACCGTCAAAGAGGGCTTTGCCGACAATCCGGGCGACCACTTTCGGGCGGAAGTAATAGGTGTCGTAAAACCGTTCGACGCTGTGCATGATTTCGCCGCGTCCGAGGCCCGGATATTCAATGTGCGGCAACTGGTGGCCTTCCTCATCGGTCATTTCGCCGCGCAACAGACCTTTTTCCTCAAGGTAGGTGTACAGTTCCGTTCCGGGATAGGCGTGGGCAATCGAAACCTGGATGGTTTCGCAATCCAGTTCCTTGGCATACTTGATGGTTTTTTCAATCGTTTCGCGGGTTTCGCCCGGCAATCCCAGAATGAAATCCCCGTGGACGACCAGGCCGAGTTTTTTACAGTTCTTCATGAACTTGCGGCCCATCTCAGCCGTGGCACCTTTTTTGATGTTTTTCAGGATTTGGTCGTCGCCCGACTCAAACCCGACAATCATCAACCGGCAACCGGCTTCCTTCATGGCCTTGAGGGTTTCGTAGTCCGTGTGGGACCGCGACGTGCAGGACCAGGTGAAGTTGAGCTTCTTGAATTCTTCGCAGATTTTGATGGTGCGCGACTTCTTCCAGGCAAACGTGTCGTCGTCAAAGAAAATTTCCTTGATGTTAGGAAAGAGTTCGAGCGTCCGTTTGACTTCGGCCACCACGTTTTCAACCGAACGTTCGCGCCAGGCATGTCCGCTGATGGTCTGCGGCCAGAGGCAGAAGGTGCAGAGCGCCGGACAGCCGCGCGTGCTGTAAAAAGCCACATACGGATGCAGCAGGAACGGCACGTTGTAGCGGGTGATGTCCAAATCGCGGGCGTAGATTTCCGAGGCAAACGGAAGGGAATCCAAATCGTGAATCTGCGGGCGGTCCGGCGTATGGACGATTTTGCCGTTTTCCCAATAACTGACGCCCAGAATTTCCGCAAGCGGTTTGCCTTCGGCAAATTCCTTGACCGTGTAGTCAAATTCCTTGCGGCAGACAAAATCAATGGCTGAACATTTTTTGAGGAAATCTTCCGGATGCGAGGTCACAGGCGGGCCGACAAAAGTAATTTTGAGCGACGGTTTTTCCGCTTTCATCATCTCGGCCAGTTTGAAATCGTTGTGCATTCCCGGCGTACTGGTAAAGAGCACGACAAAATCGTAATCCTTGGCAATGGCGACGGTTTCCAGGACGCTCACGCCATGGGGCGGAGCATCCAACAAACGGGAATTGGGAATCATCCCGGCAGGATAGGCCAACCAGACCGGATACCAATAGGATGCGATTTCGCGGGTGGCGGGCCACCGCGAACTGGCTCCGCCGTCGAAGTTTTCAAAGGACGGCGGATTGAGTAAGAGCGTTTTCATGCAGTTCCTCGCTTTAGAAGTGGTGCTTTGTGCTTTAAGCTATTCTGACTTGACCGAAAAACGGACCGGCCAGCATACTCGAAAATCATTCATTCGTGAAAGGAAATTTTTTAGAGCAATGCGCATGTTTTTTGTTTTTTTGCTGGGCGCACTGATGACGATTCCCTCGTTTTTTTCCCTGAACCCGGTGGCCACCGCCGAAACCACGCCGACCCCTCAGGATTTGGTTCAAATGATGCAGCGCCGGATTGACACCCTCAGGGATTACCAGTGCCAGCTCAACGTCACGAGTCTCAAAAAAGGGAACACCGTGGTGGAAACCAACAACTACTTTTTCAAAAAGCCGAAATTGATTCGTCTGGAAGTCACCAGCGGCAAAGACAAGGGCGCTCAATGCGTCTTGCAGAAAAACGGCAAAGTCCGGGCCAAAGCCGGTGGCGTTTTGGGGTTGTTTACCATCACCATGGAGCCGACCGACAAACGGTTGCTCAACGATGACGGAAGCGGTTTTACCACCACGGATTTTGCTTCGGTTCTCAAAGACATCCGCCAAACCCTGAACAGTGGCACGGTGACCGTTTCGGTGGTCGAACAAGGCCGCAAACTCTATCACCTCAATGTTGAACGCCCCGGCAAACGCGACCTGATTGTGATTGACGCCGGGCAGCAACTCCCGGTCGAATGGTTCAATTTTCGCGGTGGCCGGTTTGATTCCAAAACCGAATGGAAGAACCTGCGGGTGGATGTCGGCTTGGCCGATAAACTGTTTGAGTTGTAGGCCAATCCCGCCGGTCTTTTGGCTGGAACCGAGGCGCGAGACTACCAAAACTTGACAGGTTGGAAAAGGAAGTTCTCCGGCTTTCAGGTGCGATTGTCCGTATGTTGATTGGGTAACCAAAATTCTCAACCGCTCTGAGGCAAGAAAAAGTTTCAGATGGATTCCCAAATGGCCGATGACCAATGGCACCTGAAACAGAAAGGTATTTCTCATGTGTGGCCGCTATACGCTGACAGTACAGACCGAACCGTTGTTGGAACGCTTTGCTTTAACTGAAGCCGAACAACCGGTTTCCGCCCGGTTTAATATTGCCCCGACCCAATCCGTGGCTGTAATTTTGAACGACTCACCGCAAAGACTCTCCATGGCGCAATGGGGCTTGATACCTTCCTGGTCGAAAGACCCGAAGCTGGGCATGAACCTCATCAACGCCCGTTCCGAATCCATTTTGGAAAAACCTTCCTTCAACCGGATTTTCAAGACCCGTCGCTGTCTGGTTTTGGCCGATGGATTTTACGAATGGAAAAAAAATCCGGACGGTTCCCGTACCCCTTATTATGTTTCACTGACCCAAGGCGGAGCCTTTGCCATGGCGGGATTGTGGGATGTGTGGGAATCACCGGAAGGAAACCCGCTCCGCACCTGCACGATTATCACAACTGAAGCCAATGAATTACTCGCCCCTTTGCATGAACGGATGGCCGTCATCCTTCCCCCAAGCCTGGAACGGACCTGGCTCAGTGATGCCAAACCGCCCGAACTGTTGGAATTGCTCAAGCCATTTCCGGCGGACCAAATGCGTGCCTTTGAGGTTTCCCGCAAGGTCAATGCCGTCAAAAATGATGATGCTTCCCTGATTGAACCGGTCGCCCAATCCCTGAAACAGATAGGGCTTTTCTAAGGACTGAGGACTGAGGACTGAGGACTGAGCAAAATCCATTCCGGAGCTGTTATTTGGCACAAACTCACGAGTTGGGGAAACTCAGTCCTCAGTCCTCAGTCCTCAGTCCTGAATTGCATGTTCCCCTGTCGTCGTGGCGGTTTCGGGGTCAATCACCGGAATTTTGGCAATTTGAACATAAAAAGAACTGCCTTTGCCCAACCCCTCCGATTCGGCCCAAACCTTGCCGCCGTGGGCTTCGATGTAGCTGCGGGCGATTGACAGGCCAAGCCCGGTCCCGCGAGCGGAAAACTCAAATTTGCCCGAATGATGCGACAAAGGGTCGCTCCCCGTGTAGAAACGGTCAAACACCCGTTCAACTTCGTGAGCTTCAATGCCAATGCCTGAATCCGTCACCTTGATGGTGACATGGGCCTCGGTTTCCTGCACCTCCACCCGGATTTCACCCTGGTCATGGGTGAATTTGATTGCATTCTGAATGATATTGACCAAAACCAGTTTGAGTTTTTCCTGGTCAATCTGGACCAGGGCAGGTGCCGGCGGTGAAAACACCAATGTCTGCTGGCGGCGGTCCAGAAACGAGTTCAGTTCTTCGATGGCTTCACTGACCAGGGCTCCGACTTCGACGTGGGACAGTTTCAGGGTGATGCGCCGCTCGTTGATTTTGAGCATGGTCAAAATGTCTTCAAAGGTGGTTGCCATGCGTTCAACCATCCGCTGGCTGGCGGTAATGGCCCGGTTTTGAGAGGGCGTCAGCGGGCCGAGGTACTGATGGAGCAGGGCTTCGGTATAGCCTTTGATGACGGTCAGCGGGGTCCGCATCTCATGCGACGTGACAATCAAAAAGTTGGTTTTCATCTGATTGAGTTCCTGCAAGCTCCGGTTGACCTGCTGTTCGTTTTCATACAGGCGCTCAATCTCCCGCATGGATTCGACAATCATCAGATTTTTCTCTTCCAGTTGTTCATTTTTGCCCGCCACGATTCCGTGCAACGAAGCATTTTCGATTGCCACCGAGGCTTGTGAAGCCAGCGCTTCGACCACTTTGCGGTCGTTGTCCGTAAACGGCTTGCGCCCCATCGGACGCCGCACGTCAATCACAGCCCGCACGTTTCCATCGCGCGTCACAATCGGGATGTTCATAAAACCGTGAACATCCAGTTTTTCCAACATTTCCGGAAACACCACCAGGGGCGACTTTTTGGGGTCGTTGATAATCAGGCCGGTTCCGGTTTCAGCCACTGTTCCTGCCACTCCCTCGCCAAATTGAAAGCGGACGCAAATATCTTCCCACCGGTTTTTGTTCCACAGGCGGCGGAAGACGACTTCATTGCCTTCGACCACTCCCAATCCGCCCGGTGCCCCGTTGACCAGCCGGGCCCCTTCCATGGCCACGTTTTCCAGCACTGCCGTCAAATCCAACTGCGAGTTGATAATCCGGGTGCTTTCCAGCAGGTGCCCCAGATAGGCAATTCGTTCCTCCTGACGGCGGTTGACCAGATGCAACCGCCATTCATAAAACCCGTAAATGGCACCGCCCAGAACCAAAATATAAAGCCCAACCGCCCACCAGCGCCGCCAGGGAGCCTGAGTAATCTGGAAGGAAATCGTGGTTGGGCCAACCAGATTTCCTTCGTAATCACGAGCCCAAACCTTGAAAGTATAGGGACCGGCCCCCAGATTGGTATATTCCTTGCGGGAATCGGCGGACCATTCCGAAGGGGTTTTGTCAAATCCTTCCAGTTGCACCTGGTAGGTGATGGCCGCCTCCCGAAACGTGGTCAAGAGGGCATATTCAAAGAGGAAATTGGTATCCCGGTAACTTAATTCCTCACCTTCGGCAACCGGATGGTCTTTTCCATTCAGCAAAATTCGTTCAATCAGGAGCGGCTTGACCACGGATTCGCGTTTGGCCAGTCGGGGATTGAAAACCGCGGCTCCGCCCACCGTTCCCACCCACAGGTTCCCCTGACTGTCAACCAGACCCGCCCCGGAATTGCACTCTTCGCTGGGCAATCCGTTTTCCGTCCCAAACACCTGCACGGTATAAAAAGCTCCCGGCTCGGCAGTGGCGGGAACGGTCAGACAGGCAATTCCTTTGTTGGTGTAAACAAAGATGCGGCCCAGGCGGTCCTGACAGACAAAGTAGATGGTATTGTTGGGTAAGGCCGGGGTGGTGGAATCTGAAAGCACCAGCCAGGGTTGTTCCAGATGATTGAGGTCAGCCCGGCACAGCCCGCCGCTTCCGGTTCCAATCCAAAGAAAGGAGCGTCCGTCCGGGCCGCTGGTCTGGGCCAGACTCAACACATAATTGCTGGGCAATTGCGAGTTTTTAGGTGTAAACGCCGTCCAGAATCCGTTCATTTCAGAGGCTGTCAGGTTGGGTCTGGCGGCCCTTTGCCGGAAAAAAGAACTGACATCCAACCGTGCAACCCCGCCGCCCCTGGTCCCGGCCCAAAGATACTGGGTGCCGTTGGCGGATTTGGTTTCCAACAGGGAAAAAACCGAATCATGGCTGAGGCCGGAATTGGCCGTGTCAAAAAATTCCCACCCTCCCCGATAATACATGGCCAGCCCGCCACCGTTGGTCCCCGCCCATATTGTCGAAGACCCGTCGGCCAATTGCATTTGACACAGCACCAGCACATTGTCGCTTTTCAGGCTGGAATTGGCGGTATTGAAAACTTTCCAAGGCCCGCCGTCCTGAAAGCACACCACCCCGCCCCCCAGCGTGGCCACCCAAATGGTTTTCTCGCCGCCCGGCTCGTTGACTTCGAGCATGTCATTAACAAGGTTGTTGGGCAGTTGGGAGTTGCCGGTATCAAAGATTTTCCAGACGCCGGCTTCGTAACGTCCCAAACCGCCCCCGGTCCCAACCCAAAACACCGGATTTCCGGCAGAACTGCGGGTTTCCAGAAAACACCAAATCTGCCGGTCCGGTAAAATGGTCCCTGCCGGGTCCAGTGTCAGCCACTGGTTTTTTTCCAGGCGGGCGACTCCGCCGCCGGAAGTCCCAATCCATAAAGCCCGCCCCTGTTCCCCTACGGCTTCGGCAATCTGGATGACCTGATTGTCAGGCAAATTCGAGTTGCGCGAATTGAACACCGACCATTCGTAGCCAATCGAAGGACTGGCCCTTTCCGTCAACCGGACCACGCCGCCGCCCAGCGTGCCAACCCAGATTTCGTTGCCGCCCAAAGATGAGCGCGTGGGTTGAATACTCCACACCGCATCCACCGGCAGCGGAGAGTTTCCGGTCGTAAAAACCGTCCAGTCGGAGGCTCCGGTTCCGGGTGCGCTTTCCCCATCCCGAACCAAAAACCGGGCCAGACCGCCGCCCACGGTTCCCACCCACAAAAGAGTGTTGCCCAGAGAATCCTGCGAGGTACTGAGGGTTCGCACCAACGGATGCGGGAGCCCGGAGTTTTGTACCGTCAAAAAGCTCCAGGTGCCATTTGCCAAACGGGCCAGCCCGGCCCCAAAAATACCGACCCACAAGGACTTTCCCCCTTTGGCACTCGTTGTTTCGGTAATCGCCCGGATACGGTTGCCCGGCAGGCTGGAATTTTGCTGGGTGAAGTGGGTCCAGCGTCCATCCGCAAATTTGGCCAGACCGCCTTCGGTACCCACCCACAAGGCGGGTTTTCCATTTGCTTCAATGGTTTCGCGCAGGCAATACACCTGATTGTTGGGAAGCGCCCCGTCAGCCGTGGAGTACACCGTCCACTGGTTGTTTTTGAGACAGGCAAGACCGGCACTGTTGGTACCAAACCACATGCTTCCGTCACGGCCACAAAGCATGGCCAGCACAAAATTGGAGGCGGTCCGGTTGGGCATATTGACCACCGTCCATTTGCGTCCGTTGTAGTAAGCCGCCCCATCCTGGGTTCCAATCCATAAATACCCTTTCAAATCATAGGCAATGGATTGAACTGAATTTTGCGGCAACCCCGTTTTGCTGTTAAAGATGCGAAACGTAGGGCACCCCGCCGGGAAGGCGTTCGAAGCCGGAGCGGAAAGCGGTGTGGGCAAGGGAGCCGTCGCCCGCTGCCCCTGTCCGAAAACAAAGCTCTGCCTGTGAACTGTGAACAGGACACACAGTAAAAGCAGAACAATCCGCCAAGAGCGGCACATGGTTCAAAATCCTTTGATTGACGATGACTGAATACAACAAAAATTTGGGATGAGTGGCGCACTATAGAACAGTCTGTGCAGTGACGCAAAATTGAAACGATGCGTTAGGATGTTCCCTGAGTAAAACCCCACCAGAAAAACTGAGAGGGTGTTTGGAAATTTGGGGTCAGGTGTTTTCTGTTGTGGTGAAGGGGGTTGCAGGAAAGAACATATGGCTTGGAAAGCAAATGCCAGGTCAGGCAAACTCATTCCATTTTTGCATTGTCCTGAACGGTGTGAAACGATACCCGAATGGCTAAAAAGTATGAAAACCACCTCTGTGTTAAGGATAAAAATCTGGTTGACCGGCCTTTGGTTGGGAATATCAATTTTGCCAGCTTTCGCCCAAGCCCCCCAGCCGAAAACTGAGGAAGTGGTGGTGGTGTCGGGACGGACCGAAACCAGGCTGGCGGAAACTCCGCTCAGTTTGACCCTGATTCCGGCCCAAACCTTGCGTTCCACAGCCGCCCTGACGTTGGACGATGTGCTGCGGAATGTGGCCGGGTTCCAGATTTTCCGCCGCACCAGCAGCCGGGTGGCCAATCCGACAACTCAGGGCGTGACCTTTCGGGGTGTCGGAGCCAGCGGGGCCAGCCGCGCCCAGGTTGTGATAGACGGCCTGCCGCTGAACGACCCTTTTGGGGGTTGGGTGTATTGGGGCCGGGTGCCCCGGCTGGCAGTGGAACGGATTGAGGTACTCCAGGGCGGCGCTTCGGACCTTTATGGCAGTTCGGCTTTGGGAGGCGTGGTCACCATCGTGCCCCGGCAAGTGCCAGCCGAAAAAATTCTGGCTGCCGAAGTCAGTTATGGCACCCAGAACAGCGTGGCCGCTTCCTTGTTTTCCGGTATCAGTTTCCGGAAATGGACCGCCACTCTGGCCGGAGATAGCTTTGACACGGATGGGTATGTCCCGGTGGCCAAAGCCGAACGTGGCCCGGTGGACCGACCTGCGACTTCCCGTTTTGCGACCATCCAGACCAGAGTGGAACGAATACTATCCCATTCCGGCAGAATATTTGCCGCCGCGTCCTTTTTTCGGGAACGGCGCGAAAATGGAACCAAGCTTCAACCCAACGACATCCTTCAGCGGCACATCGGTCTGGGGGCAGATTGGACTTCCCGTCGCTGGGGCACAGTGAACTTGCGCGGATTTGCCGCGCGTCAGCTTTCGCACCAGGATTTTTCGGCCATTGCAGCCACCCGAACCGCCGAAACCCTGACCCGCAGCCAGCGGGTTCCGGCCCAGCAAACCGGATTGAACCTGCAATGGAACCGTTCCTTTCATTCAACCTTCAGTCTGGTGGCGGGAACCGAAATCGCAGAGGTACGCGGAGCCAGCAATGAACTTGTGTTTTCCGGCGGGCGGCTCAGTTCTTTTGCCAACGCCAACGGAAAAAACCGTAGCTTTGGTTTCTTTGGCCATGCCGATTGGAAAATCAACCAGCAAACCAAGGCCTCGGTTGGCATTCGGGTTGACCGCTGGCGCAATTTTGCCGGGTTTCGCCAAACCGGTTCGTTGCAGCCTCCGCTTTCCGGCTTGAAAACTGATTTTCCCGAACACCCGGAATTTGCAGCCAGCCCCAGAGCTTCGGTGCTGTTTACACCACGTGCAAGCTGGTCCTGGTTTGTGTCAGGGTTTCGTGCCTTTCGGGCTCCGACGTTGAATGAACTGTATCGCAGTTTCAGAGTGGGGAACGTGGTCACCCAGGCCAACGACCAGCTTCGGGCCGAGCGGTTGACAGGCGTTGAAACCGGTTTGTTCTTCCAGCCGGCTTCCCTGCCCTGGCGGACACGGGCGACTGTGTTTTGGAACGATGTCACCCGTCCGGTCGCCAATGTCACCCTTTCAACCACTCCAGAGGTAATTACCAGACAGCGGCAGAATCTGGGCCGGACCCGTTCCTGGGGTTTGGAAGTACAGGCGGAAGTGCGGTTGGGAAACCGGGTAACCCTCAATGGAGCCTTCCAGGCGCTCAAAGCTGAAGTCGCACAATTTCCCGCCAACCGAACCCTTGAAGGGTTGCGCATCCCTCAGACTCCGGCCCGGCAGGCCACGCTTCAGATGCAGTGGAGCGCTCCGTTCCGCCTGACGGTGGCGGTTCAAGGCAAAGCGTCGAGCCGACAATTTGACGACGACCAAAACCGAATTCCCCTGGCCGGTTTTTTTACGACTGATGTGTTTGTGTCCCGCACATTCCGGGACCAAATCGAAGGGTTTGTGGCGCTGGAAAACCTCTTCAATCAGGCCATCGAAACCGGCAAAACACCTGTCACCACGGTGGGTTCCCCTCGCCTGGTCCGGTTTGGGGTGCGCTTCCAGTTTCTTTCCAAGAATCTTCCTCAAAATTTCAAAAAGTGAAATCCAACTGTTTTCAGAAGGCCGTAGCAAGCTCACGTCCACGGTAAATTAGGCCAATACATCCCACAAAAACTAATTTTGCTATTTCAAAGCCCCGTGGCTTTGGCGTGGGGATGTGTGCGCCCTGAACCATCCAGACAAATGAAAACCCGTTCGGGCCACACAATTTTTCAAATCACTACTTTCAGGAGAAGGAATCAACTCACATGACCATCGTTTCAAAATCGTTT
Organism: Blastocatellia bacterium; assembly: GCA_019695185.1. Classification (GTDB taxonomy): domain Bacteria; phylum Acidobacteriota; class Blastocatellia; order Chloracidobacteriales; family Chloracidobacteriaceae; genus JAIBAN01. The sequence continues at coordinate 39,527 of JAIBAN010000045.1, read as the reverse complement.
CGGCGCGGAGTATTTGCCCTCATTGTAACCTTGCTCGGAATTTTCGGAACCCAGACGGCAATGGCCCAGGAGCTTGGCCAGGGCGAATCCCAGGAATCAATCGCCATCGATCAGAATCAAGACAATCTGACGGTTCAACCAAATGAAATTTTGACCTATCAATATCTTGGCACCCGTTTTATTCCGGACAACAATCCAACCGGCGTCACGACTTCCATCAATGTTCCCAATCGTCTGACCATCAATTCCCTGAGCGTTGCCGTGACGATTTTCCATACTTATCGGGGAGATATTCAAATTGATTTGGTCAGCCCCAATGGAATTACCGCCCGGCTCAAAGACACAAATCCAAATGACAGCGCAGACAACGTGATTGCCACCTTTACCCCGACAGTCTTCAACGGTTTGACAATTCCCGCCGGGAACTGGAATCTGATTGTGCGGGATTTATCACCCAATGATACCGGCAGTATTCGGGACTGGACGTTGACCTTGAATGCAACCGGAGGTGCCAACGGGGATTTCACCTTGAGCATTACCGGTGCCAACCCGCAAAGTGTCCGTCGTGGCTACAACTATATCAATTCAATTAAAGTCAACCGCACCGGCAGTTTTATTGACCCGATTTCCCTGACCTACACGGTGGACAAAGCGGGGGCAATTTCAAATGTCAATGCTTCACCCAACCCGATTCCCGGAACCGGCAGCAAAAGCGATGTCTTTTTCTACATTCCGGTGACTGCCCCAACCGGCACAGCCAGAGTTACATTTATTGGAACCGATACACGCGGACGGCAACGAACCGTCGTTCTGACGCTTTCCATCCTTCAATAAAAAAGCACGAAGGAAAAACAGACCCGAACTGGCCTACCAAAGACTGGACAGTCTTTTCACCACAGAGGCACAGAGAACATCGAGGTTTCACAGAGAAAAATAAAGAAAAATTCTGTGTCATCTCTGGGTTCTCTGTGCCTCTGTGGTGAAAAAATGTTCCAACTGTTGCCTCTGGTTGAAATGCTTGTAGCAGTGGAACACATGGGCTTTTCCAGAAAAGACCTGAGTCTGGAAACAAATCTGGTTCTGGAAATGATGTCCTACCTTGAAGGACAACTTGGGAAAGACCAGGTTCGATTGGTTTTTGGAATCGAATAAAGCAAGATATCAAAGCTTTTGTAAGCTACGACCTCTCAGCCAAACTTAGAACTCAAACCTATCTTCTATGCCTTGGAATCCCGGAACCTATCACAAATTTCAAAACGAACGGTTTCTTCCGTTTGAAGATGTCTGCTCATTTCTTGAAGTCCGTGACCGTCTTTCGGTCATCGACCTGGGTTGCGGCACGGGTGAATTGACCGAAATGCTGGCTGACCGGCTGCCCGGCAGTATCGTGCTGGGGGTTGATTCCTCCCCGGAGATGCTGGAAAAAGCGCAAAAGCAGGTGCGTCCAGGTCTGCGCTTTGAGTTGGGAACTATCGAAACCGTCACGGGTGCCTGGGATGTGGTTTTCTCCCACGCGGCCATCCACTGGGTTGCAAATCACCGGGAACTCATTCCAAAACTGGTAGGGCTGGTCAAGCCGGGCGGACAATTGGCTGTGCAGTTGCCATCCAATCAGAACCATCCGGCCCATCTGTTGATTGGGGAGATTGCCCAGGAGGAACCGTTCCAAACAGCCTTGGGCGGCTGGCTGCGGGTGTCTCCGGTGCTCAATCTGGGGGAATACGCCGAGTTGCTCTATCAGTCTGTAGGAAATAATTTTACGGTTTTCGAAAAAGTGTACCCGCACATCCTCAAGGATGCGGACGCGATTGCCGACTGGACTTCGGGAACCACTCTGGTTCCCTACTTCGAACGGTTGCCACAAGCCTTGCACGAAGCCTTTCAGGAACGCTACCGCTCCCGGTTGCGCCGGATGTGGCCGGATACCCCGGTTTTTTACGGCTTCCGGCGCACAATTTTTGTGGCTTCGAAGCCATAACCCGCGAAACATGCGCGGTTTTGACAATCAAAAGTCAAATTCGAACTTGCCCCGGAAGGTCCGGCTCACGCTGTTGTTGAACACGCCGAAATTGGCCGCATCAATGTTTGAATAGACATCTCGCGGATTGAAATGATTTGTCAGGTTGAACATTTTGACGCCAATCCGGGTCACCAGTTTTTTCCCCCGAAACGGAATCACGATTTTCTTGGTGACCTGCAAATCCAGCGAAACAAAGCGGGGCAACCGCTGGTTGTCCGGATTGCGGGGGCCGACAAATTCCTGTCGCTGATTGACCAGGGCATAGGGGAAACCGGTGTGAACATCCAGCACGGGCGAAGCCACCAAGCCAAAGGGCAATTCAAGATTTCCCGTCACCAGAAACCGGTTGGGAGCGTCAAACGAAAGCCGTGATATTTCATCCCGTTGGATAATCGGTGTCCGGAAATTGCCAAAGTAAGTGTTGAAGTCGTTCAGATTTCCTTCCGTGCGCGAACGGACATAGGAAAACACCAAGTCGCTGGCATCGGTAAATTTGTAACGGGCGGTGAACTGCGCCTCGCGGTAGCCGGAACGCCCGCCGTTGGAAAGCTGGATTTCAGTGGGAATCACGGTTCCAGAAGCAAAATTGGCGGGTTGGACGATGAATTCGCGGCGGCCTTCACGTTTTTGAAAACCCACCCGGACATAAAACCGGCGAAACAGTTCATGGTCAACTTCAACCGTCCCGGCAATGCTGTATGGTGTCAGAACATCCTGCACAATCCGGTTGGCGGATCCACCGCCTGGAATGGTCGCTCCCAGCGGCAACCGGCTCTGCATCTGCTCGAAAACCCCGACTCCAAGCGGAACCTTGTCATAAAAAACGCCGATACCGCCGCGAATCGCCGTCTTTCCATTGCTGAACGGCACGGCAACAAAGCCAAAGCGCGGGGCGAAGTTGTTTTCCTGGGAAAGCCCGTTGCGGTCGTACCGCAGGCCCAGGTCAAGCGTCAGCCGGGGGGTCGGATTGTATTTGTCCTGGACGAAAACGGTGGCCTCCCCAACATCCCGGCGCAACTGTCCCGCCCCGGTAAAACCAATTGTGTAGAGTGTTTCCCCTTTCCGGTTGGCAACTCTGATGGGGTTATTGAGGTCCCGTCCGTCAAAAAACGTGTAACTCAAATTGGTTCCGACCTTGATTTGGTGATTTCCTTTTGCCTGTAGCGGGGTCAAGTTATATACCGCCTGACCTTCGTAGCGGTCCGTGTACCGGTCCTGCCGATTGAAGAAACTGCCCTGGTTGACATCCGGCGTGATGGTCAGGGGCCGGTTGTCATTCGGGAAAACAAAGGCGTTGAACCGTTTGAAGGCAAACACGGTTTCGAGTAAAGAGGCGTTTTTGAAGACCGTTCGTTCAGCCAAAGAGGTAAAAAAGCCCCTTTGCCGGAAGTTGGCTGAAACTTCCAGAGGGTTGAATGTATTGAGGTTCACCGCCTGCAAGTTCTGCGGGTAAATCGACAGCACCCCGGTCACATGATTCCGGGCATTGACGTTCCAATCCACCTGGGTAAACGAATCAAAGGTTTCAAGTTGGGTGTCGTTTTGCAGATTCGGCAGCGAAGGCACTCTGGTCCGGATGTACTGGTATTGAAACGACTGGGAAAAGGTCAGCTTCCCTTTGATAAGCGGCCCCATCAAAATGATGCGGGGCGTGACGGATTCCAGTCCAACCAGTTTGGACTTGCCGGTCACAGGGTCGTTGCGGCGGCGCAGGCGGGGGAAGAAATTGGTAAACAGAAACCGCCATTGGTCGCCGCCGGCACGGGTGCCAATGCTGGTCACGGCTCCCGAAAATTTTCCGTATTCGGCTGAAAACGGGCTGGAGAGCACCGAGACGGATTCAATTGCCTCAATCGGAAGACTAATGGCAAAGTTTCCGGTCACCGGGTCGGTCACATTGCTCGAATTGACCAGCAGCCCCGATTGGCTTGCCCGTGCGCCTTTGATATTGAGCAATCCGTCCGGCCCACGCACCACGCCCGGCAGCAACGGCAGGGCGTCCTGAAACTGTTCATTCACCAGCGGGGCGTTGCGGAGCGTTTTTTCGCGGAGCGTGCCGACGCTGGATGATTCCGTTTTGGAAATTTCGTCCGGGTCTGATTTGACTTCAACAATATCGGTCGTGGCTTTGATTTTGAGGTCAATGTCAACAGTTGAAACGGCTCCCGATACGATTTTGTAGGTTTTGGAATAGGTTTCAAAACCTGCCACTTCCACCGTCAACACATAATCCCCTGGCAACAGGTCAAACAGGGTAAAACGGCCTTCCTCATCCGTGACCGCCGTGCGAGAGGCTTTGCCGGTTTCCGCCGTTCCCTGCAACGTAATCAGTGCTCCGGCAATGGGTGGTTTTGAACCGTCGGACTGCACCTGCCGGATGATGCCTTTGAGTTTTGCTTCCTGAAAAGAGAAGGAACCGGGGTTTCCCAGTGTTTCAAGCGTGGCAGCAAAGCCGAAAAAGAGAGCCAGCCAAAGTGTGACAACATGTTTCATAGTGAATTTGTGCGAAATCAATTGATGGTTGTGGTTGTTCGTTGAATGAGTTTTTGGTTCAGTTGCACTGGCCGCAAAAAGTCGCGGATGATTGCAAGGCGGTTCGGGGTTCGTCAAGATGGCGGCTTTGGTCAGTCCCGTCCGTGACAGCGGACGGCTTTTTCAAAAACTATTTCTCGCTTATGAAAACTTTGCATTTGACGGTTCTCACTGCAACCGACATTGAATTTCGGGCGGCAGCTTCTTTACTTGAAAAATTCCGGCGTTTTGAAACCGGCCCCTTTGGCGGATTCGGCTTTTTTCACGGACGCCGGATAGATTTGTATATGACCGGGATGGGACCCCACAACGCGGCCACTGCCAGTCGGGAGATTTTCAAACGCTCGAAGGCTGAATATGTTCTCGTGGGCGGGTTGGCTGGAGCCATCGCCCCAGAGTGTCAAGTGGGGGACCTGGTGCTTTATTCTGCCTGTGAATTTGCTGAAACAACCTTTCCCCGACTCCAAACCAATCACCATCTCACCGCCGTACTGAATCATGAATTTCAATCCGGAAAGGTTCCCCTTCATTGTGGAACCGGTCTGATGGCCCGGCGTATGTTATGCCTGGCAAACGAAAAACAAGCCTGGGGACGCCAATATCCGGCAAAAGCAGTGGACATGGAAAGCTATCACATGGTCCGGTTCGCGCATCAGGCAGGAAAACAAATCGCGGTTTTACGGGTGATTAGTGATGATGCTCACCACGATGTGCCGGATTTCAATCGTGCCTTGGATGAAACATACCAAGTGCGAAATTTCAAAGTTTTTCTTGAGTTGGCCCGGCACCCGCTCCTGGCGGTCCGGTTTTTGCGAAATGTCAACCTTTCGGTGAAACGGCTCAAGCAGGTGTTTGCAGTCGCATTCGCGGCGGATTTTTAGTACACTGCGACGTTTCTTTGCCGGGTTAATTTTTCAGCAGTACAAACTTATGAAACCTACAGCGCAATTTTTCTTTTTCGGATTCAAGGTCGGTCGTGGGAAAACAGCATTCCTGCACCGGCTTTTTCTTTGTTTTCTGATGGTGACCATCAGTCCGCTGGTACCGGTCACCGCACTGGTTTGGGCTGACGAAGCACCCGTTCAGGGCGAAGCCGGTGTCATCAAGGTGCAGGTGTTGAACAGTAAAGACCAGCCGGTGGCGAAAGCCAAAATCACCGTCACAGCCAGCAAACTGCAAACCCTCATGCCCCAGAAGGCGCAATCATTTGAACGCGTCACGGCTGAGAACGGAGAAGCCACCCTTCCCGCCCTGCTGCCGGGCACCTACAACATGAGTATCGAGGCCGAAGGGTTTGAACCCTTCACGGAGCGGGACATCGAAGTTCAATCCGCTGCCATCACCCAGCTTTCCATCCAACTGACCGACAAATTGACCCAAAGCGATACGGTCGAGGTGAAGGCCGAATCGGACAAACTGGTGGAACAGACCTCCGAACCGGCCAAAGTCGTCACGGCACAGGTCATTAAAACTTCGCCTTATCAAAGTCGGACCTTTGATGCCGCCATTCCCTATGTGCCCAATGTGATTCGCGGCTCGGATGGAAAAATCAATATCAAAGGCGGGCGCGAAGACCAAAACGCCCTGCTCATCAATGAGGCCGACTCGACTGATGCGGCCACCGGTGCTCCGGCCCTGAGTATTCCGCTCGAATCCATTGATCAAGTCAAAGTCTTTACGAACCCCTATCTGCCTGAATTCGGGCGTTTTACCGGAGGTGTGACAAAGGTTGAAACCAAACGCGGCGGCGACAAGTGGAAATTTGAGGTCAACGACTTTGTGCCGGAACCGCGTTTCCGGGGCGGCAAGCTCTTCGGGTTTGCCAATTTCTCCCCCCGAATTCACTTCGAAGGACCGATTATCAAGGAAAAACTCTTTGTTTCCCAGGGTTTGGAATACGATGTGGACAAAAAGCCGGTGCGTGGTCTGGCTTCACCCAACAATGAAACCATCCGCATGATTGGCAGGAGTTTCACCCAGTTTGACTACATTGTGAATACCAATCAGACCCTGACGGCCACGGTCAATTTTTCCAAAGGCACCTACAAACACATTGGTTTGGACTTTTTCAATCCCCAACCGGTTTCGCCCAACCAAAAACCGACCGATTTGACCTTGGCGGTGGTTGACCGGTTGAGCCTTTCGAATGGTTCCTTCATTGAGACGCTCTTTCAATACAAACGACTGGACACGTCGGTTTTAGGCAAAGGTTCTTTGCCCATGGCGATTTCACCTGAATTCCGGGACGGGAACTTTTTCCATCACCATGACCGGATTACGGACCGGTACGAACTGCGCACCACCGACACCTGGGCTCCGATTTCCGCCTGGGGTGTGCATCGGGTCAAAATCGGAGTTGATTTCAATTATCTGCGCAACAGCGGAGTGGCGACCAACCAGCCCGTCCTCATTCGACGGCAGGACGGCACCCTGGCCCAGCAGATAGATTATGTTTCGCAGGGTGATTACAAGGCCTATAACCTGGGGCTTGCCGGGTTTGCCCAGGACCAATGGCTGGTCAATCAACACCTCAGCATTGACTATGGATTCCGGGCCGAATTTGAGCGAGCCACCGCCGGCATCAACGTTTCCCCACGGGTTTCCTTTTCCTATGCGCCCACCAAAGCAGGCAATACCGTCTTTCGCGGAGGAGTGGGGCTCTTTTATGACAAAGTAACCCTCAATGCACTGGCGTTTCGCAACGCTCCCCGGCAGCGGGTGACCACGTATGGGACCGACGGTACGACCGTCATCGGAACCCCGCTGGTGTATGACCTGGTTCTCAGCCCGCGCCCCAATGGCAAACCAAACACCGGTTTTGATTTTGCGGCGGCCCGCAACGTGACCTACAACTTTGAATTCAACCAACGGCTGAGTTCCAAGGTGCTGCTCAAGGTTGCCTACCTCGACAGCTCCACCAACAATGATTTTTATGTTTCTCCAGTGAAACAGGACGGCAAAGATGCCATCCGGCTCTTTAATGACGGGCGGGCAAAATACCGCTCGCTGGAAACCACGGCCAATTTCAAACTCTCGACCGGGCGCGAATTCACCGTTTCCTACATTCGCAGCCGGGCGATGGGTGAACTGAACAACTTTGGAACCTACTTTGGCGATTTTCCGGACCCGGTAATTCGGCCTAACCAATATTCAAAACTGCCGTCGGACGCTCCGAACCGGCTGCTGGTGCAGGGACGATTCAAATTGCCGGTTGGTTTTACGGTTTCGCCGATTTTTGATCTTCATACCGGTTTCCCCTATTCAATTCGGAACGAGAATCAGGATTTTGTAGGCGTCCGAAACAGTGACAGCAACCGGTTCCCCCGCTTCAAGACCCTGGATGTAGCCGTTTCCAAAGACATCAAACTGTTTGAGAAATCCTTTACGGTGACGGTGAGCATGTTCAACGTGACGAATTCCTTTAACCCGCGCAATGTCTTTAACAACATTGACGGCTCACAGTTTGGCACCTTTTTCTCCAACTACCGGCGGTTTTACCGCCTGGATTTGAACTTTAACTTCTAACGGGAGGATTTTCCTTTCCTCCGTAAACGGTAAATGATAATGGTAAATGGGACTGAGCCGGTGCGGTTCACCATTTACCATTTACCATTTACTGACAGGAACGTTGCCTTGACCGCCGACACTGCCCGCCTTGCCGCCGCCTTTGAACATTGCCGCAAAATCGCCCTTGGTCACTATGAGAATTTTCCTGTGGGCTCTTTGTTGATTCCCAAAGCCCAGCGCCCTCATGTGTATAGTGTCTATGCCTTTGCGCGCGGAGCCGATGATTTTGCCGATGAAGGGGACATGCCCCAATCCGAACGCCTGGAAAAACTCTCCGATTGGCGGCGGCAACTGGTTGCATGTGTGGCAGGCCAAGCGGAAAACCCGGTTTTTATTGCCCTGGCTGAGTCCATCCGGTTGCATCATCTGCCCTTGCAGCTTTTCCACGATTTAATTGACGCTTTCACCCTGGATGTGGTGCGCTCACGGCACGAAACCTTTGAAGCTTTGCTTGATTACAGCCGCTGTTCGGCCAACCCGGTTGGGCGGTTGATTTTGTTGCTTTTCGGATTTCAGGATGATGATATGCACCGCAGGTCGGATTCGATTTGTACCGCCTTGCAATTGACCAATTTCTGGCAGGATATTTTGGTTGATCTCGAAAAGGACCGGATGTATCTTCCGCAATCCGAAATGGCCCGTTTCGGGTACAGCGAGGCCGATTTGCGTGCCAACCGGTACAATGCGGCCTACATTTCCATGATGGAATCGCTGGCGGACCGGACCGAGGCCCTTTTCCAACACGGTCAGCCCTTGTGCAATCTGGTCGGCGGACGTTTGGGGTTTGAACTGCGTTTGACCTGGAGAGGTGGCATGAGCATTCTTGAAGCTCTGCGCCGCAACCGGTTTAATGTTTTTGCCGAACGACCAACCGTTAAAACCGGCCAAAAAATGAAAATCCTTTTGAAAGCCTGCCTTCCCATGTGATTGCCAACATCCCTCACGGAAGGCCCTGCACCCATGAATCAGCCGCAGTTTGAGCTGGGCGCACCAGCCGAAGTTATTACGCAACAGTCCCGCACGAATTTTCTGTATTCGTTTCTGGTCCTCCCGCCCCCCAAACGCGAAGCCATTGAGACGGTTTACGCCTTCTGTCGGGTGGTGGATGACATCGTGGACGATGACCAGCCAACCGATAACCCCCGCCTGGAACTGAACCGCTGGCGGAATGAAATTGCCACCTGTTTTTCCGATAAAACACCCGGAACCCAACTGGGACGCCAGTTGCAACATGTGGTTTCACATTTCCCCATTCAGCAACGGTACTTTCTCGAAATGATTGACGGGATGGAAATGGACCTCGAACGCAGACGGTATCAAACGTTCGCGGAGCTGGAAACATACTGTTATCACGTGGCCGGAGTAACCGGGCTGATGTGCATCGAAATTTTCGGCTACAGACATGAAAGCGCCCGCACCTTTGCCCTGTACTTGGGAAATGCGCTCCAATTGGTCAATATCATGCGTGACTTGGCCGAGGACGCCAACCGGGGGCGGGTTTATCTTCCGGCAGATGAACTGGAGCAGTTTGGGTATAGCGAGGAAGAACTGCTGCGGGGCGTTTATAACCAGCAATTTGTGGAGTTGATGAAATTCCAGGGAGCACGGGCCCGCAGTTATTTTCAAAAAGCAGAGGCTGTTTTGCATCCGGAAGACCGGAAAAACATGGTTTCCGCCCAAATCATGGGCAAGATTTACTTCAAGATTCTACAACGCATTGAAGCTGCCGATTACAACGTTTTCACCCATCGGTGCGCCGTCGGAAAAGCGCAGAAAGCCTTTACCGCACTGACCACTCTGGTCAAATCCAAGTTTGAGTAACCAGCCGTCAACCGCTTGATTGGCCACGAAATCTTATGAAAAGTGTCAGCATCATCGGTGGAGGGTTTGCCGGATTGGCTGCCGGAGTCGCCTTGGCGGATGCCGGGTGGCGGGTCCATCTCATTGAAAAACGACCCTTTCTGGGAGGCCGCGCTTATTCCTTCCTGGATTCGACGACCGGCAGCGTGGTGGATAACGGTCAGCACCTGATGATGGGGTGTTACCGGGAAACCTTTGCCTTTCTCAAAAAAATCGGCAGCCTGGACCTGGTTCATTTTCAGGACCGCTCCAGGGTTGATTTTCTTGACGCCCAGGGACAGGCCACGCTGGAATGTCCGCAACTTCCGGCCCCATTGCACTTATTCGTCGGGCTGCTGGGGTTGAAGGGGCTCTCTCTGGCTGAAAAGCTGGGAACCCTGCGACTGGGCGGCACCTTACGACTGAAAAATGGAAAACTGCACCGCAAGATTGGCCATTTGACGGTTGATGAATGGCTGACTGCCTGTGGTCAGTCACCTCGCATCAAAGAACGGTTTTGGGAACCGCTGGCAGTTGCCACCCTCAATGAGGACATCAAGATTGCACCCGCCACGCTCTTGGCCAAAGTCCTGCAGGATGGGTTTGGCGGAACCCGGCGTGATTCCTCCATGGTTACCTCAAAGGTGGGACTCAGTGACCTCTACACCCGGCAGGCAGTGGAGTTTATCGAAGTACGAGGCGGCACGGTCCAACTCAAAACCGGTGTTTCCCAAATCAAATTTGAAGCGGGGCGTTGTTCCGGCATCGAACTGACGGACGGAACCACAGTCCAGGCGGATGCCTACATTTCGTCGGTGCCTTATTTTTCGCTCCGCCGCATGATTGCCGAGGAGATTGGGACCAGGGTTCCTGAATTTGCCCAATGGTGGGACTTCCGCTCCGCGCCCATTATCTCCATTAACCTCTGGTTTGACCGCCCGGTAACGGATTTGCCTTTTGCCGGATTGTTGGGAACGCAGGTCCAGTGGGTGTTCAACAAGGATGTGATTCTCAACCGGACGCAGGCAAAAACCCAACACCTTTCCCTGATTCTGAGCGCGGCGCATGTTCATCAGCGGACCCCCAAGGAACAGTTGGTGGAGATGGCGGTGGCCGAGTTACAAACGGTCCTGCCCGCTTCCCGGCAGGCCAAGCTGGTCCATTCGTTTGTGATTAAAGAGCATGATGCAACGTTTTCAGCCAGTCCGGCAGCGGAAAAAGCCCGGCCCGGAGCCCGCACTTCTTTTGCAAATTTCTTTCTGGCCGGAGACTGGACCGATACCGGGTTACCGGCAACTATCGAAGGGGCGGTTTTGAGCGGTCATCGGGCAGCCCAACTGGTCTCTGAAAAATAAAAAATGGTGAGGGAAATTCCCGTTTGAATTTCCACCCACCAGGACTGGATTAAGCAACCAGTGTCACTGTTCCTGATTTGGTTCAGGCACCCGGCTTGAAGCCCAAAATGCAATAGGCACCGTTTTGCACGTCGGCTGCCAAAAGCTGAAACCGGTAGTTTTTCTTTTCCCCGCTGGCACCTGTGACTTTCACGGTGGCAAATCCCTCCGAGGTTTTGATATCGGTCACCATATACGATTTAATGTCCAACGGGAGTTGAGCGGTTCCTTCATTGCAGGTCATCTGGTCGTTGGGAGCACCTGCAATTTTTGAATCAAGAAACGTGGTCAACATTTTCATGACATTGGTTTCGGTTTGATTCTGGGGTGTGTAGGGTTTGTCTTCAGCGACTCCGGAGCAGCCGGTCAAAAAAGGAAAAGTCAAAAACAGTATCCAACAAACAAGTGGTAATCCTGCGCGAAGTGACTTGAAAGCATTCATCGTGGGTTCCTTTCCATGTACAATGTGATGCCACCCACGCGAGAATTCTCCACAAACTGGTTAAAGCACTCTTATGGCACCTCCGAACCCGGATTTTCAAAAGACTGTTCTCAATATTTTTCAGAAGGCCCCGTTTGTTCAGCATTTGGGGATTCGGCTCTTTGAAGTTGAACGGGGTCGTTGTTCAACCGGTCTGGAACTGAGTGACATCCATTTGCAACAGGATGGGTTTGTTCATGCCGGTGTTTTGGCCACCCTTGCCGACCACACTGCGGGTGGTGCTGGTGCCACCCTGGTGGCCAAAGATGAGGCCGTTTTGTCGGTTGAGTTTAAAATCAACCTGCTGCGGCCCGCAGTAGGAAAAACCTTGCGCTGTACCGCCCAAGTGCTGAAAGCCGGGAAACGGCTGACCGTGGTGGAATCAGAGGTGTTTGTGGCTGTGGATGAAACGGAAAAGCTGGTTGCCAAAGCGGTCGTCACTTTGGCAATCGTGCAAAAAATCCCGGCTGAGGGAGAAAAAAAAGAGTAGCCGGTTCAATCGTGTTTGTGCTCGTGTTCCTCACCAAGCAGGCTGTCAATCAGGGCTTGGTCAGCTTTCAGGTCCTGGGTGTTTTTGTGAATGAAAGCCCAGCGTTTTTCGCCTTCCTTTTCAATCTCAAGATTGCATCGCATGTTGGGGTTTTCCCGTATTCCATCAAACCCCAGCAAGACACAGTTCAGCCACACGGTGTCGTAATTTTTACAGTTCAGGCAGATCATTTCCGGAGCTTCCGCACATGGTTTGGGAGGTACGTGGTGCATGGGACAGGTTCCTTTGATGTATGAGTGTGTGAGGTCCAGAATGGTCAACCAAGTCGGGAAAATCAAGCCCGCTCCCTCAGCCGGAAGGAACCACATGGATAAAGGCCACCTCCGGACGACAGTTGAACCGGATGGGGAAAAGCGAGGTCCCCACGCCACGGGAAACATACATACTGGTTCCGTTTTCCCGGTACCAGCCTGCCAAAAACCGACCCGATCCGCGCGGCAGCCAGAGTGGCCCGTAGAATGGCAGGCAAACCTGTCCGCCGTGGGTATGTCCGGCCAGGACCACATCACATTTTCCTTTGACCCGGTCAAACAGGCTGGGGGAATGGAACAAAGCCAGTTTGACGGCAGTTGAGGGCACATCCGCAAATCCCCGGCTGACATCCGGGGCACCCGCATATTCATCATCCAGCCCAATAATCCACAGATTGTCCTGCAATGGCCGGGCTTGGTTGTACAGATACTGGGCTCCAAACGACTCGTAAAATGCCCGCTCATTGCCAATCGGTCGCCAGCATTCCCAATTGCCCCGGACCACCCACACCCCCAACCGGGGGTGAAACTGGCGTAACACCTGCCGGGTGGTTTCATGACTGCCACCGTCCCCGGTGGCATCTCCGGTCACAACCACAACATCCGGTTTTTCCCGATTGACCAGTTCAACCAGTTTGGCTTCGCGCCAGCCAAAACTGCGAATATGCAAGTCGGAAAGATGGGCAATCACCAGCGGCTGGTTCACCCGCAAAGGGAGGTGATGATGCGTGACCTGAATCCAATAGGGTTCAATTGCAAGGGCATCAATCAGAACCAGGATTCCAATCAGAACCAGAACCAACCAGATTTTGGCGCGGCGGGAAAGTGTTGGGATTCGCACAAGACAACCAAAGGTTCTATGGTATTATCATTAAAAACGAGAACCCTGCCCCAGATTTAATCATAGTCGTTCCATCTTCGTCATCCATTGTTATGAAGCTGACCTGTTCCGCAGTTGGCCGAAGCTATAAATTCCTGGTGACCATGCTGGGCTGGGTTGTTTTTTTGTTTGGCTGGGGAACGGTGCCGGCCCTGGCCCTCGACCCGGTGAAAACCCTGGACCAGTATGGCTATGACGAATGGCAGGACGGGCTGCCGCAAAATACGGTCCATTCCATCATCCAGTCCCAAGACGGCTATCTCTGGATGGGAACCTATGAAGGGCTGGTCCGCTTTGATGGCGTTCAATTCACCGTTTTTGACAAACAGAATACACCGCAACTGAAAAACAATGGAATCTGGGTGGTTTATGAAGACCGGCAAAACGGCCTCTGGATTGGCACGCTGGGAGGCGGGCTGGTCTGTTACCGGAACCATACCTTTACCGGATATGGCCAGAAAGACGGTTTGCTGAGTGATATTATCTTTTCGCTCTGCCAGAGTCAGGATGGCAGCCTCTGGATTGGCACCAACCACGGGCTGAACCGTTACCAGAACGGGAAATTCCAATCCTTTACCACCAAAGACGGGCTCTCTCACGACGTAGTTCGTTGTATCCGCGAGGACCGGCAGGGAAAACTCTGGATCGGAACTGAAGGCGGCGGGGTTTGTATCTTTGAAAACAACCGGTTCCAAACCTATGACACCCGCAACGGGCTGCCCAACAATACGGTTTATGCGCTGGCTGAACATCCGACCGGGGGCATGTGGGTGGGAACCTACAACGGTCTTTCGTTTTTCAATGGGGCGGAGTGGAAAGTCTATAGCACTGCGGACGGGCTGCCGGAAAATTTTATTCGCAGCCTGTTCCTGGACCAGGATGGGGTGTTATGGATTGGTACCCTGGGGCATGGGGTGACCCGGTTCTGGAAGCAACAGTTTGAACCCTACAAATGTTTTAACTCGCTTTCCCAGGATTTGGTCCGCGCCCTGTATGGCGACCGGGAAGGAAGTTTGTGGATTGGCTCCAACAACGGGTTGAAACGGCTGCGGGATGGCAAATTTGTCACTTACACAAAATACCAGGGACTTTCCAACAACTCGGCCAAAACCATTATGCAGGACCGGACCGGCAACATCTGGATAGGCACGGATGGCAACGGCCTGAACCGGTTTACGAATGGTGTGTTTGAGGTTTTCACCACCCAAAACGGGCTGCCTTCCAATTACATTCGGGCCTTGGCTGAGGACCATGAAGGCAATCTCTGGGTTGGCACCAACGGGAATGGCGTCTGTAAATATACTGCTGGAAAATTTCAGCCCCTGGCTGCCAACCTTGGAGCCGGGAGCGGGGTTATCAACGTGATTTATCCCGACAGCCGCCAGCGCCTGTGGATTGGAACCATCGGAGGCGGGCTGTACTGCTATGACAATGGTTCCATCACACCTTATACAACCAAAGAAGGTCTTTCAGACAATTTCATCCGGGCGATTCTCGAAGACAGTGCCGGGGTGATGTGGGTGGGAACCACCAACGGAGGCATCAATTGCATCAGTGAAGGCCGGATTTCCACGATTTCAACCAAAAACGGACTGGGAGGAGACGGCATTTTTTCTTTGTACGAAGACCGGGACCACGTGATGTGGGTTTGTACCATTGAGGGGCTGAGTCGAATTTCAAAAGGGCAGATATTTAATTTTACGGTGCAAAACGGCTGGTTTGAGGGCAACACCTTTCACGTTTTGGAGGATGACGCCCATTCCTTCTGGTTGAGTTGTAATAAAGGGATTTTTTGTGTTGCCAAGCAGGAACTGAACGAATTTGCCGCCGGTCGGAGCAAATCCTATAACTTGGCAGTCTATGGAAAAGCCGATGGCATGGAAACCAACCAGTGCAACGGGGCTTCGCAACCTGCTGGTTGGAAAACCCAGGATGGCAATTTGTGGTTTCCCACCATTAAGGGAG
This sequence comes from Blastocatellia bacterium, assembly GCA_019695185.1. Taxonomy (GTDB): domain Bacteria; phylum Acidobacteriota; class Blastocatellia; order Chloracidobacteriales; family Chloracidobacteriaceae; genus JAIBAN01. Next base: position 24,048 of record JAIBAN010000045.1, on the reverse strand, counting down.
TGGTGCGCATCAACCCCAACCGGATTCTGAGCAATCGGCAGCCGCCGCCGGTTGTCATCAGTCAGATGGTGGTGGGACGTGAGGGGTTTGAGGTATTTGAAAAACTGCTGATTCCTGAAGGGAAGGAATCATTTGAAATTCGTTATTCCGGCTTGAGCTTTCTGTCCCCTGACAAAGTCCGGTTTCGCTATCGGCTGGAAGGCTTCGACCCGGATTGGGTGGATGTTCAGACCCGCCGTTCGGCCTTTTACACGAACCTCCCGGCAGGCGATTATGTGTTTCACGTCAAAGCCTGCAACAGTGACGGCTTTTGGAATGAACAGGGTGCCCGACTGGCTTTTCGAGTGGTGCCGCGCTGGTGGAAAACCTGGTGGGCCTACAGCCTGTATGTTCTGGCCATGGCAGGGGCGGGCTGGGGTATCATCCAACTGAGCCGACGAACCCTCAAACGTAACAATGACTTGTTGGAAGCCCGCATCCGCCATCGGACCTCGGAACTGGCCCAGAAAGTTCACCTGTTGGGTGAATCCGAACAACATGCCCTGGCGTTACGTGACAAAGCGCTGGCTTCGGAAATGAAAGCCCTGGAAGCAAGTCGTGCCAAAAGTCAGTTTCTGGCCACCATGAGCCATGAAATCCGCACCCCCATGAACGGTATTATTGGCATGGCCAATCTGCTGCTGGAAACCAAACTCACCGGCGAACAACGGGAATATGCCGAAACCTTGCGTGGCTCGGCGGATGCCCTGCTGCTGATTGTGAACGACATTCTCGATTTTTCAAAAATCGAAGCCGGGAAGCTGGAAATCGAAATTCTGGAATTTGATCTGCGAAAGCTTTTACGGGAAGTCACGGAAATCGTGACCCAGCCTGTCCATGCAAAGGGCTTGGAATTTGTGGTCAGGTTTGACCCTGAAATCTCTTCCAGCCTCAACGGGGACCCTTTCCGGTTGCGGCAGATTCTACTCAATCTCATCAGTAATGCGATCAAATTCACCTCCACGGGAAAAATCAAGGTTGAAGTCCGGGTGATGTCACAGACCGACGACGAACTGTTTCTCCGGTTTGAAGTCTCCGACACGGGAATTGGCATTGCTCCCAAAGTCCACGAACATATTTTTACCCCGTTTTCCCAAGCGGATGGGTCCACCACCCGTAAATTTGGCGGCACGGGTTTGGGACTGGCCATCACCAAACAATTGATTGACCTGATGGGTGGCCAAATTGGAGTTGAGAGCGAAGTTGGTCGGGGAGCAACCTTTTGGTTTGAACTGTTGTTTCCAGTAGGGACCAGGGAAAAAGCCGAACGGCGCTCGCTTGAACTGATTCCCAAATTTTCCCCTTCCCATGAAATCCGCCTGGAGCAGCAACGGCAGGAACAGGCCGCCGCCTATCCCATCCTGTTGGTTGAGGATAATGCAGTCAATCAAAAGGTGGCCAAACGGCAGCTTGAAAAATTCGGCTTTCCGGTCGATGTGGCTTCAAATGGGTGCGAAGCCATTGCTGCCATCCGGCACAAACACTATGCCCTGGTGTTTATGGACATCCACATGCCTGAAATGGATGGATTTGAAGCCACCCGCGAAATCCGCAAACTGGAAAACGGAGGCACCCGTACGACGATTGTGGCCCTAACCGCCAACACCATGCAGGGCGATGCGGAGAAATGTTTTGAAGCCGGCATGGACGATTTTCTTTCCAAACCCTTCAAACCGGAAGAACTCAAAGCCCTCGTTCAAAAATGGACGGGAATCTGACGGGAAGTCGGAATTGAGAAGGGGGAATCCCAAATTTGGTTTAAGTAAAACCTGCCCCTTGAAGAACTCATGAGGAATCCGAGTCAATTCCCAATTCTCAATTCTCAATTTCCCGCTTTGCGATAAGTCACCCGGAAAATCTTGTTGGCACCATCATCGGCAATCAACAAAGAACCGTCGCGCAATTGCAGCAGTCCCACCGGTCGCCCCCAAACCTCGTGTTTGTTTTCGCCAAGCTGCCACCCCACAACAAAATCATCATACCCGCCGGTCGGCCTACCGTCCTTGAAGGGGATGCAAATCACTTTGTAGCCCGTCCGCTTGGCCCGGTTCCATGACCCGTGCAAGGCCACAAAAGCATTGCCCTGATATTCTTTGGGAAACATCTGGCCAGTATAAAAAACCAACCCCAAAGCCGCCGAATGAGCCTGGATGAGCACATCGGGCACAATCGCCTGACTGACCAAATCAGGGCGTTCACCGGCCCGGCGAGGATCCACATGCTGACCAATGTAGGAATAAGGCCAACCGTAAAAACCGTTTTCCTTCACCGAGGTCACATAGTCGGGAACCAAATCGTCACCTAACAAATCCCGTTCATTGACCGCCGTCCATAGCGTATTGCTTCCCGGCTGAAAAGCCAGCCCCACTGGATTGCGCAAGCCTCCGGCATAAATTTTTTTGTCGGTTCCATCCGGGTTTGAAACCGTAATAGCCGCCCGCATGGGGTCTGGTTCCACGGAAACGTTAGTTTCCGAGCCCACCGTGGTGAACAGTTTATTGCCATCAGGCGAAAAAAGAATATTGCGGGTCCAGTGCTGGTTATAGCCCTTCCCCGGCAAGTCCAGCACTTTTTCCCCCGGATAGCGAATTTGCGTGTCCCCCGGCTGGTATTTGAAACGGGAAACGGCATCGGTCTTGGCCACATAGAAATAGTCTTTCCAAAAAGCCATCCCAAAGGGCAACTGCAGCCCAGTGGCAAAAGTAAATCCTTCGTCGGCAGCACCATCCTTGTTATGGTCGCGCAAAACCGTGATGCGCCCAATATTGGACTCAGCCACGAACACATCGCCGTTGGGAGCTTCTACCATCCAGCGGGGGCTACTCAAATCCCCCTGGGCAAAAATGGAAATTTCAAACCCTGGCGGCAAAACCAAGCGGGCTCCTTCGGGCTTGGGAACCATCCGTGAGCCGTTGCTGACTTGTGAACCAGTATCCGGCGGGGGAAGGTCTTTGAGGGTAATGTCATGATGACCCAATGAAGGCGGGGCTGGAGGAGGAACCGTCAAAGGTAGGTTGGGACCGGAACCACACCCCACACACAACATGGAAAAACCGAATAGTAATGTGAAAACCAAAACCTGGCGGTATTTGTGACGGACATGCATAAAAGGAATTCATCCTAAAGTTTGGATGTTTTGGCAACAAGGTTGGGAAGCAGGTTCGGAAAGCTGAGTGCGAGTTTTTGTATTGTGCCATCCCAGGCCAAAACTGAACAGAAGAAAAAACTTGACATAGTGTGTTTTTTACACTACCATCTTAGTGTGAATAAAACACAAAGCAAAAAATGAGGTGAGCTTAATGAAATCAATGTTTGAAAGCGCAAGTGGAACCATCATTGGTTTCAGTCACCTGCAAGCCGGAAAAAACAATCAGGATGCCTTCTTCCTCATCTCCGAAAACCGTTTCACAGTGGCAGTGGCGTGCGACGGGTGCAGTAGCGGCGTTCATAGTGAGGTCGGAGCAGCCTTGGGGGCCCGGCTCGTGGCGACCCAGGTGGAACGAACTCTGCTCAGACAATTCAATGGAACGGGAAAGAAACCAATCCAGCTTACCGTAGACATACTTGAACGAATCCGTCTGGATGTCCTGGCTGAAGTACGCGTCCTGGTCAACGCCATGGGAGGCAGTTTTTCCCAAACCGTGAGCGATTATTTTCTGTTTACGGTGGTGGGAGTGGTGGTAACTCCGGCTTTGACCACCATTTTTTCGCTGGGAGATGGTTTTGTTTCAATCAATGGAGACGTTGAATCGTTGGGACCATTTCCCGGAAATGCACCTCCCTATCTGGGGTATGGATTAACCGGGTCAAGCCTGGAGGAAACCAACCCGGATGGGTTGAAATTCCGGATTGTGCGACAGCTTCCCACGGAGGTTGTGAAATCAGTGGTAATTGGGACGGACGGGGTCGCTGATTTACTTCAACTTGCAGAAAAACAGCTTCCCGGAAAAACCGAACCGGTGGGTCCCGTCAGCCAGTTTTGGGAAGAGGACCGGTACTTTGAAAATCCGGATGCCCTCCGGCGGCGATTGGCGCAAATCAATACGGAATTTCGCCGCCCGGACTGGGAAAACCGCCGGATGGAACGTCAGGCAGGACTCTTGCAGGATGACACCACCCTGGTGGTTTTGCGGCGGCGGGAACTGGCCATGTAAACGGGGCAAGGGTGAAAATGTAAACGCGTTTACACTTCTGCAACTTTATGATTTGAAAGAAATTGATTCACATTAGGCGAAAAGTACCCCCTGCCGTTTTGGGGAGGTTTTTATGGAAGTCTATATTGCCGGAAAACGCTATAAACTGAACCCTTCGCAGGTGATTGGCAAGGGTGGCGAGGCCGATGTCTATGACTTGGGCAATCAGACCGCGCTCAAAATTTTCAAAGCTCCGGACCATCCTGATTTCCAGGGAAATCCGCACGAACAGCAGGCCGCCCGCGAACGGATTGCCATTCATCAGGAAAAACTGCGGGCCTTTCCAATCAATTTGCCGGGGAAGGTGGTCAAACCGCACAATCTGGCGACAGATAAAAGCTGTCAGCAAATTGTCGGTTACACGATGAAGTTTTTGCAGGGAGCAGAGTTGTTGCTCAGGTATGCAGACAAAAACTTTCGCCAGGGAGGTGTCAGTTTTGACACAGTGAAAGGCATTTTTCAGGATTTGCACCAGACTGTGGCGGCAACCCATCAGGCTGGAGTGGTGATTGGTGATTTCAACGACCTGAATGTGCTGGTGACAGGGCAGGAAGCCCATTTGATTGACGCGGACAGCTTTCAATTCGGAAAATTTTATTGTCAGGTCTTTACGGCTCAGTTTGTGGACCCGCTTTTGTGTGACCCGGCAGCCCAGCAGATGATGCTTTTTCGTCCCCATACGATGAACTCGGACTGGTATGCCTACACGGTCATGCTCATGCAGTGCCTGCTGTATGTGGACCCTTATGGCGGCGTGTATCGCCCCAAAGACCAAACTCAAAAGGTACCGCAGGAACTGCGCCCGCTGCACCGGATTACGGTTTTTCACCCGGAAGTGCGGTATCCCAAACCGGCAATTCCCTACAAAGCCCTGCCGGACGACCTGCTCCATTATTTTCACTTGGTCTTTGAAAAGGACCGGCGAGGTGAATTCCCGCTGGATTTGGTGGAAAACCTAAGCTGGACGACCTGCACGGTGTGCGGAACCGAACATGCCCGTTTTGTCTGTCCGAATTGCTCGACTTCAGCCCCGGCAGCCATCAAGGAAGTGACTGTGGTTCGGGGAAATGTGACCGCAACCCGTATTTTCCGCACCCACGGCAACATCGTGGGAGCAGCTTTCAACCACGGGCAGTTGCAATGGCTGTATCTGGAAAACGGAGCCTTCAAACGTGAAGACGGTCTTTCGGTTTTTGGCGGCGGTGCCGACCCGTTTCTGGCTTTCGGAATCTGGGGCAACAAAACCCTGATTGCCCGTGACCGGGTGCTGTTTACACTGACACCGGGTACCACTCAGCCGGAACGGGTTGCCGTTGACACCTATGGCAACGAACCGCAATTTGCCGCCAACAGCCAGGGGCGTTTCTGGCTTTCCAGTGGGCAGTTGTACCGCGATACTGCGTTTGGCCCGGAGGTCGTGGGTGAAGTGCTGGCCGGACAAACCCGTTTCTGGGTCGGTTCCCACTTTGGATTTGGTTTTTATGCGGCAGCGGAGCTGAGCATTGCCTTTGTTTTCCGGACCGATGCCAATGGAATCAATGACAATGTGAAATTACCCCGTTTTCGGGGACAGATTGTGGATGCCACCTGTACCTTTACGACTGACCGCTGCTGGTTTTTCGTGGCTGAAAACGTGCATGGCAAAATCCTGCACCGGGCGGTGGTGATTCGCTCGGATGGTTCAATCGAGGCCGCCGCCGAAGCTGAAAAAGGCGATGGAAGCTGGCTTTCCAATCTGCGTGGAAAATGTGCTGCCGGGAATTTTTTGCTGGCGGCTACTGACGAAGGTATCGTGCGCTGCGAAGTGCAGCAAAAACAAATTGTGAAAACCCGTGAATTTCCTGACACCGAGCCGTTTGTGGACCAGAATTGTCAACTCTTCGCCGGTCAGGATGGACTGTATGTTGTCGGTTCAAATGAAATTCACAGGTTAAGAATTGAGAATTGAGAATTGAGAATTGAGAATTGAAAAAAGCGACCTGATTTCAAACTTGGTTATCACTTCTCACGAAATTCAATTTCGAAACAAGGTCTTCACTCTCAACTCTCAATTCTCAAGCACTGAAAAGGAGTATTTTTATGTCAATTACGATTCCGACTCTTCCCCTGCCTGACCATTACGAACCCCAACGCGCGGCTGATGCCCGGTTTAACGTGAGCGATGCCAACTCGCTGCATAAGCAGGCTGAACGCTGGAAACACATGCATTCCTTGAAACCGGTGGGAAGCGACAAAATCAAAGTCCATTTGCTCGTAATTGACGACCAGGTGGATTTCAGCTTCCCCAGCGGTTCCCTGTATGTGGCCGGGCGCTCAGGCACGGGTGCCATGGATGCCCAGCAAAACCTGGTGCAGTTTGTCTATCGGCACCTCAACACCATTTCGCAAATCACCTGCACGATGGACACCCATTTACCGTTCCAGGTGTTTTTTACTTCGGCGCACCTGCGGGCGGACGGCAGCCATCCGGAAGCGCATACGATGATTACTGCCGATGAATACCGCAACGGCAAATTTCAACCGAATCCGGCCATGGCCAAACAGTTGAGCGCCGACCCGGTGTGGCTGCGCCGCCAGTTCACCCACTACTGCGAACAGTTGGAGGCTTCGGGCAAATATCAGCTCTACCTCTGGCCCTATCATTGTCTGCTTGGGTCAAACGGCCACCGGTTGGCCGGCGTGGTCGAGGAAATGCGGCTCTTCCACAGTTTCACAAGGGGCGCGGAAAACCGTCCGGAAATCAAAGGCGGCAACCCGCTGACGGAACATTATTCGATTTTTGCCCCGGAAGTGACAACCTGCTGGGACGGGCGTCCGATTCCCGGCGCGCAAAAGAACACCCACCTCATCAAAACGCTTCTTGAAGCGGATGTGGTTCTCATGGCCGGGCTGGCCTCCAGTCACTGTGTCAAAGGCAGCATTGCTGACTTTTTGGGTGAAATTCAGCGACAGGACCCGAAACTGGCCAAAAAAGTGTACATCCTGCGCGACTGCACCGCCCCGGTGGTGGTGCCCGGCGGACCGGATTTCACCGACGAAGCGGACAAAGCACTGCAAAACTTTCAGGACGCCGGAATGAACGTGGTCAAGTCAACCGACCCAATGGAATCGTGGCCGGGAATTGACCAAATCTTCGGCAGTTATACCGCCGTCGGTCATCCGTAACAGTTCAGAGTTCCGCGTTTACGCGGCTGTTTTGAGTTCCGCGTTTACGCGGCTGTTCTGAGTTCCGCGTTTACGCGGCAGGATTTTTCTTTCACTTTTCAAAGAGGGCAACCTGAAGGCTGCCAACCAAACAGCCGCCTGAAGGCGGTACTCAGAACAGCCGCCTGAAGGCGGTACTCAGAACATAAAAAGGAGTTTTTTATGGCAAGCGTTCCCAATATCAATGCGTTGTTTCAAAATGCCCAGGAAGAAGGCGTGTTGTCGCCCCAGTCGTTGCAGGCTCTGACAGTGCTCGACATTGGCTCACAGATTCAGGCCGGGCTGGGAATTTCAGTGAATAATGTGACGGCCAGCGAAGTCGTGTTGGTCACCATGATGATTGATGATTCCGGCTCGATTCGCTTCAGCGGCAATTCCAACGTGGTCCGCGAAGGACATAACTCGGTGCTTGAAGCCTTGATGGCCTCAAAACAGAATCACAGCATTCTGGCCCACACCAGCTATCTGAACGGCCATGTCCTGTTCCCCTATCTGCCGTTGGCGGTGGTGGACGAAGACGAAAAGAAACGAACCGGACGAGTCACCTACAAACGGAACCCGCTAGTGGAGAATTTGACAACCTCCAACTACAACCCGGACAAAGGCACGCCGCTTTATGACCAAACTGTGGTGTTGCTGGGACGGGTCCTGGCAAAATATCAGGAGTTTGCCGACGGCGGGGTCAATTGCCGGACGGTCACGCTCATCATTACCGATGGAGCCGATGAACATTCATCAACCGCCAACGCCCGGACGGTCCGTCCGCTGGTCGAGGATTTGCTGGGTGAACGGCATATCATCGCAGCCATGGGAATTTACGACGGACACACCGATTTCAAGAAAATCTTCCGGGAAATGGGCATCCGGGACGAATGGATTCTGACCCCCGGCAACAATCAAGGTGATATCCGCAAGGCGTTCCAGATGTTTTCACAATCGGCAGTCCGGGCCAGCCAGGGAGCCGCAAGCTTCAGCAAAACGGCAGCCGGCGGGTTTGGAGCCCCATAGGACCAGGACTGAGGACCGAGCATGAGCAAGTTTTGCCTGAACGGTTACCCTGACAATCTGAACTGAAGGCACTTAGTTCTCAGCCTGGTTAAAAAGGTTTTTATGCACGGCTACGTTCATCAGGTTCCCAATGCGCCCCCCACAAAGTCTTCCGGTTACCTGTTGTGGCTTGGAATTCTGGGCAGTTTACTGGTGGTTTTGTTGACGATTGCCGTTTTGGTCAAACAACGTTCCAATAGTGGCGCGATGGAATTCGGAAACCGGTTTATTGAGCACCTGAAAAACAACCGGGTTCAAGACGCCTTTGCCATGATGGATGGAACCTATCGGGGAACCCACAGCCAGGAACAGTTCCGTGCAGAAATGGAACACAACCAATTGCTGAAAAATCACAGAGTTGAGCTGCAAGTGATGGTGGATTCTTCGAACCTCAAAGTCCTGCGGGGAATTGTGTACGGCTCGGAAGAAGGAATGAACCTGGTTTCCATCACCCTCACAACCAGTCTTGGGCTGGGCTGGGAAATCCGCAGCATTGCCGAACCAAAAGGGGAAACCCCACCCTGGATGAAAAAATACGAAGAAGAGGAACAACGAGAGAGAGAACAGATATTGCGGAGCCGTTGACGGGTGCCAATATCTGAATTGAGTCCGTTTGGTATGAAACTCAGAACCGAACCGTACCAAAAACAAGTGGAACGCTGGCCTGGTACAGGCAGGCAGATTCTGGCACACCATGATGAGACTTCCATCGTGGTCTATCAGGCTTACCGTCCGGCCATTGGGCATTTTGCCGCTCGCAACGGGTATTTTGGCGGTGAGTTCAGCCTGGGCCGGATGAGTTGGATCAAGCCGAATTTTCTGTGGATGATGTATCGCTCCGGCTGGGGCACCAAAGAAGGGCAGGAAGTCATCCTGGCAGTTCACCTCAAACGGTCAGCCTTTGACGAAATGGTTGGGCAGGCGGTGCATTCAACCTTCATTCCGGCGCTTTACGGTTCGGAAGCAGATTGGCAAAAAAAGCTGAAGCATTCCGAAGTGAGAGTGCAATGGGACCCGGACCACAACCCTTCCGGGCAAAAACTGGAGCGGAAAGCACTTCAGCTTGGGTTACGCGGAACCGTGTTGACCCGCTATGCACGGGAATGGATTGTTGAAATTGAAGACATTTCGGATTTCGTGGCAACCCAACGCCCTTATGCCCTGAAAACCGGCTGGGCTGATTTGGTCACCCCTTGCGAAACACTGTATTTCCCGCAACCACCGGCAAAATCACACAATGAGGAACGTCATGGAAGAGATTAAATTTTACGCCGTGAATGATGAATACGGCTTTATGTCCAACTTTGCGCCCTACCCTTTTACCTTGAAGGGAAAAACCTGGCCCACCAGCGAACACTATTTCCAGGCCCAGAAATTCCCAGATACGGAATACGAGGAAGAAATCCGGATGACCCAATCCCCCATGATTGCTGCCCGCATGGGACGCAGCCGGAAACACCCGCTCCGCAAAAACTGGGAAAGCATCAAGGACGACATTATGCGTGAAGCCGTGTGGGCCAAATTTACCCAGCATCCCCAACTGGCTGAGAAACTCCTGGCCACAGGTGAAGCCAAACTGATTGAGCACACCAAAAACGACCGCTACTGGGCTGACGGCGGGGACGGAACCGGTAAAAACATGCTGGGAATCATCCTGATGGAACTCAGGGAAAAATTGAGAATTGAGAATTGAGAATTGAGAATTGAACCTGTTTGAAATCAGCGGGTTTTTTGATGAGAGAGATTTTGAATTTTGAGATTCGGGCACTTTCCAATTCTCAATTCTCAATTCTCAATTACCGGAGGTAGTATGTTTGGAATTCGCTTTATCAAAACCCAACCGACCACCTATGTGATGCAATATAAAAAGGGGAAAATCGTCCGCGAGGGTGCGGGGCTTGATTTCTTCTTTTTTGCGCCGACCACCTCACTGGTTGCCGTGCCGATTGCCAGCACGGATGCACCTTTTATTTTTGAGGAAGCCACGGCGGACTTTCAGGAAATCAGCATCCAGGGGCAGGTCACCTATCGCATCTCGGACCCCCGGAAGATTGCTTCGATGCTCAATTTTTTATTGAACGCCAACACCCAGGAGTTCGAATCGGACGACCCGGAGCAGCTTCCGCAACGGGTGATCAACGTGGTCAAAGTGCTGACCCAGAAGGTGCTGCGCAGCCTTTCCCTGCGGGAAGCCCTCAGCGCGGCTGACAAACTGGTTACACATGTGCGTGATGGGCTCGGCCAATCCAACGAAATCCAATCCCTGGGGCTGGAAATTCTGGGAGTTTCGATTTTGGCCATCAAACCGAATCCGGAAACGGCACGGGCACTGGAAGCCGAAACCCGCGAACAGTTGCTCCGCGAGGCTGACGACGCCCGGTATAACCGCCGTAACTCAGCCATTCAACAGGAACGTTCCATCCGGGAAAACGAGTTGAATACGGAAATTGCCGTTGAAAACAAAAAACGGCAAATCCGCGAGGCACAAATGGACGCCGAAATGGCGGTCCAGGAGAAAAAACATCAGCTTGAAGAATCCGAGATGGCTTCCAGGATTACGCTCGAAGAACAAAACAAGACGTTGGTCGAACTTTCGGTGGCCAATCAGAAGAGCGAAGCCGATGCCAGGGCTTATGCTGTGGCTGCCTCGATGAAGGCCATCGAAGGTGTGGACGCCAAGGTGGTGCAGGCACTGGCCAGCACCGGCATGCAGCCCGACCAGTTGTTGGCCATGGCCTTCCAGGGATTGGCCGACAAAGCCGACAAAATCGGGCAACTCAATGTGTCGCCTGAACTCCTGCGGGAGATTCTGGCCGGACAAGGCAATGGTAAAAAGAAATGAACCGCGAACGGCGTGCTGCACTGGCACAGGCAACTTTGAATATTTTGGACCAGGGGCGTTACCACACGCCCCTTGGTCGGGAGGTCACCCTTAACCCTCAGCAGGAAACAGCCTTGGCAGGAACCAAATTGTTTCGACCGACGGACTTTCCCAAGGAAATTCAAATCCAGCCGGAAGCACGGAAATACTCCACTAACTTGACAGTTACCAACGAAACCACCCTGGAAGCTGCTCGGCGGCTGGTGTTGGCCAATCCGAAAAGCGATGTGCTGGCACTGAATTTTGCCTCTGCCAAGCATCCGGGCGGAGGATTTCTCTCCGGCAGTCAGGCTCAGGAGGAATCCCTGGCGCGGAGTTCGGGCTTGTATCCCTGCCTTGTGCAGATGAAGGAAATGTATGAGTTCAACCAGCGGTGCGGCACCTGCCTGTATTCGGATTTCATGATTCATTCCCCACAGGTGCCGGTCTTTCGGAATGATGACGGGGCTTTGCTGGAGGAACCCTATCTGGTTTCCTTTGTGACGGCTCCGGCAGTCAATGCAGGGGCGGTGAAACGCAACGAATCCCGCAATATCAGCCGGATTCTGCCGGTTATGACCGAGCGGGCCAGAAAACTGCTCTGGCTGGCCTGGGAAAAAGGGCATACGGATTTGGTGCTGGGAGCCTGGGGCTGTGGCGTTTTTGGCAATGAACCACGGGATATTGCCCGTATTTTTGCCGGACTGCTCACCTCCAACGGAATGTTTGAGAGTGTTTTCCGCCAGATTGTCTTTGCCGTTTATGACCGGTCAGAGGAAAAAGCCGGATGGAAGGCTTTTGCAGGGTCTTTTTGATTTTTCTCTTCACCGCAGAGGCGCAGAGGATTCGCTGAGTTTCCGCAGAGTTTTTCTCTTTCTCTGTGCAGCCTCTGCGAACCCTCTGCGCCTCTGCGGTGAAGATTTTATGAAAAAAATATGCTCAACCGATTGACGGAAAACAAAATCATTCTAGTGACGCGCCGTACCCGACTGGATGAACTGATAACCCGGTTCAACACTGTGGGTCAGGCCAAATTTTATGTGGAACAGTTGGGAGCTGATTTTTCGGATTATCTGGCCGAGCATGAACACTACGCCACTGCGGTTTCGAATGCGACGACGGTGCTTTCCCAACTGGGACGCCTGCAAATCGTCCAACGGGAATTCCTGCCGAATTTCATTTTTGGCGAACAGGACACGGTGGTGGTGCTGGGTCAGGACGGCTTGGTTGCCAACACGCTCAAATACCTGACGGAACAATCCGTGATTGGCGTCAATCCCGACCCCCGGCGTTGGGACGGTGTTCTGGTTCCTTTTTCGGTTACCTGTCTTCCGAAAATCGTTCCGGAGGTTTTTACTGCCAAACGGCTCATTAAAACCGTGACCATGGCGCAAGCCAGCCTGAACGACGGCCAAACACTGTTTGCCGTGAATGATTTTTTCATTGGGGTCAAAAGCCATTGCTCGGCCCGCTATACGCTCCAGTTGGGAAAAGAACAGGAGGCGCAATCCTCCAGCGGGGTGATTGTCTCGACCGGGCTTGGTTCCACCGGCTGGTTCAAAAGTCTGATGGCCGGAGCCTTGGGGATAGCTTCAAAAGTGACCGGAATGGACCTGCACACCGACATCCAGCAACAGTTTCACTGGGATGCCCAGTTTCTCTATTTCACCGTCCGGGAGCCGTTTCCCAGTACCTCCAGTTCCGCCAATCTTGTGTTTGGGAAAATCACGCCCGGCCAGCCGTTGCGCATCAGCTCGCACATGGCTGAATGCGGCGTCATCTTCAGCGATGGGATTGAGGCCGATTACCTGGAATTCAACTCCGGAGCCCAGGCGACCGTTTCCATTGCCCAAAAAACCGGCCATTTGGTGGTTTAAGAACCTGCATTATTACACCGCGAAAGACGCGAAAGACGCGAAAAAAAGCAAAAATTGTTTGTATTTTTCGCGTCTTTCGCGTCTCTTGCGGTTACAATCCATTGTGATGAGAAACTATCAGGAAATACACTCCACCTTGATGCCACACACTCTTCTGGGTTAGATACACTCACCATTCACCATTCACCATTCACCATTCACCGTTTTATGCCATTTACCTACGAATATGAACGGCCCAGCCTGACCGTGGATTGCGTCGTGTTTGGACTGGACGAAACCGATTTGAAAGTGATTTTGATTGAACGCGGGGTTCCGCCATTTCAGGGGAAATGGGCCTTGCCCGGTGGTTTTGTGAAACCCTCGGAGCCGCTGGAAGAAGCCGCCCGCCGCGAATTGCAGGAGGAAACCGGCATTGAACAAGCCTTTCTGGAACAGCTCTTCACCTTTGGTGACAAAGACCGCGACCCGCGCGGCTGGACTGTCACAGTGGCCTATTATGCCCTGGTCAAACTGAGTGACCACCGGATTCAGGCCACCACCGACGCCAGTGACGCCAAATGGTTCCCGGTGGCTGCCATTCCCGCCCTGGCTTTTGACCACGAAAAAATCTTCCGCGTCGCTCTGGAGCGGTTGCGCGGCAAGGTCCGCTACCAGCCGATTGGGTTTGAATTGCTGCCTGAAAAGTTCACGCTCACCCAACTGCAAAAACTCTATGAAACCATTCTCCGGCAGGACCTCGACAAACGGAATTTCCGCAAAAAGATTTTAAGCATGGGCCTGTTGCTGGATACGAACGAAACGCAGCAGGATGTGGCCCATCGAGCCGCCCGGCTGTACCGGTTTGACCGCCATCGCTATGAGGAATTGCGCCAAAAGGGATTTAATTTCGAAGTCTAAAATCACTCACTACGCCGGTTTGGCCGGCAGCATGACCGTAAAACAGGTTCCCACCCCAAGCTGGCTGCGGACCGAGATGTTGCCGCCATGTTCGGCAATGATGCGTTTGACGATGGCCAGCCCCAACCCAACCCCCAACGCCGAACGCTGTGACCGGGCCTGGCGGTAGGGCTCGAAAATGTACGGCAGGGTATCAGCGGGAATGCCCTCCCCGGTGTCAGTCAGACTCACCTGTACAAACGTCAGGCCGGATTCGACCCCGGTGCCGCTCACGGTTTTGGCATCCAGTGAAATGCGGCCTCCCTGGGGCGTGAATTTGATGGCATTGGAAAGCAGATTGGCAAACACACGTTCCAGCTTGTCCGGGTCCGCCAAAAGGGAAGGCAGCTTTGGTTCAATATTGGTCTCAACCGTGATGCGGGCGGAAAGTGCCGCCAGCCGGGCTTCCTCGGCAACTCCCCGCAGCAGGGTTTCGGGATTGATGGACTTGACTTCGAGAGTGACATCCTGGGCTTCATTCCGAAAGACATCCAAAGCCTCGTTGATGAGGTTGAGCATTTTATCAACACTGCGCTCCGAGGTGGTCACTAGGTCCTTGAGCGTGGTATCGAGTGACTCTTCATAGGAAAACAGCTCCAGCGTGCCTTTGATGACGCTCAGTGGGGACTTGAGGTCATGGACCAGCATGGCGGCAAAGTTGGCTTTGATGCGGTCCAGTTCCTTGAGTTTGAGGTTGGCATTGGCCAATTCCTCGTTTTTGAAGGCCATTTCCTTTTGCAGTCGGGAGATTTTCAACTGGTTTTCAATCCGGGCCAGCACTTCCTCAAACTGAAACGGTTTGGTCACATAATCCACCCCACCGACTTCAAACGCCCGCACTTTATCCATCGCCTCGTCCAGAGCGCTGATAAAAATGACCGGCACCTCGCGGGTGGTTTCATCAGCCTTCAACGTGCGGCAGACCTCATAGCCGTCCATGTCAGGCATATTGATATCCAGCAAAATCAAATCCGGCAGGCACGACCGCACCGCAGCCAGAGCCCGTTTGCCGTTGGTCGCCACCCGGACCCGGTATTTTCGTTCAAACAGCATCCCCGACAGCAGGTCCAGATTGATCGGGTTGTCGTCCACCAACAAAATATCGCCGGTGTTGAGGGTAGTTTCGGTCATTTTTGTGTTCCATCCATGAGGTCCAAAAGTTCGTCAAACCGGTAGTTCCTGATGTATTGGCGAATTGCCGTGATGATGGTCACGTCCTCACTCGAAACCTGATTGAGAATCTCATTGGCTTCACTGACATTTCCCTCATTCAGCGCCTGATAGAGACTCGTCAGGATGGTCGGCGGCAAGAGCGCCAGACTTTCGACGGTCAGGTGTCCCGAAGGTTCCACCTCAGTGGGGCTGTTTTCAGTTTGACAATACCGGTAACGAAGGCCAAGGTGCTGGCCGATTCGGGTAAAAAGCTGATTGTGCTGAAATGGTTTCACTATGCAATCATCAAAACCGTTTGTGTGCAAGGTTTCCTGGTTCAGGTCGTCCGTATCCGTGGTGACGGCAAACACGACCACCTTCTCCAGCCCTTGGCCAGGATTTTGGGAAGCGGCAGAGCCGGCTGGCTTCAGCCGTTTGACCACTTCGTAGCCATCCACAATCGGAGCCCGCAAGTCGAGCAAAACCAAATCCGGCTGCCAGGCGGCACATTGCTCAAGGGCGTCTTTCCCATCCGCAGCCTCCCGCACTTCAAACCCCACAGGTCTGAGAATTTTGGTCAGCAGACAGCGGTTTTCCCATTTGCCATCCACCACCAGCACCTTGGGCGGAATGATTTCTTCTGCGAAACCGGTAATCGTCACCGGTTCCTCCAACACATCCACCCGCTCCACCTCCGGTAATTTCAAAGCCAGGGAGAACGTGGTCCCTCGCCCAATTTCACTGTTGAGCGTAATATCCCCACCCATCAAACGTACAAATTTTCGGGTAATGGTCAAACCGATGCCGACTCCTTCACGGTAGGCCTGGCCCTTTTGGCTTTGGACAAAAGCCTCGAAAATCAAGGGTTGGTCTTCGGGGCGGATGCCCTGCCCGGTATCTTCCACCGTGAACAAACCGATTCCGTTTTCCCAACGGGCCCGAAAAGCCACATGGCCGTGTCCAGTGTACTTGAAGGCATTCCCCAGCAGCTTGACAAAAATCTGGCGAAACTTCCCTTCGTCGGCCAAGACAAATTCCGGCAGTGAATCGGCAATTTCAACCTTGAATCGCAGTTTTTTGACCTGAGCGCGTTCGGTAAACAGCTCTTCGATATTTTTTAAGACCTGCCGAATATCAAAGGCATGTTCATTCAACGTCAGGCGACCGGCCTCAATCCGCGACACTTCCAGTACGTCGTTGATTAAATCAAGCAGGTTCTGACCGCTCCGGGCGATTATCTCCAGGTTGTCGAAATCTTCCGCCGTGCGTCCCCGGTCCCGTTCCATGACCTGCACAAACCCTAAAATGGCATTCAACGGGGTTCTCAACTCGTGGCTCATGTTGGCCAGAAAGAGGGTTTTCGACTGGTTTGCCTCCACCGCTTTGTTCCGTTCAACCAAAGCCTGTTCCTGGGCCTGGCGGGCCAACTGTTCCGAAGCCCGGACCTGTTCCAGCGCCTGGGCAATTTCCGTGGTGCGTTGAGCCACCCGCCGCTCCAATTCCTGATTCCGTTTTTCGAGGGTCTTCAAGCGCCACCGTGTCACTCCATACACCCCACCGGCCACCAGAAACAAATACATTCCCATCGCCCACCAAGTCCGCCAAGGCTGGGTTGCCACTTCAAACTGGACCATCAGCGGCCCAATTTCTTTTCCTTTGTAATCACGCGCCCAAACCTGGAAGGTATATTTTCCCTCACTGAGATTGGTGTAGTCCCGCTGCGTGTCCGGAGTCCAGGTTGATGGCTGTTGTTCGTATCCCACCAGTTGTGTCCGGAATCTGGTCTCGGCTTCATGGACAAAACACAGCAGGGCATACTCAAAATGGACGCTGTTTTCATCATAATCCAATTGAAAGGCGGGAATTGAGATCATGGGATGCCCCGCTCCCGGTTTGATTTCAAACACCAGCCGGTTCGGTTTTTCATCTGTCCGCAATGCCTTGACCCGTTCCACCACCAGCGGAGCGAGGGAGCGGGATTCCGCTTCCGCCGTGCGGTCCAACAAGGCCGCTCCCATTGTGGTCCCCACCCAAATCCGGTCCTGGCCTCCCAAAAACAGTGCTCCTGAATTGCACTCATTGCTCGGAAGCCCATCTTCCGCCGTATATATCCGGGTTGCCCACTGGTCCGGAGGTAAGTCCGTTGGGGTCAACCGCACCACTCCCCGATTGGTGGAAAGATACACATTGCCAATTCCGTCATTCCGAATCTGGTAGACAAAATTATGAGGCAATCTGAGCAGGGTGGCGTCGGAGAGCACCGTCCACTGCAAGGCACCCGGTTTGACCAGAGCAAAGGCGGCACCGCCGCCGGAAGTGCCGACCCAGACCTGAACTGTTCCGTCAGAGTTGGTCCGGTGTTCAATCGCCTGAATGGAATTATTCGGAAGCCCGCTCCCCATATCAAAGGAAGCCCAGTCATGGCCATCAAACCGGGCCAGCCCATGTGCGGTTCCCACCCAGAGCCAGGGCAACCCCTTCGGGTTGGGCGTCTCGTGCAGGGAAAGCACTGTTTCCACCGACAGATTGTTGGGCAGTGGGATAATCCGGATGGTTTTACCGGTGAGTTGGGCCAACCCGCCTCCGGTTCCGATGTAGAGCGTAGGCTCCCCGGTTTCAGTCCGGCTGGCTAGCAGACACCGAATCCGGTTATGCGGCAACCCTTGCTTGACGGACCAGACGGAAAAAGAAGTGCCTTCCCAGCCTGCCAACCCCTCCGCAGTGCCAATCCACAACTTCACGGATGATCCCGGAAGGGGATTTTCCGCCAGGCAAAAGACCCGATTGGCTGGCAACCCCTGGGCTGTGGTGTAGGAGGTCCAGCCACCCCGGTTCCAGCCCACCAGCCCTCCTTCAGTCCCAAACCAGACCGCCGGCGGCCCGGTGGGGTTGGGGATTTCCAAAACCGACCAAACGGTTGGATTGGGCAACCCTTCGGCAGTGGTCACCGCCCGCCATAAATTGAACCTGAGTCGCACCAGCCCAATGGAGGTTGCCACCCAAACCGTATCGGAGGTGGCACTGCCGGTTTGTTCCAACACTCCCAAAACCATAGTGTGCGGTGCGTTCCAGACGGTTTCCGGCCCCACTGCGGTATCGGGAAACAAACGGCACAATCCGTTTTCCGTGCCCACCCACAGAACCGTCCGCCCGCTCTCCTGTTTGACGGTGAGCGAACGGATTCTGATACCGGAACAACCGCCAATCGGTGACCACTCTGCGGTTTCACCCGTAGAGACAAAAATTCCGTTTTCCGTGCCGATCCAAATCTGGGGTAGCGCGGGATGCTGTGGGTCATGGCTTACCGCCAGTGCCAAAATCCGGATGGTTGCAAAACCGGGCGGCAAAGCTTTCAATCGCCAGCCTTCGCCGGTTTCCAGCAAAACCCCCTGATTGGTGCCAACCACCAGTTGGTCGCCGTCCGTTCCGTGAAACACTTCAAGAGAGGAGATGGCCTGGGTCGAATCAGCCGGCTCCAGATTGACCGCCCGCCACTGGCTCTTTTCCCAACAGGCCAGCCCCCGTTCCGTCCCCGCCCAGATTCGGGGTTCTTCTTGGCGGTTCCTGGTCTCGGCCAACCTCATAATTCCGTTGTGCGGCAATCCCTGAAGCTTGGTAAAGATTTCCCATTCACCGTTTTTCAGATGACAGACACCCCCGTCCCGACGCCCAAACCACAAACTGCCATCCGAAGCTGCACAAATGGTCCGCACCCAATTTGATACGGTCCGGCTTGGCATCGGGACGTTTTTCCAGGATTTTCCGTTGTAGTATGCAGCCCCATCCTGGGTTGCCACCCACAGATAGTTGTTCTTGTCGAAAACCAGGGCATTCACATTGCTTTGCGGTAGACCTTCCTTTTCCGTGTAAAGCCGGAAAGGAATCATTCCCGGAGGAAAAGCCCCTTGGGTTTCCATTCCTATTTTTTCTTCAGGGCGGGAAGGTACGTGCCGGTTGGGCAGGGATGAATCAGGCGGACGGGCAATGCTGGTTGGGGAACCGACTGGTTGGAGCCTCCAGCCAGCGCCAGCGCGCACCCTTCCGTGCCTGCCCTCAGAAAGGGCAAGCCCCAAAACCACCAACACCATCACCATGGGCCTGACCTGGGAGCCCATATCACCTCGTGCTGACAAACCTGACCAGGGGAAACAAGTGAAACGAAAAAGGTCCGGCTGGGCAGCTTTTTGAAGTTTGCTCCGTCATTTCCAGCGGAGTCCTTTTTGAATTTTGTGCCGTTTGGTAAGAGTGAATTCCGTAATTTGTATTTTTGGGATTTGTTTTATTTTTTCGTGGGGGTTTGGTCCGTTTTTTTATTATGCCGCAAGAACCGGCTTCCCAACAATATCCCAAATCTTTTCTGAGCTGGTCCAGTCCCTTGCACAGGCTCCGATCCGGTAAACATGTAAACGCGTTTACATTCCTGCAAAATATTGATTTATTTAGCTTTATACCACATTAGGCGAAAATCACCCCCCTTGTCTTTCCCGTCCCGAAAACTTCTTCCCGACTGTCATTTCTTGCGCCAGATGCGCACGTTTTGAATCCAGACCAGCACTAACAAAAAAACCAAAAAACCAAACGTCAGCAGCGTCCAGTGTCTCACCGAAACCGGACCAATCGCCTGATTCCAGCGGTCATAAACCTGGAAGCCGTCGTTCAAAAACGAAGTGCTGGCCATAAACAGGACCACCACTCCCACCCGCCACGCCAGGGTGTTGATGCGCTGGCTTTGCCATTGCAGCCGCATATCGTTGTAATACTCCAGAAAGTAACTCAACTGCTCCACATTGGTGTTGAGCTGGCCCAGAATTTGAGGGACATCCAGCCGTTCCATCAAAATCTCGAACTTGCGCCGGGCAGCGTCAGCCCGAAAAAAAATGGCGGAGATTTCCATACTGCGCTGTTCGGGAAGGGTGTCAAAAATGTCGGACAGCCCTCCGGCCAGGGAGGCAATTTCGGCTTCGTCACTGCGTCCGATGTGGCCATCATTGACACGCTGTGTCAAGTGCGGAATTTTGCCCAGCAGTTCCACCGTCCGGCGTTGGGCCCGTTCGGTTTCCGCCCGAAAGGCAACCACGTGTTCGAACCCCCGTACCACAGCCTCCCAGTAATCCAGGTATGATTCAGTCGGACGTCCGTGCATGCCGCTGAAAAAAACAATCCCCCGGTGAGCCAGCGGCGTGTAAACCAGTCCGGCCTCGCCGGTTACAACACATAATTCCTCTTCCCAGCTTGACACATCCTCCAAACAAGGCGGTACCGGGGGATACGTCGGAAACCGCTTCTGGTGGTTTTCAATCAGGATGGAACCTTCCATCAAACCGGCCAGCACCTGCTTATAGGCCGTTTTCAAATCGTAGGGCGAAACCTCCCCTTGAGGGCCTTGCAACGTATCAAACAGGTGCAAAACATAACGGTCCAACCGCAAGGGACGCTCGGTTTTGAACGATTTTTGAAACCGCAGGCAACAGGGCTGGTGACCGCCGGAAACCTTTAATTCCCAGCCGACGGTTTCCAGAAACCGGACCAGCGCCCACCGGGCAATCAGCCACTGCACTTGTTGTTCTGAGGGAGCCATGTCCTCCACCAGGCAGCGTTCCCGCTGCATTTCCAGCACTTCCTCAGTCCATTCCACCAAAGACCGGTTTTTCAGCTCCCGTTCCAGCAAAACCACGGCCAGACCATAAGGGGTAAACCGAATCCGGACCGTCCAGGCGTGCGCCAGTTCCGGCAAGTCGGGACAGGCTTCCCGCAATTGTTCCAACAGGCCGGTTGACCACTCCAGCCGGTAGGTGGGCAGAAACTGAGTTTCCCGCAAGCGGGAGCGGAACACCCGCAGGCGGTATCCCTCTTCCTCGATTCGGTCCTGACCCAAGTCCCGGACAAACGGAATTCCCGGTTTCCAATTGCGGAGCGCGGCCAGGAACGCCGGGCTCCCGCGCAGGTGATTGAACTGTTCACGGGTCTGGGTTGGCGATTGATTTTTCGTTTCCGAGGCAGGGGAAAAATCGAGAAAGCGGCTCAGGTTGAGAACCAACACGAATCGAAGTCTGCCGGATGCCAATAGTGTGTGTTCGACCATTCGATTTTTCCAAACCTGCAAAATCCGGGTTGCACCCTCATATCCGAATACCGCCCTTTGGCTCTAATATGCCCGTACAGCGATTTTTCTACCCGTAAACGATATTACCCAGCATGAGGCGGTTTCTGAAAGTTCCTGGGGCATTTTAGCGAGGTTTCGGTTTTTCGGTTTTGGGATCGTCAAACGGCAGTTTGGCCGGTTCCTCCCCCAGTTTCCATTTTTCCCGCACCCGTTTGGAAATTTCGCTGTTCCACTTGGCCATCACGTAGCGATGGTACTCCGTGAGTCCTCCTGGAAGTTGACCGGCTTGCTCCTGTGCCAGCAGGACTTCGATTTCCGCAACGAAATAGTTGAACGACCGGATTGGCTCCCTCGCCGTGTTGCCCCGGAGTTTTTTTTCGATGGTGAGGACCATGGCGATGTCAATGAGCAACGGGTTGACGTTGTTGTAGCGAAAACCGAGTTTGTCGTCCCGTTGGGTCCACTTTCGGCCTGTGAAGCGCTCGTAGCGGTAGAAGATATCTTCACATGTAGTATTTATCTTCATGTCTTCATGCAACGCCGGGTGGACGCCCACCTCCTTTGAGGTGGTGGACGCCCACCAGTTTGACGCAAGGCTTTGCGTACCGCTTTGGGCGGCAAAGAAATCGGTTACCAGTCGTTCAATAAAAGCTTGTTTGTCAAATTTGATATCTTTACAGAAATTATTGATTTTATTGTAAATATCTGAATTCAGGCGAAGCGAGAGGCGAACTTTCCCCTGGGCATGGCGATCTTTGGCGCGATGGGTCAAATTATCTTTTTTGACAGGGGTTTGAAGTGGTGGGCGTCCACCACTTTGAACCCTTTTTTGGTGGGCGTCCACCACGCCTTGGTGGGCGTCCACCACTTCACGGTGGACGCCCACCACTTTGACCTGGTGGGCGTCCACCACCTTTGAGGTCTTAGTTGTTGGTTTTGCTGATGTTAGTTTATTGTGGACGCCGATGGGTTGAACCTGGTGGGCGTCCACCAAATTTTGGTGGGCGTCCACCACTTCAAGGTGGTGGGCGTCCACCAAAATAGAGGCTGAAACCGAGGGAGGGACTGCGGGAGCCGGAACCTCCGTGGCTGCCTCCTGACTGGCCTGGGTGGAAAGCATTTCAGCCAGCAAATCAGCTTCGGCAGCCGCAGCCTGTTCCTTGGTGATGTTCTGAAAAATGCGTTTGGCACCAACAGCTTCCCGTGAGTGGTAAACCGTTGGTGCCTTCAGACCTGCTTCGCGTGTGTTCACGACCCGCTTGCTGGGCTTTTTGGATTTTGATTCGGTCATGCGTTTAAGGTTCCGGTAACAAGGGCGATTTGACGGGGTGGAAAGCGCAACCGCTGAAGCAGTTCCTCAGTCAGGGCAGCGTATTCTTCGGCACTCCGGGATTCAGGGGCAAAAAGCTGGATAGGCTGCCGCTTATCTCCGGTTTCATTGAGCTTGGTGGCAAGGTTGATGACGGTGCTGGTAATGGCTTCAGTGGCCACCCCCAGCTTGCGGCAGTTTTTGCTTTTTTCAATGACGAAACGAAGCCGCTCCATGCAATCGGCGCTGATGCGGGTGCGCTTGTCATACCGGGTGGGGACTATGCCCAGAATTTTCAGACCGCTGTTGAGCTGGGCGGCTTCAAAGATGGAACCCATCAGGTCGTCCAGCCCATCCAAGGCGAAGGGACCCATATCCACCGGTATCAGAATGTGTGTAGCCGCAACCAAAGTGGTGGACAACAGCAAGGCCAGGTTGGGTGGAGTGTCAATAATCACGAATTCATATTCCGATTTCATGGACCGCAATGCCGCCCGTAACATCATGATGGCCCGAATTCCATCTTCCTTGTCGAATAAAGCAAGGCCGATGGTGGAAGGAACCAAATCCAGGTTGACGATTTCAGTGGTCAACCGGCAATCCTCCAGGGGCCGGGGCGGAACCAGTCGGCCAGTGGCCGAGTCCTGGGCTGAAAGCAGGGAGTGAGCCAATCCCAGGTTAATGGGCTTTTCTGCGGCATTGAAAAAGCAGGCAGTGGCATTGGACTGCGGGTCGGCATCAATCAGCAGGGTGGCATGGCCCAAAATGGCCAGTTCCGCTGCGACTGTCACGGCAGTAATGGTTTTTCCCACGCCGCCTTTCTGATTACAGACGACAATGACATGTTTGGCACCCATGGTGTTCTCCTACGATGCACGAGGAATTTTCCGCAACGGGCGGACTTCCTCGTGATGTTTCTCAAACAGCAACTCAAGGGCTTCATCAATCAAATCCTCAATGCTTTGCTTTTTAAGAGCGGCAAGCAACCGCAGGGTGTCTTGTTTGTCCTGCACAATGGCAGTGGAAAAGGTCTTTTTGCCGGGTTTTTTAACTTCGCTGAGGAGTGAAGTTTTGGACATAAAGGCAAATTCTCCTGCACGAAAAAACTAAAAAAGTGAATTGGTTTTCACCTGAATTGGTGAAAAAGTGAATGCAGTGAGCATGCCATGTTATTGAATCAAAAACAATTGTAATTCCAAGGTTCCAAGGTTCCAAGGTTCCAAGGTTCCAAGGTTCCAAGGTTCCAAGGTTCCAAGGTTCCAAGGTTCCAAGGTTCCAAGGTTCCAAGGTTCCAAGGTTCCAAGGTTCCAAGGTTCCAAGGTTCCAAG